>CAROLD010000030.1 GCA_949035555.1 uncultured bacterium | reverse complement strand
CTAAGAAAAATAAACTTATCCTTTCTCAAAGACAAGCTGTTGCTGAACAAAGAGACCAAGTTGTTGATAATATTTTATCAGAACTTCAAGAAGATCAAGTTGTTAAAGGTGAAGTTGTTAGAATTGCTGATTTCGGTGCGTTTGTTGACATCAACGGTATTGATGGTTTACTTCCAATTTCTGAAATTTCTTGGCAGAGAATTAAACACCCGTCTGATGTTATCTCATTAGGCGAAACTTTAGAAGTTAAAATTATTAAAATTGACACAGAATTAAAAAGAATTTCATTGTCATTAAAAAGAATGGGCGAAGATCCATGGCAGCAAATCGAAGGTCAATTCTCAGAAGGTCAGGTAATCACAGGTACTGTAAATAAAGTTACAGGATTTGGCGCATTCATTAATATCTTCCCTGGAGTTGAAGCTTTATTACCTGTTTCAGAAATGGCAGAAGAAAATATCAATCCGTTCAACAATTTCAAAGTTGGTGACAGTGTAGAAGTTCTTATTAAGAAATTCACACCGCAAGAACATAGAATTGCGTTGAGCATTAAAGATATTAACAACGAAGGTTCAGCTGAATAATTTTATTTGGTATAAATGAAGATAGAGCGCGGAGCAATACTCCGCGCTCTATTTTATGCCACGCAAAAATATTTTGTTTATGTTTTACTACGAATATAAAATTATTTCGAAGACTACAAAAAATATAAAAAGAAAAATGTTTTCAGAACATTGTGGCGGTTTATACGCGGTAAAAAGATTGTTGATTTTGAATAAACTTTACGCAAAAAATTTTTCATGATAGCATAATTAAGATAGTAAAAATATGAAAAATTTTAAGAGGTAAAAAAATATGCAAGCCCGCAGAGCATCAAGAGAATTAGCCTTTATACTATTCTCTCAATTTGATAAAAAGATTACAAATTATTCAAAAGAAAATTTAGATGATATCATTCTAAAATCAGTACGAATTCTGTCAAGCAGTGCAAATGATGATTTAAAATTATCGTTGGGTTCCCTGATTGATATGAAAAACAGAATTGATGATTATGAAGCAGAACACGAAATCAATCTTAATCGTCCTATGGGTGCAACTAATATACCTGTGCCGCTTCCTATGACATCAGATATGATTGGACGAATTGATGAAATGATAAATGTTGCTGAAAAAGCACTTTTAGCACTTGAAATTGCAGAGTTTACAACTTTAGAATCAGAAGGCGAAGTTAAAAGTTATGCAATAAAAATTGCTGAAACTTATCAAAAAAATCACGAAGAAATAGATAAAATGATAAATGACTATTCAGAAGGCTGGGATTTTGACAGACTTGTAAAAATGGATAAAGATATTTTAAGAATAGCATTGGCAGAACTTGTTTATATTAAAGAAGCTCCAATGAAAGTTGTTGTGGATGAAGCTCTTGAGCTTGCAAAAAAATATTCAACAGAAGACAGTTCAACTTTTGTAAACGGAGTACTTGCCAAGGTAATTGTTGAAAAAGGTCTTAAATAAGGTTAATAAAAAAGAGCGGCTCTACAAATTTGTAGAGCCGCTCTTTTTACTGGCAAATTTTTTTATTTTGGGTTATTAATATCATGTGCAAAATAAAAAGGTCTTTTTATGGTGGATTTAGTTAGTGAAAAAATAGGTGTAATGTTACCGATCACAATGACAGGCGGGGGAAAAATAAAACCTGCGGCAAAAAATTCTGAACCGCACGAAAATATTGTTACAAAGAAAATTTTACCTCTTAGCCTTATTGCTGGCGGTGGTTTGTTAATTTATTATGGCGTTAAAGGTCCTAATGTTTCTAAGTTTATAAAAAAAATGGTAAATGAAAGAATTTCTGTTATAGAAAAAAGAGTGGGCGATTTTGCAGACGATGCCAAAAGTTTTGTCCGGGAGCAGTTTCGAGCATCAAACGGACGAATTGCTGATTATGCAAAAGAACGTGTAGTTAATCCAAAAAATATTGTTCATTCTGTTGAATGTGCAACAAATCTACAAGAGGTTTTAACTGCGCAGGAGCGAAGTTTTGATATTTTGCAAAAAGAGATTTATAAAGATGTGAGAGTTGGAGCATCAGATTTTGACAATTTTACATCATTTTTATATTCGATCAGACGTAATATCGGTGACAATTTGAATAATAAAAAACATCAAATAAATCTTGCAAATGGTGATTTGATACAACTTCCACCATTTAAGAACGGTAAACATACGAAATTATTAGAAAATATAAGCGCGCAAATTGATGCAAAAGTTAAATCCGGAGCTGAGGAAATGTCAGAAGTAATTGGCGATGTATTTGACAAAAATATTCACGAGAAATCTGCTGAGATGGCAGAAGTAATTATTCAAAAAAGGGATAATTTCAGGGAGGCAAAAAGACTGCTTCTTGAAACTTCTTTTGCGAAAGTGCGTCAAGCTCTTGGTTTGAGTGAGGATTTTGTACCGCATTATAATAAAATCCCTACACTTGAAAATTTCTCAAAACTGACACCGGAAGAGTTAAAACCGTCAGAACTTCCAAATGGTATAGAAAATATATTGAGCGGAACAATGTTTGGTGAAATCTTAAAAAGTAAGGATTTTTCAAAGTTAGAGGAAAAATCTTTTAGAATTATGTTTCTAAAAATGCTTTCAGTTTTGAATGTTCAGGATATTGGAATTATGACTGACAGACTGCGCCTTCGTGCTGTTGTTGAAAATAATGAAGATGCCTATCGAGTGTTAATTGCAAAACTGGAATTTTTGCAAAATAAAATTCAGCAGGCAGGTGAAAAAGAATTGTTTGCTCGTTTGGAACAGAATTTTGAAGGGCTGTCAAAAGAACAGAAATCTCCAAGATTTGCTCATATCAATGATGCCGCAAGAAAATTGGGGTACAATTCTCTGGAACAAATGGATATTGCACTTTCAGAAACACATCCCGAATATCTTCAAACATCTTTCAAAAAATGTATTGATGAAATTAAAAAAACTCCTGAACTTTTCTTTTTCTAAAAAGTGTTAACATGTATAAACAATTTGACTCTACTCGCTTTGCTATACTCATGTTCATGGTAAAATTTTAATGATAATTTATCTAGAGAGATATTTTTTACTAAAAGGAGAAAAAAATTATGACAGAAAAACGAGTATGGCTTTTCAAAGAAGGAAATGCTACTATGCGTAACCTTCTTGGCGGTAAAGGCGCAAACTTGGCAGAAATGACAAACTTAGGTTTGCCGGTACCTCCGGGTTTGACTATTACTACCGAAACTTGTATGGCTTATATTAATAACGGCAATAAAATGCCTGAAGGTTTAATGGATGAAGTTAGAGCAGCTTTGAAAGAAGTTGAAGAACAAAAAGGGCAAAAATTCGGCGATGCTGAAAACCCTCTTTTAGTTTCTGTACGTTCAGGTGCAAGAGTTTCAATGCCCGGTATGATGGAAACCATCCTTAACTTAGGTTTGAACGATCAAACCGTAGAAGCTATGATTAAATTAACTAACAATCCTAGATTCTGCTACGATTCATACAGAAGATTTTTAACAATGTTCGGTTCTGTTGCTTGGGAAATGGACAGACAAAAATACTTCGAATCTGAATTAGAAAAAGTAAAAGAACGCGAAGGCGTAAAACAAGATACAGAAATTTCAGCAGAAGGTTTGAAATCCCTTATCCCTGTTTACAAAAACATTATTAAAGAAGTTACAGGCAAAGAATTCCCTCAAGACCCATACGTTCAATTGCAAGAAGCTATTGAAGCAGTATTCAGATCTTGGAATATCCCTCGTGCAGTTGCTTACAGAAACATGAACAAAATCGATCATAACTTCGGTACCGCTGTAAATGTTCAATCAATGGTATTTGGTAACATGGGTGACGATTGTGCAACAGGTGTTTCATTCACAAGAAACCCTGCTACAGGTGAAAATAAATTCTATGGTGAATACTTAACAAATGCTCAAGGTGAAGACGTTGTTGCAGGTATCAGAACTCCAAAACCTATTGCTGAATTGGAAACTGAAATGCCTGAATTATACAAACAATACGTTGATATCGCTAAAAAACTTGAACTTGGTTACAAAGATGTTCAAGATATGGAATTCACTATTGAAAAAGGTAAATTATACATCCTTCAAACTCGTAACGGTAAAAGAACTGCAGCTGCAGCTGTGAAAATTGCCGTTGATATGTGCGAAGAAGG
>CAROLD010000029.1 GCA_949035555.1 uncultured bacterium | reverse complement strand
TAACCTAAAGCACTTGTCTTAGGCACTTGGTTGGTCGTATGAATATTTGTTAAGTATCTATGTAAAATTTATGCTTTTGACTCAGTAGCCGGGCAGGGGTATTTTACAACTTTTTCAAATATCCTTTTCATGTCAATATAGGTATTATTGCAATAATAAAATTCATCAGAGCCTAAGATAATTCCAACAATATAATCATCATCTTTCTGGATGCAGGATATAAGACTTCTGCATTTTATTTCATTTGCTTCATCATAGATATTTTCGCATTTAATTCCGAGGGCATATTTTGAAAAATAATCCAAATATGAAACCTTTGGTTCATGTGTCAAAAGTTTATTATTGGTAAAAATAGGAGTTTGTCTCCCTGATTTATGATTGGTCAACGTGTAAGATATTCCGGAAATTATTTTGACAAATTCAGGATTTTTTAATGCATATTTTGTTATGATATACATATCAAACGCTGTGGTGTAATTTTCAGTACTTATTTGGTGTGAAAAACTGCTGATTGATGTATTAACAATGCCCAGTTCTTTAAATTTTTCAGATAATGCATTTCGGAAATTGTTGAAGTCTCCGAATGCATGTTCAATGAGCGCATATGCTGCTTCAAATGATGATTTAAACATCATTGCGTAAACCAAATCTTCAACGGTAAAAATATTTGTACTGTTAAATCTTATGCTTGTATTTTTGACAAATTTTGATGCCGCCAAAGAAGATATAGTTACTTTGTCAGACAAATTTGAATTTTCTATAACCATTATTGCCGCTATAACAAGCAGAATATCTTTCACGTGAATTTTTTTATGAATATTTTTTCTGATATAGCATTGTGAATTATCCCCGAAATAAAGGGCTTCGGCATCGCTGTGACAGGCAATATCATTTGCATATGCCCCGCCGTAAAATTCTTCCGGCGGCTGGTAGTCAGGGTTATTGAAATCATAGAATAAATCAGAAAAATTATGAAATTTTTCTACACCCTTAAATAAAATAGCATCTTCTTCTTTTACATAGTCACGTAAAAATTTTACCAAATCAGGCTTTGAAAAGAATTCTATTGCAGGTTTACCTGCATTTTTCACTTCCTCGTAAATATAATGCGCATCAAGCCCAAATGTCAGAATTAAATCAAAATTATATTTTAAGACATCTTTTCCTGTTTGGCGGTGAAGTCTTTCGCTGTGTTTGCCAAGCCTCATCATATGTCCGAGAATTGCAATTTTACGACCTTTGCAGTCTATGCTTTTCAGTGTTTCAAAACCGCTTATCATAGATTCCGGGGTTGCGTTGTTGCAGTCCGCAATAATAATATTATTTTTATAACCTTTTACCACATTGTTTCTGAAACCTGTCGGCTGATAATTTGCAATCCCTGCTTGAATTTCTTCATCTGTCAGGTTAAACAGCTTACCGATTACAACTGAGGCAAGCGCATTCAGAATATTGTGTTCTCCAACAGCGTTCAAATGCAGCGGTATATTTAGTTCCCCGTTTTTTGATACTGCAATAAAATCAATACCGTCATTAGTCATTTTAATATCTTTTGCTAAATAATCGGCTTGTTCGTTATGAATACCGAAGAAGATTGTTTTGTGGCTGTATTGAATATTAAAAAGCAGTTCGTCGTCCCCGTTTAACACCAGAACTCCGTCAGGTTTAATATGTGCCGCTGCTGATAATTTGTGTTCCAGAATGTGAGCTTTTGAATTAAAATTTTCTATATGAGAATTCCCGATATTGGTAATCAAAACCGCATCAGGAGCTAAAATTTTTGAAGAATTAACAAAAGGTTTGTTCGGGGAGCGCAATCCTAATTCCATTACAATATGTTCAACTTCATCATCTGTGTTAAAGACCAAACGGCAAGTTTCGCGGCAGGAGTTTGCAGAACCGGAGTTTCGCAGAGTTTTGGCATGAGCCTGCAATGTGGAATAAACCATTTCTTTGGTTGAAGTTTTTCCGATAGAACCTGTGACAACTACAGTTTTAAGATTTTCATATTTGGTTCTGCAATATTCGGCAATTTTGTATAAACTTTTGAGACTATCTTCAACAATTATGCAGGGTAAATCAGAAATTTGTTTTGTGGAAATTACAATACTTTCTGAATCTTTTATTTTCTGAAAATTGAAATCATAGCCGTCAAAACCTTCTGTAATTATCGTGAAATATAAACTGTTTTTCTTTATAAGTTTTTCTCTAAAACAAACATATTCAATTATTTTATTTCCAAACGGATTTTTTACTTCAAGAATTTCACAAATTTTATCTAAAGAGATTGGTTTCATAACAGCTCCTATTGCTAGCCTAAATAATTATAAAACAAAAACAGGCAAAATTTTGCCTGTTCTAATCTGATTAAATAATTTTATTTATTTCAAATATTCTTTATAAAAACTTGCAATTTTATCAAACGGGATTTTATCCAAATTGTCGTACAAATCCACATGATTTGCGTCTTTGACAATTAGTAATTCTTTGTTGTCACCTTTTAGTTTTTTGAAAGCATCTTCCGAAAAATATCTGCTGTGAGCTTTTTCTCCGTGTATCATTAGAACGGCATTTCTTATTTCGTTGCTGTAAGATAAAATCGGCATTGTCATAAATGATAGTGAAGAAGTCATATTCCAGTTGCTGTTAGAATTTATTGCACGTTTGTGAAATCCTCGCGGAGTTTTGTAGTATTCCCAGTATTCTTTTACAAACTGAGGCTCTTCTCCTGTTAATTTTTCAGGCAGACCTGAACTTGGAGCGTATGTGCCGTTTTTAAAATCTTGAGTTCTTTGCGCATTAAGTTTTTCGCGTTGTTCATAGCGTGCGTTTTCATCCATTGCATCATAATAATCGTTAGCATTCACACGGCTCATATCATACATTGTAACTGTTACTGTTCCTTTGATTCTTGTATCCATAGCTACAGCATTCAACCCCATCCCGCCAAATCCGCAAATCCCTAAAATGCCTATTTTTTCAGGGTCAATATTTGGTTGATTACTCAAAAAATCAACAGCGGCAGAAAAATCTTCCGTATTAATATCAGGGGATGCAACATGCCTTGGTTCTCCTGAACTTTCTCCTGTATAAGACGGGTCGAATGCAAGGGTTATAAACCCGAGTTCAGCAAGTGTTTGCGCATATAATCCGGAAGATTGTTCTTTTACTGCACCAAACGGGCCGCTTATTGCAATTGCCGCAAGTTTACCTTTTGCATTTTTAGGAGTATACAAATCTCCCGCTAAAGTTATCCCGTAGCGGTTTTTAAAGTTTACTTTTTTTACATCGACTTTGTCACTTCTTTTGAAGGTTTTATCCCATGTGCTATCCTGTGCCATTGTCATTGCTGAACATCCTATGATTAATAATAGTGTCATAATACAAATTAACAGTTTTTTCATAATCCCTCCTTATGCTTTAGCTAATACTCTTTTCTGAACAATATTTAAAAGGGTTTTCGCGTATTCTTCGTGCTTGCCGTAAAAAATATGTGATGCGTCAGGAATTACTATAACTTCATTGTTTTCAGGTTTTTTTGTATAAGAATTTATTTTTTCCATAAATCCATTAGCATCATTTTCGGTTAAGCTGTCTTTGGAACCGATTAAAAAAGTTCCGTTGATTTTGATGTTGTAAAGAGAGGTTGTTTCTCCATCGTTGCTTATTACAGGGCAGTTTTTAAGATTGTATGCGTTGGTAAATCCGAGAACCGATTCCGCACACATCGGAGAAAACCCTCCGAAAAGATATGGAAGAATATCTTTTCCTCTTCCTTCTTTAACATATTTTTTTGCAAGTTCAATACATTCGGAGATGTTTGGCATAACTTTGAACCAGTGAGCCAAATCGACAGGTGCGCTTACGATAAAATAAGCCACAAAATTATCGGTTGTATTTCCCAGATAGTGGATTATTTTATTGGAACCGAGAGAATGCCCCGCAAGGATTATGTTTTTGAACCCCTGTTCATTTGCGTATTTAACATAGCTTTCCACATCTTCATATACAACATTGAAATCATCATTAAAAACACCGGTTGTTTTTTGTTTCCCTGTAGAGAAATCTGAATACATAAAGCAGGAAAAAGCATCCATTGCATGTCCTATTATGCAGGCAGTATTGTTTTTATTCAACAATTCTCCGGTAGTACAAAGTAATTCATTTTGGAACAAGTTTGAGCAAATTCCTGACATAATAATTACAACACTATCCATATTATTATTCCCGAACATTGCGCCTTTCAGCTCAAGTCCTCTCGGGGTGTTTACTCTGATTATATCCATTATTGTCTCCTGTTATTTATATTACTGCTTTTAATATTATTTACGATATTTGAAAAATAGCAAATACTTATATTAAATAATTAAAAATGCTTGACAAGCATAATTAAAAGCAATAAAATCAATGTATGGAAATAAGGGTTTTAAAATATTTTTTGGCGGTAGTAAGAGAAGGAAGCATTACCAAGGCAGCAAACTCACTTCACCTTACTCAGCCGACGCTTTCCCGCCAGCTTCAGGAGCTTGAAAATGAGCTCGGGCAGAAACTTCTAACCCGTGGAAAATACAAAATAACTTTAACTCCCGAGGGAATGCTTTTACGCAAACGGGCGCAGGAAATTGTTGAAATGGTCGAAAAAACCGAAGCCGAATTTGAAGCTATAAGCGATAGCTTAAGCGGAGATATTTATATTGGCGGCGGTGAAACTGATTTGATGAAATATATTGCAGAAGTAATAAAAGATATTCAACAAGATTACCCTGGCGTGAAATTTCATATCTATAGCGGCAACGCAGAAGATGTTACGGAAAAATTAGACAGAGGTCTTTTGGATTTCGGACTTTTAATCCAGCCGGTAGATTTGTCAAAATATGATTACATAACAATACCAGAAAAAGATGTCTGGGGTGTCGTTTTGAGAAAAGATAATCCGCTTGCTTCAAAAAAAGTAATCAAGCTTGAAGACTTAATTAATGAACCCTTGCTTGCTTCACGACAAATGTCACCTAAGTATTCAAAAGACAGCGGATTTTTAGATTGGTTTGGCGAAAGTTTTGAGAAATTAAATATAACCGCTACTTATAATCTCGCTTATAATGCAGTAAAAATGGTTGAAGCAGGGGTTGGCAGTGCAGTTACTCTTGATAAACTTGCAAATATATCAGCGGAAAGCAATATTTGTTTCCGCTCCTTAAGCCCGAAATTAGAATCAGGGCTGGATATTGTATGGAAAAAAGGGCAAGTTTTTTCTCCCGCAGCGAAGTTATTTTTGGAAAGGCTGAAAGAAAAGCTTATTAAAGATTAAGTGCGTAAACAAATAATTCTGCGGCTTGAGCATTATAGTTTCTGCCGTCATCGGTTGTAAAAAGATTTTCCCAGTGGCTTTCAGGAGTTCCATTCAACGAATATGAAGGATTTGTCATCATCAAATGATGGGTGTTTGTATCATAACGCAGCGGGAATAAATCTTCCATCTGCATAAAGCTGGGAAGTTTATCACTCGGGTATTCATATCCGAAAAGTATGGTATGAATGCGGCGGAGACGATCTTCATAACTTCTTCCGCCTTCATCATTATCGTTCGAAACTTCTACGCCCGGTGTGTATTCCATATTATATTTGAACTCGGTTGACCATTTTTTTACTTCATCATAATTATCAGGTTCAATAAATGCCGTACCTGTGGTTAGTCCCAGATTTTTGTAACGTTCGAAATCACCCGTACTTTTTTCGCCTGCAAAACTTAAGGTTGTACAGCCCGAACGTTTACGAATTTCGTGAACAATATACTGCATCTGACCATAATCAGGCAATGCGCCGACGCCTGTATAATTTTCCATTTCATATCCGCCTATGTGTTTTGCAGAATCTACAAATATAGCTTCAAACCCCAGTTTAACAAGTTTAACATGTTCTTCAATAAAAAGTTCCTGATGTTCAGGGTTATCCCATTTGAAGACAATATCATCCCCTTGAGGATTAGCAACTTTTATCTGGTCAGCAGAAATTACTGTGCGAAATCCTGTCTTTAATCCGTGAAGATGCGACAGAAGATTGAACGCTTTAAACTGTTCCTCAGGTGTGATTTTATCTGCTATGTCAAAATCAATTATATTACCGCTGTAGTTAGCATTTAGTTTTATCCCGTAAATAGAATTTTCTTCATTCGGAGCCTTATTGTACCCGTCTCCGTATATATTCGGAAAAATTTGCGATAAAATTATGCAATTTGCCCAGCTTTTAGCAGAAGGGGGAATTGCTGGCAGTATTTTTATTGAACTTAAGATACCGTTTTTAGTTTTATCATTGTGCATTTCAGCTATCGCACGATTGTTTATCTCAATATAATTTGCACGGACACCCCATTTATCACCGTAATCAGGGGTTCCGATATTATCAGGAAAAGTTTTATAAAACTCGTTGCACTCACAAAGTGTAACCAGAGATTCTACAGCCTGCTTAACTGTTCTTTTTAATAATTCACAAGGTAAAATGTTCGCAATCCATCGCTTACTGCGTGATTCGTACATGTGCTCTTTTGTCCATCCGTCAGGCTGTAATTCAATTGTTTCGCCCAATGCTTTTAGTAATTTGTTAACTTCATTCATAGTATTATATTTTTTCTATTATTTTTATTTTTCTATCATCTTATGTCTAAGTCTATTAAGATATTTTTAATATTGACAATACTTGAAAACACGTATAATATAAAAGTCAGGAAGTTATATATACGTTATTCTAACCTAAAAATTATAAGGACGAATTTAATGAATGAATATTTGAATAAAGTACTGACAGAAACAAAAGCTAAAAATTATACAGAACCTGAATTCCTACAAGCAGTAAACGAAGTTTTTGAAACTATAAAACCTGTTGTTGAAGCTCATCCCGAATATGAAAAAGAATCTGTTCTGGAGAGAATGGTTGAGCCTGAAAGAATTATTTCATTTAGAGTCCCTTGGAGAAATGATAAAGGTGAAGTTATTGTAAATCGCGGATACCGAGTTCAGTTTAATTCCTTACTCGGACCATACAAAGGCGGTTTGAGATTTCATCCGAGCGTAAATCAAAGTATTATGAAATTTTTAGGTTTTGAACAAATATTCAAAAATGCCCTGACAGGACTTCCTATAGGCGGAGCCAAAGGCGGAAGTGATTTTGATCCGAAAGGTAAATCAGATAACGAAATTATGAATTTTTGCCAGAGCTTTATGACAGAATTATACCGTCATATCGGTCAGGATGTTGATGTTCCTGCCGGTGATATCGGAGTAGGAGCCAGAGAAGTCGGTTATCTTTTCGGGCAGTATAAACGAATTCGCGGAGCCTATGAAGGCGGAGTTTTAACCGGAAAATCCATTTGCTACGGCGGTTCGCTTGCAAGAAAAGAAGCTACAGGCTACGGATTAATTTACTTTATGCGCGAAATGCTTAACGCTCACAATAATTCGCTTGAAGGTAAAATAGTAACAATATCAGGTTCCGGTAATGTTGCAATCTATGCCGCGGAAAAAGCTTATTCATATGGCGCAAAAGTTGTCGCAATGAGTGATTCTAACGGTTGTATATATGATTCTAATGGTATAGATTTAGACCTTGTAAAACAAATTAAAGAAGTTGAACGCGGTAGAATTTCCGAATATGTTCGAGTGCATTCTGATGCGCAATATTTTGAGCGCCTGGGAGATGATTCTCCTATTTGGACAATAAAAACAGATATTGCACTTCCTTGTGCAACTCAAAACGAACTTACCCTAAACTCCGCCAAAATTCTTGTAGAAAATGGTGTTATAGCAGTCGGCGAAGGTGCTAATATGCCTTGCTCTCAAGAAGCAACTGATTATTTATTAGAAAAAGGGGTTCTCGTCGCTCCTGCAAAAGCCGCAAATGCAGGAGGTGTTGCTACTTCGGCAATAGAAATGTCTCAAAATAGTATGAGATATTATTACACTTTTGATGAAGTAGATTCAAGGCTTAATCAGATTATGGTAAATATTTTTGCAGCTTGCAAAGAAGCTTCAGACAGCTATGGTAAAAGCGGCAATTATGTTGCAGGTGCTAATATTGCGGCTTTCAAAAAGCTGGCTGATGCGATGCTTGCTCAAGGTATTGTTTAATTTCATATAACTTTTTAGTTTTTTGTTGTAATATATTACTATATTTACACCATTTTTAGACTGAAATTATTTAGATTAGGAATAAAAGTAATGAAAAATAAACTGAAAAATTTTATTGAAAATCAACACGTTAATAATTTTATTCTATTAGTTATTATATATAATTCATTAATTTTGGGACTTATGACCTATCCTGCACTTAACAATCATGCAGGTAAGTTTTTTCATTACTCATGTGTATTATGTGTGATAATTTTTACAATTGAACTTTTTATAAAATTATATGTTTATGGAAAATCATTTTTTAAAGACGGCTGGAATAATTTTGACTTTATTCTTGTTGCAATGTCGTGGGTGCCAACAGGCGGAGCCTTTTCATCATTTCGAGCATTTCGGGTCCTGCGAGCATTTAGAGCATTAAGACTTGTCACAAAACTACAAAGATTAAGAATTATAGTTCAGGCAATTATAGAATCTATCCCCAATGTCGGCTGGGCAAGCTTACTTTTACTCTTAATTTTCTATATATTTTCAATAATGGGAACAACTATGTTTGGAGAAGCCTTCCCTGAATTCTTTGGTTCAATAGGTAAAAGTATGTACTCCCTTTTCCAGATTATGACTCTGGAAAGCTGGTCCATGGGTATTGCAAGACCTGTTATCTCTGTATTTCCTGTGGCATGGGTTTATTTTGTCGCATTTATATTAACCTCATCTTTTATTGTAATGAATGTAATCGTCGGTGTTGTAGTAAATGCTATAAGTGAACTAAGTGAAAGAGCTAAAAAAGAACAAGAAATAAAAAATATTACTACTTCAACAAATTTGGAAATTGAATTGAATAAGTTAAGAAAACAAATAGAAGTAGTAGAAACTTTAGTAAAACTTGATAAACAAAATCTTTCAAAATAATTTATCAGGCATGCTTTTGTTATCCGTATAAGTTGATATTCTACCTTAAAGGTATAATAAATTTTTTAATTTTACCGGTTGCGTAAGTGACTCCATAAATTACGTAAGTTTTTGTTCAAAACTTACGTAATTCTTTATTTTGAATAAAGGCAGTCCTTATTACAATCAAGAAAAGAGGTTACGAAATTGGATGTAAAAAGTTTATTAGGAAAAAGAATACGCGAGTATCGATTAAGAAAGAACATGACACAAGCTGCCTTAGCAGAACTTGTACAAGTAGAACCGAAACATATAAGTTGCATAGAATGTGGTAAAAATTATCCTTCAGCCGACTTATTAGATAAAATTGCAACAGTGTTGGAAATAGAACACGAACAGCTTTATCAGTTTCGACATTTACAAGATCCACCGGATTTAAGAGCTGAAATAATTCAATATATGGATTTATTGGATTATACACAATTACAAGTAATGTACAGATTCATACGAGCAATGGTAACGTAAAATAACATTGTCGAAAGTGTATAATACCGGATTGTCTAATAATCTTTCCTGTAAGTATTTTGTTTTAGAAAAATGACAGAAGCTTGAGTGGGTTGATTATTTATTTCACTGAGCAAAATATAAAGTGAAATAAATATCGCGGGATGGAGCAGTCTGGTAGCTCGGTAGCTCATTTTATAGAATACTTAATTATAATATTATATTACTCAATACAAATTTTCCTGCTACGCAAACATTTCTTAATATTTTGCGCAGGCGGTTTCTATTCAAAATTTATATAAAAACTTCACTCCACACCGCACCTACAAACATCCCTACAATAATTGTAGGAATAAATTATTTTTAACTAAAAAATCTGGGTACTTGATTTTTATTTTTTACGGAGCATAATATAAGTGTTGAGGGAGTTCTCTCAATATAAAAATTAAATATCGCGGGATGGAGCAGTCTGGTAGCTCGTCGGGCTCATAACCCGAAGGTCGTTGGTTCAAATCCAGCTCCCGCAACCATTTGATATAAGTGACTTTTAGAAATTTTCTAAAAGTCACTTTTTCTTTTTTATTAGTTTTGCAGATGGTTTACATATTTATTTTAAAGTTAGTTATTTATGTATTGAGCAGTAAATTCGACCAATACAGGTGAAAAACTTAACAAATATTCATACGACCAACCAAGTGCCTAAGACAAGTGCTTTAGGTTA
>CAROLD010000028.1 GCA_949035555.1 uncultured bacterium | reverse complement strand
GTTAATGCACTCTTATACGGCTTGCCTTCTCTTTGGTAAGTCGTATTTGGGTGGGAAAGTTTGTTAAAACAATATAGTTTCAGGGTAGATCTCTTCTACGTAGTTTGCCCAATCATTTATCGGAAAGAAACCAACAGCAAATTCTGCTGTGTTGTCACCAATTTGCTGAGCTCCTGACACTTCAATCGGAGGTCCTGCAGGGGTTGTTCTTGCCGGATTTTTAGGATTTGATATAATACCGGTACTGCGTAATAAAGTTACGGATAAGCTTTTTTGGTAAACCTCATATTCTGTTAATCCTCGTGTAATTACACCAAATCCATTTGTCCAAACAAATCTTTGCATTGGTGCGGTATTTGTCTTGGCTTCATGTCCGCGTTCTAAAGGTAAATTTTCTCGTATATTATAATTTGGATCAAATTTACGTTTTATAAGCAAATTCATATCTTCAGATTGTGTTTCTGTAATATTTTTTGGAAAATTAAATTTAACCTGCCATAATCTATTTGACAGAAGATTTGTCCATTTAATTTTGAAATTTAAGAGATTTGATTTTTTATTTAAGAATACGTCAACATTAAAAAATGAGGTTGTAATTCTCAAACCGCAACGCAAAGCTCCATCCATAATAACTTTTGCGGATTTAATTTGTGCAATTTCGCCGTTGTCATTTTTTACAGGACCAAAATTGTATGAATCACCGAAATCTTTGTATCTGACAAATTCTATAAAATTAGGATATAATTTTAATCCGTCATAAAGATTTAGTTTACCGCTTGCAACTTCTAGTTTAATTTTAGAGTTAAAGATGTTTTTATTGGTTACTCTCAGGTCAGTAGCAGAGTTATCGGTATTAAATTCTTTAAGTAGTGTATAAATTGTTGTATAATCTTCTGTTACTGGTATTTTTGCAGTGTCGTAAAGTAAACTTGCAGGAAATCCTTGTCGTTGAGAAACAATTTGAGCATCGTCATCACAATAAGTTCTTTCTACTTCTAAAAGTTTATATTTCTCCGGATATTTGAATGTGATAGACAAGTTTTCTGGCTGAGTTACCCGAATTTCATCAATAATGGTATTCGCAATTTGAAGAATTTTGTTATATCTTACAATATTTTCAGAGTGAACCATATCTGTTGAGCAGCCGCAAATACTGTCGTGAGCCTGATTTTGTAATAATAATTTATAAGCATAGTCAATTGAGGAAGCATATTCATTTCCGAAATTCATCTGCAATTTGTTAGCTAAATCTAATTTGTAAGAGCATTCTGTATTTAATTGTTTCAGCTTAGTTCTTGCTGAGTATGAACCTTGCAGAATAAATGTCTCAGAGTTGTCACGGAGTTCTCCGTTATATTTTTCTTTAAACTTAACTTTATCAAAGTAATCAAACGGTGACCCAAGAGTAATTTCATAGTCATCAAGATACCCGTTAACTAGTTCTATCTGCGAAGCTATATCTTCAGGCACACCAAGGTGGTCTGCACCGATTGGCATAAGTAAAATGTTTTTTGATTTTTTTGCAATTTTATCAAGATTATCTTTGATAAATTCGGCTTTTTCTTCCAGAAATTTGTCGGTAGAGAAAATATCATTAAAATAACCGCGGACAAGATTTACAGTATTCACCCCATTGAAAATAAATTCTGAAGGCAAATTTCCGCATCCTCGCCATACAATTGATTTATCAATACCATAATCTTTTAGAATCTGAGAAACATTTTGACTATGACCGAAAGTATCGGCAAAGTATCCGATATAATCCTCACAGCCGAAATCCTGGGCAATTTTTAGGCCCAATTCTAAATTCTTTGCAAAACAAATACCATCAGTTAAAAACTCATCCACAAGGCAGTAGAATGGTCCAATAAAAAGTTTTTTTTGTGCAATAAGGTCTCTGATCAATTCTTCACATTCAGGACGCATTTCAAGATAATCCAATAGTGCTGAAACTTGTCCATCAAAGTAAAATGACGGAATTTTATCTTGAGCAAGAAGTGATAATACATTATCAAAAACTTTTAATAATCTCAGTCTGAATACTTCATATTCTCGATACCATTCTCTATCCCAGTGTGTATGCAGGTATGCAATTACCTGTTTTTTCTTATTTTTTAATCCAAACATAACATAATTTTACCATTATTTATTTTTTCGGTCTAATTGTAAAGATTATTCATGTGTCTAATTACAATCACTTTTTCTTGGGGATAATATACACTTAAAAGAAGGGGCGAGAATGAGAAATTTTTTAGTTAACTGCTTAGTTGTAATTTTTTGGAGCACACTCGGATTTACAGCTCATGCTTATACGGTTAAACATCTTCAGAATGTTCCGGTAAGTCACAATTATGATTATTATGCCGGAGATAATTTATATAATAATGATTTATCAAGAGTAGAAAAATATTTATTTGGGAAAACTTTTACAAAGGAAAATAATAATACCAGACTTGATAGAATTGAACAACAGTTGTTCCAGAATAACTACCAAACAATGAGTATAAGTCAGCGAATGAATAATATTCTATCTAATTATAGAGGAAATGATTATGATAGCGGTTATTATAATTCATACAGCCGTACAGGGAATAATTATTACCAGCCTTCAACAATCAAAAATCGTTTAATGAATTCTATTATTGGTCAACCAACAGGCTATACCCCGGCACTAACCAATTCTCCATACCTGAACAGATTTGGGCCATCATACAGTAGAGGATACTATGGCTCAAACGGATGGGGATATCATAATTCGTTCAGACCGACAATGACAGGTGCAGGAATACAAATTCTTGATTAATGTAAAAATTATATTAAGGTATAAAAAAACTCGTATTTTGATGATACCATATATACTGTAGTTATTTTTAATGGAGAGATACAATATGTGTGGTATTGTTGGATATGTAGGTAAAAAGCCTGTTGTAGATATATTATTGGATGGTTTGGAACAGTTAGAATACAGAGGATATGATTCTTCAGGTATTGCTTTAAAATGTTCAGATAAAATAAATGTATATAAAGCGGAAGGAAAATTAAAAAATTTAAGAGAAGAACTTGCTCCGCATGCTTATGAACTTACAAAATCCACTTGCGGTATAGGACATATCAGATGGGCAACTCACGGTGCTCCAACTGTTTTAAACGCACATCCGCATACATGTAATTGCGGCAATTTAGTCGTTGTTCACAATGGTATTATAGAAAACTATAAAGAATTAAAGACAGAACTTGAAGCAAAAGGCTGTGTGTTTCGCTCTCAAACTGATACTGAGACAGTTGCACATTTAGTCGCAAGTACATATGCTCAAGTTAAAGATTTAACCAAAGCTGTTCAGCTTGCAGTAAAGAAAATTCAAGGAGCCTATGCTCTGTGTATTTTACACAATGATGAGCCAGATAAATTGGTGGTTACAAAACGAAATGCACCATTATTGATTGGTGCGGGAGAAAACGAATATTATGTAGCTTCTGATGTTCCTGCAATAATTAAGCATACAAAACGTGCTATATATTTATCTGATAATCAGGTTGCAACACTTACTCCTTATTCATTAAAAATTGAAGATGAAAACGAACAGGAAGTTACTCCAAAGATTGAAGTTTTACCTTGGGAACCGGTTGCTTTAAGTAAAATGGGTTATAAACACTTTATGCTTAAAGAAATCCATGAACAGCCGGATGTTATCCGAAATATATTGGTTGGTAAACTTCACACATCGGATTCCCCAATTGTTCTTAACGAGGTTAAATTAACCCGAGAAACCTTGAAAAATCTTAACAGAATACAAATTATTGCTTGCGGAACCTCTTTGCATGCCGCAATGATAGGCAAATATATTATTGAAAATTTCTGTGAAATTCCTGTCGATGTTGAGGCTTCAAGTGAGTATATTTACAGAAAAACGGTAACCGATGAGCATACTCTTGTTATTGGGGTTTCTCAATCAGGTGAAACAGCTGATACTTTGACCGCTATCAAACAATCAAAAGCTCGCGGTTCTCATATTTTGATTATTACAAATCGCCCGGATTCTGCAATGGCAAGAGAAGCCGATAGTTTAGTTCCTGTTAGTGCAGGTATTGAAGTTTCTGTTGCGGCTACAAAATCATATATTGCTCAGCTAACATCATTCTATCTGCTGGCTCTTTATATGGCAGAAGTTAAAGGAACCATGGCCGAAACCGATTTAATTAATTTAAAAGCTGAAATGCTTCTTCTTCCGCAGAAAATTGAGCAAATTTTAGCCAATAAAGAAGAAATTAAATTATGTGCAAGAAAATATTCTAACACAAGAGACTTTATCTATATCGCGCGTGGAATTAATTATCCTACAGCACTGGAAGGTGCCTTGAAACTTAAAGAAATAAGCTATATAAACGCTACAGGTTACCCTGCCGGGGAACTGAAACACGGACCAATTGCAATGCTGGATGAGACTATGCCGGTACTTTCGATTTTAATGAAAGGTTCTGTATATGAAAAACTTCTTTCGAACAGTGAAGAGGCTAAAGCTCGTAATGCAAGAATGATTGCCTTAACCAATTCTCATGATGAAAAACTGGAGGATTTATTTGATTTTATTATCAGAGTCCCTGAAGTTACAGAATTGTTATCACCTATTATTGCAATGATACCGTTGCAATTGATTGCTTACTATATTGCAGAATTCTTAGGTAAGGATGTTGATCAGCCAAGAAATCTTGCAAAATCTGTGACTGTAGAATAAGGAAAATATTATGACAAAATCAATATTCTCAGATGTAGTTTTTATTGATAAACCTGATGTTCTATCAACAACCAAAATAGAAAATAGACTGACTGAAACTTATGGTTCACTTATTCGCTGGGCAATAATTGATACAACTGATAAAAAGTTAAAAATATGTATTACATATGAAAAAGAGGTCTGTTAAGACCTCTTTTTTTATTGAACATAAAGTCCTTTTCTTCCTTTTGTCTGCCCATCATCAGCGGCGCAAAGTTTTTGTTGTTCAAGAATTATATTCTTTGTTTGAGATTCAATTTTTGCCGCATCTGTATATTTTTGATCAATTTGACCTGCTTTATATGTATGTTTTTGGATTACATGTACCAATGCCAAACCTAATGTTGCGGCTAATCCGATTTTACCTGTTTTTGTTGGATTTTTTATTACATCTTTTAAAAGCGGTACTTTAGATAACAAATTACCTAAACCTGTTGCTGCTTTAGTTACAAGGTTTGGCTTAATTGCCGCAGCCGCAATTGAACCGCCTGCAAGAACGGCAACTTTAGTATTCATTGCTAAATTATTTTTGAAATGTTCTTTTGCGCATTGCGCTCTATTTGTAAAACTGCCTTTACTTTTGTCAACCATTGTATAAACAGGACTTGTACCAACATACATATTTGTCATAAAAACCTACCTTTCAATTACTACAAAATTTAACCTACTTATTTATAAAGTTTTTCTTGCAACAAAAATTGCCCTAAAGATTATATTTAGAGCAATTTACTTATTATTATTTAATTATAATACGTTACAAAATTTAATAATCACTAATTTCTATAGCATTTACAGGACAACTTAGTGCCGCATCAATGCATAAATCTTCTGTTTCCTCTATTTTATCAGGATTAACACATGCTTTCCCTGTGCACATATCAAATACTGCGGGATTTATAATTGCACAGGCACCACAGCCCACACAAGAATCTAAAATACTAACATTCATAAAAATACCCTCCATATTAGTTCACAAACATTATGGAGGATATTTGATAAGTTGTAATTAGTATTTTTTCTAATTTAAATTGCTAATCTTCGTTAGAAATAATTTGTGCGCCGTTTTCTTCGACATTCATAGTTTTTATGTCACATTTTATATTTTGGTCAGCCCAAGTGTCTTTTACAATACTTCTAATTTTATCAAGATCATTTCTTTCAGAAATGACTAAAATAGAAGAGCCTGCACCGCTGATAACACAACCTAAAACACTTTCAACATGCTTTAAGTTATCCATAATCTTATCCAAACCTTGCATTAACTTCATTCTGTATGGCTGGTGAAGTCTGTCTTGAAGTGCCGCACGCATGAGCTGGGAGTCCTTTGTGTGAACAGCTTGTACAAACATAGCCATTCTCTGAGCATTAAATATAGCATCTTTCATTGGGACTTCTTTTGGAAGCACAGAACGTGCAATATCAGTTGATAACTCAAAATCCGGTGTACAAACGGTAATAGCCCATTCTGAAGGCCATTCCATTTTTCTATACATAACAGTTCCATCATCTTCTTGAGATGACATTACAAGTCCGCCAACAATTGCAGGTGTAATATTATCTGGATGACCTTCGATTTCACATGCAATTGATAATAATGCTACCTCATCAGCAGGTCTTCCAAGTAATTCATTTGCAGCTATTAATGCACCTGCAACAACAGAAGCACTACTGCCTAAACCTCTTGCTACAGGTATGTTTGAATGAATATTTATTTTTAGTTCTGCGGGCGTCTGTCCGATTGAATTATAAAGGAGTTGAACAGCTTTATAAACCAGACTGTTTTCATCCAGCGGAATATGTTCTAATGATAATTCATCAATTGCGGCACTTTCTGCTATTACATTTATTTCGACTCCGGTACCCGGCAACACAGTTTCTTCAATAGTTATAGTGTTATATAGAGGCAAAGCTAATCCCAGACAATCAAAGCCCGGTCCTAAATTTGCCGATGTTGCAGGTACTTTCACACTTACTTTCATAATCTTAATCTACCTCTACCTTTCACTAACATTATAACAAAAACACCTAAAAAGAGTACATTTATAAGATATATAACAAACTTGAACCTAATAGGATATAGGGCTATAATCAAGCTATGTACGAGTTTCACCCATATTTTACAAATGATGGCTCTGTAGGGCTATACAATTCAGACTATAATGATATTTATCATAGTGCTAAAGGTGCATTAACTGAGGCTTATGAAAAATTTATTCTGCCGGTTGATTTTGATAAATTGATGTCCAAACCCGAAATTAAAGTTTTGGATATTTGTTATGGTATTGGCTATAATTCAAAATCATTTTTAAATTATGTTTTTGAAAATTATTGTAAGAAAAATTTTTTAAAAAATAATATTCTTACAAATAACAATATCGAAGCGATATATACTAATAATATTTTCAAACATCAAGACAATAATTCACATACGCATAATAGCAATTATAACGACACGATAGATACCAATAATATTATACCTAGAATTTCTATTACAGCTGTGGATAATGATAAAATTTTAGCATTACTATCACCGTTCATACAAACAGGTGTAAGAAATTTTAAAAATGATAATTTAGATTTTCATTACAACCTTGAAAAATATTTTACAGCTCAGTCCCACATGTCTTCAAATAAAATAAGTGATCTAATAAATTTTTTAATTTTTGAAAAATTACTTGAAAATACCTCAGAATTGTTGGAAAATGATGAGTTGAACTCAATACTTAAAAATAATAAATACAAGTCATATTTTAACTCAAAATTAAAAGGAATATACGAATTTAACAAACGTAAGGTAAACAAATGTGCAGGCACAAGTGATAAACCAACCATTTTACATAATATATATTATAAGTATGTATCTGAATGTTATAAAAACGGGTTAAAAAGGTATAATTTACAGGAGATTAATTTTTATCTAAAAATTGATGATGCAAGAAAAGTTATATTAGAGAACAATGAATTATTTAATTTAATATTTTTAGATGCTTTTACCCCCTCAAAGTGTCCATGTTTATGGTCATATGAATTTTTTATCGAACTATATAAACATTTGAGTGATGATGGTTTACTTTTAACCTATTCTACATCAGCCTCAATTCGAGGAGCAATGTTGGAAGCAGGTTTTCAAATAGGTAATATATATAATCAGCGTGAAAATAAGTTTACTGGTACAATTGCGGTTAAAGACAAAAACCTCATTAAATATCCCCTCTCAGAATTTGATTTAGGGCTTATTAAAACACGTGCCGGTATATTTTATCGTGATAAAAATTTAACAGGGCTTAATGAGGCTATTATCGAAGAAAGAAATTTGGAAGTTAAAAATAGTTCACGAATTACAAGTTCTCAATATAAAAAGAGTTATAAGGAGTCATTATGAATTATGATTTAGTAATTATTGGCGGTGGTACAGCAGGATGCGCAGCCGCTTATACCGCAGGAAAACTGGGGTTAAAAACCTTACTGATTGAAAAAAATATTCATCTGGGAGGGACAATTACCTCCGGTCTTGTTGTACCTGTTATGAAATCCGGTGAAAACCAAATAAATACCGACTTTTATAACGATTTTATCTCTGAAATGCACAAGGTACACGGTCAAATTACCTATCAAGATAATCAAGGATGGTTTAATCCTGAACTGGCAAAGATTGTATTAGATAAAATGTTAGCAGACGCTGGAGTGGATATAAGATTTAACACTGAAGTTCTTGATGTTGAAACTTGTTCTAATAAAATTTATAAAATTGAGATTAGCAAAAATATTTTATCGGTAAATAACGCATCGATACATACTAATAATACCTCAACCTGGAGCGATGATATTTTATCGGTATATATCGATGCGAAGTACTTTATAGATGCAACTGGGGACAACAATTTTTCTCAAAAAATTAATTGTGAATTTTTAGAAAATAATTTACAATTTCAACCTATGAGTCTGCGTTTTATCATGGGAAATATCGATTTAAAATGTTTTAGTAAATGGCTTCTAGAGATTGATCATGATAGAAATGTTACAACCGTAGAGGAAATAGAAGGCAATATACATCTTTCTACAGCATATACCTGGGATAGCGGTAAACAGTGGGCTTTAGCCCCTATCTTTGATGATGCTGTAAATAATAACATACTAAAAGACACTGACAGAAACTATTTTCAGGTATTTACCGTAGCAGGAATGCCTGACTGCCTAGCTTTTAACTGCCCAAGGTTAACTAAAAATCTTAATCCAAACAGTACAGAAGACAGAACTTATGCTTTAATTGAAGCAAGAGCCGCAATTTTAAGACTTTCAAACTTCTGTAAACAATATTTCCCCGGATTTAAAAATGCCTATATTTCAAATATAGCAGATTCCCTAGGAGTCCGTGTCTCAAATAGAATTAAGGGTAAATATATATATTCAATAGATGATTTAAAATCTGGCAAGAAATTTAAAAATCCTGTCCTTATATCTAACTATCCGATTGATGTCCATAATTCTTCAAAAGATGCATCAATGTTAGAAAAAACAGGCGAATATCAACTTCCTATTGAAAGTCTAATGTCATGCAATTATGATAATTTATTTGTTGCAGGACGAGGAATATCTGCTGATTATCTTGCTCAAGGAGCATTAAGAGTTCAAGGAAGCTGTTTTTCAATGGGAGAAGCCATTGCAAAATATATAAAACATAAACTTTCTTAACAAGGCCGAGCTACTTTTTTGCACAAAATACCCATAGCAGTAAGCAAAGGATCTATCGTAGGTGAATAAGGAGGTGAATAGGTTAAGTCATTATTACGAAATTCATGTACCGTCAAATGTGCCAAAAGTGCTGTGGCAAGAGAATTTATTCTTTTATCAGCGCCTATAGCACCAACAGCCTGCCCTCCAAGAAGTAACCCTGTAGCTTTATCAGCAATAACTTTTAATGTCATATCACCAGCTTCAGGCATATATGCAACCTGATCAGGCTTTGAAACAGTTGCAGTAACTGGAGTGTATCCAAACTCCAAAGCTTCAGCTTCAGTTAAACCCGTCATTGACATGGTTGTATTAAGGCATCTTGAAACTGCTGAACCAAGAACACCTTCAAATTCTGTATAAATTCCTGCCGCATTTAAGGCGGCACAATTCCCTTCTTTATTTGCCGTTGAACCTAGCGGAACCCATACATATTGTCCGCTTATTAAATGTTTTTCTTCACAACAATCACCACAGGCAAATATATTAGGAATAGATGTTTGCATCAACTTATTTACTCGAATAGCTTTAGTATCACCGATAAATATACCTGCGTCTCTTGCTATTTCAGAATTTGGTACTACTCCTGCTGAGATAATGACCATATCTGTCGGATATTCTTTTCCGGAAAGAGTTTTAACAATTTTTGCCTTACCGTTTTCTCCAATAATTTCAGATACAATTTCACTCGTATGGAAATTATATGTCCGTTGAGTGTTTTCTTCTAGACGTTTTCTGATAATATCTGACATATCTGCATCAAAGGATGTCATTATCCGATCATTACGCTCAATTACATCTACTGTTAAACCGTTTTTAACAAATGCTTCCAATAGCTCCAAACCAATAAAACCACTGCCAATAATTGTCGCTCTATTTGAATTAAGCATCTTTTCTCTGATTTTTATACCGTCCTCAATTTTGCGGACTGTATATACATTTTCAAAATCTTGTACTCCTGTAATATTCGGTATAAATGGTCTTGCGCCTGTTGCAATAATAAGTTTATCATAATCTGCAAGAAAAGCTTTTTCTTTATTGCAGACAAGAACCTGCTGTTGCGCAGGAAGAATTTTTTCAACTTTAGATTCAAGATATATATTAATACCTGATTTATTGAACTCTTCAACTGAACGCACTAATAAAGAAGTATAATCAGTAAAATTACCTTCAATATAGTATGGAAGTCCGCACGCTGAGTATGATACGTGTGTATCGTCAGTATAAATTGTGACTTCCGCATCAGGAAGTAAACGTTTTATTTTAGCTGCTGCTTTTGCTCCGGCGGCAACTCCACCGATTATAACAATTTTCATAGTAGTTATAATCTAATGGAATTACCTGAAATTTTCATTACACAATTGTCTAATTTGTACTGTATGTATTTAAAATCATACCTCTCATAAACTCGCAATATGCATCTTTATCTTCGTCTAAATCTTCAGCCTTCTTAATTAAATTTTTTAATTCAACAATAATTTGTTTTCTTAGTAGGTCTTCGTACATTGATTACACACCCCGTATTTAACTATTACAAATATGTATTCGGATTAATTTAATAGAAACTTTAATAATTTGTAGGAATAATTAAGTAATATTAAGATAACCCACCCAAATACGACTTACCAAAGAGAAGGCAAGCCGTATAAGAGT
>CAROLD010000027.1 GCA_949035555.1 uncultured bacterium | reverse complement strand
ACTCTTATACGGCTTGCCTTCTCTTTGGTAAGTCGTATTTGGGTGGGTTATCTTACTGAGTGGTCTATTATTTTAGAGACCCAATATACTCTCGGGTATCTTCCAATAAACGCAAATACAGACATATAAAGAAATAATCCAATCATAAAGATTTGAATAATTGAAAATTCCAGCACAATTTGTCTGTTAAATATTAAAATAAACCATGACACTATTGTGTTTATAAAAGGTATAGCCAGCAAAAGGTTTGCAATAAATCCAAGTGTCATACACAATACAAAATAAAAAAATGATATAAAAATAGATTGAAAAACATTATAACGCAAAAAAACTGACGGATTTTTTTTTCTAAAATACATAATAACCAGATAGATTAAACCTGCCCAACCCGCGGTAATATAAGATAATAGAGACACAACTCTATCAGCGACGCTTATAGCAGAAGACCCAGACATTTATTTTGCCTCTCTAACAGAATTTACATAATCATCCATTACCTGCGAATATATTAGTCTATATTCATCATTATCAGGAGCAAGAGTAATTGATGCCCGATAAGATAAAATAGCCTGTTCAATATCATTATTTAAATAGTGTGCATTACCAAGCAAAGTAAAGGTTTCCGGATTATTAGGCTCAACTTGAAGCGCTTTTTTGTATAAATCGATTGCTTCCTGTTGCTTACCTGAGTTTGAATATAAATTTGCAAGCAATAGATATGCATTTGATTTTTTAGGGTCAAATTCTATAGCTTCTTTATAAATTTGTTCAGCTTTATCAAATTCTTTAAATTCAGATTTTGAAATAGCATAACAAATATAAATTCTATATTTGTCATCTGTCATTGAAAGCGCTTTTTCAAAATATGTATAAGCCTGTTCTTTTTGTTTCATTAAGGTGAGGGTATTCGCAATACAAACGGCTATAAGTTCATTGTCAGGATTAAGAACAAAAACTTTTTTGAATAATTTTAAAGCCGTTTCGTAATCATACAATTTAAAACATACATTACCCATATCAATTAATGCACCAAGATTATCAGGATCTAACGAAAGAGCTTTTTCATAATATGCTTTTGCTTCTGCATAATCTTCGATATCCTGATAAAGAAGTGCGATTGCATTATAGATTTCGGGATTATTTGAGTTTAAATCAATTGCTCTGTTGTAGTAAAAAAGAGCTTTTGAAAAGTTTTTCCATTCTGCGAAAACATTCCCTATATTATAATATATAAGAAAATTTTTAGGATTTACATCAAGAGCTTTGTTGTAGTACACTAATGATTTTCTGAAATCACGTTCATAGAACCACATTGTTCCCATACCGACAAGTGCTTGAACATCATCGGGCTTTATGGCAAGAAGACTGTCTAGAACAGACATTACTTTATTATAATCCTGCTGCTGTAAATAAAGCTCGGATAATTGGTGATAATTTTCTACATTTTCAGGCTCTTTAGCCATTTTAACGACAAGCTCGTTAATCTTCTCATTTAAACTCATATTTTCCATGTCTATATTTTAGCGCATTTAATTATATTTGTAAATTAGTTAAGAGAAGTTAAGAAAATTTATTCCAAACGAAAGCCCCTCAGGAAAACCTGAGGGGCTTGTATTATATCTTTGTTGATTACTGACCTGTGTAGTTTGGAGCCATATTTTTCGCGTCTGCCTGTTCCATTTTCTTGCAAGCCTCGTAATCTTCTTTTGCCATCTGGTATTGAGTTTCGAGAGAATCTTTTTCTGTCATCAATGTTTCTTCTTCGTCTTTGAGAGGTTCCAACATTTGTTCTCTCATCATCTCGAATTGATCTTGAATTTGTTGCTTCATATTAGCAACATACATATCATTTTGAGATTTCATTTGTGACAAGTTTTGAGACATTGCTGTCATATTCTGATTATAAAGTTGCTGTTCCTCAGTTGATAAACTTTGCATACCGCCCATACCGATTTTATTCATTAAATCACCTAAACCGGTAGTCATCATAAAGGATTGTTGAGCCATGCTATATTGGCTATTGCCCATCATTGTTAAGTCATTTAAGGCTCTTTTTTCTTGATTGTCGAGCATTTTAGTCATTTTCTCAACATCTCGAGACACCCGTCTAGCGCGGGCTTGGACTTTCATCATACGGGCTTGCAGGTCTCTGACCCGTCGTCCCGCAGATAGTTTTCCAAATGCTCCTAATAAGAAACCCATTTTTCTAGTATCCTTGTGTTAGTGTAGTGCCTCGTAATTATATAAAGTATTTGTTTTCTTGATAATTGCTTTTTTTGAGGTTTTTCATTAAGAAATGTAACAATAGTTAAACTGGTTTGTATATACCAATTTATATAAGTCCTTATTTACCGCAGTATTTACGGCAATATTAACTATTGAAAAAAATATTATTTTTTTGTATCATTGTGAGAAATTTATAACGATAGGCAACTTTTATGATTAAAAAATTTTTCAACTTAAAAACTATAATATTTATAACTCTGACTGTTTTTGTATTATTTTTAATTCCGAAACTATCAGGATTACTAATGATATTGTTTGCATCATTCGTACTGGCGGCGGCATTAAACCCGTTTGTAAATAAGTTACAGGCTAAAATCAAAAATCGAGCAGCAGCGGCTTCAATTATAGTGATAGCATCCATAATAGCATTATTTGCACTTATTTTGCCCATATTTGTAATGTGTTACAAAGAAATAGAGCTTTTTGTACAAATCATGCCGCAAAAAGCGGCTAATTTATATAATTTCATTACTCACACAAAACTTTATGGACACAATATTGCCGATTTTATACCGATGGAACATCTGGCAAATGCATCTTCAAACATCGCACAAAATGTTTTCAGCCAGTCTTGGAATATTACGATGGGGTTTGCACAGGCAGTATTTGTGACTTTAGCTCTGACAATGTTTATATATTATATTCTTGTTGATAAAGATTATTTAAGAGATAAATTTATTGAATTCTTCCCGCCAAACCTTAAAGAAAAAGCCGGTTCTATATTATATAATATAACCTATAAGGTAGGTAATTATGTAAGAGCACAGGTTCTCTCAATGGTAACCGTGGGTGTTATGGTAACATTGGAAGTTGCAGTTCTTGGAATTGAGTATCCGATATTGCTTGGTTTAATTGCAGGTATTTGCGAAATTATTCCTGTTTTGGGTCCGACTATTGCTATTGCGGTAATTGTTATGATTGCATTCCCGCTAGGTATGGTAAAAATTATCATCGCAATCATTCTGTTTCTTGCTATACAACAGATTTCAAATTATATGATAAGACCATTTTTGTTCGGGAAATTCATGCAGCTGCACCCGATTACAATCATGGTTGCCTTATTTGCGGCTGAGGAATTTCTGGGAGTCTGGGGTGTAATTCTTTCACCGGCAATTGCAGCTACTCTGTGCGTATTGATTGATGAATTATATTTAGCCCCAATAAATGAGAAAGAACACGGTAACAGTATTGAACAAAAGTAACGAAATATTTTTATATGACAGAATTATAAAAAAAGACTACGATTTCAATATGTGGTTTGCATTCCCTGGACCTGAGTCATTTGCAATGTCATCTCTAGGATATTTATGGTTGTATAAATCAATTGACCTGCTGGAAGATGTAAATATTGAACGAATTTATTCTGATACAAAAACTACTCTAATACAAAGAGATAAAATAAATTTAATCGGATATTCTTTCACGTTTGACATGGATTTCTTATCTATATTTCACTTTTTAGAATGGAATAAATATGCATTCAAAGCAAAAGACAGAAAAGAGACAGACCCGTTGATATTTGCGGGCGGACCTGTTATAACTTCAAATCCTGAACCTTACAAAGAAATTTTTGATTTTTTTATAATAGGTGATGGTGAAGGAGCAAATGGTGCTAACATTCTGGCGATAAATATCTGCAAAGAAAACGCAAGCAAACCAAAGTCTGAAATTCTAAAAATGTTAAGCGAAGTTGAAGGAATATATGTACCTTCAAGTAATCAAAAATCTGTTAAAAAGATTACAAATAAACTTTCAGAATGCATATATACTCCAATAATAAGTGATAATGCTTTTTTCCCTAACACATTTATTATGGAAGTAGAAAGAGGATGCGCTAACAGATGCGCATTTTGTCTGGCTTCATATATGAATTTACCTATAAGATTTGTTGAATATGAAAAACTGATTGAGACAATTGAACTGGGCTTAAAACACACAAATAAAATTGCATTGTTGGGTGCTCAAATTACTGCACATCCTCGGTTTAAAGATATCTGCAAATATATTGATAACAAAATTAAAAACGGTGAACATATAGAAATGAGCGTATCCTCATTAAGAGTTGATTCGTTTGTTCCTGAAGTTGTTCAAACCCTTGTTGATGCAGGACAGAAGAATTTAACCCTTGCGATCGAGGCAGGAAGTGAAAGACTGAGAAGAGTTATAAATAAAAATCTAAAAGAAGAACAGATTTTTAAAGCAATTGAAGTTGCAAGAGAATGCGGACTTAAAGGTATTAAATTCTACGGCATGCTGGGTTTACCGACTGAAACAATTGAAGATGTTGAAGAAATTATAACACTTTCAAAAAAAATCAGGGAAAAATACAAAGGGTTTGAAATCTCATTTGGGTTTTCAACATTTGTACCAAAAGCAAATACACCGTTCCAATGGTTTGGAAGAGAAGATGAAAAGACATTAGAAAAGAAATCAAACTATGTGAGAAAAGAGCTTCATAAACTTGGTATTCAGGCAAATATTTCAAGTGCAAAATGGGATTATTATCAAGCTGTGTTGTCTCGAGGAGACGACAAATTAACAGATTACTTAATTGAAGTCTATAAACAGGGCGGCAAACTGGGAGCATTCAAAAAAGCCGCTAAACAGCTAAATATAGATACAGATTATTATGCAATTGAAAATTATGGATATGCGAAAACTTTACCATGGGATTTTATTGACATAAAGCCCGGAAAAGAATTTTTAGTGCAGGAAAGCAAGCGGCTAATCGGACAATAAAAAGATTATTTATCTTTTACCCCAAAGGAACATAATCAGAATAAACAAGACTTGCCCATTCTTCGTAATAACTGATTTGGGTTGCACTGCCTGTTCTAATGAAGATTTTTGGCAGTTTATCCGCAGGAATAGCAAGAGCCGCACAAATTGCAGCCTGAATAACTTCCGGATGCGTCACAATAATAATTCTGTTACCAATATTTTGAGATACAAGTTCATCAATAATTTTCTTCACTCTTGTAATAAATTCTATAGAACTTTCAGCATCGGCTGCAGTTTTTTTATCAGGATACTTTAAAATATCCGAGAAACCGTCAGGGTATTTCTCTAAGATTTGTCCAAAGGTTAACCCGTTCCATTTTCCGCATTCGCGAGTTTTTAAATCCTCAAGTATGACATAATCCTTTTTAAATAATTTCGCAACCATCATTGCGGATTGAACTGTACGAATTGATGGAGAAGTATAAATTACATCATTTTTAACGCCGCGTGCTTTTAAATATTTAGTCAAATTATCCATTTCCTCAACGCCAAGCTCTGATAGCGGAGGATAATTTTCAGCATCAGAAAATCTTCCTTCCTCGGAATAAATTGTCGCACCGTGGCATATAAAAGTTATTTTACATCTTCTGTTAAAATACATAAATTTAAACCTCTATTAACATTATAGCATAGTTTTTGTTTTTGAGGTAGTATAGTAGAAAAAAGGAGAGAAATATGAAGGGTACAGCATTCAAATTCGGAGATAACATTTCAACAGATCACATCGCACCGGGAAGACTTTATCACCTGCGTTCGGATTTGAATGAATTCGCAAAACATGTACTTGAAGATGCTGATGAAACTTTTGCAGCACGTATGAAAAAAGGTGACTTTGTTGTCGCCGGTTCAAACTTCGGATTGGGTTCATCCAGAGAACATGCTCCTTTAATTATGAAAATTGCAGGGGTCGGAGCTGTTCTAGCAAAATCTTTTGCTAGAATATTCTATAGAAATGCAATCAACATCGGACTTTTAGCAATTGAATGCGACACGGATTCAATTGACGAAGGTGATGAACTCGAATTGGATATAGAAAAAGGGATAATCACTAATCTTACAAACGGCACTATTATTCAAATTGAGCCGCTTCCTCCGGTTATGATTAAACTGCTTGAAGATGGCGGATTAGTTGAACATATTAAGAAGAATGGGGATTTTAAATTAACCGACTAAGCTATAAAATTCTTAATATACTTGAGTTTTAACAATATTAATTATATTCTTAAAATATACTACATAAGGGGAGAAAACATGATATTACAAGAACGCATGGATACTATTAATGGCGTAATTAAAAATATTGCAGATTTTATTCAAAGCCATGATGAAATAAAACAAGATTTTAACGAGTATTTAAGAACAATCGGAGCAAACTCTCAAAACGGTGTGCCGCTTCAAACTGCTTGCTTCAGCTACATTTTAGAAAGAAATCTCGGCGAAGATTTGAAAAGTATTCCGCAATTATATCTTGAAAACAATAAAAATCTTGATAAAGAAACTAAAGACATTGCTGAAGCAATTGATAATTCAATTTCTTCAGTATTTGAAATTAAAAAAGTTACCAAAACAGGATTTGACCTCTTAAATATTGTCAACGAACGCAGATATATGATTACATCATTAATGAAAATGACAGCGTTCCGCGGTTTAGGTTCAGGAGATTACATCATCGCCAGAATTGTAAACCTTAACGGTGATTATTATCTTCTCGAAATTTCAGGGGTATTACCTGCAACAAGAAAAGATGATGCTTACAGGTTTGCAGTAGCAAAAATCATCCAAAACCCTGAACTTGTTTATCTTGATAATCCTGAAAAACAAGCAGAAATTGAACAAGATGTTGCAGATATTTATAAAAAATTCACAGAATTCTTCGGCACAACAGAAATTATTACCACTAACAAATATGCAGATGATTTAATCGGTATCTTTAATGATTATGCAGAAGAAGGCAACAAAGCTGATTTTAAAGAACTAATTAAGGAACCTGAAGAATACAAATTTTTCAATGTATCAGAGTTCAACAACTCTTACGACAACTTCCTTGAAAATTCTCTTGGAGGTTTTTCTTCCCACAAAGAAATCTATGATGTAGGTATTATTTACGATGAAGAATTAGGACTTTATGCAATTCCGTTCTACGGAACATTCAATAAAATATTTGAAGTACCGGATTATACAAAAGTTCTTAATTATGATGCATGTATTAAATATTTCTTGCAAAATGACAAATATTCTGCAAATCTTATCAGAATGGTTGCATCAAAACATAAAAACTTTATGGAAATTGTTAATGCAGTAATAGCTAAAAACTATACACTAGAAGAACTTTTGAAAAAATACAAACGCAGATATGTAAATAACAAAATTATTTCTTCTACTACAGTATTATATCGTTCTAACGCATTTTCAGGAACTCTCGGTATCATTGAAGATAATGAAAACCGTCCTGAAATTGATTTAACACAGAAAATTGGAAGAAATGACCCTTGCCCTTGCGGCAGCGGCAAAAAATTCAAAAAATGCTGCGGGGCAAATTTATAATAACAAAGACCTATGATTAAACAGTTAAAACTAAAAGATTACATTTTAATAGAAGAACTTTGCGCCAATTTTGACAACGGATTAAACATAATTACAGGCGAAACCGGCGCAGGTAAAAGCATACTTTTAAATGCAATTGATTTAGTTTTTTCCTCACGTGTATCAAAGGATGTTATTAAAACGGGCTGTGATAAAGCTGTGATAGAAATTGTGATGGAGAATACCAAACACAATCTTTCACAGCTTTTTGACGATAACGGAATTGATGATTTAGGTTCTGAAATAGTTATAACAAAAGAGATTACACAGAGTTCTGTCCGCTCACGAATCAACGGAACCCTTGTTAATCAAAAGCTTATCGAAAACCTGCGTACACTTTTTGTGGATATCCATTCTCAGCATCAGACTTATACATTCTTACAGCCGCAATATCACATAAATCTTCTCGACTCATACGGAAAAGACGATTACGGCTCATTATTAAATAGCTATAAAGAAAAATTCAAGGCTTATGAAGAATTGCAAAAACAGCTTGTAGAAGCTAAATCTTCTGCAAACGCAACCGAATCTCAAATTGAATTTCTAAAATTTCAGATTGAAGAAATAGAAGGTGCTTCTATTCAAAGCATAAATGAAGATACAGAACTTGAAGCCGAATTAGAAGTTCTTTCAAACGCTGAAAAACTAAAAGATTTAACAAGTAGTTCCTACTGGGCAATAAACGGAGATGACGGCTCCATATTAGAAGCCTTATCAAAAATCAAAAACGATATTTCAAAGGCTTCTGATTATGATAATAAACTGGAAGATATTTATAGCAGATTTCTGGATGCCGTTGAAAATTTAAAAGATATTTCATCTGACTTAAGAGATTACAGTCAAAATCTTGATAATGACACCCAAAGATTGGATGAAATTCAGGAAAGACTTTTCGTGTTTGATAAACTAAAGCGCAAATACGGCGGAACACTTGGGAATGTTTTAAAAAGTTATGAGGAATTTTCTCAAGAGCTTTCAAGTATTGAATTTTCAACCCTGAATGTTGAAAATTTGTCCAAAGAAATTGCTTCAAGCTTCTCGGAACTAAAAAAACTTGCCGCTCAAATCAGCGAGAACAGACAAAATTACGCACAGGTATTATCTGTTCTAATTCAGGATAAACTTTCAGTTCTGGAGCTTCCTAAAGCGAGATTTGAAATAAAAATAACAGAAAAAGAAATTGGCGCAAACGGAGCTGACAATGTTGAGTTTATGATATCTACAAACGTATCCGAAGATTTAAAACCTCTAGCCAAAGTCGCATCAGGCGGTGAAATTTCCAGAGTAATGCTTGCGATTAAATCTATATTTGCCCAAAACGATGATATTGATACAGTTATATTTGATGAAATCGATACCGGAATTTCGGGTAAAGCTTCTCAAAGTGTAGCCGATGAAATTGTTGAATTAAGCAAATCTCACCAAATTATTGTTATTACTCATCAAGCTATTATTGCCTCAAAGTCCGACAAGCACTTCTATGTTAGAAAATCCCAAACAGATGAAACAAATGTTGAAGTTTATGTTCTTACAGGTGAGAATAAAATTAAGGCTCTTGCCGAACTTGCAGGCGGTGAAATCAATGAGCAATCAATCGAATTTGCAAAATCTCTTTTAGCACAATAAAAAAAAACGGTAAATGGTTTACTATTTACCGCTGATGAGAAATGATGAATTATTATGATTAGTTTTCTATAAAATCTTTTAGATGTTTAGTTTTAAAATTGTTACGCATTTTGTTAAGTGCGCCTTCTTCAATCTGTCTTATCCTTTCTTTTGAATAACCCATTGTTGCACCTAGTTCCGCTAAAGTTTTAGGTTTAACTGATGAATTCATTCCAAATCTTGACGTGATAACCTGCTTTTCTCTGTCGGTTAAAATGCCAAACAGCTCAGGCAGGCCGATTTTTAAAAATTCATCTTTTGCATGTTCTTCCGGGGAGTTACAAGATTTATCCTCAATATAATCTCCGAGGGTTAAATCATCCGTAACTGAGGTTTCAAGACTTACAGGTTCAAGAATTATTGACTGTTGTATTTTTCTCAACTTGCTGACAGAAATCTTTAGATAATCAGCAAGTTCCTCTTCGGTTGGTTCTCTACCATAATCAGAAGATAAGTTAGTATATGCTTGTTTATATTTTCTGATTTTATCAGCCATATGCACAGGAATTCTTATTGAGCGGGAATTATTTGCAATAGCTCTGATTATAGACTGCTTAATCCACCATGTTGCATAAGTTGAAAATTTAAAATTTTTTGAATAATCAAATTTCTCAGCTGCCTTTATTAATCCAATGGAGCCCTCTTGTACTAAATCCATAAATAATACACCCTGTCCGACATATCTTTTGGCAATGCTTACTACAAGTCTTAAATTTGCCTGTACAAGTTTACGTTTTGCCACATCATTGTTCTCTTCTTTTATCAGCTGCCCTAAACGCTTTTCTTCCTCTGTTTTTAAAAGTTTTATTCTGCCAATTTCTTTCAAATAGACCTGTAAAATATCATCTTCATGCGCAATTGCATTAAATGTTTTAATTTCTTCTTCATTATGAATTTCAGAATTTAAATCCAGTTTATCAAGTGTTTCAATACTTAAACTCACAATATCCTCCACGCTATAATTTATACTAAATCCTTCTACTAAATACAGAGACGAAATAAATCAAAAAAAGTTTCAATAAATCTCTTGACATAAAAATATGTTCTTGGTAATATAGATCTTGCAAGGGGCGTACAAAGCTCTAAAGCCGAAAGAATAGCATATATGGGTGTTTAGCTCAGTTGGTAGAGCGTCTCCCTTACAAGGAGAGGGTCGGGGGTTCAAGTCCCTCAACACCCACCATTTAAAGAGTTCTTAGAACTCTTTTTTTATGCAAATTTTTATAAAAAAAAGAACCGATATACGGTTCTTTTTAATTTATTTTACAAACATCATCATATACTTATATTCAGCGGAACATTTGGCTTTGACTGAAGCCGTTGAACTTAAAATTTGCATTTTTGCCGTAGGTTGTTTTTTTTGGTCTAAGACAGAATAGCTGGCTGCCAAAACACTCAGCCGTGAGCAATCAGGATTAGGTGTAGTTTTAAAATATTGTGAACATGCCGGTATTATTCCTTGAAAGAATGCCTGCTGTTCAGCTAAAATACCATCCATTTTCGCCAGCGTAGCATCAGTGACATCACCTGACATCATTAATGTCTGCATTTTTTGAGGATAAGAATGATTTTTCGTCTGAAATTCTTGAAGTGTCGGGCATCCTGCACCAAGAGCTGATGATGTTGAGATTAAAATTGCAACAATTAAAGACATTATTTTCTTCATAGATAAACCTTCCATTATTCATCAATGCGTTTTTGGGATTCACGTTTTACGATTCTTCTAGCTAAAAGAATCAAACAAGCAATGCCTGCAAGTATTATAAATGCGATAGCTAATCCGCTATATTTAATATATTGAAGTTTGATAATCGCAGGTTCATTTGTTGATATATTCCATGTATATACATTAAGGTTAACATTATCAGCATTGTTAAACGATGCAAATGATGGAACTTTTATGCTAAATGAAATATTTAAATCATTGTTTTCTGACTGTTGAGTTTGATTTTCTTCATTGTTTATCGCATTTTCAGTGAATTGCTTGGTATCTTCATCAAGATGTTCAATAAAATCTTCCCTTGCCTCTGCTGACGGAGTTTCAATATTTTCGGGATCTCCATATTTTTGTAAATATTCAGGTTGCAGCCCTTTTGATTTAGCAGAAACAATAGCTTTTTGAGTTTTTTGAATTCCAGAAACTTGTTTTTCTAAGTCGTAGGTAGCATCAATGTTATAGGAAGTCACAAGAAAATTTTTCTTAACTTCAATAAAACGTCCGCTCGGCAGGTTAGATGTAAAACCCAAAGATGACAAATCCAAATCATTATGCATGAGGTTTTTTATACCTTTTGAAGCCGTTATTGTTGATAATTTTGTATTGTAAGCTGTTTCAATTTTATACAACGGATCAAGGAAACTTTTATAATTTGCTTGAACCATATTTGCTACGGCATCTCCCTGATTAGCAAGATTTCCTTCATATGTTAAGGACGTTACTACAGATGCTGATTTATCATCGTTTATAGTTAATTGTGTATCAATATTTGTACATCCCGTTAACAACGGAGTTAATAACAATAATGATATAATAAATTTTTTCATATATTTCCTCTCCTCAAGTTTAGACAGATATATAATATCATATTTTTCAATAAATGCTAATTTATAAAGAATGTTTAAGCTATAATATAATTATGAACATAAATGAAGAATATATACTAAAAATTGAAAAAATTACAAATTTAGGATTAGGACTTAGCAGAATAGACGGGTTTGTAGTATTTGTAAAGGATGCTTGCCCTGATGATGTTCTAAAAGTAAAAATAGTAAAGGTCAACAAAAATTTTGCGAATGGTAAAATTGTTGAAATTATTGAACCCTCAGAACACAGAGTAAAGCCGTTCTGTCCGATGCAAAAAGTATGCGGAGCATGCCAGCTTCAGCATATTGATTACAATCACCAACTGGAGATAAAAAGACAAATAGTTGAAGATGCAATGCGCACAATCGGCGGCTTAGATACGGATATTCCAACACCAATAGCAAGTCCTGAAATAAAAAACTACAGACATAAAATTCAGTACCCTATATCCGAAACAAAACAATCTAAAAGAATCCTTGCCGGTTATTATAAACCTGCGTCACATGATATTGTAAATATTAAATACTGCCCAATACAGACGGAAATTTGCGATACAATTATCGAATTTATAAGACAAAAAGCATTTGATTTCGGAATTAGCGGTTTTAATGAAAAAAAACACTCTGGCGACTTGAGGCATGTTGTAATAAGATGCTCAGCAGATAACGGAAAGTGTCTGGTTACACTCGTTGTTAATGCGACAAAGATATTCGACAGGCTCAATGATTTTGCAAAATGTATTTTTGAAGAGTTTAATGAAATCTCAGGAGTTTGCATCAACTTTAATTCTAAAAAAACTAATGTTATTCTTGGCAAGCATACCCGATGTTTATTTGGGGAAGAATTTATCAAGGAAAAAGTGTTAGATAAAACATTCAAAATCGGGGCTTCAACATTCTTTCAAATAAATCCTAAAAGTGCTGAAAATATTTTTGGATATGTCAAAAATTATATTAGAACACATTTTGATAAACCTATTATATTAGATGCTTACGCGGGAATAACGTCATTTGGAATTTGTATGTCAGATGTTTGTTCTAAAGTTGTGAGTGTTGAGGAAAATACAGAATCCTGCGATATGGCTAAGGATGTTGTTAATCTGAATAAACTCAATAATATTGAAATAAACAATATGGATGCCGGAGAATTCTTTGCAAAAGAAAAAAGAGAATTTGATGCAATAATTCTTGATCCGCCAAGAAAAGGATGTACAACGCAAAGTCTTGACGAAGCATATCGTCTGTCTAGAGACACAATTATATATATCAGCTGTAACCCCGCAACACTGGCACGAGATTTGAAATACTTAGTACAAAAAGGCTGTACAGTAAAATCCATACAGCCGTTTGATATGTTTTGTCACACTTATCACATTGAAAATGTGGCGATTATTAAAGTCTAGGAATTTTTCAAACCTGCCTGATAATTATATTTTTCAATAGTTGCTCTTAATGTTGTTTGTATTGTTTCAATCTTTTCTCTATCTGATTTAGCATCTTTTGTTAATTGACGTTTTATACTTGCAACATCAGTTGATTTTTTCGCATCATTGTATGCACCGCTAACTCTTGCCTTTAAACCGTTGAAGTAATTTTCAAATAATGAAATATCAGTTTCGGAGAATGTTATTGGTACTTCGTCTTGAATGTCATATAAATCTTTATTTTTTGCATTCAGGAATAATTTTTCTGAGACTTTACCTCTAAACATCTGTTTAATTAAATCCATATAACGTTCGGCTTTATGTGCATTTGAACCATCTTTTTCTTTTGCAATTGGCATATGTAATTCGTCAAATAATCTTAAGCTGCTATAGACATCAGTGGATTCTGCGTGTTTAGCAAACGAATAGTTAGGTCCGAAAAGAACAATCAATTCGTGCTGTACAGGATTTTTCTTTGGATCAAAGTCTCTAATAAAACGCATTTGTATATCTTCATAACCTGATTTTTGAGGTTTACCGATTGAGTAGCGAAGCTCAGGCGGAAGTTTTGTAATTTGCTCTGAAACTTTATCTTCTAATCTTATATCTAAATCAGGAATAATTTTTCTTGCATTTAAATTTTCAGCTTCTTGAGCTGTCGGAATATAGCCGCGTTTTATTAAATCTTTTATTGGCATATCTGTCTCAGCTAAAACATAACCACGTTTTTTCATTTCAGCCAGAAGCAAATTTAATTTATCTAAATTGTAAGGATCATCACAATATATCGTAGCTCTAATTTGATCCGGAACTTTAAATGTCCCGGAACGAATAACTTTACTTTTTGAAGCTTTTGATGATTTAACAGGACTTAACTCACAATAAGCTCTATCAAAAGAAAATCCGCGATCTTTTAATTTAAAAGCAACAGATTCTAATACGTCTAAATATGTTGTCGCAATACGTTGAAATCTTGGCAAGTTAGCTTCCATTTGAGCTTCAAGAGCATCTCCGATAGTATGACTGCATTTTTTAGGAGCTCTTATCCCAAAACTAACCGTATCTGCCTTCAAGCCTGAAAGGTTTGAAGGCATAACAGTATTGCTATTATGCGAAATTCTTGGATTAGTTTTATTGTAATTTACACGTTGAGAATTAAATATTGTTATATTCATAATATACCTTTCAGTTCCGAAAATAAAAAACTCCTCAAGAACTAAATTTTACTAAAAATATTGCTCAGAAAACGAAATTGTAACATAAATTTACAACTCATAAAATTGGTCAATTGGTATGTTTGTATTATCATGTTGTGGTACAGTTACTAAGAATAGAGCATAAATAAGGAGGGTTTATTATTATGCCAAAAACAATAACAGTTGACGGTAACTACGCTGCAGCGCATATTGCGTATGCATTAAGCGAAGTATCAGCAATTTACCCTATCACTCCTTCATCTACTATGGGTGAATGGATTGATGAATGGGCTTCACAAGGAAAGAAAAACATCTGGGGAAAACAAGTAAAAGTAGCAGAAATGCAATCTGAAGCAGGTGCAGCAGGTGCTGTTCACGGATCTTTAGCTGCAGGTTCTTTAACTTCTACATATACAGCTTCTCAAGGTTTATTATTAATGATTCCTGTAATGCACAAAGTTGCAGGGGAAATGCTTCCTCATGTAATTCACGTTACAGCTCGTGCATTAGCAGCTCAATCATTAGCAATCTTTGGTGACCACACTGACGTTATGGGTTGTCGTAACACTGGTTATGCTATGTTAGCAGCTAACTCTGTTCAAGAAGAAATGGATATGGCTTTGGTTGCTCACTTAGCTACTTACAAAGCTAAAGTTCCATTCTTGCAATTCTTTGACGGTTTCAGAACTTCTCACGAAATTCACAAAATCGAAGAAATCTCTTACGAAGACATTGCAAAACTTGTTGAACCAAAATATATTGAAGAATTCAGAAATCGTGCATTAAGACCTGAAGCTCCTATTTGTAAAGTTGGTGCTCAAAACACTGACGTTTACTTCCAAGGACGTGAAACAGTTAACAAATACTATGATGCAGTTCCTGATATCGTTCAAGAATATATGGATAAAGTTGCTTCTATCACAGGAAGACAATATCATCCGTTCGATTACGTAGGTGCTCCTGATGCTACTGATGTTATCGTTGCTATTGGTTCTTCTTGCGAAACTATTGAAGAAACTATTACTTACTTGAACGCAGAACGCGGTACTAAATACGGTTTAGTTAAAGTAAGACTTTACAGACCATTTGATGTAAAACGATTCAACGAAGCTTTACCTGCTTCTGTTAAACGTATTGCAGTTCTTGATAGAACTAAAGAACCTGGTTCAATCGGTGAACCATTATTCATGGATGTTACTGCTGCTATTGCAGGAAAAGACATCAGAGTTATTGGCGGACGTTATGGTTTATCTTCTAAAGAATTTACTCCATCAATGGTTCTTGCTATTTACAAACACTCTGAAAACAACGGTTTCCACGGATTTACAGTTGGTATTGAAGATGACGTAACTCACAAATCTTTGAAAATCGAAGAACACATCGTTACAGAACCTAAAGGTACTACAAACTGTATGTTCTGGGGCTTGGGTTCTGACGGTACTGTTGGTGCTAACAAAAACTCAATTAAAATTATTGGTCAATATACAGATAAAGATGCTCAAGCATACTTTGCATATGACTCTAAAAAATCATTTGGTGTAACTGTTTCTCACTTGAGATTCGGTGATGAACACATCAAATCTACTTACCTTATCACAGCTCCTGACTTCGTTTCATGCTCAGCTCATGCTTACGTTGGCAGATACGACTTGTTAAAAGGTATTAAAGAAGGTGGTACATTCTTATTGAACTCACCTTATACAAAAGAAGAAGCTTTTGCTCACTTAACTCGTGATATGCAAAAAACTATCATTGATAAGAAAATCAAATTCTATAACGTAGATGCTGAAAAACTTATCAAAGAACAACCTGGCTTAAGAGGTAAAGGTGCTAACACAGTTATGATGGTTGCATACTTCAAAGTTTCAGGAATTATTCCATTTGAACAAGCTCTTGAAGGTATGAAAGAAATGACTAAGAAAACCTTTAAGAAAAAAGGTGATGACGTTGTTAACATGAACTTAGCATTAATCGATGCTGCAGTTAACGCAACTGAAGAAGTTGTTGTTCCTGCTTCATTAGATGGTGTTGGTTGTGTTGATGAAGTTAAATTGATTTCTGATGATGCTTCTGAATTTGCTAAGAAAATCATCGAACCATCAATGAGACAAAAAGGTGACGATATTCCTGTTTCTGCAATGTCAAATGACGGTGTAATCCCAACTGGTACAGCTTGTTTAGAAAAACGTGGTATTGCACCAAGAGTTCCTCACTGGAATTCAGAAAACTGCTTACAATGCGGTATCTGTGCTTCAGCTTGTCCTCACGCTGCAATCAGAACAAAATTGGTTGAAGCAGAAAACTTGAAAGATGCTCCTGCATCATTCAATACAATCGATGCAAGACCAAACGCAAACGGTGAAAAATTCAAAGTTCAAGTTTACTGCGAAGATTGTACAGGCTGCGGTGTTTGCTTAGATCAATGTCCAGCAAACAAAAATCCGGAAAAACAAGCTCTAACTTGGTCAACTATTGAAAAAGAAGTTGAAGCTTGTGAACTTGAAAATGAAAAATTCTTTGATGAATTACCAGATAATGTAATGGGTAAAAACACTACAAAAACTATCAAAGGTGCTATGTTGAGAAAACCATTATTCGAATTCTCAGGCGCTTGTGCAGGTTGTGGTGAAACTCCATACGTTAAACTTGTATCACAGTTGTTCGGTGAAAATGCTATCGTTGCAAACGCAACAGGTTGTTCTTCAATCTACTCAGGTACATTCCCAACAATTCCTTATACTAAAACTAAAGAAGGCAGAGGTCCGGCTTGGGCTAACTCGCTATTCGAAGATAACGCAGAATTTGGTTTCGGTATGAGATTGGCAGTTGATTCTAACAGAGATACTTTAAAAACTTATGTTGAAAAAGTTCTTGAATGTGATAAAACACCAGCAGACTTAAAAGAAGCTCTTGAAGGTGCTATGGCTCACTTCGAAAATTCAAAAACAGAAGAAGCTGTTGCGGCTCAAAATAAAGCTAAAGACGTTCTTGCAAAATACGCTGATGTAGATTGCTCAGATTTAGCAAAAGTTCGTGAACTTCAAGATTACTTCACTGATAAATCAGTATGGATTATCGGTGGTGACGGATGGGCTAACGATATCGGATACGGCGGTATCGACCACGTTCTTGCACAAAACAAAAACGTAAATATCCTTGTTCTTGATACAGAAGTTTACTCAAACACTGGCGGTCAAGCTTCTAAATCAACACCTACTGGTGCTGTTGCGAAGTTTGCTACAGGTGGTAAACCAACCTACAAGAAAAACATGGGCTTAATGAGCATGTCTTATGGTTATGTATATGTTGCATCAGTAGCGTTGGGTGCTGATAGAGGTCAAACTCTTAAAGCATTCCAAGAAGCTGAAGCATATGATGGACCATCAATCATCTTTGCTTATGCACCTTGTATCGCACACGGTATCGACATGAGTAAAACTCAAACTGAACAAAAACGTGCAGTTGAAGCTGGTTACTTCCCGCTTTACAGATACAACCCTACAAATGAACAACCTTTCACTTGGGATGCTAAAGACCCTAGCGGAAGCTACCAAGACTTCATCAGATCTGAAGGTCGTTATAAGTCATTACTTAAAACAAATCCTGCAGCTGCTGAAGAACTTTACACTCAAGCTGAAGCTGATGCCGCAAAACGCATGGCTATGTTCAAAGCTGTTGGTGAATTGGTGAAATAACAAGAAATCATCATAAAAAAAGAGGTATCGGAAACGGTACCTCTTTTTATTTATGATAGATACCCCACCCAAATACGACTTACCAAAGAGAAGGCAAGCCGTATAAGAGTGC
>CAROLD010000026.1 GCA_949035555.1 uncultured bacterium | reverse complement strand
GAGAGTTAAAGTTGTAGGTATGAGTTAGGTTGTTAACGGTATTGAGGTTAGTATTTCCTATGGTAACGTTAGCATCGTAGATGTTGTTGTACATACCGAATGTGCCTGTGCCGTCGCCGGTGATGTTGACGGTGTAGCCTTCTGAACCGCGGATGTTGTCGTACATGTCAATGCGACCTTTGTTTAATGCTTGGAAGTTTATTGTGGCTGCATTATCTGCGTAGATTGCGTTGTCGTCTTTTTCTTCTCCTAACATAATGTAGTTTCCTTTAAAGGTACTTGTATATCCATCTGCTATGATATTTAAGTCTTGAATTGAATAGATTGCTCCGCCATATAATGATTTACCGTTCCATTCGCCATAGACACCGTGATTTCCGTAAAAATTAGAATTTATAATTCCGCCAACAACATTTCCATCATTATCAGTAGCACCAATTTGCCCAAAGGAATATATTGCCCCACCTCTTCCTTCTTTTGTAGCGTTATTAATAAAATTGCCGCTGATGTCACCAATTGTTGCTGTATTTACACCATTAAAAATTGCTCCGCCATTAAGCCTTGCGGTATTATTAATAAAGTTACCTGTAATATTACCTATTTTAGAAACATGGAAACTCCATATAGCACCGCCATTACCACCGGAACTATTATTGATAAAATCTCCACTTATATCACCAAGAGTTCCACTCGAAGTACAAATAGCTCCACCACTATTTTTAGCACTGTTATTAATAAAACTTCCGTTAATATTACCGATATTCCCATAATAATTCTGAATAGCTCCACCATCATTAGTAGCGTTATTTGATATAAAATCGCCAGTGATATTACCTAATTGTTTCTGATTATAAATAGCTCCACCACGTGTACTTTTATTATTAACAAAATCTGCTACAATATTTATATGTGAATTGTCTTTATTATTAGATATTGCTCCGCCAGTTAAACCGGCATTTGATCCATTAATAAAAAGTTTATTATTAGCATTCTGCTCATTTAATATATTATTCAGTCTTTCAGTTTCTTCTATATAATTCGAAGGTTTTGTATAAGTATATTGATAATATTTAGTATTATTGTCAGGCAGGTTAACTTCAATTACATTTTCACCTACAGTATTTACTTCCTGATAGGTTACGTGACTCTGGTATTCTTCAGACATTGCAGGAGTACCAAGAATTACTGTTCCTGCTAATAATGCTACTGATAAAATTTTAAAATTGTTTCTACTCTTTCTCATCCTATGTCCTCGCTTTCAAATAAAATGCATCATTTTAATGAAAAGCAAGCGTTCGCTGTATGCGAAGACACACTAGAATTTCAGCCATTTACGATGTGAAGATTGATATTTTTATGCAAAAAGAAAACCACGAAGTATCGTAGTTTCAAGACTTAAATCACATTTTCATTAATTTTGGTGTATTTATAATATTCTACCGAATATATTATCGGCACTCTTAATATCCATCTTTAGGGATTCTGTTATTATCGTTACAAATTTAAATATAATATATCCTTATAGATATATTATAACATATTTTATTAATCTTGCAAGTGTTTTTAAATAATAACCATCAAGACAATACATTTTATCCTGTTTATGGTATTCTGTAGACATGATTAGGAGAGTTTTAAGGGTATTATTAGTTATTGCAACGATTGCATTATTATGCAAGGCTTGTCTTGTTAAAGATATTACATCTCAAAAAGATACCCCGTCTTCAAATAATCATAAGGTTATTGCCGTACAATATCCTGCACCCATAAATGTTACTATAAATGGGGTTGATTATCTACAATCGCAGGCACCTGTCGGTAAATTTGGCGGAGAACTAATATCATCAACAATAGGAGAAGGTCCTAAAACTTTTAATCCTTTTAACTGTAAGGATAACACATCGCAAATTCTTTCATCAATCATGTTTGACGGATTATTAACTACAGACCCTGTTTCCGGTCAGCCGGTACCAAAACTGGCAAAGTCATATAAAATTTCACCTGACGGTAAGACTTATACTATAAAAATGCGTAAAGGTATAAAATGGACAGACGGGAAGCCTATTACAGCAGATGATGTAGTTTTCACATGGAGAGACATAATATTTGCAGGACTGGGAGATACATCAACCAGAGACTCTCTTGTTATTGATGGCAAACTGCCTACAGTGAGAAAAATTGATAATTACACAGTAGAATTTGCTACCCCGCAACCTTATGCACCTTTTATCAGAATGCTTGGAACCTCAATTGCTCCAAAACATTATTTCATGCCTGCGGTCAAAGCTGGCGGTGCAGAGTTTGACAGTTTCTTGTCAACTACTACAAAACCGAAAGACATCATCTCTTCCGGAGCATTCAGATTGAAAGAATATGTTCCTGCACAACGTGTAGTTTATGAAAGAAATCCAAATTATTACGAAATCAATACCAAAAATCAAAAATTGCCTTATTTAGACAGACTTATTTATTTAATTGTGGGAGATTTAAATAATGAAGTCTTAAAGTTTGAAGCTAAAGAGCTTGATGTAATCTCTCTTCAAGGAGCAAAAGTTGCAAGATATAAGTCTATTGAACCGCATTCAGACTTCAAACTATACAATCTTGGTCCGGATACAGGCACAATGTATCTATCAATGAATCTTAACAACAGAAAAGATAAAAACGGAAAATATTATGTTAATCCTGATAAACAAACTTGGTTTCATGACAGAAATTTCAGATTAGCTGTTGACTATGCCATTGACAGGAAAAACATGGTTCTAAATATTGCAAACGGAATCGGAGCACCTTTATTTACTCCGGAAAGTCTGAATTCAATATTCTTGAATAAGAATTTAAAACCATATGATAAGGATTTACAGAAATCAAAAGATTTATTAAAAAAATCAGGATTTTATACTGATAATAAGGGAAGATTGTTTGATAAACACGGTCACAGAGTTGTATTTGACCTATATACAAATGCAGGTAATACCGAACGGGAAGCTATAGGTGTTATGGTTAAACAGGATTTGGAAGACCTTGGGATGAAGGTTAATTTTAAACCTGTTGAATTCAATTCTCTGGTAAATAAACTCGTCAGCACAAACGATTGGGATATGGTAATAATGGGGCTTACCGGCTCGCCTCTAGAACCTAACGGCGGTAAGAATGTATGGCTTTCTGACGGACGCTTACATATATTTAATCAACGCTTACCTGAGGAAGGCAAAGCAAATATTCTTCCTTGGGAAAAAGAGATTGATTATTATTTTACACAAGGGGCACTGGCAACTAAGTTTGAAGACCGTAAAAAGTATTATGATAAGTATCAGGAAATAGTCTATCACGAAAAACCGTTTATCTATATTTATTCACCTGTGAGAATTGTTGCTATCAGAAACAAATTCAAAAATATTTATCCTTCATCTTTAGGCGGAATTACACACAATATAGAAGAAATTTATATAGAGGGAGGCAAATAGAGTAAGAATGGAAGCCTTTAAATATATATTAAAAAGAATTTTACAAACAATACCACTTTTAATAATTGTATCGTTAATAAGCTTTTTCATAATCAGATTGTCCCCTGTTGACCCGCTTGCGGAATTGAAATTAAATCCGTCAATTTCTCCGGCTACAGTAGAAAGAGAGCGTCAGCGTCTTGGCTTGGACAAGCCTATTATTGTTCAATATGGCAAATGGGCAAAATCTTTTATAAAAGGGGATTTAGGAGTAACATCTACAGGCGAAAAAGTCAGCCAAAAGTTGAAAGAACGTATTCCGAATACGCTTTTACTCACTACAGTTGTAATCTTTTTGACCTGGCTTGTTGGGGTTCCGTTGGGAATAATTGCCGCTGTCAGGTGGAAGACGCCGTTTGACAGAATTTTAACAGTTCTTACAAGTATAGGAATGGCAATACCGTCGTTCTTCTTTGCGGTTTTGCTGTTATTATTTGCAGTCAAGACAGGATGGTTTCCGATTGGAGGTTTAACCAGTCCGAATTTTGCAGATATGTCATTTGGCGGTAAGCTTTTAGATATTGCATATCATCTTGTATTGCCTGTGTTTGTCTTATTTACAATCTCATTAGCCGGATTACAAAGACAAATGAGAGCTAATATGCTTGATGTGCTGGATAGTGATTATGTAAAATTTGCACGTGCTAAAGGGCTTTCAGAGATCTCTGTCGTGTATAAACATGCATTGCGCAACGCCGTTAACCCAATGATTACGCTTCTGGGATTCGAATTTGCCGGATTATTGTCAGGGGCTGCACTTACGGAATATGTGTTCCAGTATCCGGGGCTTGGAAGACTTATTCTGGAAGCTGTATTAAAATCTGATATAAATCTTGTTATGGCATCATTGATGATGGGTGCTATTATGCTAATTCTTGGTAATTTAATTGCGGATATTTTACTTATCATCACAGATCCGAGAATCAGGGTGCGCGCATGATAAAAGAAGTTTTACATCAATTATGGAAAGATAAATTTGCAAGAATATCGCTCATTGTTTTGGGCATTATTTATGCAGCATTATTTTTAGCTGATTTTATTGCACCTTATACTAAAGATTTTTCAGACAGAACAATGGCATATGTACCGCCATCAAAGATATTTACAATAACAGAGGACGGAAAACTTTCAAAACCCTACACTTATAATTACATAAGAGAATTTGATAATGACAATTTGCAAATTAAATATAACCTTGACAGAAGCAAAAAACATTACATAAAGTTTTTTGCTCAAGGTCAGCCTTATAAATTTCTTGGTTTAATTCCTATGAAGCGTCATCTTATAACAACAGATAAAGACGGAAGATTATTCCTGCTGGGAACAGATATAAACGGACGTGATGTATTTTCTCGTTTACTTTTTGGCGGAAGAATATCAATGACAATCGGTTTTCTTGCTTTATTTGTCCTGTTTCCTATCGGGCTTTTATATGGGGGAATTTCAGGATACTTCGGCGGAAAAGTTGATACTGTAATGATGAGATTTGCAGAGGCTATAATGTCAATTCCTAGCTTTTATCTTTTGATAATTCTTGCTTCAATTTTGCCGTCAGGTATGACAAGTACTCAGAGGTTTTTGCTTATTGTAATAATTCTGGCACTAATCGGTTGGGCGGGATTTGCAAGAGTTGTAAGAGGGATGGTTTTATCTATTAAAAATCAGGAGTACGTTCAAGCCGCTCAATCAATCGGCGCATCAAGAATGCGTATAATTACAAAACACATATTGCCTCAAACAACAAGTTTTGTAATTGTAGCAATGACATTATCAATTCCGTCTTACATATTGTCAGAATCGGGTTTAAGTTTCTTGGGCTTAGGTATTCAACAGCCTGATGCCAGCTGGGGTAATATGCTCAAAGAAGCGCAGGAATTTACAAATATTTTATATCGTCCGTGGCTTTTGACTCCCGGATTTTTAATTTTTGTATCAGTTTTGGCATTTAACGTAATAGGTGATACCATAAGAGATGTTTTAGATCCGAAAAGCAAGGTAAGATAAGCTTAAGAGAGGGAATAAATGGAAGGAATTATTAATAATCTAACACATATAATAAATGTTGACTTTTTTATACGTATTACAGTGGCTGTAATTTTTGGTTTCAGTATCGGCTTGGAACGAGAATTAACCAATAAATATGCAGGGTTGAGAACTCATATTCTTGTATGTTTGGGCGCTTGTGTATTTACATTGATATCTATTTACGGATTTCCAACATTTGCACCGGGGGATAACGTTATAATAGATCAGGCAACAGGTGTCCGTGATACTTCCCGTGTCGCCGCTCAAATCGTCACAGGTATCGGTTTTATAGGCGCAGGTACTGTTTTAAGAAACGGTCCGATTGTATTCGGTCTTACAACTGCCGCAACTTTATGGATTGCTGCAAGTATCGGTATGGCATGCGGTGCCGGCATGTTTGATATTGCTTTTGCTGGTACGGTTTTATCAATTTTAACCCTTGTTATGATTAGAGTTTTTGAAAGAAAAGTACTCCCGACAAGTACAAAAAGAACTAAACGGGTCAAAGTTTCTCTTGTATGTACTAATGAGCAGGCTGAAAAGATTAAAGATTTTATTATAAATAAATATCAGGATATTGTTGAACTTTCTACAAAACAGATGAGAGCGGACGAAAATTGTACTAAAATCACTTGTGTAATTGATGTCATTACAAGAAAACCTATAAAAGATTTATATAAAGCGTTCCAAAGCCTTGAAGGTATAGATTCAATCTCTATTCAGGAATGCATTGAATAATACAAATACGTTAACATTGTCTTTACTTTGCATTGTCTTTAAGCTAGGATTAAGCAAAGAGTAAGGGAGATACAGCATTGAAATATAAAAGAATTTTATTAAAAATCAGCGGGGAAGCACTGCTTGGCGACCAGCAATTCGGAATTGATCAGGCGCCTGTTAAAATGATTGCAAATGAAATCAAAAAGGTTACATCAGAAGGCGCAGAAGTTGCGGTTGTTGTAGGAGGCGGCAATATTTTCCGCGGGATGAAAAACAGTGCAAAACTCGGTATGGACCAAGCATCAGGCGATTATGTCGGAATGCTTGCAACCGTTATGAACGCAATTGCTCTGCAAAGCGCTTTAACTCAAATAGGTGTACAATGCAGAGTACAGTCAGCAATTACAATGAACCAAATTGCAGAACCTTATATCCGCCACAGAGCAATTAGACACCTTGAAAAAGGCAGAGTTGTGATATTTGCGGCAGGTACAGGCAATCCATTCTTTACAACTGACACAGCTGCCGCGCTAAGAGCTTCTGAAATTAACGCGGAAGCTATGCTTATGGCTAAAAACGGAGTTGACGGGGTTTATACAGATGACCCTAAGACAAACCCTGAAGCCAAAAAATTAGACAAAATCGACTATGACGAAATCATAAAGAACGGTTTAAAAGTTATGGATACTTCGGCTTGCGCATTGTGTAAGCAAAATAATATTCCTATCGTTGTTTTTGATTTCAAAAAAGAAGACGGTATAAAAGAAATCCTTAGCGGAAAAGAAATCGGAACTTATATAAATTAGTAATATATACGAAAGAGGTAAAAAATGTCAGAATCTTTAGATGAATTATTTTTATTTGGTGAAGAAAAAATGGAAAAAGCAATTGCCCAATTACAGAGAGAATTCGGTACAATTCGTTCAGGCAGAGCTAACCCGGGTATTTTAGACAAAGTTATGGTTGAATACTACGGTGCACCTACTCCATTACGCCAAATGTCACAGGTATCAGTTCAAGACGGTACAACTCTTGTTATTACACCTTATGATAAAACAATTATGAAAGAAATTGAAAAAGCAATTATCAAAGCTGAAATTGGTATTACTCCTAACAGTGATGGTATTTGTATTAGATTACCTTTCCCTCCGTTAACTGAAGACAGAAGACGTGAAATTGCTAAAGATGTTAAAAAACTTGGCGAAGATGCTAAAGTTGCAGTACGTAACATCCGCCGCGATATGACAGACGGTCTTAAGAAAATTGAAAAATCTGAAAATCTTCCTGAAGATATGGTAAAAGATAACCAGGATAAAATTCAAAAATTAACCGATAAATATACTGCAAATATTGACAGTGCAGTATCCGCGAAAGAAAAAGAGGTTATGACAGTATAATGATTGATTTAGGCTTGAATAAAAACGCTACAAGAATGCTTACAGGTTTAATAATGGGAACCATTGTTATGGTTTGTATTATGTATGGCGGTCCTGCTTTGCTTGCATTATTAATATTTATGCTCGCAATGGGATCTAGAGAATATGTTAAAATACTTAACCATAAAGGTTTTTATCCAAGCCTTAAAGTCATTTATTTAACTGAATTAATTCTTGCTACTGTTGCATATTGCAAAAGGTTTGATCTGGTTGCAATAACTCTGACAATATGCGCAATGGGTTCTTTTATGTGGGTTCTGTTCCGAGGTAGACAACCATATATTGCAAATGTTGCAACAACCCTTCTAGGAATGGTATATTGTGGATGGTTTCCTCTCCATTTAATCTTTTTACGAGATTTGTCAAGTGATAAATACGACAGTGGATTGGGGTTTGTTGTATTAATGTTTACTGCAATACTTCTCACTGATATCGGATGCTATTATATTGGAACAAAATTCGGAAAGCACAAACTTGCACCTGTTATCAGCCCTAACAAAACCATTGAAGGATCTATAGGTGGAATGTTTTTTGCAATTCTTGGTGCTCTTATTGTTGGACACTTTATTGAATTGCAGTGGTATCTTGCAGTTGCCGCCGGTATTATTTGTACCTTATTCGGACAAATCGGAGACCTTTGTGAGTCATTAATTAAACGTGATGCAGGTGTTAAAGATTCTGGAACAAGCCTTCCGGGACACGGCGGATTTTTAGATCGAACTGACAGTTTTGTGTTAACAATTCCTATTATGTATTACTTCTGTAAATGTTTTGTTTTCCAGACAAATTGGATGCATACACTTGCAGGATTCGTGAAAGGATTATTCTAATATGAAATCTGTAGAGGAAATATTTGGAATTAAAACTGAAAATGAAGACCTTTACAGAATAGCTTTGACCCATTCATCTTTCACCAAGGAAAAAGATTTACCGCATACTCAATGTTATGAAAGACTTGAGTTTTTAGGGGATGCGGTATTAAAACTGACAATTTCCGATGTTTTATATAAAATTTTTCCGGATGCACCAGAAGGGGAGTTGTCAAAAATTCGCGGTATTATTGTTTCTGATAATACTCTTGCAGATATAGCAAAGAAAAATGGTCTTCAACAGCTGATCATAATGAGTCGTCACGAAGAAAAACAAGGTTGTCGCAAACTTAATTCAATATGTGCCTGCGCGTTTGAAGCTGTACTTGGAGCTTATTATCTGGACGGTAAATTTAACGATATTTTAAAATACATTGAAACTACTTTTAAGCCCTATATTGAAGAGGTTAGTAATCATTTTGAAAAATTTAATGCAAAAGCTATTTTGCAAGAATACACTCAAGGATTGACAAAAAACACACCTGTTTATACTGTAATAAATGAAATCGGACCACAGCATAAGAAAGAATTTGAAGTTGAAGTTCGATATAATGATGAAGTTTTAGCAGTTGAAAAAGGGCTGTCAAAAAAAGAAGCAGAACAAAAATGTGCATATTCAGCATGTAAAAAGTTAGGAATAATCTAAATGTCAAAAATTATTATATCACCATCCATATTATCCGCTGATTTTGCAAATCTTGAACATGATATTAAACGCGTGGAAAATGCAGGTGCTGACTGGCTTCATGTTGATGTTATGGACGGACATTTTGTACCTAATATTACAATCGGAGTTCCAGTTGTTAAATCAATAAGACAAGTAACCGATTTGCCGCTAGATGTACATTTGATGATTGAAAATCCTGAAAAATATATTGAACCTTTTGCTAATGCAGGAGCTGATATTTTGACATTCCATTATGAAGCCGTTGATAAAGAAAAAATTTCAGAGCTGGTAAAAACTATTAAATCATATGGAGTCAAAGCCGGCTTATCAATAAAACCTAAAACAAATCCGGATGATATTATAGAATTTCTTACAGAGATTGATTTGTTACTGGTAATGACAGTTGAACCGGGTTTTGGCGGACAAAAATTTATGCCTGATTGTGCAGAAAAAATTAAAACAATAAAAAAACATTCTCCGAAGAATTTATTTATTCAGGTTGACGGCGGCATAAATGCCCAAACAGCTGAAATATGCACAAGCCTTGGAGCAAATTCTCTTGTTGCAGGAAATTATATTTACAAATCCGAAAACATCCAACAAGCTATAGCATCCCTTAAACAGTAGGGGCGTCAACATTTTCACCCTTTCTGATTTTGCGTTTCAGGATTTCGTCTATATTTGTTGAAACTTTATCTGCGGTGTCTGTGCCATCATTCTGCGCAGTTTTATTTGCTTTTTCATTATCAATTTTTGTTTCTATTTTTGAATTACTATCTGCTTGTTTATTTTTATCATCTTCATTTTCGGCTTTAGGTGAAGGATTACCCGCAACTCCTGTTTTTGCTTCCACTTCGCTCTTATACGCCGTAGCTGATGCTTGATGTGATTTATTAGCAGATAAAGCCTCAGTCTGAATATTTCCGGTTCTTTCTGACCAGTCAACAGCACCAGTTCCTGATTTTACAGCAGTTTTACCAATTATTCTGTCAATAATACCGAATATTCCATGTGATTTGGCTGTATCAATTAGTTCATTACCAACAATGATAGTTTCACTTCCAAAATCATTTGCTTTTGCTATAGCAGGAGTTTGAGCATTCATTATAGCTTCGTAACCGGTTAAATCTGCTTCGGTTGAAGAAATTTTTGATTGCCCCTGATTTCCGTATTTTTCTAATTGCTTTTGTAAAATATTCATTTTTGCAAAAGTTATCTTATTACTTGTGCCATTATTTATTTTTTCAACTTCGCTTTTAAATTCTTCCTGTGCGGATTCTGCTTTTGACAATAGAATATGCATGTATAATTCCAGCATTTCTATCTCTTTTTCTGAGGATTTTTCTGCTGAAGATATTTCAAATACAGATTTAATAACCTCTTTTTTAGCGGCTTTGCTGTCACCGGTAAAAATTCGAGCTTGTTTTCTCAGGCTTACCCCATTATCTTGCAGTGCTTCGCGTTTAGTTTGAGCTTCTGTTTTTGGTTCTTCTTCCGCCGATTCGTCGGTTGCATCAATCTCTTCGCCGCTAGCTTCCTCACTGTTTACCTGTGCTGCATTATTCGGGTTGTCTTTAGTGACTGTAGTTGAAGCCATTTGATAAGTCGTTTTATCATCAGAATATACAGAATTTACAAATTCCTGTGCCCATTGAAGGTATTGCATCGGAACATCAATACCCTGCTGTTCATATTTAATTATCTCTTTTGCAGTCAACCTCCGCCAGTCAATCTGACGCGGAGATATTGCTTCTATTCTTGAAACGTCCATAGTACGCCCTTATTGTGTTGTATAGTTATATTGTCGGCATTCCATCAAATTTTCTTTAACAAAATCAATAAATATTAAGAAAATTTAAAGTTAGTCATATGATTAAGGGATCTATTTTCTGAAATTAGGAGTATAATATAAAAACAAGAATATGAGGATTTGCTATGACTTATGAAGAATTAATGCAAAAAGCAATTGAAGTATCCGACAATGCATATGTGCCATACTCAAAATTTCCTGTTGGAGCTTGCGTTTTAACTGAGAATGATAAAACCTTCAGCGGTTGTAACTTTGAAAATGCCAGTTTTGGATTAACTATTTGCGCGGAACGTAACGCTATTGGTTCTGCTATTGCTGCCGGTGAAACTAAAATAAAAGCTATTGCAATTTATTCTCCAAAAATGGATAAATGTACTCCTTGCGGCGCTTGCAGACAGGTTCTTAGCGAGTTTACCGAACCTGATGGAAATGTTATCCTCAAAATCGGTAATGAGCTTAAAACTTACAAGTTATCGGAATTACTTCCCGAAAATTTTAAATTATAATATGTATATTTTTGAACTTTTATTTCGCGTTTTCAATGAAAAAAAAGCTGAAACAAATAATTTTAATCCTATGGATAATCAAGAAGACATAGTGGAAAACTCTGACGAATGTGAGCATTTATTTCTTCCGCTGGATTCTTCAAATGAGTATTTTGCCTGTAAATATTGCGGGCTAGTTGTTCCAAAAGAAAAACTAAAAAACAAGAACATCTTTGAAAATAGGTCTTTCTAATAGATATTTGTATAATTTAAAAACTTCTTTCTTTAATTTTTACTAAAATAGAAAGGAGTATTATTATGGCAAAAAATTTAGGTGAAGTAATAAACAACATTATGGAAGAAAATTCCAGCAGTACAGTTCTTATCTTAACTAACCAACTACAAATCATTGGTACTATTCATGAATATTTAGGCAAATGTGATAACTGCCACGAATGCCTAATTGCGTTAAGAGACGTAAGAATTGCAAGAATTAAAGATATTTGCACTTGTAACGAAGATGGCTGTGAATGCAATCTTAATATATTCAAAGAATTTGATTGGTTTAATATCAGCGTGCACTCAATAGTTGGTTTTAGTATTCTATAACAAAAAATCGCGTTTTGAAGTTTTCAAAACGCGATTTTTTAAATTATTACAAAATCTTAAACTTTTCTCTTACGAGCAGCTTCAGATTTATGTTTTCTTTTAACGCTTGGTTTTTCGTATCTTTCACGTTTTTTTACTTCAGAAAGAATACCAGCTTTTTGGATTTTCTTTTTGAAACGTCTTAAAGCGCTTTCAATACTTTCGTTTTCGCCAACTTTAACTTCTGCCATTTATATTTTCACCACCTTTATAGCTTATTTTTATTTGGGTTACACCTAAGTATAATACAAGAAAATTCAAATTTCAAGTAGTATATCTTGTCTAATGAACGCAAAGCAGGATTCAAATTATTTTAACTGCTCAATAATATTTTTTACGGCATCAAATTTTGCGAGTTCTGAAGATTTACTTTGAATTTTCAATAACTCATTTTTGTTATTTACAAGTCCGATAATAAGTTTTAACAAACTGTCAGAATTTGTATTTACATCTTCCAGATACAAACCTGCTTGATTTTCAACCATATATTTTGCATTTTTTCTTTGATGATCTGCTGCCGCATAAGGATAAGGAATGAATATTGGTGCGGCCCCACTTGCACAAATTTCTGAAATACTTAGAGAACCGGCACGAGAAACTGCGATATCACAAGATTTTAATACAGTTACCATATCATCAAAATATGGCTTAATGATAATATTTTTATCATTTTTAAAGGCCGGATAAACTTCTTCGAGACGTTCTATTACCTCTGCATAATTACGTTTACCTGTTTGGAAGATTATTTGGAGATTATATTTTTCAGATAATTCCTTTATTATTCCTACAGTTGCAGAGTTTATGGTTTTTGCACCTTGAGAACCACCCATTATACATACTGTGAGCTTATCATCTAACCCCAAATCTTTTCTTGCATCTTGTTTTGATAATGTTGAGAATTTATTTCTTATTGGGTTTCCGTTAACAATACAGTTTTGATTATTTAATTTTTCTTTTGCAATATCAAAAGCAATTGAAATACTTTTCGCAAAAGGTGAAAGTTTTCTTGTTACTAGTCCGGGATTTGCATCACAATCATGCATTACAAACGGAACATTCATTGTCATGCCTGCAAACAATACAGGCGCGGAAACATAACCGCCTGTTCCAAATATTATGTCAGGACTATGAGTGTGGATGTATTTACAACATTCTAGCCAGGCAAAAATCATTTTAAATGTCCAAGTAATAAGTTCAAAACTTAATTTTCTTGGCATACCAGAAGATATAACCGGTAAAAATTCAAAGTTTTTATTTTTAACAATTTCGGCTTCCAGATTATTAGGGTTGCCAACATAATAAATTTTTTCAGTGTCAGCTTGCAGCAATAATTCTTCTGCAACTGCAATTGCAGGATATATATGCCCGCCGGTTCCGCCACCTGTAATAAAATATGTTTTTTTATTCATTAATATCTGTCCTTATTCTTTGAATTCTTTGTTTTGAAATATTTAATAAAATTCCCACCATAGCCAACGATACAATAATTGAAGTTCCTCCGTAACTGATAAATGGCAGAGTTACACCGGTTACAGGCAGAAGCGAACTTGCAACAGACATATTCAAGAATGCCTGAAACCCGAAGATAATTGTAATGCCAAGTGCTAATAATTTGCCATACATATCAGGACATCGTTTTGAAATTCGTATTCCCCTATGAACAAGCGCAACGAAAAGTCCGGTGACGAATAAACAGCCTAAAAAGCCAAACTCTTCGGCTATAATTGCAAAAATAAAGTCTGTGTGACATTCCGGAAGATATGCAAGTTTTTGAATTGAGCCGCCATATCCTGTTCCGCTAAACCCGCCGGAGGCGAAAGCTATCATTGATTGGATAATATTGTAACCTTTTCCCTGAGCATCACTTCCCGGATTTAGCCAGACTGTAATTCTGTCCATCTGATATCCGTGAAGAAGTTTTGGAAGCATTGTCAGCGCTCCAAGCACCACAACTCCGCCGCCTGCCGCGATTGGCTGCCATGGACCTTTTCCTGATATATAAAGTCCCAAAGTTGTCATACTGAGTATTACAGCCATACTTAAATTTGGCTGTTTCAGTATGAGGAATAATATTATCAGCATTGGAAATATAATATTCCACCAGTTTTTGAGCAGAGTATTTAAATCAATTTTGTCTTTAAACATTGCTGCAAGCATCATACAAAACAAAGGTTTTGCAAATTCTGACGGCTGTAATTGCATAAATCCAAGATTTATCCATCTTTTAGCACCGTTAATTTCCATCCCGAGAGGGGTGAATTTGACTATTGCAAGCATTATTATAACTGCCCAGAGAAATTTCATATTATATTTCTGAAGTTTTTTATAGTCAAATTTTGCAAAAAATCCCATTGCAAAGAAACCTGCTCCGGCAAATATACCTTGCTTTACCAAAAAAGATGCCAGATTCGTACCTTCTCTCATACATTTTGGTGCAGTTGCAGAAAATATTGCCAAAAAACCTATAATAACGAGAAATACAACAATTATTATTAAAGATTTATCAGGCGCAGAAAGGATTGCTCCTGGTTCAGAGGGTCTGTGGCGGAGCCGTTTTCTTTCTTCTTCCATTCGTTTGGGTGATTTATACTCGCGATAAGACATATTCTTTAAATACCTCTCCTCTGTGTTCGTAGCTTGTGAACATGTCAAAACTTGCGCATGCAGGTGATAGTAAAACTACATCAGGATTAAGTTCTATTCCTTTATCAATAGCACTTTCCATTGTTTTTTCTTTGATTATATTTGTAAAACCGTTTTTAATAAGATTTTCTTCAAATCTTTCAGTTGCTTCCCCTATTAAAATTACGGTTTTTATATGTTCATTTATTGATTTACAGAATTCAGTCAAATCAGTGTTTTTATCCCTGCCGCCTGCAATTAACGCGACATCGGTATTATTAAACGAATCTATGGCAACAATTGACGCTTCCGGATTTGTAGCTTTTGAATCATTATAGAATGTAATTCCCTTAAATTCTCTTACTTTTTCTAATCTATGCTCAGGCGCTTTAAATTCCATTATTGCGTTTCTAATTGTTTCGGTTTTAATTGTTCCATTATGAAAACCTGCCAGTTCTGCACAAATTATTGCACACATAATATTTTGATAATTATGCTGTCCGATAAGTGGACATTCCGAAAGTTTAATAACAGTTTCCACATCTCCGAGTTCTTTAAATTTAATCTCATCGTTTTCTATATAACAGCAATTGTCTCCAATGTTTCCATCAAAAAAGAAAACTGCATCTTCTCTAAGTTCTTCCTCTTTTTTAAGTGTATTTGCAAATTCTACTAACTTTTCATCTTTGGCATTTACAACCGAAAAAGTTGCGTATTCAAAGGCTTTTGTTTTTGCATTAAAGTAATTTTCTAAACCGTTATGCCAATCAATATGATCGGGAGTAAAATTTGTCCATACAGAAACGTAGGAATCATAAAATTTGGTCATTTCCAGTTGAAAAGAACTTGCTTCACAAACAAGCCAATCTAAATCTTCTTCATCAACAAGGTCGCTTGCAGGTATGCCAATATTACCACAGGCTTTTGCCTTAAGTCCTGCCTTTTTCAAAATGAATTCTGTAAGTGCTGTTGTGGTGGTTTTTCCGTTAGTTCCGGTTATAGTAATAAATTGTTTTTGTGATTTATTTTCATCATTTTGTCTGCTTGCAAATTCAAGCTCTGAAATTGTTTCAATGCGATGAGATTTTAGCTTTTGGATAATTTCACTATGAGGCGGAATTCCGGGACTTGTAACGGCAATGTATGATTTTGATATGAATTCATCAGAATGTCCGCCGTATTCAACATTTATCCCCAGTTCTCTAAGTTCTTCTACTAAATGTAATCTGTCTTTTGAAACAGCGTTTCCCTCAGACAAATAAACATTTGCGCCGTGTCTTTTTGCAAGTTTTGCTGCAGCAATCCCGCTTTTTGAAAGTCCTAAAACAAGAACTTTTTCTCCTCGTAAATTCTGAACATATTTACTTTTTTTGAAAAAATCAAATAATCCCATTATAAAATACCTTTACTAAATAATTCAAATAATACAACGGCAATAACTGATAAAATCAAAGATACTGTCGAAAATACAATAACAACTTTTTTCTCATTCCAGCCTAAAAGTTCGAAATGATGGTGAATAGGTGCCATTTTAAAGACTCTTTTGCCTGTGGTTTTAAAACTTGTAACCTGAATAATTACAGATAAAGTTTCCATAACAAATACTGCGCCGATAAATATAAGTAAGAACTCAAATTTACCAAGAACAGCGAGTGTACCTAGCAGACCGCCGATTGCCAGAGAACCTGTATCACCCATAAAGACTTCGGCTTTCGGTTTGTTGAATTTTAAAAATCCTAACAATGCCCCTGCAACAGTTGCAGAAATTATAGCAAGTTCTGTTTCGCCGAGTGCCAGAGAAATAACTGCGCAGGCAATAAATGAAGGAACTCCACAGCCTGCGGCAAGACCGTCCAAACCGTCTGTAAGGTTATAAGCATTTGATGCCCCTGTTATGATAAATACTGCAAAAAACGGATAGAACCATTTTAAATCTAATACGAAACTTCCGATTTCAAAATTGCAGGCTGTCGGGTTGGTGGTGACAAGAAATAATGTAGGTAAAAGAGCAATAGCAATTTGCCTGAACAGCTTGCCGCGAGCAGTAAGTCCGTCATTACCTTTACCTTTAATCTTAATATAATCATCCTGAAATCCAGCAAATGTATAAAAAACAAGGGTCATAATGGTAATAAGAGCAACGGTTGTCATTTTCTGCGCAAGAAGCAGTGTTATTACTGATGCCATAATTATTGCCGCGATTATAAAAACGCCACCGGTTGTAGGGGTTCCTTCTTTTTTGGCGTGGTTTTCAGGGGCTACATCTTTAATATATTGTCCTATAGTTTTCTTTTTCAGCATATCAATATACGGAACGCCGAAAAGCATACACAAAACCATTCCCAGCAAAAATGCTATTGTTACCATTATCATACTTTTTATATCCCTCTTTTTATATTTTCTAAAATATCTTCAAATTTCATCGAACGCGATGCTTTCAAGAATATTGTATAACTGTTATTCAAATTTTCAAGAATGTAACAAGAAATATCATCGTTATTATCAAAACTTTTTACGTCAAAACCGTTTACTGAAAGAATTTTCCCAATTCCTGCAGCAAGTTTTCCAACAGTCAGATATTTAACAGTTTTCTTTAAATCTTTATTTATTTGAGCAATGTATTCCCCGACTTCTCTGTGGTACTGTTCTTCGTTTTCTCCAAGTTCGCCCATGTTTCCTAAAACTACAACAGGATTTTCGTAAAGTTCAATAAAGGTTTTCACTGATACCTTCATAGATTCAGGATTTGCGTTATAGCTGTCATTTATATATTTATTTCCGCCAATTTCTTCGACTTCCCAGCGCTTTTCTATTGGTTTATATGCAGCTAACCCCTGTCGAATTTCTGCGAAACTCATACCTAAATTTATTCCTAACCGAATTGCAGGAAGAGCATTTTCGATATTATAATCTCCTTCAACATTTAGTTCATATTCTTGTTCTTTGTATCTAAATTTTGAATAGGATGGAGATTTTTGCAAAATTTCCACATCATTTATTGAGTAATAATGTTTATCTCCGCTAAATTTAACATGTTTTTTTATAATATCCTGATTAAGCGCATATAGAACTCCATCGTACTTTAAACCTGATGTAATTTCGCATTTTGCAATCGCTATATTGTCTAAAGACCCGAGTCGTCCGACATGTGCGGAGCCTGAATTTGTAATAACAGCATAATCAGGTTCTAAATGAGTTGAAATCAGTTCAATCTCGCCTAAACCACGCATTCCCATCTCGACAATAAGAACTTCTGTATCTTTATCCATACTCAAAACTGTCTGGCAAAATCCAATTTCGTTATTGTGATTTGAAAATGTTTTTGTTGTCTTAAACTTTTGGCTTAATACGGAATAAACAAGCTCTTTAGTTGTAGTTTTGCCTGAACTGCCAGTTATTCCTACAACATAAGGATTAATTTTTTGTCTGTAGTATTTTGCAATATTCAAATAAGCTTCTTTTGTATCAGAAACCTTTAATACTAAATCCGCCTCTTCCAGAATATTATTTGAGGTCGTAAAATAAGCCTTTGCTCCAGCCTCAACAGCGTTCTGTAAAAACTTTTCACCATCAAAGGATTCTCCTTTTAACGGCAAATAAATATCATTTTCCGTAATTGTACGTGTATCAGTTGAGATTGATAATTTACGGGTACTCTCAGCATCCCCTTTTAACACAACCGCTCCCGTTGCAGTCAATAATTCTTCCCTAGTAAACATCATAAATTTATAATACTCCAAACAGTGCCGCCGAACAACTAAGTTAATAAATATTAAAAGTACTTGACATCATTTTATGACTGAAGGATAATGACTATACGTGATTACTCGGGTCAATCGTTTATAAAACCCCATCAGGGTTACGAAACCCATAATTGAAAGGAAGAAAAGATGTACGCAATAGTCGAAACTGGCGGAAAACAATATCAAGTAGAAGAAGGTCGCTACGTTGATGTTGAATTATTAGAAGGCGAAAAAGACGCAAAAATCGTTTTTGACAAAATCGTTATGTTAGTAAACGGTAAAAAATCTAAAGTAGGTCAACCTTATGTAACAGGTGCTTCTGTAGAAGGTAAAATCATGTTACATGACAGAGCTAAAAAAGTTATTGTTTACAAACAAAGACCTAAAAAAGGTTACAGAAAAAAACAAGGTCACAGACAAGGCTTTACCAGAGTTATGATTTCTAAAATCAGAACATCTGCTAAAAAGTCTGCAACAGAAGAAACAGCTGCTGAATAAGTAGCCTAATTCGTATAATACAAATAGTAAAAAGGAGAAATTGAAAAATGGCACACAAGAAAGGTATGGGATCTACCCGTAACGGCCGTGACTCCGAAGCTAAACGTTTAGGCGTTAAAAAGTTCGGCGGTGAAGCTGTTAAAGCTGGTAACATCCTTGTTAGACAAAGAGGTACTAAAATCCATCCTGGTAACAATGTAGGTATCGGTTCTGATGATACGTTGTTCGCTTTAATTGATGGTACTGTGAAATTTGAACCTCACAGACGTGACAGAAAACAAGTTAGTGTTTACTCAGCATAGTCTGAAAAGTAATTATAAAAAGCGCCAATGCATAAGCATTGGCGCTTTTTATTTATTCCTTATGTTTAATCTGTTTTATACTTCGCAAAATTCTCTTTCTTCTAATCTGTCCGGTATTATATCACCGGCAATAACAAGATTTTCTCCTTTTAAATTATATTCAAAATCAGGAACTCCCGCAAAGTGTGCAATTGCATTATCCAGCCCGGGGATATGTCTTTCAACAGCCAAACCGCCGTTATTGTTTCCGTGCCCGAAACCCATAATACCTAATTTTGAGCTTTCAGATATATTTGTTGCTGCAGTTGTACTATTGGTATGAGTTACTGCTCCGATTTTACCGTTGAATTCTACTCCCATATTGGTCTCTCCATGTTAAATGCTCTCTATACTTTAATAAAGTATTTTTAAAAGTCATTATTTCAGAGACAAACAGTTTCGTTACAATTCTTAACTATTCAATAATAAGTTCGTATAATTCAGGCACCTGCTGAATGCTGACATTCCCAGCAGGAACTTTTAGAACTCGTGCTTTTACACTTCTGTTTGCATATTCAATTGTTATAATATCGTTTTCCTTAAGCTGTTTTGCCGGTTTTGCAGGGTTACCGTTAACAAGAACTCTCCCCATGTCTGAAACTTCATTGGCTACAGTTCGACGCTTTATCAATCTTGATACTTTTAAAAATTTATCTAATCTCATAATATCTTTATTTTAGCACATATTTTCATTTTATGTTATAATCTTTCTTGAGGGAGAAATTTGTTTTTTATGAAAAAGTTTTTATCAATAATATTTGGTTTATTTTTTGTATTCATTTTTACCTGCACTAAAGTATGTGCTGAGAATATTAAATTTGTACAGGTCGCAGATGCTCATTTGTCAGTAGATTCAGAGTATTCTCAAAAAGTTCTGAAAAGTGCAGTTGAAGATATCAATGCTCAGCAAAACATTTCATTTGTTGTTTTTACCGGAGACAACATAAATAATCCAAAACCCGAAAATTTAAGAAAATTTACTGAAATTGTCGGCAAATTAAAAGTTCCATATTACATTGTAATCGGCAACCATGATGTTTATAAATCAAAAGATATGTCAAAAGTTCGATATTTTGAAATTTTGAGAGAACGAAATATTCTATATCCTCAGCGCAGTGCAAATTATGAATTTAAAAGAAATGATTTAGTTTTCCTGATTGTTGACGGTGCAAAAGAAGTTATTCCCGGATCTATTGGTTATTATAGAGAAGACACTCTAAAATGGCTCGATGAAACCCTTGAGAAAAATCAGAAAAAATCTGTTGTTATATTCCAGCATTTTCCTGTTGTTTATCCGGATGGGGTAGAATCTCAATTAAAAACTCATAAAACATACAGAATAGAAGATTATCAGGAAATTCTTGATAAACACCACAATGTACTGGCTATTGTAACAGGTCATTTCCATGTTAACAGTGAAAATATGGAGAACGGAATATATCACATTTCTTCTCCGTCAATCCTTGCTCTCCCGCAAGCTTATAAAATTATTGATATAGTCACCACTAAAGAATTTTCACCTATCATTTATACTCAGTTAAGAGAATTTAAGGTAAAAGACTAAATTCTAAACATTTTTTTTAGAAATTTTGTGATATCTCTTCTAAAAATTACAGCTCCCGCTGTTAAAAGTAAACCGCCGACAATTTTTAAAATTGTCGGAAAACCTTTTTTCGGCGGTTCAGTAGCATTTTTATATGATATATAAATATCGTTTTGCATGGTTTTGTACCGGTAATCAGCATCGGCTTTTGAATAAACAACAACTTTAGGCAGCCTGTCAGGCGGGTTTAAAACTCCGACATTCAGAGGCTTTTCATAATGCATATGCTTATTTGCAGGATTATCTGCCTGTAACTTATCTACCATATATTAATTAAAACAAAATATCGGCTAAAATTGCTATTTAATGTAAATATTTATTACCACTGGCATACACAGCTTGATTTTTAAAATCTTTTCATATATAGTAAAAACATAGCCGCAGACAATTAGCGGGCGGGCATAAAAAGGGCAAAGGGCGTAGAACCGCAGTAATGCTCTCATATAATGTCAAAGTCCTTAATATTCCAGCTAATCGAGGTTACACGGAAGTAAATAGCATTTATAGACTTATGTGTAAGATTTTGCGGTAAAACTGAAGAAAGCAAAATCTTTTTCAGTTTTATTAGGTCGATAACAATACATACGGTTGTATTACAACCGCGCAGAAATCAAAGGAGCAAAAATGGCAACAAAAGCATTTAAATCACAAAAAATTGATGAGATAAAAGCAAAAATTGAAAAAGCTCAGGTTGCAGTTATTACTGAATACAAAGGTCTTTCAGTAGAAGATATCACTAAATTGAGACGTGAAATCCAGAAAAACGGCGGCGACTACATGGTAACTAAAAATACCCTTGCTAAAATCGCTGTTAAAGGTACTGAATACGAAGCATTAGCAGAAAAATTGACCGGTCCTGTAGCTTTAGCTTTCGGTTTTGAAGATCCTGTATCTCCTGCAAAAGCTGTTGTTAAATTTATTAAAGAATCTAAAAAAGGTGCTATAATTGGCGCAGTTTTAGAAGGCAAATTGATGACAGAAGCAGAAACAAGAGCATTGGCAGAACTTCCTTCAAAAGAAGAACTTTACGCAAAAATGCTTGGATCTATCAATTCACCGGCATCAGGTATCGTTGGATCTATCAACGCAGTTATGGCTCAACTTACAAGAGCTATGGCAGCTGTCAGAGATCAAAAAGCTGCATAATTCATTTGCAGTATTTCAAATTAAGCAGAATTGCTTAATCTTATGTTAGTAAAAAACTCAAATAAAATAAAAGGAGAAAAACAATGAGTGTAGAATCAATTTTAGAATCAATCGAAAAATTAACTTTATTAGAAGCAGCTGAATTAGTAAAAGCTATGGAAGAAAAATTCGGCGTATCTGCAG
>CAROLD010000025.1 GCA_949035555.1 uncultured bacterium | reverse complement strand
TTTTTTCATCCAGCCTTCACCTAAGAACATACCTGCAACACATCCTGCTTCAGCTATAAGAACCTTTTTGCGGTCTTCTTTTTTTGCAAGAGCAACTTTCAAGCCGCTTGATGCAACAATTAACGGATTAATATTGTTGCTGACGAATTTCACACTTTTAGAAATTCCGTTAAAAACCTTATCAGATTTTGCAAGGTCATCGCAAGCAGTTATTACTTTTTTAGTTCCTTTTGAGAAAATATTATCAAATTGTGCGCCTGCTTTAATAGCATTTACTGTCTGACCTACAGCCACAGGAAGTCTGCCCAAATCTCCTGATGTGGTCTTATCGATGTTTCTTATCGCAAATCCGACTGTTGCAATATCACTGAATGCCATAAAACACTATAACCTTTCACACTACTACTTACATTTATATAAAGTATTTTTATTTTTAAAAATTGCAAAGGTTAATAAATTGTTTACATTTTGTAAAAATTAATTGTTTTCTTTAGAACAAATTTTTGTGTATTCGCAGAATTTACAGTTTTCTATATTGCAATTGTAGAGGGTGTCAGATTTTATCGTATTGCAGGTTGCGATAAGTTTTTGTTCGTATTTTCTGTGTAATTCATCATTAAAATCAATTACGTGATTTTTTTTGTCGCGAAGGTTTATATAGACAAAAGACAGTGAGTCATATGTTTTTAGGTATTTATCAAGACAGAGCAAATATATCATTGTTTGGAAGTCATATTCCGGATTTTTCGGAATGGAACCGGTTTTATAATCAAGAATATAATACTTTTCATAATCATGAACAATTGCATCAATTCTTCCTCCAAGCCAGTAATCACCAATTTGGCAAGATAGCGGGAATTCAGATTTTAAACAGTCTTTTCTATAGAAAGGATTATCAAGCAGTGTGTGCCAGATTTCAGTTTCAGCAGGAGTTAGCGCAGTTTCTATACGTGAAATATTTACCCTTTGCAAAAAATAGTTTGCAAGCGCGTGGATTTTTTTACCTTTTTCAAAAGGCAGAGCAGAACGCGGAACATTTACACCTTCTATGTAATTATAATAGTATTTTCGCGGGCAGGTTTCGTATGTTTTAAGCATATTGGGAGAAAAATTATTGTGCATTTACTATAACCTCCTCAAATATTGTATTAGGTTCTGATTTTTGAACTTTGCCGTAACGGGTTTTGATTTTTGAAGTTGTAGTTATGAATAACTTGTTTTTTGCGCGTGTAATGGCAACATACATCAACCGCAGATTTTCCGATAAGATTTCCTGCTTTAATTCATATTCTGATTTCTTTTTATAGTTTGGATTAAGAGTCTTTACAGTTTCGATAAAATCCGCAGATTTGAGGTTAATTGACCCGATTGACAGCGGAAGGCTTTTTTCTGACATTTCAGGGATGAATACAAGGTTAAACTCATCCCCTTTTGACTTGTGCATTGTCATAATCTGAACTTTACCCTGTAATGATTTTTTATCATCTTCGTCTTCTTCCGAGAAGAATTTAAACCCGCTCAAATTAGGCTTTTTAGAAAGCTCGGCAAGTCTTGCGATTGTATATTCCAGCGAATTATTTTTGATACAAATTCTTTTTATGAGGGTTGAAATCAGATAAATATTTGATTTTTCGATATCGCTTTTGAAAAATTGCATTCCAATCTTTAGTGCAAGCTCGTTAGGCGGCAGATAGCACAGCGAAATCCAGTAATTTAAATCCCAGTAAAACTGTTCAAGGCTTTGATTGTCGATGTTATCAGCGTTGATTTGGATAAACGGATTTTCATATTTTTTGATTTCTGAACCAAGCCCGCATTTATAAAATCCTGAATCGGCTAATATATCATAATTCGTTCCGATATTTTCGTTATCAAACGGGTTCAAAATCATTTTCATAACTGCAAAAATTACTTTGAAAATAGTTTTTTGTTCAAGGCATTGACTGCGTGTAATCGCTTTCAGTCCGCTGTTTTCGATTAACCCTTGCCAGTCTGCAACTTGATAATTGTAGCGTAAAAGTATTCCTATAGTGTAATCGGGATTTTTTGAAACTGTTTCTTTAATTGTTTTCAGAATAAAGTTTTTTTCTTCAATCGCACTGTCAAAAATCATTCCTTCCACTGCATTTTTTGTTTCAGGATTTTTACCGTCAACAGGCTGCATATACATTTCGAAAAACGAATTTGCACTGTCTGATTTTCCGCTGAAAGTCTTAACCAGTGAATTGGCACACTCCCAAACCCCGCGGGCGCATCTTTGGGAACAGTTCATGCTGATGTTGTTGTTATCAATAATAAATTTTCTGAACCCTTCAACATCCGCGTTTGAAAAAGTCGATGTGATTGACTGGTTAACATCGCCGCATCGTATAACATTTTTGTGTTTTCCTGATAAAAGTGCAATCAATTCCTGTTGAATTCCTGACGAATCCTGCGCTTCGTCTTCAATGATGTATTCGCAAATATCCTGATAATGAGCCAAAATATCAGGGTTTTCTTTCAAAATTCGAACAGACCCTGTCAGCATGTCGTCGTAATCAATTAGGTTAAATTCTTTCAAATTTTGTTGATATGCGGTAAAGAAGGTTTTGAATTTTTTTAGTTTTGCATCTGCAATCTGATTGTCTGAAAATTTTCCAAGTCCCATTTTAAAAACTGATACGGCACGGTCAAATTCTTCTGCTGTTTTTTGTTCAATGCGCATTTTAGAAGATATTTCACGCAAAATTCGGCTTCTGTGTGTCTCGTCACAGATTTCAAAATCAGCTGACAAACCCAGCTTTTCATAATTGCCGTTTTCTTTTAAAATTCGAAGAGCAAGCCCGTGTATTGTGCTGATGTTTGGAAGTTTTGCGGAATTCTTGCGAACATTTTTAATTCGTTCTCTGAAATTCCTTGCCGCAGAATCCATATAAGTCAGTACAAAAATATGTTCTGGATTGATTTTACGCTCCAGAAGTTTAATGATAAGTGCAAGTAAAATAGTGGTCTTTCCCGCACCGGGTACGGCAGAAATCCCCATATAGCCATTTGTGTAATCAAGCACGGGTTGCTGGTCTTCGCGCGGAATGATTTTGAATGTTTTTTCTTTTTCTTGTGAGGTATCTTCTGCCGCATTTACAATAATAAATTCTTCCAGAGCGCCGTAGTTCTCTATTCCGTTTGAGTCAAAAAGGCTTGAATAACAGAAAATATTTTCCTTAGCGCAGAGAGTTAATTTACGCAAAACCCGGGCATTTTTTTCGCGAGAAAGCTCAATATTATCGTCTATTGTGTATTCTTCTTTGTCCCAGTCTTTTTGGAAAACCCACGCGTTATATAATGGTCCCGTGTCTGATTTTATCCATTCCGAACTTGAGATATCAAGCCAGATTTGATATTTTGTTTTAATCTGATTATCTATAATTTTTTGCGGGGTTGAAATAATGAGATTATTTCTTTCGACTTCCAGCACGGAATACGGATTTTCTGAAATTATAGAATTTTCAATTTGTAGAATAATATCAATTTTTCTTGAGTTGAAGTCTTTGCCGAAAACATTTTCAAAATCAATCATCTGTTTCAAGAAGAAGTTGAATTTGTTAATTTCTGTTTTGTTCCATACTTCAAAAGTAAATAATTCATTATAAGTTTGAACTATTTGTTCTGACAGTTTTTCCTGATTTGCGGCAAGGTTTTCTACAAGATTTAAGAACTTCGAATATTTTTTTGTGTAATCTTCATCCGCAAATTCATACGGGATTAAAACTTTTTCACGTTCGAAAGATGAAAGGATTTCTTCGCAGTATTTGAGCGGAATATGAAGAAACTCTGACAAAATTACACGAATATCAAATTCTGTCAGGGTGTTTTTTAGTTCGGTATTTAACTTTAAGACCGTGACTGCGGCAAGAACCAGTCTGTTTTGTATAAGCTTTTCATTTCCTGAAAGGTATAATAAATCAATACCCGATTTGAAATTTTCTCTCAATGTGAATTTCAGCATGTCATCAATTATAGGGGTAATAATTGCAATGTCACACGGGTTTACTTTTTTGTCCAGAAGATTTTTGATTTGTGCAATCGCACTATCTACAGCATCTGAGCGCTTTGTGTATGAATTATATAAAAAGTTATTCAAAATATTGTGTTCTTCAAGATAAATATTTTTAAACAGATTTTCAGCATCATTAAGCATTTTCCCTTTTTGCGGCAAGACGGAAGAGTCTTTTCCGAATATATTTTTCAGCTTAGCAAGATTGTTTTTGTCTGCGCTCAAATACCCGCATCTGCTTGAACCCATCGGGTCAATTGCAATCCAAAAATCTGACAGATTTTTGGATAAATGTTCAATGAAATCCAGACATATCGGAGTGCATTCATCAGCATCATCCACGAATAAATATTTTATATCTTTGAAATAGTCTGAATTTTTATATACAAAATTGAACATCAAACACTGTCGTAAATAATCAAAATCACGCAGTTCCAGAGTTTTTTTGAGTAATTTTTTAATTGCAAGCGAGGCTTCATCGGAAAATCCTTCTTTGAGAATTTTTGCTCGTTTATCAATTTCACTTTGAGATAAGTTATTTTGTACAATAAGTGAATATCTTCTGAAAATTTGGTGGAGCAGCGACATTCTGGAATTATATCCCCGAAACGGCACATCTTTGAGGATATCTTTCAACAAGAATTGTGAAACCTCAAGCCCTGCAAGGTTTGGCAATATTACAGGATTATCAAAAATATTACGGTCTTCCAAAAATGCCCAGTTGTCTGAAATTGTGTTATATACAAGTGAGAAAAATGAATGAACCTGTAATTTTTCAACACAGTCTACCGTAAGTTTTTTATACACTTTTTCAATGAAATTATTTTTGAGAGTAGAATTTTGAACAAGCACAAGAATTTCTGACGCGTTAATACCATGATTAAGCAGTGCCGCGTATTTTTCGATTAGTAAGTCTGTTTTATTTGATGCTATACTCCCCTCGAGAATCAATTTCAATACTCCTTACAGTGTATATTATCATAAAATTACCACCAAAAAACTACATTGTTAACACGATGTTTTAAATTCAAAAATCTACTATGATTTGAATATCGAAAAAGTGTTGTAGCGACAATAAATCAAGGAGAAGAGATTATGGCAACAAAAAAAGTTATGTTATCACAGGAAGAAAGAATCGGTTTTGCAGCAGGAGAAATCTACAATTATTTACATCAAAACGGAACAACAACTTTTGCAAAAATGAAAAAAGAATTAGACCTTAAAGGTAACTTTGCAGATTTAGGTTTAGGCTGGTTAGCAAGAGAAAACAAAGTTGAAATTTCTCAAAAAGGACCTGCTGTAAAAGTTAGCTTAAGATAAGTTTTTAACCACATTTACACATACATATAAAAAAAGGTATTACAATTTTGTAATACCTTTTTGTTATTTGAGGCAAATTTTTTTAAGAAAAATACTTTATATATACATAGGGGATAAATAGGGAAAATATTATATGGCATCAACTGATAGACTTATCAGCTCAATAATGTCTGCTCTTAGAATCAGGGCAGTTTCTAAATCCGCGACAGTACCGATTGCGGGGGCGAAAACTAAAACTTTTCTGACATTTGGAAAAGCAGAATCAAAAAATATCTCAACATCAGGTATTCGTCAATATCGCATAAAACCTGATATTACTTTTCCTGTGAATACAGAAACACTGCATCTTTCTAATCCTGTATTGGAGATATCAGGGAAAACTCTTGACAATCTTCAAGCCGCAGAACTTGGAAATGTTTCCTTGAGACTTGCCCGCAGATATCAAAAATCTCTTCCTGAAGCTGAAAAACATATTAAGGCTGTATTTGAAGGATTTGATGTATCAGTAAGGGCAAAAGGTGCAAATTCTGTATATTCAAAACTCGAAAGAAACATAATCAAAAAAGGTAAAAAAGTTACAACAGATAAAGACGCGTCGGAAATTATTCAGGATGCAATTGGCGGCAGAATACAACTTGCAAATTTAACAAAACAAGATGTTCTGGAAACAATTAATACAATAAAGATTGACGGTAAAGCCTTGACTGCACAGGAAAAATCTCTTGTTCAACGCTTGTTTAACAATGAAGCTCTGACCAAAAAAGAACTTGAGATTGCAAACAAATTGGCTCATCCCGTAAAATGTGCTCTTGCAGAGCGACAATCGGAACCTGTTGTACGGAAATTCCTTCTTGCAGGTATGAAAGATGCACTGGACAGAAATGTTACAACATTAGAAAAGCTTGAACAATCCGGTATCAGCAAAGATTTAATTCACGAACTCAGAACCAACCCTAACATAAAGCCGATGAAGATTGGTGATGTTGAAAACTACAAAGGTGCTGACGGAATTGCTTATTTTTCGGACAGACAAATCCGACAGTTTGAACGTCTGCAATTAGCAACAGGTGAAAAACACGATATTATCAGCTGTTCAGAAAATATTGACCTTTCAAAATACGGTCTGGAAGGTTTGTCCCCATCTGCTAAAGATGCAATCAAGCAATCCGGTTATACAACAGGTCAAATCAATGTAACTTTACCTGACAGAACATATGCGGAAATTCAAATCCGCGGTTCAGGCATGTTCGGTGAATACGAACATTTAAAATATGATGCAGGGCTTAGCAAAAATACTCTTGGTTCGGTTTTTAATGAATATGTAGATGAGGTTCAGGCACTAACAAAACTTGAAAAACCTCTTTACGACAAATATGCGGGTGATGTATATAATTACTACAGAAATACAGAACTCGGTATAGTATCTAAAAAACCGCAATTACCACAAGGTTTCAGCGAAAAATTATCGGAAGATAATATGCGAAGGCTTTACGAATTGAACAAAGTTCAGGAAGCAGAAAAAATGAAAACTTTTGTTCCGCATATAGAAAATGCAAACGGCTCAGAATTTATAGTATAGACGAATTGGAGTAAATATGATAAAATTTAATAACATAAATTTTAATAAAACTGAACAAAAAGGATTTAGAAACGTGAGTTTTGATAAACAGCTTGCTGAAATGGTTAAAAAGTTTAAAAATCGTGCGGAATACGAAATTTCTGACATAAACTTTTACCGTGCAATAAATGAACCTGTTCAAAATACTGACAAAAAGCTATACTGTAAGTCAATAGCTCTTACTGTTTCAGCTGAGGAAGCCGAAAAAGCTCAGCATCTTTTGGAAGTATCAATGCTTCATCCGTCTATGATGATTGAGGTTAAGCGTCCTCTTGTCACAGGTAAAAAAGAAGACATTATGAAATATTTGGAAAATTCTGATTTTCTTAAAACATTGAAACAAGAAATTTCCGAAATGAGCGACAAGCTTGCAGAAAAATAGATATCATTAAAAAATAATTAACAAATCCAAAAAATCTCCTATTTTATATTATCATTAGAATAGGAGATTTTAATATGAAGTACAAAGATTACTATGAGACTCTCGGTGTAAAGCGCGAAGCTACAGATTCTGAAATTAAATCAGCCTATCGTAAGCTTGCAAGAAAATATCACCCTGATGTAAATAAAACAAAAGAAGCAGAAGATAAATTTAAAGAAATAAATGAAGCCTATGAAGTTCTTGGCGATAAGCAAAAACGACAGCGCTATGACAGTTTGGGTGCAAACTGGCAGGGCGGAGCTGATTACACACCTCCTCCGGGATTTGAAAACTTTAACTTTGGCGGCGGGCAAGGTTATCAGCAGTTTAATTTTAACGGACAGGATATGGGCGGATTTTCTGATTTCTTTAGCTCTTTGTTCGGTGATATGATGGGTGGTGCCTCAGCAGGCGGAGCTCGCGGAGGTTTTTCAGGGTTTGATTTTGGAGATATGGGCGGTGCTCAACAGGCTTACTCCAGACGGCCGCGTCAAAAAGCTTCTCAAAAATCAGAAGATTTGGATGTGACAAAAACTCTTAATGTCACAGCAGAAGACCTGTTTTCGGATAAACCGATTACGGTAAAGTTTAACGATATGAGAAAATGTACCCAATGCCCGGGAGGGGGCGGCTATTGTTCGGCTTGCGGCGGTACTGGGATTATTAATGAAAATAAATCTCTTAAAGTTAAACTTCCAAAAGAAGTAAAAGAAGGGCAGAAAGTTCGTCTGAAAGGCGAAGGGAAAGTTGATGCTTATGGTCAGAAAGGTGATTTATACCTTGTAATTACACCAAAAGACAGCGTTTATGAAATCAACGGTTCTGATTTAACAAAAGATGTTGAAATCTCTCCTCCGGATGCGGTTTTAGGTTGTAAAAAGGAAATAGAAACTCTTCATGGAAATATAGGTATAAAAATTCCTCCTATGACATCAAGCGGCAAAATGCTTCGTTTGAAAAATCTGGGACTTCCTAAAAAATCAGGCGGCTACGGCAACCTTAATGCCAGAATAAAAATAGTTCTTCCTGACAAATTGTCAGACAAAGAAATTGATTTGTATAAACAGTTACAAAAGCAGTCTTAGTCTGTCTGATAATTGTTATCAATATCTATTACGTGACGGATTATTGTATGTGCGCATAATAAAAGATACGGATTTATTTCCGTAGTTTGCGCCATATTAATATTCGCGGAAGCTTTTTGTGCTTGAGGTTTTATTCCTTTGTTAACATTGAATGTTGTAACCGCATCCATTGAGTAATGCTTTTTGTCGGCATCTATTCGGAGTAAAAGTTCATCCCTTGGGAACTTTTCACTGCATTCAATTACTGTTTGGACAGAATTTGAGGTTTCCAAAAATATTGTTGCCGAAACTGTTCCAAAATGGATGGTGCTGATTGTAACTGTCAAAATGCTGTCGCTCTCCTGAGCCTCTGAGGATTTTGTTTGAACCTCTAAATCAAACCCGACACCGTCTTCCAACGGAAGCCACGGGAGATAGAGCATTAGTAAAAGTTTTAAAGTTTTTTGCGGATTATTTTCTGATGCAACAGAAATGCTAGCGTTAATGAGTTTTGCCATTTCTTTCATTTGTGAAAGGTCGGTCACTCCTGATTTTGAAGCTTCTGTCATTGTCATAATAAGTTTTGTCAGTGCTTCTTTTCCGTTTTTTTGAAGAAGAACCGAAATATCCATTAAATTAATCATTCCGCCTGAAAGGATTTCAAGGTTTTTTATTGAACTCTGAAACTGGCTTGCCAGCTGAATATTTACCATTTCTTTTGAGATATTTGTATTTAAGCCTTGTAACTGTGCAAGAATTTGAGCTTGAAGTTGTGACAGTGAATTTCTTTGTGCGGCAAGCTGATTTGCAAACATTTGATTAAACTGGTTCTGAGTCATCCCGCGCTGGAGCATATAAATAAATTCGTTAATGTTTTTAGGCATTCCGAGTAAATCTTTAGCATAAATTGCTCTGTCCATACTTTGCAGTGTATTTAGCTGGATATTTTGCTGAACTTGAGCAGTGTTTGTATTCAATTGTGCCGCTGTATTTTTTACGGCTGAAGCTTCCGGGGTCTGTTGTCGTATTGAAGACTGCATTGGGGCATTGAAAGTGCTTTTTGCACTCAATGCACGCTGTTGGGCATAATTGTTCTGCCCGAAATTATTAAGAAATCTTTTTATATCAATGCCAGCCATACATCTAATTTAACTGATTTTTCGGATAAAATCAATATTACCCCTTTACCACTCAATCGGCATATAGGATTGAGGATAGCTGTAGTCTTCCAAAAAGCCCAGATTTTTGTATAGTCTTAATGCTTGAAGATTATTTGTTTCAGTTGTTGTGTTGATTTCAGAAATCGGGCTGTTGTAAATATCAATTTCTTTAAAGATTTCATTCATTGAATGTTTAAGCATAATTGTTGATAAACCTTTGCCTTGATGTTCCTGACGGATTCCGACAAGCGGAATATTAACGATATTCCCGCCTGTAAGATTCATAAACGAAAAGCCGACAGGTTTTCCTTCATATAACAATATACTTGTTGCTTTTGGCATAAATTCCGCATATACATTTTTCACGATTTTTGTAATTATATCACGGGTTCCATCAAGCGTTGTAAATCTTGGGTCAAATAATGCATCTGAGCTGTCCGCAAAAGATTCCTGAATTACACTTACTGCGTCTTCAAAATATCTGTCATTCCAAGATATAACTTCATAATCTTCCGGCAGTTTAACAACTCTTGCACGGGAAAACAGTTCTCTGGATGGTGTTCCTTTCATCATAAATCTAAGGACTTCAATTCCTACAAATTTGAAACCCAGTTTAGCAATAACACTGATAAGAGATTTTTGTTCTCCAAGCATCGGATAGCACACAATTTTTTCACGTCGGAGATTTTGTGTGACAGAGAGGAATTTAGTCAGGAGTTCTCTTGCGCAATCCATCAATGTGTCTTTTTCTTTCGCGTGAATAATGTTTAACTCAATTCCTTCAGAGATTGCTGTTGTATAAACCAAAAATCCTAAAGCTCTTTCATTTTCGTCGTATAAAACGATACATTTAATTAAATCTTTGTCAATCGCATCCAAAAAACCGTCGTAATCAAGCGGTTCCAGCTCAAAGTTGTATTCGCTGACGGCTTTTGCTCTAAAGTCTTCATAAAGTGCTTCAAAGTTTCCGTAATTATTTGCTGTCAAAATTTTTGCGTTATACATATATCTTTTTCCTTTTTATAAAAAGTGGTGCATTTTTTCTTTTTTTGTATCCAGATATCTTTGGTTATACTGAGTAACTTCTGATGACAATTTGATAATATCCTTAACTTTCAGTCCATAACCCTCAAGTCCGACAATTTTTTTAGGATTATTTGTCATAAGGTTAAAGTTTGTATAGCCTAAATCAACAAGGATTTGCGCGCCAGTTCCGTAATCTCTCATATCTGATTTGAAGCCTAATGAAAGGTTTGCTTCAATAGTGTCCTGACCTTCTTCCTGCAATTTATAAGCTTTAATTTTGTTGCAAAGCCCTATACCTCTGCCTTCGTGATCGGTTAAATAAACAACAGCGCCTTTGCCGTATTCATTAATATATTTAAGCGCGTTAAACAGTTGAGAGTTGCAATCACATTTCAGGCTGTGGAAGACATCTCCTGTAAGACACATGCTGTGTACTCTTACAGCAGGAATTTTATCAGAACCGTCGTCTTTAATTAGTGCAACATGTTCAGAACCGTTGATTTGATTCTTGTATGCATAAAGTTTAAATTCGCCGTATGGTGTCGGGAGTGTTGTTTCAGCTTCTCTGGTAACAAGTTTTTCTGATTTTAATCTGTAGGCAATAAGTTCTGCAACGGAAATAAATTTCATCCCGTGTTTGTCTGCGAATTTTCTCAAATAATCTCTTCTTGCCATATGTCCGTCAGGAGCCATAACTTCGCACATAACCCCTGCCGGTCTGTGACCGCAGAGTTTTGCCAAATCAACAACAGCTTCTGTGTGTCCGGTTCTTTCCAGAACTCCGCCGCGTCTTGCAACACAAGGGAATAAATGTCCGGGGCGTCTTAAGTCTGATGGCTGTGCATCGCGTGCTGTTGCAACTTCAACTGTTTTTGCTCTGTCATATGCGGAAATCCCTGTTGTAACTCCGTATTTTTCTGCCGCATCAATACTTACAGTGAAGGCTGTTTTCATTCCTTCAGAATTTTGTTCAACCATTTGCGGAAGGTCAAGCTGCTGTGCAATTTCGTTTGAAATAGCAAGGCAAATCAGCCCTTTCACTTCTGATGCAAGAAAGTTAATAATGTCAGGTGTGGCTTTTTCTGCGGAAACGATTACATCACCTTCGTTTTCTCTGTCTTCATCATCTGCTACTATTACTGGTTTGCCGTTTTTAAAGTCTTTAAGTGCTTCTTCTATGCTGTCAAATCTGAATTTATCTTCCATTATAAAAATCCGTTCTCTTGTAAAAAATTCATACTAATACTGTTGTTATTATCTTTCGCAGATAAAATTTTTTCAACATATTTGCCTAAAATATCGGTTTCAATGTTCACATAATCTCCTGTTTTTAGATTTTTCATGTTGGTGTTTTCAAACGTATGGGGAATTATTGCGATTTTTATAATATTCCCGCTAATCTGTGCAACAGTAAGACTTATGCCGTTGATTGTAATTGAACCTTTATGTACTACATATTTTCCCGGCTCTTGCGGAATTTCAAATTCTAAATTGTAAAAGTCTGTCAGTTTTTCTGCGCCGACAAATTTCCCCCTGCAATCAACATGTCCTGAAACAATATGTCCGCCAAGTCGGGAACTTAGAGTTAAGGCACGTTCCAAATTCACAATTTCCCCTGTTTTCAGACTTCTGAGAGTTGTAATATTTAGTGTCTCATCGCTTATTTTTGCACTAAAGGTATTATCAGACATTTCAGTAACTGTTTGGCAAACACCATTAATAGCAATACTGTCGCCGATTTTTGTTTCTTCAAGCACATTACGGCATTCAACGGTAATCTCTGCTCCGTTTGATGCTGCCGTAAATGATTTTACTCTGCCTGTTTCTTCTACAATTCCTGTGAACATATAAATAAGCTTACCACATTTTTGATAAAGTTCAGCCAAATTGTAACCAAATCTTAATACATTTAAAAACCGTATTTCGGATTGTAAAGTTTATTTTTTAAGTTCAATCTAATGACTGATAATTTTATTTTTTTTCTATTTTTTAAAATGAAAAGTGTTGATTTTACACGATTTGAAGCCACTCTAAAATGTAAAGTTTTGTTAAAATTACTACAAAATTAGTAAATTTGTATAGAGATTAATCCGATACATGTAGTATAATATATATAGAAGATATACCAATTTACTGATCGCAACTAATAGCCATAGAATATTTTGTTATAATCAAAATAGAAAGGCAGCGAATATATGAGCAACTTACAATTTCAAAATGATTTAGACAAATTAGTGGAGATTTTACCCGACAGGATTAAATATTGCATTTCGTATGAAAAAATGGAAGATGTGATTGAAATTGTTCTTGATATCGGAAGACCCCCTGAAATAAGACACGCTGACGGCAGGATTGAATATTTGAATGCTTCTGTTGTTGATTATGAAGACATCGCTTATATAACCTCAAGAGTTCAGGAATTCACCTCTGATAACCGTTCAGGGATTCCCGGAACTTTACATAGAATTAGTGCGATCAGAAACAGACAAAATAAAGTTGTTGGTTTAACTTGCAGAATCGGTCGTGTTGTAACAGGTACGATTTCCTGTATAAAAGATATCTGCTTGCAAAATAAAAGTATTCTTTTCCTCGGGCGTCCGGGCGTTGGTAAAACCACTAAGTTAAGAGAAATTTCAAGACTTGTTGCTGACGAACTTGGAAAAAGAGTTGTAATAGTTGATACATCAAACGAAATTGCCGGTGACGGCGACACCCCTCACCCAGCTGTGGGACATGCCAGAAGGATGCAGGTAAGACAGCCGGAATATCAAAAAGATATAATGATTGAGGCTGTTGAAAACCACACGCCGGAAGTTATCGTTGTTGACGAAATCGGGACTGAAGCTGAGGCTCAAGCCGCAAGAACAATTGCGGAACGAGGGGTTATGCTTATTGCAACCGCTCATGGGAATAGTCTTGAAAGCTTAATTAAAAACCCGACATTATCAGATTTAGTCGGCGGTATTCAATCCGTAACATTAGGAGATGACGAGGCTAAACGCCGCTCTTCACAGAAAACTGTATTGGAAAGAGAGAAACAGCCGACTTTCGATATAGTAATTGAAATTTTAGACAGAAATACGCTTGCTGTCTATAAAGACACTACAGAAGCCGTAGATTACATTCTGCGCGGCTGGCCTATCAGACCTGAAATCCGAAAAGTGGATAAGGCTTATGAATTCACTCAGCCGACTCCAGTGCCGGCAAGAGTTCCGAATGTTATCGACCAAATCAATGCTTTAGATAATAAAATTGAGCATCCTGAAAGTTTAAAATTTAGCTTCTCAAGACAGAAGTATGTTGAAGAAGTTAAAAAGTTCAAAAAAATCTATCTGTACGCAGTTTCAAGAAGTATTGCAGAGAAAGTTATCGAACGGCTTGATTTGAACGCTGAAATTACAAGAAATCTCGACGATGCAGATATTGTTATTGCTCACAAAAATTTTGTCAAAGGCGGGGCAAAAGTACTTAGTACAGCAGAAGAAAGCCGAATCCAAATATTCTATGTGAAAACAAATTCAATGGCACAAATTCAAAAAGTAATAAAAGAAGCACTTGATATTGCTGAACTTAACGAAAAACAAACATTCTATGATATAACAGAAAAAGCGCTTGATGAAGCAAAATCTGCAATTGAAAAGGTTCTTGCAGGTGCCGCACATGTCGAGCTTACCCCTCAAAATACCCAAATTCGTAAACTCCAGCATGAGCTTGTAGAACAGCATAATCTGGAAAGTAAATCTGTCGGCGAAGGTGAAAACAGACACTTGAAAATTGTCGGCGGTACTGATTACACTGAAAAGTTAGGTTAATTGCCATATCAACATAAAATTGAATAACAAGTTTGAGCCCTTTCTTGAACGCGAGGAAACTACGTCATTCCAACAACTTTGAGAGAGGGTTCGTGTTTGTTCATTAAACTAAATATTTCGTTGACAAGTGTGTGATTTAATCCGAAAATATAAATAGTTTATGGGGGATATTTTATGGTAAAAGAAACGTATTTGCATGATAAACATGTTGCACTCGGCGCTAAGATGGTTGATTTTGCAGGATGGCATATGCCTGTTCAGTATTCATCAATTATTGAGGAGCATAAAACTGTAAGAGAAAATGTAGGTTTGTTTGACGTTTCGCATATGGGTGAAGTGTTTGTTTCAGGAAAAGATGCGACAGTGTTTTTAAATAAAATTGTTCCTCAGGATATTGAAAAACTGGATTATGAAAAAGCCGTGTATTGCCAGCTTCCAAATCTCAATGGCGGTCTTATTGATGATTTGATTATTTATAAATTAGGGATTGAAAACTATCTTGTAATCTGTAACGCTTCAAGGATTGATGAAGATTTAAACTGGATTGTCCGCAATAAGCGCGGAATGGATGTAAAAATTGATAACCAATCCCATAACTATTCTTTACTTGCAATTCAAGGTCCTCGTGCAATAGATTTAATGAAAAAAATGGGTTATACAATTGAAGACCAAAAATCCTTCACTATAAAGCCTGCAATTATTGAAGGTATAAAACTTCTTGCATCTCGTACAGGCTATACCGGTGAAGACGGGTTTGAGCTTCTTGTAGAAAATGAATATTCTGAATTCTTGTGGGATAAGATTTTAGCACAAGGCGAAGAATTCGGAATAAAACCAATAGGACTTGGGGCGCGTGATACATTGCGATTAGAAGCCGCATTACATCTTTACGGTAATGATTTGGACGAAAATACAACACCGATTGAAGCGGGACTTTCCTGGTCTGTACCAAAAGATAAAACCGCAGATTACAACGGCAAAGATATTATAATGGGACAAATTGAGAATGGTATCTCTAAGAAACTTATCGGGCTTGAAATGCTTGACAGAAATATTGCAAGACACGGTTATGATGTTTATTATAACGGAGAAAAAACAGGACACATTACAAGCGGCTGTGTTTCTCCTTCTACCGGTAAAAATATTGCTCTTGCCTATGTAAAAAATGACAAAGAAATTTGCACTGGTGCAATTGTTCAGGTTATGATAAGAGAAAAGCTTCACGATGCAAAAGTTGTGAAAAGACCGTTTATTGAAAAACGAAACAAGGTATAATTAATTATAGGAGAATGCAATGAGTTTTAAAGATGAAATTTTATGTTCAAAATCTCACGAATATATTTGGAACAAATCTTCTGTAGGTTTAACAGATTATGCGATTGAGCAATTGGGCGATATAGTATTTTTAGAATTGCCGGAAGTAGGAACAGAGTTTAAAAAAGGAGATGCTTTTGCAAATATTGAATCCGTAAAAGCTGCATCTGAAATCTACATGCCTTTAAGCGGTAAGGTTGTGGAAGTTAATGATGCACTGGTTGATGCTCCGGAACAGTTAAACGAAGAATTTAGCGAAAACGGCTGGCTTGTGAAAATCGAACCAACAGCCGATGAAAGCGAATATTCAGACCTTTTGACATACGCAGATTACAAAGAAGAATTGGAATAAGATGAAGAACTTTTTAGTACATAACGAAGATGTCACATGTGAAATGTGTAAAGCGATAGGGGTAAAATCTGTAGAGGATTTATTCAAACAAATTCCGCAAGATGTCAGAATGGCTTCTCTTGATTTGCCTGAAGGGCTTAGTGAATTAGAAACTCAGCGTGCAGTTAAAAAGCTTGCAAAAGAAAATATTTCAGATTATACAAGTTTTTTAGGTGGCGGGATTTATAACAAATTTGTTCCTGCTTGTATCGCGCAGGTTGCACAACGATTTGAATTTAACACTGCTTACACCCCTTATCAACCTGAAATTTCTCAAGGCACACTTCAAGTTATGTATGAATTTCAGACAATGATTTGTCGTCTGACAGGTATGGATATTGCAAACGCAACAGTATATGATGCAGGAACCGCTTGTGCTGAGGCTATTCTAATGGCTTGCAGAATTTCTAAAAAATATAAAGTCTGTGTTCTTAATTCATTGAATCCCGAATACAAAAAAGTTATTGAAACCTACACAAATTCTCAGTCGATTGAAGTTGTTTGGACAGATGACGTTCCAACAGAGACAAAAGATTTTGCATGTGTTCTTGTTCAGACTCCGAATTATTTTGGCGAAATTATAGAACCAAAAACAGTGGAATGTCTATCTGTTGTATGCTGTGATGTATCGACACTGTCAATCCTTAAACCTCCATCAGAATATGGAGCTGATATAGTTGTCGGGGATGTCCAAACACTGGGGATTCCGATGAATTTTGGCGGTCCGACAGCAGGATTTATGGCTTGTCGTGAGAAATTTATGCGCCAACTTCCGGGAAGACTTGCAGGTAGAACTGTTGATAAGGATGGGCAACAAGCTTTTTGTTTAACTATTCAAACCCGTGAACAGCATATTAAACGAGAAAAAGCAACAAGTAATATCTGTTCAAATCAAGCTCTGATAGGACTTTGTGCGGCATTGTATTTATCAGTAATGGGCGAAAAAGGTTTTCGTCAAGCAGGATATCTTTCTGCAAAAAATGCCCATGAGCTTTCTGATAAGCTTGCATCTAAAGGAATTAAAACTCTAAATAACAATTTCTTTAACGAATTTGTTATTGAAGTCACGAATTCTGATGAATTCCTTGAAAAACTGAAACAAAATAATATCCTTGGCGGTATTAAACTTGATGATAACAAAATTCTTGTTGCCGCAACTGAAATGAATACGGATGAAGAAATAGATTTGTACGTCGGGACTGTGTAAGTTTTGTAAATATATTAATACTCAACTAGCAAAAAGTTTAATTTTTGCGTTTTAAAATGAAATAACCTCGTAAAGATATATGAAAATCGTATATATTACTTTACAAAACCTGCATGCATTGATATAATCAAGTGAAGGTTAATGAAAAAGAAGGATTAAGGGGTTAATCCGATAAAAATTGAATATGAAAAAGGAGTGTTAATATGGCAATTTTACCGGTTAGCAGTGTAAGTGTTACAAATAATAAAAGTGCAATCCAGTTTGGAGCGAGAAAAAATAAAGGGTCAAATGTAGAACAAGACGGTTATAACTCTCATAAAGCAAGCGGAATGGTAACAATTCCGACAGCATTATTTTTAGCCCTAGCTTCATCATCATTTAATGCACAATCTCAAAATCAGTATAATTTTGATTTTGATAATTCCGAAAATATTGAATTAATGGCGATGAATAATCCGCAGGCTGTTCGTTCATCATCTGCCAGACAGGTTGGTAGGGGGGATTTGCCTGACATCATGAAGATTACAGGCTCAAAAAACATCTATCAAAAAGATTTTATGATGGATGGAAAAAAATGGACAATGTATTATCATAATGCAAATGTAGAACGCCATTTGGATAAGGTTACACAGATATACTTTATTCCGGCGGATTTCAGAATAGTGAAAGACCGTTACGGTTTCGAAGTTAACTATCCTCCTGAAATGGAAGCATTTATAGTTCACGAAGCAAATAATCAAAAAGACACTTTTGGTGCTGTAAAAATTTTAGAAGTTACCTGTAATAAAGATGGTTCTAACAGAAAAAGAGTAGTTAGAGAACTTAAACTTCCGGATGATATAAGTGAAGAACTGGTGCAATTATATTTGGGCAAAACTAATTTTAGTTTGGATGATGATTTGCAAGAGGAATTTTCTATTGTAAAAACTCCTAATCTGATGACACCGCAGGTATCATCTTTCGAAAGATAATTACAAAGAAATGTAACAAAAAAAGAAGGAGCTGAAATCTCATAAAAAACATGTTTTTTATAAATATATGTAACTAATAGAGAAAAATACTATGAACAGTGACTACCAAGATATAAATAAGAAAGTTATTACAAGTACCCCTGTAACGAGTACTCCGGTTTCTGCTGAAACAATTCAAGTTTCAAAATCAACAACTCCGGTACCGGTAGGCAAACGTAGTGAGAAAAAAGAAGATCCTGTTACAACGTATATTAATTCGGCAGAATTTTTGGATAAAACTCCTGAGGAACAGCTTGCAGAACTGCAAAAACAGTTCCCAAATATTGATAAACAACAATTATCAGCAACCTTATCTGCTGTAAAATCAACTATTGAGAATAAAAAAGATGATGTAGAAGAAGCAACAACATCATCTACTGAACCTAAAGAGTTATCGGAAGGAGAAAAGGCTTTAAATGAATGTGAAGCTAAACTTAGACAAAAAGGTAAAAAAGATGTAACAATAGAGGATGTTATTTCCGATATAATACGTACTCCGGAAGCAAAACGAACTCCTGAGCAAATAAAAGCTCTTGAACATTTTGAGAATGTTCATAATGAAGTAAAAAATGCGAAAATGCAGCAGATTGCAACTCTTCTTAATAAGTACGGTTCGGTATGGGACAATGCAATCCCGCAGGAAGTTATTCAGTCTGATGAATGGAAAAAGTTAAATCCTCAGCAGAAGTTTGAAAAACATCTTGATGCAGTATTAGTTAATGTTATTCCTGATTATGACAAAAAATCTGATGCTGAAAAAGAAATATTATTAAGTTCAATGAAAACACAATTAGGTCAACTGACTGTTAGACCTCCTGAAACTTGGGAAGGTTTAAGTATTGAAAAACAGAAAGTTCGTCTTGCTATGGTTGCTATTGCTGCAGAAGCCGCAGAAGCAAAAGGGATTAAAATTGGCGATATAATTAGTTTATATAAAGAAAATCCTAAGAAAATACAGCAAGAATTGGCATCTTATGCTATTGAAAAGGTAATACAGAATTTTGATATAAAAACTGCATTAAAAGATGGCAACTGGGCAAAATTGTCAGGTGAAGAACAACTTTGTGCAATAGTAGATTCTGCCGCAGAATCCTTATATCCTGATTTTAAAAATTTGTCAAAAGCTCAACAAAGTGAAATTGAAGCATCTATTAAAAATCATATCGGGTTTTCTAAATATGGTAAAGATTGGATCGAATTTTCAGAGAAAGAAAAAGGTTTAAAGCTTCAGTCACTGATGTCTGAATTCAGTGCAATTTGTTTTAGTAAAAAAAGTCTTTCCGCGTTTCGAGAATTACCAGTATCCGAACAGCTGAGAGCGATTGAACGGTACGAAATAAAAGCTAATATCCAAATTCCTCCAACTGAACAATTAAGACGTTCAGTTATGATTAAGAATAATAAACGTGAAATAACTGATGCTGATGTAAAAAAATATATTTTAGCGATTCCAGAGGCGAAACGAACTAAGACTCAACGATTTGAATTAGATCGCATACGTGTTTCCGAAGAGGAAGGACGAGATATAACAAAACCTAGAAAAGACTATTATGAATCAACTGAATATGTAGTTGATCAACATTTTGGCGGAGATTATCGCAAATTCTTAGAAGGACAGCAGCTTGGCGATGAAGAGATAAAAATCTTGATTAATAACTGCACTACTTTAGATGGGATATTTAAACTCACAGAAGTTTTAGATATTTCAGACGAAGATCTAATGACTAAGTTTAAGATAGATAAACAAAAAATAATAGACGCACACTCTAAATATACGGTTGAGGGTAAAGGTAAAGATGCCGCTCGAACTGAAAATTTAGTAGCTAATTCGACGAAGAAGTTGGCTCTTAATCTTGTTGATAAATTGCAGTCTGTATATATTAAGCAGAATAAAGAGAATGTTAAAGCTCTAAGTGAACATAACATTGAAGGCATAAGATTGATGGGTGCAGATTATGCAAAAAATGCTGCTGCTGCAACTAACACTTATTGTTCTTCTGATATAGCTGAAAATGTTCACATGAGTGTGGCATGTGCTTCTCATATGCCGGAAGCAGCAATGGCGGTTTACTCCCAATCTGCTATTGAAACGGCTCATAGTGATCAGGACAGATACAGATTTATGCAGGCAATGTCTAGTTCTGATAACTCTGCTGTTATGGAAGGTCTTGCCGCTGCATCTAAATCCGTTAAAGATCCGGGTCTAAGACGTCAATATGATAGTTATGTAGATAATGTTATTCAAAGCTATCCGCCGGAAACACAGTCTCGTATTCGTCATGCTCGTGAAACCGGGGAGGTTTCGGAATACACGATGTCTCAAACTTCTGTTTCAGGAGAAGCTAGAACAAGTAAAATTGAAAGCAAAACTTCTGTTACAGATAATTCTTCAGAACGAAGAACCGAGGCTTCTCAAACTCCTAAGGCTCAAGCTCAGGTAGGAGGCACTAATGCAACAGCGGCATCTTCCGGCAGTAGTGTCGCTTCAACGGTTGGAAAAACTCAAAATAAACCATTATCAGGAATTGTTTCTAATGCAAGTGTTACAAGTTCTAATGCCTCATCTGCATCCTCTATTGCTGCAAAAACTTCTGCAACCAATATTCCTAAAGCCGTTTCAGGAACTGAAAATTTAAAATCTTCAATTGCCGTTGAACCTATGAATGATAAAGAAGTTGAAGTTTTAACTAAAAAAGCTGAAGCCGTGCTTGAAAAAATTGAAAACTTTATTGAAACCCAAGCAAAAAGTATTGAGCAAAGAGAGGCTGAAAAAGCCGCTCAATCCACTGCTGAAAGTGCTACTGCAGCAATGTCGGAAGATGAAATTATTGATGCAATTACCTCATCTGACATTGATGTCTCAAAATTAGAAAACTTAAATCTTTCCGAAGAAGAAAAAGAAACCTTACGCAAATCTATAGCTGTTATTTTTGAAAATAACAGTGTAAGTGCGGCATATACTAAGTTTATTAGCAAATTCGGTGAAACTGCAAAAATGAAATTTCTTGAAGCTTTTGCTTCAAAGGCTGATGCAACAAGTATTCGTTCATTTGCTAATGACCATAAAAATGATTCAAAACTTATTTCAATTTTATACCAATATAGTCAGGACAGTTCATTGATTGCTTACCTTCCAAAAGATGAACTTTTTAATCTGTTGATGAAGGGTAAAATTTCTGATTTGTCTAAGATTAATCCTGATATTCTTGCTGATTATATTCAAGAAAGAATGAAATCAGAAAAAAATCCGAAAAATCTGTTGGGCTATTTGAAGTTGTTACCTTTAGAATATCACGGTGCAGTGTTAAATCAATATCCTGATTTGGCAGAAGAAGTTCATGGTTCTGATAAATGGCTTGCAAAAAACAACAAACGAGCAGCCAAAACATCTACTACGCAAACCCCAGAGCAATTTGTTTCAACTCAAGCCGAAGAGAAGTCTAAAGAAAATAAAGCCTTTATGTTTGATGAAAACTTTTTAGTCGAGTCTTATCCTACATTTGATGACGGGCTTGCTATGGGTTCAACTACTGTCCCTAATCCGCGTGGTAAAAATGAACGATACGATAAGAGAAAAATCAAAGGTCATATTTATATGAAGGGCTAAATTCCAGCCTGAAACAATGTGTGATAAGTGAACCGCTGCGCTTGATTTAATTTTCTTTTTGTGATGTAATCTTCTTACAGCAAGTTTTTACTTGCGAGTTCAATTGAAAGAAGACAATTTAAATTTGCCGAAAATTATAACATTAGCTAAATTTGCAGGTTTCTGCTATGGCGTCAAAAGAGCCGTTGAAACTGTTAAAAAATTAAAAGCCGAAAACCCTGAACGTAATATTTGTGTGTTAGGTGAACTTATTCATAATACGCAAGTTATAGAAGAATTAAACGCTTTAGGGATAAAGTCTGTTGATGTTCTTCCTGAAAAAGGGGACGGTATTTGTGTTGTCAGAAGTCATGGTGAAAGTCCGGAAGTTTTTGAACAGATTACAAATGCAGGTTTTGATGTTTATGATTTAACTTGCCCTGATGTGAAAAAGGTTCAGCAGAAAGCAATTGAACTTGTTCAAAATGATTATTATCTTGTCATAGTAGGTAAAGCAGAGCATCCTGAAGTTGTTGCAATTAAAGCAAATGCACAACAATTTGGAGATAAGGTTTTGGTGGCGGCAGATTTAGCTCAGTTAAAACCTTATGAGAAGGACCTAAAAGAGCATAAAAAAATTGGTGTTGTTGTTCAAACTACTCAAATGATATCAACATTGAACAATATTGTAGAATATCTAACACCTATAGCGAAAGAACTTCATGTAGCAAATACAATTTGCCAAAGTACATCAATGCGCCAGTCAGAAGCTAAAGAACTTGCAGCACAGAGCGATTTGATGGTTGTTGTAGGTTCGAAGAAAAGTGCAAATACAACACATTTAGCTGAAATTTTAAAAGATATAACTCCAACAATTCATATTGAAACAGAAAAAGAATTAGAGAATTATATTGATTTAATAAAAAAATCTCAAAATATATCAATTACGGCAGGAGCATCTACTCCGCAGTGCGTAATTGATAAAGTCATAAAACAATTAGAACAAATTTAACCAAAGAAAAGGAGAATAAAAATGACACAAGTATTAGACGAATTCGAAAAACTATTAGAAGAAAGTTTTTCAAACAGCCACTCAGTAGCTGATATCGTAGAAGGTACAGTATTGAGAAAAGAACAAGATGGTTACTTAGTAAGCGTTCGCGGAGCAAAAACAGAAGCATTTTTGCCAAACAGAGAAATCTCTTCTGCTGAAGATGCAACTCCTGTTGAATTAGGCGACGTTAAAGAATTTTACGTATTAAAAGAAGAAAATGATGAAGACGGTATGTTATTATCATTAAAAAGACTTGCATTTGCTCAAGCTTGGGCTCAGCTTAATGATGCAAAAGTTCAAGGCGATACAATCCTTGCAAAAGTTGTTTCAGTTGTTAAAGGCGGTGTGTTGGTTGACGTTGCAGACTTGAAAGGTTTCATCCCATCATCTCAACTTAGAACAGGTACTCCGTTCGACGGTCTTTTAGATCAAAAAATCGAAGTTAAAGTTCTTGAAGCTGATCCTAAGAAAAATAAACTTATCCTTTCTCAAAGACAAGCTGTTGCTGAACAAAGAGA
>CAROLD010000024.1 GCA_949035555.1 uncultured bacterium | reverse complement strand
CTTTTTCCTATTGATTTTCCAACGACTCGTAAAACAGTCGTTTTTCTTTTATGCGAGCAGTGTAACAAACGAACTGTGAGTGTTGCAGTTTCAAGGGTAAATTATGGTTAATATTTTAATATAAAAAGCCGTACCACTGTCTATCGAAAGTTATAAAAGAATACTCCTCTAATACTTTCTCCTTCAAGAATTAAAACACCCGCAAGGTCAATCTTAGTGCTGCTGAGTTTCCCCCCTGACACGGTTCGAAAGCTTACGCCATCTTAACCCTTGTTATCAACGATTATATTAAATTCATATCCGTCTATAAAATCCTCACAACAGGCTCTGCACCCCGCCTTAGCTTCGGGTCGAGGGATTGCAATTCCCCGTGGAGTACGGCTTAATATTTATCCTATCATACTAAAAATTTTTAGTCTAGTACTGTTATCTATTTTTAATACTAGCCGCGCCGGTGATGAAATTTGCCTTTTAAACTTTATCCTTTAAGGGAAAGGAGAATTGTATGACACAACGTTTAGATTTATATAGATGCGAAACTTGCGGTAATATTGTTCAGGTTCTTGTTGCCGGTGATGGTGAACTTGTTTGTTGTGGACATCCGATGACTTATATGGAACCTCATAAAAATGACGATAACGCAAACGAAAAACACGTTCCGGTCTTTGTAAAGCTTGAAAATGGGGAAGAAGAAATTCGTGTAGGTTCATTACCGCACCCGATGGAACAGGAACACTATATTCAGTTTATAGAAGCTGTTTCTAACGATGAAAGATATGTTTGTTTGAAATTCTTAAACCCCGGTGATGAACCAGTGAAAAAACTGCATTGTGCATCTGATATTAAAAATGCTATAGCATACTGCAATATTCACGGCTTATGGGAAGGTAAAAAATAACAACGAAAGGAGTGTAGATGATTAGTGATAAAATCAGAGACGTACTTAACGAGCAAATTAACAAGGAATTTTATTCCGCTTATTTATATCTTGCAATGTCTGCTTATTTTTCTGAAATTGGTCTGTACGGCTTTTCTCACTGGACTAAAGTACAATCTAGAGAAGAAATAGACCACGGCATGATTTTGTTTGAATATGTTTTAAATAGAAAATCCCAGATTAAACTTCAGCAGCTTGAAATGCCGACACTAGATATGAACGGTCCAGTCAGTGTATTTGAACAGATTTATCAGCATGAACGCTCTATAACTTCTGCAATTGACTGTGTTGCTGATATGTCGGAAGGTGAATGTGACCTTGCTACAAGAAACTTTATTGATTGGTATTTAAAAGAACAAATTGAAGAAGAAGCTTCGGTTCTTCGTATTATATCCAAGCTTAAAGCTTTTGGTGCAGAAAAGTCTGCACTCTACCTCATAGATAGAGAATTAGCATCAAGAGAATATTCTCCTGCTACCTACTAAACGTGTAGAATATTGCGGATTTGTAAACAATTTGTTTATTTTTTCAAAATATTTTATTATGTTGGTATGAAATTAGGGAAGATATTATACGTTGATGATGATACATTGTTAACTTCGACTTTTTCTACTCTTATGAAAGTTGAAGGTTTTAATAATGTTGTTGTCTTTAATGAACCACAAAAAGCTATTGAATACTTAAAAACAGAAACTCCTGATTTAATCATTTCAGATTTTTTGATGCCTGAAATGAATGGTCTGGAGTTTTTGCGCGAAGCAAAAAAGTTATATCCGGAAGTAAGCATGATTTTGCTTACTGCTTACGCAGATAAGGAAAATGCGATAAAGACTATTAATGAAATCGGTGTTTATAAGTATATTGAAAAACCTTGGGATAACGATGATTTAATAATGAATATCAAAAACGGTATAGAAAGAAGTCATTTGCTCGCAGATTTAAGAGAAAAAATTGAGGAGTTGGAAAAAGCAAAAACTCAATTAACAAAATATTCCGAGAAGTTGGAAGAGCTTGTTGCAGAGAGAACAAAAGAACTAACTCTTGCAAATCTAAAATTGTCAGGAATAATAAATTATTGTGCTGACGGAATTATAATTATTGATGCACAGGGAAATATAGAACAGGTAAATCCGGCTTGTGAAAATATGGTCGGGCTTCCGGCAGATAAGCTTCAAACAATGAAAATTCAGGAAATTGCATATTCAGATAAACCGGAATTAAATAAAGCAACTAAATCATCTGTAAAAAATACAATTTTAGGCTTATCTTGCGATAATTCGGAATTCTTATTGAGGGATTTATATCTGCATAATGCTATAAACGGCGAATCAATACCGGTTGAAATAAATTTTGCATCACTTGTCTCTGATGATAATGATGATGAAAAATTTGTGGGAGTAATCAGAAATTGCAGTTACCAAAAAGAAACAGAACGCTTGAGAGACGATTTTATAGCAACCTTAACACATGATTTGCGAACCCCTCTCCTTGCAGCTATACAGACTTTGAAATTCTTCTTAGACGGTTCTTTGGGACAAATTGAAGAAAAACAAAGAGTTCTGCTTTCTACAATGCTTCAAAGCAATGAAGATTTACTGGGACTGGTAAATGCTCTACTTGAAGTTTACAGATTTGAAAGCGGAAAGTTAAATCTCTGTAAAACGGTGTTTAGTATAAATGACCTTGTTTCACAGTGTTATGAGGAACTCGAGCCGTTATCCAAGAAGAAAAATATTTCATTTAATCTGCATAGTGATATTGATGAAGACTTGCTGATAGATGCGGATCGAGCTGAAATTAAGCGTGTTATTATTAATCTTTGCGGTAATGCTTTGAATTATACCAACAGAGACGGTATAATAGATATATACGTTAAAGCTCAACACGGAGATTTATTATTCTCTGTTGCCGATAACGGAAATGGAATTCCGAAAGAGGATATTCCGCATTTATTTATGAGATTTTCTCAGGGTACAAGTAAAAAACGTTCAACCGGTACAGGGCTTGGCTTGTATCTTTCCAGGCAGATAGTTGAGGCTCATGGTGGAAAGATTTGGGTTGAAAGTAAAGTAAATCAAGGCAGTGAATTTTCGTTTATTTTGACGAATGTTGTTGCTAAATCCAGAGTATAAAGGTAGGGGTTAGGATGTCGAAAAGTATAAAAGTTACAATAATCGAAGATCATGATATGACAAGAATGGGGTTATCATTTGCTCTTTCTAATAATGAATCAATTGATGTTCTGGGAACTTCTTCCGATGGGTTGGAAGGCGTTAATCAAGCTCTGGAATTAAAACCTGACCTGGTAATTATGGATATTGGTTTGCCTACAATTGACGGTATTGAAGCTACCAGAAAAATTAAGAATGCCATGCCTGAAATTAAGGTTCTGATGAATACATCCCGTGATAATGAAGATGATATTCTCGATTCTTTTGCTGCAGGTGCTGACGGTTATATAACAAAAGGTGCAACATCCGATCAGACAATTTCTGCGATTAAAGCTGTAAGCGAAGGCGTTGGCTGGCTTGATCCTGCAATTGCAAGAGTTGTCCTTTCAAATATTCGCAAAAACAGTCAAGTTGAAGCTAAACATGGTGAAATAAATTATCAGAAAGGTAAAAATTTATACGGTTTAACCGAACGAGAAATGGAAGTTCTTGCGCTTCTTGTTGAAGGGCTAAAAAATCCGCAAATTTCTAAAAAACTTGTGATTACTATTGCAACGACAAAAACTCACGTTCATAATATTTTGCAAAAGCTTTATGTGAAAACCCGCTCAAAAGCTGTTGCAACAGCGATGAAAGACGGACTTGTTTAAATGCTAAAAAAACTTCTAAGTATAATTCTGTGTCTTATTTGTCTTTCGGCTCCTTGTTTTGCAGGAGTTAAGGATATTATCTCTAATATTAATCTGCCTTTTAAAAAAGAAGAAGACACCAGAGGCAGAGATATTAAATATCAATATGAAGTTTTGAAGGCTGATGAAATAAAAAAAATGGAAGCCAAGATTTTAAACAGAACTCCTTCCGGATATATGACGGTTGATGAATATGAAGCGTTATCTGAGTATAAGGATAAATCTTCCAAAGAATTTGATATTCCGAAAGTTGAAAAACCGTCTGATTTTAAATATGTTCCACAGCCTCTGTACCGAATTGTAAAATATAATTCTCCTGCCGGCAGTGCAGAGCTCTCATTAGGTAAAAAACTTTATCTGAAAAGACATATCAATGCTCAGGGGATTGTTTCTCCTGATTATTCAATTCTTGTTTATCCGTCTGTATATTACTACCCTGACAGTGCATCTGTTGCATGTGATTTGTTTGTTATTCCATTGGCTGATAATGATACAAATCTGAATAGAATTTTAAAAGCTAACATTGTTCAGCGTATTCCTGAGCCAATTTTATCAACAGATAAAGCAATTGATAACTTTGCGGCATTTAGAACTCTTACACCTGTAGATTTTTCTGCTGACGGCACAAAACTTCTTGTAAAAGAAAAGATTGGTTCTCAAGAGGACGGCATTTGGGAAACAAAAGTTCATGTATATGATTTTAACAACTCTATAAGTTATGATTTAGTTGAACTTAGAGATGCTATAACCTATTTCTGGGATGAATATATGAAGGTTGATTTGGACAATAAACGCTGGGATATTATTCCTTTAGGTTTTGATATAAATGAACCTTATCGTATTATAGCCCAGGCATATGCGTATACAGGCGAAACTCCGGTATATCTTGGCGCATGGAGTATTGACTGGCAAGGGAAACAGGCGCGGCTTGTCTCTTTTAGAAAGGAATATATTCCTCAAGTCAGTTCAAATGGGTACAAGGTTGTCAAAGAAGGTATTCAACCTTATACGGCTGTAGAAAAGCAAGAAAAATTTCTGCAAGAGCAGAGCAAGCTTTTAGAAAAACAGAAAAAACATGCAGATAAACAATCAATACAAGCAATAAAAAATGAGTTTAAATATACGCTGAAAGGGCTTGATGAAGATTTTAAAGAAGAATACAGGGATTACAAAAAACTTCGCTCATTAAAAGGCTCAACTGAAGATATAACTCTTGAAGAAGCATACAATAAATATCTTCAAGATCAGTGGAATAAAGATCTTGAAAAAGCTCAAAAGCAAATAGATAAAAAACAGAAAAATATTGAAAAGATTGAGCAAAAAATTGAAAAGCTAAATTCAGAAATAGAAAATGTACAGTCTAAGCAGATAGAAACTACTCAGGAACAGTCTGATATTGAGCAATAAGTTCAAACTTTTGTTTTCGTGTAAGTTTATGTTTAATACGATATTCTTCTTTTAGTGCTTCTGATTTTGTAGGAAATTCTTTTTGCCACGCAATTTTTACAGGTTTATTTGCTCTTGTGTATTTAGCACCTTTGCCTTCAAGATGCGCAAGAAAACGTTTTTCCACATTGTCTGTGTAGCCACAGTATAACGTGCCTCGTTCAGTTTGTAATATATAAACAAAATGTCTCTCACTCATAAGTTTATTATTGCATATTTTTATATATTTGGTATAAACTAAACGTATGAATAAACGCTATGCAATCTGTTATAACCACTCAATGCAGAATTCTGAAAATGTGATGTTAGAATTAAGTCATATTCTTGAAGCTAATGCTGTCAAAGCTGAGGTTCAGGATATTGATAGACTTAATTCAGGTTATGACTTTGTTTTTGTAATCGGCGGTGATGGTACAATTTTAAAAGCCGCAAGGTTTTATTCGCAATTTGATACTCCTATATTTGGTATTAATCTTGGAAGACTTGGATTTTTGTCACAAGCGTCGCGCGATGATTTGAAAGAAGCGGTAACTAAGATTTTCAACGGAGATTTTAAAGTTGAAAAAAGAATAATGCTAACTGCAAATGGCTACGTTGCTCTGAATGATTTTGTAATCAAAGGAGCAGAAACATCAAGAACTTCAAGATTTGCCCTGCAAATAAATGATAAATTTGTCTGTGAATATCTTGCTGACGGTATAATTGTTACAACACCTACCGGTTCAACCGCATACGGAATGGCGGCAGGTGGACCGGTTCTTGCTCCTGATATTGACGTAATTGCAATTGTACCCATATGCCCGCATACATTCTCAGCCCGTCCTATTGTTGTAAGTGCTGATGATAAAATAAAAATTCTTTCCTGCCCTAATAATGAATATAACGTTAGCGCTGATGGTCAGGAAGTTTTCTCCTTTTCCGAAGATTTGGTCATATCAAAGTCAAAAGATTTTGCTAATTTGACACTATTAAAGGATAACGACTTCTATTCGGTATTAAGAAATAAACTTCACTGGGGCATTTCTCCGGCGTGTATCAATCTCTAATCGGAAATATATTAATTTTTCGTTATAATTAGTGTAAAATTATTGTACTTTTTTTCTATTTAAAATACTATATTGTTATAATTACGCAATTAGTAGTTATATGTTTTAGGAAATGAAAAAGTAATATTACAATTTAAGAGGTAAATAAAGTGGAAAATATCGTTTCAGATATCTTTGCAAGAAAAGATGAACCATCAGGAAGCCAAACATCAAGACTTGGCGCTAACCCTACAAATATTAAAGTTATAGGTGTCGGCGGCGGCGGCGGAAATGCTGTCAATCGAATGATAAGATCAGGTCTTTCAGGTGTCGAATTCTGGTTGATGAACACAGACTTGCAAGTTTTAGTCGATGGTCAAACAAAAAACAGAATTCAATTAGGTTCAGCTTCAACACAAGGTCTTGGTGCCGGCGGAGATCCTTCAGTTGGTGAAAAAGCCGCTGAAGAAGCGCAGCAGGAAATTACTCAAGCCTTAGACGGTGCTGATATGGTATTTATCACTGCCGGCATGGGTGGAGGAACCGGTACAGGTGCTGCTCCTATCGTTGCTAAAATTGCTAAACAGCTTGGTATTTTGACAATTGCTGTTGTTACTAAGCCATTTATGTGGGAAGGTAAGAAAAGACAAAATCAAGCAAATGCAGGTCTTGAAAAATTAAAAGAAGCTGTGGATGCTGTTATTGTCGTACCTAACGATAAATTGCTTCAAGTTGTTGACAGACAAGTATCATTACAAGAATCATTTATTATTGTTGATGAAGTTCTTTTAAGAGGGGTTCAGGGTATTTCTGATATCATTACTGTTCCCGGTATTATAAACGTTGACTTTGCTGACGTTAAAACTGTTATGCAAGCATCCGGCTCAGCTCTTATGGGTATCGGACGTGCTCAAGGTGAAGGCAGAGCTGTTAAAGCTGCTCAACAGGCTATCAATTCACAGCTTCTTGAATCTTCTATCAATGGAGCTTCCGGTGTAATTGTTAACATCACTGGCGGACCTGATATGGGTATTCACGAAATCAGTGATGCGGCTTCTATTATTCACGATGCTGTACTTGATGATGCAACCGTTATTATTGGTACTGCTGTTAATGAAAGTATTCAGGGTGAAATCCAAATTACTGTTATTGCAACTGGTTTTGAATTGAAAAACAATTCTTCTCCTTTGAAATTCGGTGACAGTTCTTCAAATACTCCTGAAGCTTCTTTAAATGCGGCAGACTTCTTCTCAGGTGCATTTAATACTCAAACAAAATCTATTCTTTCAGATTCAAATAGAAATTTCACAAATATTGAAATTCCTGACTTCCTGAAAAGATAGTTGAAATATCATACGAAAGAGGCAACTTTAATAGTTGCCTCTTTTTTATTATTCACTTAAAATTGATAAGTTCATAATTTCAATATCATCGTAGTCTATATGGTCGCTCGGCATCATATTTTGACCTGTTTTTATTGTAATCTGGTTTTGTGCATCAGCTTTTATCAAAGCGTTTGGAATTTTAATTCTTTGCCCGTCTCCGTTTACGTGAAGTTCTCCGATTTTTCTACCGTTGAAGTAAATTTCAGCCGGACTGGAGTAAGCACCGCCGCGAATTCTGTTTTGTCCCATTGATTTAGCTAGTTTTGTATCTAATCCTACAATAGATCCTATTACTAAATAATTGGTGCTTCTTTTAGCATTTGCAGTCATTATAAAGTCTTTTGAATAATAAGGACCGACAGATTTTAATCTAAAATCGGAGGCATTAGCAGAATTGTGGGAGAAACTGTTATCTCCGAGATGCATTATGTCTGAGTCAAGAGAAATATCTGCAGCTTCACTTTTAGCAATTTCAATTTTCATCGGGTTATTAAGGCTTTCTGCATTATTGATTGTTAAAGAGAATGGTCTGTATCCTTCTTTTTCTACATTCAATATAGTCGGCTGTGAAATTTTTATTGCATCAAGTTTAAAATTACCGTTACCGTCAGTATAGGTGCGATAATTTTTCTGAGGTATGGTAATCCTTGCAAATTCAACCCCTTGACCGGTTTTCGCGTCAATAACTTGATTGCTCTCTTGCTGTCCGACTTTTGTGACTCCTCCGGTAAAAGTTGTGGCATTTGCACATGTTGTAAATATTGTAATTATTGTTAAAAGATAAATAAGTTTTTTCATACAAATTATATCTTATATTCTTGCACTTTTTTATATCCCCCGACAGCGCAGAATAGGGGTATTGATATAATTTTAAAAACTTCTTGAAAAATAATATTTTTGGAGTAAAATAATTTTATGACAATCAAATAAGCCGATGTGATGGAATTGGTAGACGTGCTAGACTCAAAATCTTGTGAGGGCAACCTCGTGCCGGTTCGACCCCGGCCATCGGCACCATAAAAAAGACTCAATTTTGAGTCTTTTTTATTTTAGTATTTACAGACATCAATCCATTCGATACTTTGAGAAATTTCAAACATTTTATCGCATGAGAGTTCTATTGCAGAATTACCGCTTCCGCATGCAGGATAAACGGTTTCAAATCGTTTCATGGATATATCACAATATACTTTAACTTGTTCGTAATTTATTCCAAAAGGGCAGACTCCGCCAATTTCGTGGTTTGTAAACTCTATAACTTCTTCCGGCGTTAACATTTTTGCTTTTATGCTAAAAAAATCTTTAAATTTACGATTATCAATTTTCGTATCTCCTGCTGTGATAATCATAATACACTTATCATCATTTTTAAAAGTAAGTGATTTGGCAATTCTTGCAGGTATTACACCAAGAGCCTCTGCTGCAAGTACCACAGTTGCACTTGACTGTTCCAGTTCAATAATTTTATCTTCTAAATTATAAGATTTTAAATATTGTTTTACTATTTCTAAACTCATACCACAATTGTAGCAAAAAATTACTATTTTGTCGCATAAGTTTCAATCTTTATTATTTAAAATAGCTTTATGAAAAAAAGATATATTATACTTGTTCTATCTATAATAACTACAATTGCGTATTTTGATATGGTTGACAGTTTTAAGCATATTGATAAAATTGTATCAAACATGCTTAAGCTTGATACAGATATAAAAAATGAAATAGATACCTCATGGAAAACAGCATTTAAAATTCAAAAATAAATTCATCCGCAGGGTTTAACGAATTTGATTGTCCATCTTCAATTTCTCTAATCATCTGAGGTTTTATAAGATGTTCCAGTGCGTTAGGCACGAATCTTTTTTGGTCCTGCTCTGCCTCTTTTTTGTTTACAGTGAATGTTCTCACATCTTTAGGAAAAAATCTCAAATGAATATTTTGACTGATATTTTGAGAAATGTTGTTTTTTGAATAATACTTGATTTTTTCAAGTTGTGAAGCAGCTTGAGCTTGATTTTGTGCTGTAAAATAGCCATCTTTATCAGAAACCTTACGATTATATTTTCTACTCCACATTATTACGTTATTTACATTATCTGTAAGTACCGCTGTAGTGGTTAATGTATAAGGATAAGATGTTTTAAATGCGCTGGAAACTTCCAAAACTTCCCATAAATCTCTTTTATTAGGAGATTTATCTGATTTTGCTGAACTTGTAATTAAAAGAATTGATTTAACGCCAAATTCTTCTGCTAACTTTGAAAGAGTTTGAAAATTAACTTTTTCTGTGTTTTTAAAGTTCTTTAACATTTCCTGAGTTTGATTTTTTAATTCTGTTTTTGCCTGCATTATTTTTCGCACATCAGAAAGCGGAATAGTATTTATATTCTTATAATTACTAAAGTTTGTAATAACATCTTCTGTAATAATTTCGGAAACCTCAGGAAAACAAAAATAATTATCACAAACCGAAAATAAATCTGTTGGAAGTACGAGAACCTTGAACTCAACAGCTTTGCAGCACGGTGTTGATATTATAAAAAAAAGTAATATGCTAACGAAGATTTTTAATATATTTTTCATATAAAAATTATAGCATAATTTGTCATAATATGGTATAATATACATATGGACAGAGACTTGGTGAAAATTTTGGGAATTGATGTTGATAGTTTCACCTTTGATGAGGCTGTAAACTGGGCATATTCTAATCATGGACAGATTGTTACTATCAATCCGGAGATGATTTCCTGTGCAAATTCAAGTCCTGATTTTGCTAATGTTATAAAAGATGCTCAACTTGTTGTGCCTGATGGTATTGGAGTTGAAATAGGACTAAAAATTTTAGGTCACAGAGTTAAAAGAATTGCCGGAATAGAGCTTGGTAAAGCTTTGATTATTAAGTTTTCTAAAGAAGGTAAATCCATTGCATTTGTTGGGGCAAAACCTGAAATTGTTGATAAAGCCATTAAAAATTTAAAGTCTGAAATATCCTGTTTGAATGTTGTTTATTCTCATGATGGATATTTTGAAGATGATGAGGAGGTTCTAAATTCTTTAACTTTGAGTAAACCGGATTTAGTTCTCGTTGCTTTAGGTTCCCCTAAGCAAGAGTTTTTTATAAGTAAATTGAAAAAAAATCTTCCTGAGGCAACTATGATTGGTCTGGGTGGAAGTTTTGATGTCTGGGCAGGCGCTGTTAAACGGGCACCTTTAATATATCAAAGAATGGGGCTGGAATGGCTCTATCGTACAATAAAAGAACCTCAGAGGTTTAAAAGAATATTCCCTACTCTTCCATTATTTGTTTTAAAAGTTTTGAAGGAAAAATTATGTCACTATTAACAAGATTATCAGATAAGCAAATTAAAGAACTCGAAAATTTATGTCTGGAAAACCGACAGAATATTTTAAATATGGTTTATGAAGCTCAATCAGGTCATATTGGCGGTTCTCTTTCAGCCTGCGAAATAATGACAGTATTGTTTCATAAATGTATGAAACATGCTTTAAAAGGTAAAAATCATAGGAGTTATAAAAAACGTGACAGATTTGTACTGTCCAAAGGACATGTTTCTCCAATCTATTATTCAGTATTATCACAAATCGGACTTATTCCTAAAGAAGAGCTTATGACTTTTCGAAAATTAGGTACAAGATTGCAAGGGCATCCGTCTTTATGGTGCCCGGGTGTTGAGATTGCGACCGGCTCTTTAGGACAAGGGTTATCTATGGGATGCGGCATTGCTATGTCTTTAAAAATGGATAAAAATCCTGCGAAAGTTTTTGTTCTTATGGGTGATGGCGAACTTCAAGAAGGCAATGTTTGGGAAGCCTTTATGCAGGCTCCACATCGCAGGTTAAATAACCTTATAGCAATTATTGATAGAAATCGTTTGCAAATTGATGGAAATACCGAGTGTGTTAAACCTTTAGATAATCTTGCTGACAAAATCAGAGCATTTAATTGGGATGTTATTGAAATTGATGGTCATAATATAAAAGATGTATTTTTTGCAATAGAAAAAGCTAAAAAATCAAAAATTCCAACTGCAATTATAGCAAATACTATTAAAGGTAAAGGTGTAAGTTTTATGGAAAATAATGCGGATTGGCACGGGAAAGCACCTAAAAACGAAGACTATGAACGAGCAATGTTAGAATTAAAATAATATAATGATTGGAGGCATAATGAAACTATTTAAAAATAGTAAAAAATCTGGTTTTACACTGATGGAAGTTGCAATCGCTGTTATGATTGTTGGCTTACTAACAGTAATATGTATTCCTGTAGTTCAGCGTCAGCTTGAAAAATCAGATGAATATGCATATTATATGGCATATCGTTCTGTTGAAAAATTAGGCGGACAGATTGTTGCTTTGGGTGACCCTGATCCAAATAGCATTTATAACAAAACTTCATCTTCTAATGATATTAAATTAGCGTTAGATAAACCTTCAGCATTGCAAACCTTGAAAAATAAAATTGTCATAACTTTTTCAACATTAGGAGAACGTTTTGCATATACTGAGAAATATTTATTCAAAAATCTTTTTCCAAAATCTTTTGCAGAAAATGATTTTGTTGAATACGGGTATGTAGAAGGTGGGATGTATTCTAATGTAAACTATGCTTATCGTGTATGTAAGGGCGGTGAAACAATACAGCAACAGGAACCTTCAGGCGTCGATGCCGAAGGAAATCCAACATACAAAAACTATAAATGTAGCGATTTTGGAGTTTCAGACTCTGATTTCAATAGCTATGCTTTAATAAGATCTCTTTTGCCTACTCGCGGTTGCTTTGTTGGTTTAACTGAAGCGCAAGAAAATGCAAGACTTGCACAATTAGAAAATTTTGTCAAAAATGATAAATCTGTAGATGGAGATTTAACTGGTTTTTGTAATAAAATTAATTCTTCTAATTACTGTGCCGGACTTGATGCTTCTACAGGAGAAGAATATAAAGTAGCTCCGGATTCTGTAACTGAGCGAGAAGAAGATACCGGAGATGGGGATTTCGTTGACCAGGAATATACCATTACTTATTGCAGGCATTACAGTAAAACTCCTGAAGGCGGAGGAGCTTCTGGCAGTGGTGATGCTGTGCAACTGGAACGTCCCAAAGTAACAGATACTTGTAAGCCTGCACATGGCTATTATGGTATGTATAACTCCGGGGGCGATTATGCTCTGAGTTGTGAGTGTATCTCTGGTAAATTGCCTACACAAAATAATGATAAAGTTTGTTGTCCTCAACTGACAGGATTGAATTCTTATTCTCGTTCAGATATTACCTCTTCAATGTCAGAAGGGACATATTGTGTAAATTGTGAAGGCGATTTTAATTCTGTCGGTAACTGGTGTTGTCCTGCTCATTCTGTCTTTAATGGTACTGCTTGTCAGTGTGTTGAAGGGTACGAGATGGATTCAGCCAAAGGAACCAAGAATGAAAAATGTGTAAAAACAAAATGTGCTAAAGGTTCACATTTAGATGCGGAAACAGAGGTTTGTGTTCCTAATCCTCCGCTTTTAAAAGCTGATCGGTTCTGTGAATTAATAAAAGATAATTGGAATCATACCTCTCCTTTAGATAGTTGTAATAAATTTACAACGCAAAATAATGCTAGAATTTACACAGAGGTCCTTGATGCAGCTAAAAGTGCCAGCGGTAATTATTTATCAATACAGAGTAAAATTGGTGCGTTTCGTAATGTTGCACCTAACATTATACTTTCAAATGGTCTAAAATTATGGATATTAGGGGATAAAGCCGCATCTATACCAGGATTATCCTATAATCCTATGCACATCTCATCAACTCAAAATATGTGTCAAGAAATACTAAACGGTAATAAGCCTTTATCAACAAAGGATAAATGCGATGCCAGAGGCGGATATTTCTGTAAAGGTGAAGCGCACTGCTATACTCTTGATGCTCAAAGTTTAACTACTATGGGTGATGCAAGAAACTGCTGTGTTGCATCTGATATCTCTGATTTAGCATACGATGTTAATTCAGCAAAAGATAACCGTGCTTTTGCTGTAAGTGGATTTACCGTATTTGTTGATATAAATGGTGATAAAGGGTCTGGCACTTTATGGGAAGATGTATTTCCATTCTTTGTAGGTGCTAACGGTAAAGTTTATCCAGGTTACCCGCTTGATGCGGATAAGGCAAAGGATACAACAAGCGAGGCTATATATTTAGGCGGCAATAGTGTTAAAAACTTGCCTGTTGATGTTTATTATTATGATAAAGATGCAAGCAATGAAAATGCAAGAAAGAAAGTTGTTGTATTTTCGAATGTGTCTTATGCAAGAGGTTTATGTTTCGGTAAAATTCTTAACTCACATACTCCATACTGTCAAAACCTTGGTTTGAAAGCAAAAAATGGCGGTACTCGTGTTGATAAAATTAAGGATGCTATCGACAGTGCTTCAAATGATTGTAAGACTCATAATTGTTTTATCACTGTAAGAAATAAATTAAGGTTCTTCTAGAACTGGTGGAATGTTAAAATCGGGCTACTTAATAGCCCGATTTGTTTTCTTGGAAAGGTTATAATAATGATTGTAGATAATATTAAGAATATAAAACTATACAAAGAGATACCGGATGCTGTTATCGAATTTATTCTCTCATTGGATGAAAATATTACTCTCGGAAAACATATAATATCAGACAATATTTACGCTAATTTAGAAGAGTATTCAACAAAATCTTTGAGTGATGCTAAATTTGAAACTCATGACAAATATATTGACATACAACTTTTGTTGTTAGGAAAAGAAAAAATTGCTATTACAAAACGAGAATGTTTAAAAGTATCTGAACCATATGATACAAATAAAGATATAACTTTTTATTCAGATGATGTGTCTAAATATCCTTATATTACTTTAGATGGAGCTAATTTTGCTCTAATTTTTCCTCACGAAGCTCATGCTCCACAAATTTGTGTCGAGGAACCGTCGCAAAAAGTTCGAAAAGTTGTTGTGAAAATAAAAATTTAACTATTTTTTTAATTTTTCAGGGTAAATATTCCATTTAATTTCCGGATTTCGTCTAAACCAGGTCAGCTGTCGTTTAGCATAATTTCTGGTGTTCTTTTTTAATAATTCCTTAGCTTCCTCTAATGAATACTGATTATCAAGATATCCTGTTATTTCTCGATAACCTATTGTATTTATAAGATTTGGTATTTTTCCATGTTTGTTTAAAAGCTCTTTAGTTTCTTCAATCAGCCCGTTTTCTATCATAATATCAACACGTTTATCTATTCTGGAATATAGATGTTTTCGATCGTGGTTTCTGCCAATCCATTCAATTTCATATTCTTGTTCATCTATTCCTCGTGAAGCATTAAGAGCTTTTCCTGTAGTCTGAATTATTTCAATCGCACGAATAATTTTTTTTCTGTCATTTTTGTCGATTGTTTCTGCCGCAAACGCATCTTTTGATTTAAGAATTTCAAACAATTCTTCATTTCCAATTGCATACAATTGGTTGCGTAAATCTCTGTTTGGTTCTATTTCGGGAAGGGCAAAGTTTTTTAGCAATATATCAATATAAAGCCCGGTGCCACCTGTAATAATGGGGATTTTTCCTTTTTTTGCTATCTCAATTATTTTAGTAGAGGCTTCTTTTTTATAAAGTCCTGCTGAATAGTCAAATTCAGGTTCTACAATATCAATTATATGGTGCGGAATACCTTCTCGCTCTTCAATAGTGGGTTTGGCAGTGCCTATATCAAAACCTTTATATACAAGTCTGGAGTCTGCTGAAATTATTTCAGCATCGATTTTCTTTGCAAGCTCAATTGCATAGGCAGTTTTTCCGCTTGCAGTTGCTCCGACTATAGCTATAACCTTAATTTTCTTTTTCATTTTTGAGAAATGTTTGTTCATAATATCTAAATAGTAACACTACTATATAAACAATAAAATAATAATAAAGCAACAGTACGATAAAATATGTTATAGGGTTAAACATTAGTACGGTGTTAATTATTGAAATTATAATTGAGAGGACGGTTATATATATGAATAAAAATAATGTTTTTGGAAACGTTATAATAAGCTTTTTAAGGGCAAAAACCAAAGCTTTGAACGGATTTTTTTCACAATAAACAATTTCTGGTATCCACAATATTCCGAAGAATGAAAGAATCGTAGTTATTAAATATATTAAAATGTACCAACAATTTATTACAATAATTTCGCGTGTTGTAAGTTCATTTATTTCATTTATTAACTCTTGACTTGATAAAAGTAAATTGTCAGAATTGATTAGGTTTATATCAACTGTTCCAATGTATTTAGATATAAGGAATGTTACAAGCGCAGTCACGCCGCCATAAATCAGTAGAGCAATAGTAATAACGCTCAACATTGGCAGAAATAAACGTCCAATACCTTTAGGCAGCGAAATAAGCAATTCTATAAGCGCTTTTCCTCGATCTTTATCAAAAACAAATACTCTGTCTGCAACTTGAATTGTTTTTTTTGCCATGTAAAGCCACGCCGAAAGGCACCCGCTTGCCATTATAAGTATAGTAACTACGGCAAATATAAGCTTTGGAATATTATCAACAGTATTTACTGCATAGCTAAAATACCAGCTTAAAATTGATAAGAAAATAATAAGCGGTGTTGCTAATATTATGCAATCATTTGTTTTTTTAAAGTTGTTTCTAAATAGCTTAAGCATAGAATTCCTTTAAATTAATGACTTATAGAGCAGTTGCTTGTTCTTGATTTTTTTTATTCATTTGACTTTTTCTTTTACGTCTTCTCATCAAGTCAACAAAAGCTTCAATTCTTGTAATATATCCTGCTCTACCTGTTTGTTCGTCAAGAATTAATGGTAAAATTGGAATTTCACAATCTTCACGCATTGCAGGAAATATATTTTGCGACATTATTTCAGGCATACACGTAAACGGGCTGAGGTGAATAATTCCATCAATACCTCTTTCGTTCGCATATGCGACATCAGAAACACATTCCAGAGCATCTCCTCCAATATCACGCATTAAGTATGGTTTAGCAAGTCTGTCAGCTCGTTGAAGATGTGTTTCGCCTTTTCTAAACATTTTTGGAATGATGGCATCTTTTAAGAAACTGCTGACAGTTAAACTTCTTCTAACCTGAACTCCCATTCTGCCAAGTTCTTTCTCTATGCTCTGGTTAGAAAACTCATCGTTTACAACGTAAATTTCACCTGTGATGTCAACATTTAAGACATCCTTGTTAAGGTTTAATTCAACTTTAGCCATTTCTTCATCAACTTGTTTTTGTGCTTTTTTCAATCCAAGAAGAGTATCGTTTGCATCAATATATTTTAGCGCTTTATTGTAATGCTTTTCTGCATCACCTTGTTTAACTTCTCTTGCTCTGCAATATGCAAGCTTTGTATCAAGTTTATCAATCATAAATACTTTTAGAATAGAAATTACGATTGCTCTGATAAATAATGGCGGGTTATTTTTGCCGCTTGCGGCTTTTAAAAAGTTGTATATACCTTTTACCCCGTCATATAATTGAAGTTCAAGGTATTTAGCTTCGTATCCCAGATCTTTTAATGCGTTTTCTATGCATTTTCCGTATTCTCCTAAGCGGCAGCAGCCCGGAGATGTAATCATTGCAACATAATCCGTTCCGCCTTCTATTGCTTCAATAAAATTTCCTAAAATTAATTTATAAGGAAGACATATTGCTTCAGGTGAATGTTTTGTTCCTAAAGATAACGATTTTTTGCTTGTATATGGTTCCACATAAGGTTCACAGCCGATAATTCTAAGTGCAGCTGACCATGCGTAACTTATTGTCCCCATATGCGGGAATGATACTTTATTTTTTCTTTGTTCTTTATTATTCATATTTTTATTCCTAACTAATGTACTTCAAATCCGGATGACGTGCCGCTGTAACTTCATCTATCTTCTTAACCGGTGTTGAATGCGGTGCAGATAGAACTTTTTCAGGATTAGTTTTTGCGGTTTGTGCGATTTCAATCATTGTATCGAGAAATTCGTCTAATTTTTCTTTTGTTTCGGACTCTGTTGGTTCAATCATTATAGCTTCATGCACAATAAGCGGGAAATAAACCGTAGGCGGATGAGTGTTACCGTCCATTAAGGCTTTTGCTATATTAAGAGTTGAAACGCCATTTTCGAGTTTTTGTTTTTCTCCGGTTATAACAAATTCATGCATGCAAGGTTCGTTATATGGGAGTTCATAGTATTCTTTTAATTTTTCTTTCAGATAATTTGCATTCAGTACAGCATTTTCTGAGACATTTTTTAAGCTTTTACCCATCATAAGAATATAAGCATATGCTTTTACCAGAACAGAAAAATTACCATAAAAATCTTTAACACTGCCGATAGAATGTTTAATATTATAATTTCTGAAATATTTATCTCCATCAAACTCAATAACCGGTGCCGGTAAGTAGTCCTTTAACTTATCAACAACTGCAACAGGTCCTGCTCCGGGACCGCCGCCGCCATGAGGAGTTGAAAAAGTTTTATGTAAATTAAGGTGTACTACGTCAAACCCCATTAGTTTAGGATTAGTCCAACCCATAATTGCGTTAAAGTTTGCACCGTCGTAATATAATAAAGAACCATTTGCGTGCATCAAATCAGAAATTTCTTTAACATTTTCTTCAAAAATTCCTAAAGTATTAGGGTTAGTCATCATGATTGCTGCAACATCCCGGTCTAAAATTTCTTTTAATGCCTCAATGTCAACCTGACCTTTATTGTTTGATTTTATTTCAATAATATCAAATCCTGCCATTTTTGCACTTGCAGGGTTTGTGCCGTGAGCCGAGTCAGGAATAATAACTTTCGTTCTCGTTTCTCCAATGGTTTCAAAATATTTTTTGATAATCATCATTCCGGTCATTTCACCGTGTGCGCCTGCGGAAGGTTGCAGTGTAACAGCATCCATGCCGGTAATTTGGAGTAGTGCCTGCTGTAAGTTGAACATCAATTTTAATGCACCTTGTGCCATATTATCAGGAGTATTAGGATGAATATTGAAACCTTCTAAAGATGAAAGAAATTCGTTAACTTTAGGGTTATATTTCATTGTGCATGAACCAAGCGGATAAAAGCCTTTTTCAATACAAAAATTTAAATCAGAAAGCTCTTTGTAATGGCGCATAACCTCAAGTTCAGACAGTTGAGGGAGCCCGAAATTCTCACTTCTTATTAAGTTCTCAGGCAAAAAATCTAAATTTTTTACACTGTCGGTAAGATTAATACCATCGTTACCGTTACTTTTTTCAAAAATGGTTTTCATATACTAAATAATCCCCTGTTTAGCAAGATCTTTTTTAATTCTGTCCAAGCCTGTCTGGATAATTCGTGAAATTCTGGATTGTGAAATATTAAATTCTTCAGCAATCTCTCTTAATTTTTTTTCTTTAAAGAATTTGTATTCAATAAGTTCTTTTTCTCTAGGCGGAAGTTTTTTCATAGCCTCAAGAATTCCCTCTTTTAGTTCAATAAACTCAACAGATTCTTCAGGTGTTTTGTCATGAGACTTTATCTGAGTTGGGACTTCAGCATCTTGAAGTTCATCAATTGAAAGAATATTTTTATATACTTCAGCTCTGATTTCAACTTCATCCTCTTCTTCAGGTACAGATTGTTTATTTTTCAAAGTGTACCATTTATATCTTCTGCGAACTTCATTTCTTATAGCCCATTTTATTGCAGTAGAAAGATAGGTGTTGTTAAATTCTGCGTTACTGTTATTTTTGAACAAAATATATAAAGCATGAGTCCCGATATTTATAAGTTCGGGAAGCTCTATCAAATGAGAATTAGAGAACTTCTGGTATTCGACTTTTGCAATGATTTCAATAAGTTCTTTATATTCTTTTAGTTTTACATTTTCTTCAACTGACATTACTATAATTAATCCTGAAAAAATAATTGCAATATTCTTACACCTCTATAATATCAGAAAAAATTATATATGACCAGCTAATGTAATTTTCCTTAACATAATTTATGTTCTAGTCTAAAAGGAGAAATTAATGAAAGTTTTATTTTGTACAGACGGTTCAAAAATTAGTTATCACGCAATTCAAAATTTTTTTCATTGGACAAAGGATTTTACAGTAGATATAATTTGTGTTATAGATTGGAGTTTTTTGCCGGATACAGTCGCTATAGAAGACAGTGAATTTGCGGTTCAATGTGCAAATTCAGCTGATGCAATTTTAGATTACTCTGAAAAGTATCTAACCGAACTGGACATGAAAGTCGGTAAAAAAATAAAAATGTGCGGTACTACCGTTGATGCAATTTTGGATATTGCAGAGGAAGAAAAGTACGATTATATAATTCTGGGTTCACATGGTAAAAAAGGAATTCAAAGATGGCTTGGTTCTGTGTCATCTGAAATTGCCTCAACATCTTTAGTTTCTACATATATTTCAAAAGACAAGAATGAGAGAAAAAGAATTCTATTCACCGTTGACTCTTCGGATTTGAGTATAAATGTTGTAAATAAAACTTTAGAATGCTTAAATCTTGTAGATAAAGAGATACATCTTTTGACCGTTTTTGAAATCCCCGATTACCTGTTTTTAGAAGGTAATATTGATTCTAATTGGATACTTGAAATAGAAAGAAAACAGGATCAGGCGGCTCAATTACTTCTGGCTAAATTCGAAAAAATGTTTGCTGAAAAGGGCTATAATATTCACACAAAAGCTGTTTTAACAGGTGTACCGGCTCAGGAAATCATAAAGTATTCTACTTCTCGTAATATTGATTTGATAGTGACTGGCGCAAGAAATCGCAAGCATTTATCTAAGTTTTTACTGGGCTCAGTAAGTAAGCGAGTGTTAGAAAATGTAAAGTCAGATGTTTTGATAATCAGAAGTTAGTATTTAATAGTCAAAATTCCGTTATTTAGCTCAGCTTCGGCTCCGTAAGGTATTGTATCTTTGCGAGAAGAATGCGAAATTGGGTAACCGCCTAAGACAGGTATATTAAGTTCTGAGACAAGTTCAGTAAATAATTCTTCAAGCCACTCTTCATTATCTGTATCGAGAAAATCTCCCAGTATGATTCCTTTTAAATTCTTTTTGAAATCCGGGAGTGCCGTGAGTTGGTGGAAATATTTGTCAATTTTATATACCTGTTCGTTTAAATCTTCGCAGAAAAATATAAAATCTCTATCAGGAACGAAGTTTCTTCCACATAATGACGCAATTGTAGCAAGGTTTCCACCAAACAAAATACCTTTTGTATTGCCTTCTTTATATATTTTTAAATTATCTGCTGTAATTTGTTTTTGAGTATTTTTAAGAGTTTCCCAAAAGTTTTCACAGGTAAAAGACTCGGGATTTACAAAATCTGATTGAGCCATTGGACCGGAAAAAGTGATTAATCCGGTATTTTTTAAAATCATTGCAGAAAGCGCAGTAACGTCAGAGTAACCACAGAATATTTTTGGATTGTTTTGGATAATAGAATAATCAATCCTGTCAATCAATCTTAGTGCACCGTACCCGCCTCTTGCACAAATAATTCCCTTGACTTCCTTGTCGGCAAATGCCTGCGATAAGTCCTCTAGTCTTTCTTCGTCAAAACCTGCCATATAGCGGTAGTTTTTATCTGTATTTGAACCTACTTTAACTTTATAGCCCTGATTTTCAAGATATTTAACTGCTATATTGATCTTTTCAGTATCAACATTGCCGCAAGGCGCGATTACTGCTAATGTATCTCCTCTTTTTAATTTTTCAGGTTTAATTATGTTCATAATTTATCCTTTTTGATGATTATTTGATATAATAACTGTATCATGAATAAAAATTACATTCCTTTATACAGAAAATACAGACCGCAGGCAATTGAACAGATTGTCGGGCAGGAACACATTAAAAAAGCTTTGGCTAATGCAATTCAGATGGATAGAATTTCACATGCATACCTGTTTACTGGTCCAAGAGGAACAGGTAAAACCTCTACTGCCCGTATTTTTGCAAAGTCTTTAAACTGTAAAAGCGGTCCAACAATTACACCTTGTAGTGAGTGTGAAAATTGTAAAAATATCACTAATTCAGTCCCTATTGATGTAATCGAAATCGATGCGGCAAGTAATCGTTCTGTTAATGATGCGGATGAAATTATTCAAAAAGTTGCGCTTGCTCCTGTTAACAGCCGTTATAAAATTTATATTATAGACGAAGTCCATATGCTTACCAATCAAGCATTCAATGCCCTTTTGAAAACACTTGAAGAACCTCCGAAGAATGTAATTTTTATTCTTGCGACAACAGAAGTTCATAAGGTTCTTGACACAATCAAAAGCCGTTGTCAAAGGTTTGATTTTAAACGTATAACGACTGATGATATCTCTAAGCACTTAAGATATATATCCGACAATGAAGGCATAAATATTACAGATGATGCTCTTTCTTATATCGCTCAAAATTCCGCTGGTGGTATGAGAGATAGTATTGCTCTTCTTGACCAATTAAGTGTGCTAAATTCTGCTGACGGTGCTATTGGAGTTGAAGATATAAATAGGCTTTTAGGCAGATTATCTTTTAATTCACTATCAAATTTATTTACTTCAGTGGCGTCATCAAATCAAAATCAAGCACTTAATGTTTTAAATGAAATTTATAATCAAGGTAATGAACCGATTCAAATACTTTCAAACTTTCTTGAGTTTTTGCGTAATTCTTTAATCTTAAAATCTGTAGGAAAGACTTCTATTCAAGGTGTTGTACAGTTAAATGAAGAACAAACAAATGCTCTGGCAGAACAAGTTGGTTCACTGGAAGTTCATCAAATTGTATCATTGGTAGATAAGTGTGCGTCTTACATAAAAGAATTAAAACAAACAACAAACCCTAAGCTATGGCTTGATGTGGCAGTACTTGATATGGCAAATCTTGCGGAAAATACTAAACTGGAAGACTTACAGAAACGCGTTTCAATACTGGAAAACGGAGCATCGTTAAAACCGATAAATGTTTCTGCTTATAACACTCCGCCTTCACCTGTTATGAAACCTGAGGTTCGCAAACCATCTGCACCATCAGTAAAACCTCCTGAGCAACCTAAAATTCAGGCTAAATCAGCACAAATAGTTTCAGAAGAAGAAGTTTTAACTGAACCGGTACCAATGTCGAAACCTGCTACTGTAGATACTAACAGCGGATTGAAAACATTATGGGTAAAATTCTTGGAAAATATTTCAAGTTCTCCGTCACGTTCAATTTTGAAACAACAGGCAATGCCGGTAAAAATTACCAAGGACGAAATCGTTATTGCAGTAAAAAGTCCTACTTGGTTAAAACAGTATTCTCCTGAAGGTTCAAAATATTCGTTAATTGTTGATGCTGCAAATGCGCTTTTTGCAGGAGGAGTTAAAAAAATTATTGTTAGAGCTCCTGAAAGCGGTGATGATGCAATAAGATCAGAACAGTCATCGTCTACGGATGACGAAAAGCCTGCTCCTGCGCCTAAATCAATGCCAAAGCCTATTCAATCAGAACCAGAACTAAAATCTGAAGATGTAAATGAAATTATTACTGATGCGGAAGAAGAAAGTTCAAAGAAGGAACCTGTTCTTAAATTCAGAAATCCTGATTCTTCCTATCATTCTGATATAGTAAATAATGTTATGGATCTTTTTGATGGTAAATTTATAGACTAATTTTACTCAAACACTTGCAAGATTAATAAAATATGTTATAATATATCTATAGAGATATATTATATTTAAATTTGTAACGATAATAACAGAATTCCTAAAGATGGAAATTAAGAATGCCGATAATATATTCGGTAGAATATTATGAATACACCAAAATAATGAAAAGCAAGCGTTCGCTGTATGCGAAGACACACTAGAATTTCAGCCATTTACGATGTGAAGATTGATATTTTTATGCAAAAAGAAAACCACGAAGTATCGTAGTTTCAAGACTTAAATCACATTTTCATTAAAATGATGCATTTTATTTGAAAGCGAGGACATACGATGAGAAAGAGTAGAAACAATTTTAGAACTTTATACATTGCAACAATAGCTGGTATTATTGCATTAGGAACCCCTGTAAATGCTGGTGGTTTGGACGATATTATAACAGATACGTCAGAAGAAAGAACATATACATTTGCAGAAAATGAAAGCTACACTCAAGATAAGAATTTAGGTACCATTACCTCAGGTACGGTAAATATTAATGGTTGTTCCAAAGATAGTACTTCAACAATAGATGCAAACAGTTATTCAACCTTTACTGTAAATAAGAACGCAACACTAAACTTAAATGATATCAATATCAAAAATGCAACATCTGCTGTCACGCTAAATAGCGGAGCAAATGCGAGTTTTAATAATATTCATATTTCAAATACTACAGTCTCAGGATTAAACAACAATGGAGGTACGATAACTTCAATTACAGGAAACGGCAAATATAACTATAGTTTCTCATATATTGATGAATATGGTAAAACGATTAGCGAAACCATAAATTTAACTAATATTGGCTTTTCAGCCAATACTAAAGAGACTGTTATAAACCAAAATGGTGGAAAAATTGAAACAATAAATGCTGATTTTGCAAATAATAACATGTCTAACCACTCAATGCTTGGCGGTTCTATTACGAATTATGGAGCTGTAATAGATAAAACGGCAACTATATCCGAAATACAAGGCAATTTTGTTTCAAATAGTGTTACCGGTAGTCAACCTTTTGGCGGTGGAATTACTAACATTGGAAGAGGTGCGAATAGGAAAGCTGACATAGGTTATATTGAAGGCAACTTTATTAATAACAATTTGCAGGCGACTGGATGGTCACAAGGCGGTGCAATCGCCAATTATGGTTGGTCTGGTCTTGCTGATATTGGTGATATCAAGGGTAAATTCATTAATAATGGTATCCGAGGAAATAGTGATACCTACGGTGGAGCAATTTCAAACTATGTATTAGGCGGTACTGCTATAGCAACAATGGATAATATTAGCGGAGTGTTTATTGGAAATTATCTTAACTCTCAAGGTACTTCCGGAAGTGGCGGCGGAGGTGCGATCAGTAACTTTGCGCATTCAGGAATTACCACAATCAATTCTATTGAAGGCTTTTTTGTTAATAACTATGTTTTATCCCTCAATGGTTCAGCTCAAGGCGGTGCAATTAGGAATAGTAAAGGTGGAAGTGGAAGCTCCACGATTAATACTATTTCTGGATATTTTAAAAATAATCATACCGAATCAATAACTGAAAATAGTTTTAGTCGTGGTGGTGCTATAATGAATGGTGATACTCTCGGTTCAATCACGAACTCCACATTCCTCAACAACTACGCAAAATCAGCAAGCG
>CAROLD010000023.1 GCA_949035555.1 uncultured bacterium | reverse complement strand
TTGCCCATTCATCAATTGATTTTTCCTCATCAAGAAGGGTAATAATATCACCTTCCACAGCTTTTACACCTGTTATATCAAACATCATTTGATCCATTGTTATATTACCAACCTGAGGCACTTCAACACCATTGAGGCGACCGGTAATTTTATTGGAAAGAAGTCTCGGAATTCCATCAGCATAGCCCAGAGGAACTGTTGCAATTGTACGTTCTCCTCTGGCGGTAAAAGTATGAGAATAACTTACACCCTCACCATCTTTTGCTGTATGAATATTTACGATTCTTCCCTTTAGAGATATCAATTGTTTCAAATTAGGTTTGTTAAACGCAATTTTAGGAAAATCAGGATACAAACCGTATAATGAAATTCCAACCCTTCTCATATTGGAATTCGACACATCATAACAAATTGTCCCTGCGGTATTTAGAATATGCAAAAGTAACCCGTCAGTATTGATGTTATTTATAACACTATTCCACTTTTCAATTTGTTCCTGAGCTTTTTCAAACTCTTCTGCCGCAGCAAGATGAGTAAAGATTCCCTGTAAATCCAGAAACTCACAAGATTGGACATTTTTTATAAATTCAACGGCTTCGTCAGTACAAACACCTATTCTATTCATTCCTGTATCCAGTTTAACGTGAACTTTTGGCTTTATTCCGGTACGATTGAATGCATTTTTACAAGCATCAAGATGCCCACGGGAAAATATTGAAATACTTAAATTGCTTTTTACTGCACTTTCTACAGCCCAAACAGGAACAGCACCAAGTACCAAAATTTCACAAGAGATACCTGCCTGTCTCAAATCAACACCTTCATCAATAGAGGCAACTCCAAGCATATCTATCCCGCTTGCAAGAAGTGTAGGTGCCAGCATAACAGAACCATGTCCATAGGCATCAGCTTTTACAACTCCGAGAAGTTTTACTCCTTTTGGAACATTCTTTTTTATCTCTCTAATATTATTTTCCAAATTCGAAATATTAATTTCTACCCAAGCATCACGATGGATGTTTATATTTGTTTGTCTCGTGTTTTTCATTGCGTTTATAGTATAGGACAAAATATAATTATCGGCAAGTTAATTTCCTTTAGATATCCTACAAGTATTTGATACCTATTTATTGTGAACTATGGTAGGATAATTATTGAAACTTGAAGAAAGAGGCAGGATTTATGGAAGAATTAATACAACATATACAGGAAGTTATAGGAGTACCGGCATTTTTAATCAATCAATGCCCCATTTTAGTAGAATATATTAAAAAAGCACTTATTGAGAGTATTTATTTTATTCCTATACTTTATATTTTGTATTATGCAATTGAACTGTTGGAAAGATTTTTCTTAACCCACATTAATATTTTTGTAAGATTACTACAAAAATTCGGACCTCTATTCGGCGCTTCAATTTCTAACATTCCTGAATGCGGTTATCAGGTTATTGCAAGTACATTCTATTCAAGAAAAATGATTACTCGCGGAACATTGCTTTCTTTCTTTATTGTATGCTCAGATGATGCACTTCCGCTATTATTTATGGACTTGAGCAAAGCATTTATTATTATACCGATTATTGTTATAAAAATGATAGTTGCACTGCTTGTTGCTTATGGAGTTGATATTATTGAAGCTGTTCTTCAAAAAAAGAGAACTTTATTAGAAGATGTTAATGCAATTAATTCGGATTTAAACGAACCTGCTTGCTGTCATCACAGAATTCAAACCGTAGAAAATCCGCCATACTGGTATATGCATCCCCTTACTCATACATTTAACATGTTTATGTTTACATTTATCTGTCTTTCTTTCTATTATGGCGCAATCCAGCCTCATGCTTTCGGGTCAACAGAAAACTTAGCAAACTTCTTAATGATAAATTCGCCGTATCAGGTAGCAGCAACTGCGGCACTTGGGCTTGTTTCCAACTGCTTTGTATCTGTATTTCTTGCAATTGCATTTATTAAAGGTGTGATCAGCTTCCCTGCTTTTCTTGCCGGGTTAATAACCACAACCGGTCTCGGCTTAATGACACTTGCAAAACGCTGTGATAACAAAAACGAAACTACTTTAATTACAATCATACTGCTTGTAACTGCTATTGTCACAGGAATGATTATTTATTATAATCTTGCTGTAGTGGATATTATCAGAGAATTTTTTGCAAGATAGGATTAAATAATGCACGGACTATTGAATTTGTTATCTAACATAATGGATTTTATTCTTAACTTACCGCATCACCTCATTGAACCGATTGGCTTTTTGCCAGAATTTGTTAAAGATGCACTAATTGACAGTTTGAATATTGTTCCATTTTTATTTATCGTTTTCGTACTAATTGAAATTATTGAACAATATTTCACAAAGAAAAGACATTTATTTGTCTTCTTTATCAAAAAGGTAGGACCTTTATTTGGCAGTCTTCTGGCTTCTATTCCGCAATGCGGATTTTCGGTTATCGCAAGCACAATTTATACAAGAAGACTTTTAAGCCGTGGAACTCTTATAGCAGTTTACCTTGCAACATCTGATGAAGCTATTCCTATATTGCTTACATACCCTCAGAAAGCATATTTAATACTACCAATTATAATAATAAAAATTATTCTCGCGATAATTGTTGGTTACATTGTGGATTTATTCATAAAGTATGAAGCAAAAGACCCTGTTTTAGACCAACCAACCGAAGTTAAAAATGCACACGGTTGTTGTCATCATACATTATCGGATGCGGCAAAATCAAAAGATTTCTGGCTTCATCCTCTAAAACATACTGTAAATATATTTATATTTATTCTTGCAATCTCACTTATACTCGGATTTTTACTATCCAGAGCCGGAACAGAAGACACTGTTGCAAAATACTGTTTGATGAATTCACCGCTCCAGCCGTTTTTGGTATCTTTAATTGGTTTAATTCCAAACTGCGCAATATCTGTAATGCTTACCATTTTATTTGTAAAAAATACAATAAGCTTCGGCTCTTTGCTTGCCGGATTATGCACCTCAGGCGGACTCGGTATATTGGTATTATTAAACAAAAACGGAGACAAAAAAGATACCGCAATAATTATTTCAATACTTGTTATTGTGGGAACACTTGTTGGTCTAATGTTCCAGTATAATGTATTCAATATCAACAATTTGTTAAACATACTTGGTATTCAGCTATAATTAGAGGAAACAGATGACTGAAAAATTTAAACAAGCATTTTCATATCACAAAGAAGGTAAACTAACACCTGCAAGAGATTTATATATGGAAATACTGACAGAAAATTCTCAAAATCACGAAGTTTGGGATTTGTTGGGATTGTTATATTATCAGGCATCTGACTATCTTGAAGCCGAAGCCTGTATAAAAAAAGCTATTGCAATTAAGCCTGAAATATACTATTACGAAAACCTTGCCGGAGTGTATTTACAAAAAGGTGATTTTGAAATTGCAATCGGTATGTATGAAGAATTAACAAAACAATTCCCACAAAAATATGAATACAGATTTAATCTTGCAATGGCTTATAAAAATCACCACGACTGGGATAAAGCAAAAGAATCCTACTATAAAGCAATTGAATTAAACCCAAAAAGCCACGAAGCATATTTTAATCTTGCATATCTTTGTTTTAATGAAAACAAACCTCAAGATGCAGTAAAATGCTACCAAAAAGCTCTTGAGATAAATCCTGAAGACTGGGAGTCAACATATTTTCTGTCACTGGCACATATGCAGACCAAAAACTACGAAGAAGGGCTAAAATGCTTTGAAGCTCGTTTATGCCGCCACAGCGCAATTGTATCGCAAGAAAAAACTTACCCGAACCTTATGAAAGAAAAACCAATATGGCAGGGAGAAGACCTGTCTGATAAGATTCTATATACATATTATGAAGCAGGATTCGGCGATGTACTAATGTTCTACCGTTTTATGCCTGAACTTACAAACATGTGTAAAAAAGTTATTCTTAAACCACAAAAAGAATTAGCTCCGCTTTTTCGTGAAAATTCTTATGGCGCAGAAATTATGGAACTTTTTGATTTTGAACGTCATATGGACTTTGATTATCATATTCCGTTTTTAAGCATTCCGCATGTTATGGGTAAAAAAGGTGATGATATGTTCGTCCATCACAATGATGGATATATTAAAGCTAACCCTGCAAAAATTGCATACTATAAAGAAAGATATTTCAACAATGATAAATTCAAAATAGGTATTAAATGGCAGGGAAATACATTCTACGATAAAGAACGTGTATTAAAAGTCGAAGACTTTTTCAAACTGTTTGAGCTTAAAAATACGCAGTTCTACTCTTGCCAGACATTTGAAGGCGCTGAAGAATTTGAAAAAATTAAAGAAAGATACAATGTTATCGATTTAGGCTCAACATTTACAAATTTCTCGGATACAGCAGGAGCGGTTGAAAATATGGATTTGATAATATGCAATGACACATCTCTGGCACATCTTGCTGGAGCTATGAAAAAGCCTTGTTATGTACTTTTACCATATATTTACAACTGGCGCTGGCATACAGATTTAACACACTGTGACTGGTATGACACTGTTAAGATATTCCGTCAGCCTGACCACGGAGATTGGGCAAGTGTGTTTATGAATATTGAAAAAGAACTTAAAATGCTGTTTACTGCTTCGTAAATACCCAGAAGCCTTTACTGTTTGTTGAACTTACGACTTTTCTTTGCGTTTTTTGTTTTGCCACGGAAAGAACCTCTTTTTTTTTTGCTTCTGCGCAACTTGAATTTTCTTTTCTTTAGCTGAATTAAAAGCACTAGCCATCAAAGTTGTAGTATAAACCGGGGTTGTATGTGCATAATCAAATATTATAATTCCATTTGCACAAAGTTTTCTGGTTTCATAAATTTGTCTGATTAAATCTTCTGAAGCCCCGCCCATAAAGGTTACAAACAGTCCAGCATATAAATCAGTATCTGGAGACATAACTTTTTTAACATCATTCATCATTGATGCAAGCATTTTAGAATCATATGTTAAAAACAAAGGAGTGAAACCATTTATATAACCATTTTTAGACCATGTTCTCCAGTCTTGTTGTTTTGACGCCAGTGCTGCGGCAACATCAGGAAAGATTACTGCACTTATATAAACTTTTTCTTGTTTTCCGAGTTTACCAATTTTTTGAACAAAATTAGTGACATTATTTCTACGGTATTGGTTCCAATCGTACCACTGAACATCAGAGGTTGTTAAATCAATCGGGTCAACTCCGTACATCTCTTTGAATTCATTACGGGCAAAGGTTGTAAACCCCCAAGCATTTACATCACTGTTATTTGAGGTGCTGGGATATCTGATATAATCAAGATTTATACCATCAGGGTTATAAGTTACGATAATTTCTTTTATTAATTCTTCCAAAAACTCCTGCACTTCCGGATTTGCCGGATCCAGAAAATATCCGTTATGTTCAGTTACAGCTTTTGTCGCTTTTGGGATATTTGCAGATTTTTTTGTTTTATTTCCCCAGTCCGGTCTCACAGCAAGAATACTCGTCGGGTTGTATTCCGGTGACAGCGGTCCTACATAGAAGGATTGAAACCACGTATGAACCTTTATATCTCTTTTATGAGCTTCTGTTATCCAGATTTTCAGCGGATCTAAACCTTCAAATTTTTCGTTTTGAACATTGAAACCATATTTATTCATTGTTTGGCTAGGGAAAATAGTCTTGCCGTGAAAATATGTTTCCAAAAATACATTATTAAATCCGCCGGCCTTTATATTTTCAAGAGTAGAAATAATTTGTTCTTTAGTAGTTTCTGTAGGACGAACCCAAACCCCTTTTAATTCGTTTTCAATATACGGAAGCGATGTTTTTATAGCCATATTAGCTTCATCAATTGCTTCTTGAGTATATTGTTTCAGAATTGTACTGTTTTTTGTTTCTTTTTCTGCTATTTTAAGATAATTTTCAGCATTTTGAATATGATTTTGCGGAAGGTTATAATTATAATTAGGAACATTAGCTTTGTAGTATTCAATGATTGAATTTGCTTCAAAAATCTTAGATTTCGCTTCATAAGTATAACTGTCAGAGGTTATATAAACAGTTATTGTATTATTAAAATTATTAATATAGACTTTTGAGCCTACAGTAATATTTTTAGAAATCCAATTTTTAGCAACGCCATGCCCGCTAATAACAAGTCCGCCCTGAGGGATTGTAGAATCTGCTCCGCTAAGAGATATTACCGTATTGCCAAGAACCACTGCCTCTGTGCCATACTCGTTTGTTCCGGTATGAAGCCCATAGCTCGGCGTATAAATGACAAGCTTGTTTGGTCCTCTGCCTCCGGGAAGATAAGATGCGGACAGTACCGGATCTATTGTATCAACATGTGTAGATACCTGTTTAAAAACGACTTCTGAAGAATTTAACATTAGAGGTTCAAATGCCATACCAGCATTACTATTGATTTCCTCAGCCATTGCAGCTGAAACCGTAAGTAATAATCCTAAAATTAATGCTATGACATGTTTAAATTTCATTAGTTAGTTTCTTTTCCTTTTATAATATCCCGTATTCTGGTATCTCAAGACTTCAATACTTTTTATCTTTTCAGGCAGATTAACATTATTAGGTTTTGCAAGAAAAGCTTTTTTGTAATACTGATTTGCTCTTAACAAATCACCCAGTTTTTCATAAACTATAGCCATTCTCAACATAATATCATAAGTTTCTTTATATCCGTTATCAAAAGCTTTATTATAAAAATGAAGAGCTTTTGTGTATTCTTTTCGGAACAGATAAAAATCACCAAAATAAAAATTAGTTGATGGGTTATTTTTATCTATTTTAAGAGCTTGAAAAAAATAAGCTTTAGAATATCTGTCTTCACCCTCCAAATCATATACTCTGGCGAGCTGTATAATCGGATATAAATTATCCGGCTGAGTTCTGGATAATAAAAAATATTCGCCGCTGGCTTTTTGAAAATACTCTTTCTTTTCATTCGCGTTAGTTGCTTGAATCGCTTTATCAAAATAAAAATCAGCCAACTTCAGAGTTGACCCGCTGTCGATTTTAGAATAATCAATCAGAGTATTATTATACTGTATTTCCCCGAACTCAAGTGCCATAGACTGTTGAGATAAACAGGTGCTTCCAACCAAGAGAAAAGCACCTGACATCACCAAAAACTTTTTATAAGTCTGTATATGACGGAGTTGTGTCTGTATCATGATGATAGAATGAATAATCTTCAGCTGCCGGATCGGTATAAACATATAACTTTCTCCAGAATCTTACAAATTTGTTTTGTCTTCTATATGCTGCCTCATCGTCAGTATAATAATCTTGTCCGATAGCTCTATTTTTAGCTACATTAACAATATCAGCAGTTTGTGCGGAAAAACCTTGTTGCTTAAGATATGTCGCATCAGTAGTTTTATCTACTGAAACTGATGCGTGCGATGGAATCTGTAACATCACTGCAAACAAAGCAATTAATAATAATTTAGTTTTCATAGTCACCTCTTTTTGTAACATTATAATAATCTTTTTAAGATGTTGCAATATTATTATAATTTGTTTACAAAAAAAAGTCATATATTATTCGTATGATTTAATTATAACTTCTTCTAACTTATCAAGAAGTTCAGCTTCAGGAACTCTTGCAATAATTTCGCCTTTTTTAAATACGTAACCTTCACCAATACCGCCGGCTATCCCAAAATCAGCGTGCCTTGCCTCCCCCGGACCGTTAACTGCACAACCCATTGTTGCAATAGTAATATTTTTATCCAAATTTTTGAACCGCTCTTCAACTTTCTTAGCTAGTGAAATCAAATCAATTTGTGTTCTACCGCAGGTAGGACAAGAAACAAAATTCACACCACGTTCGCGAAGTTTAAGACTTTTTAAAATTTCAAAACCGGCAAAAACTTCTTCAACAGGATTTTCTGTCAAGGAAACTCTTATTGTATCTCCAATACCTTCCGCCAACAGTGTACCAAGCCCAACAGAAGATTTTATTAATCCGCCTTTAAGAGTACCTGCCTCGGTAACTCCAAGATGCAGAGGATAGTCAACCTGTTGAGCCATAAGCCTGTATGCCTCAACAGTTGTCATCACATCTGATGATTTTAAGGAAACCTTTATTAAATCGAAATCTAAATCTTCCAATATTTGAATATGTTTCATAGCACTCTCAACCATCTTTTCAGAAAGCGGAATATCTTTATCTAACAAATCTTTTTCCAAAGAACCTGCATTTACACCGATTCTTATAGGAATATTCTGTTGTTTTGCAAGCGTAACAACTTTTTCAACATTTTCACGTTTTCCGATATTTCCGGGATTTAATCTTAGTGCAGAAATACCATTATTAATACACTGAATTGCAAGCCTATAGTCAAAATGAATATCTGCTATCAGCGGCACGGGTGAAATCCTGACAAGCTCTTTAACAGCTTCTGCCGCATCTTTATTCAAAACAGCAAGACGTACGAGTTCACATCCTGCATCAGCTAATTCTTTAATCTGATGTGAGGTTGCGTCAATATTTCTAGTATCCGTATTACACATTGACTGAACACTTATCGGATTATTATTACCGATTTTTACATTTCCAATTGAAATTTCTTTTGATTTTCTTCTTTTTATCATAAAATAATTGTAGCACATAAAAACGAGAGGGTTAATTATATGAGAATTGCTGTATTATCTGACTTACACGCTAACGCACAGGCTCTTGAAGCTGTAATGAATGATGTCATAAATCAAGACTGTGAGCATGTATTTTGTTTAGGAGACCTCGCACTTGCAGGACCTCAACCGAAAGAAGTTTTGGATTACGTAATGGGGCAAAACACCTGGACTGTAATTCAAGGTAATACAGATAAAATGATTGCTCAATACGGACCGGAGGTTCAAGAATTTTTAGAAGCTCAGTATCCTATTATGGCAAATGCTATAGCCGATGATGTAATGATGCTTGATGATTCTTATAGAGCATATTTAGAAGGCTTAGCTCCACAGTTGAGCCTTGAAATTGAAGGATGCAGTGTTCTTCTTGTTCATGGTTCACCTAGAGCTAATAATGAAGATATTCTGCCTGAAATGCCTCTCGAAATCGTTGAAGAAATTATCGCAGGGACAACAGAAAAACTTATTCTTTGCGGACATACGCATGTACCTTGCGGATACCAGACAAATACAGGACAAACTGTTGTTAACGTTGGCAGTGTAGGACGTCCGATGACTGAAAAACCGAAAGCCTGCTATTGCATAATTGATTTTGCCAACAGCTCATTTGAAGTAAGACATAGATTTGTAGATTATGACAATGTTCTTGCCGCTCAAATTATGTCCGAAAGAGGTTTTGTCGGTGCTGACAGACTTGCTGACATTTTATTAACCCCTGTAGAAAGACATATTTAAAATAATTCATGCTAAACTGTTGCTATGAATGATTTGTCTTCACAACTTGTTAATCTGCGCAAAAACTATAGAGAAATATTTTTAACCACAGCCCGCGAAATTTTGGACAAAGTTCAAAAAATCAAACCAGAGGATTGCGAGGGTGAAATATTTGAAACCTTTCCGCCCAAAAGCCGTGGGCGGGAATGGCAAAATACAGTTCTTGAACATTTAGAGCAATGGCGCACAAACAATTATTACGAAAATATGAAAAATTATCGCAATGAATGTAGTTGTGAAGGATGTGGCACATGCTGCAGGTTTGCGGTGAGTGAATTTTCACCTGAGGAACTAAAAACAAAAGCCCAAAACGGAGACTCTTTCGCAAAACAATTCACAGAAACTTTTATTCTATACTCTTCTATTCACGACGCAAAAAATATTTATCCGGAATATATTGATATGCTTGAAAAAACGGGAGAAACAGGGTACTATTTTTATCATTGTCCTAAAGTTACAACAGATAATAAATGTCCCGACTATGAAAACCGTCCGCAAATTTGCAGAGATTTTCCGGACAACCCTATTGCATTTTTACCAAAAACTTGCGGATTTACCGCCTGGAAATTGAAATCTGAACATATTTGCCTTAAACTTAATGCAGAAGCTGAAATTATAAATTTCTACAAAGCAAAAATAAAGGAAGCACAGAAGTTATGAAAACCTTGTCAGGTCTAAGTTTAGAAGAAATAGAACAAATAACATCAGAACTGGGCGCATCAAAATTCAGAGCACGTCAGGTTCACAACTGGATTTATTTAAAATCAGTTAAAGAAATTGATGAAATGACTGATTTGTCATTAAAATTCCGTGAAGAATTAAAAAAGATTGCCAAAGTTACAGATATAAAAATAAAAGTTAAACAGGTATCTAACGACGGGACAATCAAATATCTGCTCGAATTTCCTGACGGAGAATGCGTAGAAACCGTCTTAATGAGATTTGACAACCGTGCAAACTTAACAGCCTGCGTCAGTTCTCAAGTCGGATGTGCTGTTAATTGTTCATTCTGCGCAACAGGTAAACGAGGGTTTATCAGAAATTTAAGCTATAAAGAAATAATTGAACAAGTTCTGACAATTCAACGGGATACAGGATTGAAAGTTACAAATGTTGTATTTATGGGACAGGGCGAACCTTTATTAAATTTAGACAATGTTTTAAAAGCAATGCATATTTTTAATGAAAATTTTCAAATCGGCGCAAGACGTTTAACCGTTTCAACCTCAGGAATTGTTCCTAAAATCAGAGAACTTGCAGACCTTGATATGCAGTCAACACTTGCACTTTCTCTGCATGCGCCCAACCACGAAATACGCGCAAAGTTGATGAAAATCGAAGAAAAATATAATATGGATGAACTCCATAACGCTTTGAAATATTATGTCGAAAAAACTGGACGCAGAATTACAATCGAATATCTTTTGATAAAAGACTTGAATGATACTATTAACTCGGCAAAACAACTTGCGGCATATTTAGCAGATATCAAGTGCAATATAAACTTAATTCCGTATAACCCTACAGAAAAAAACGATTATCAGCGTCCGTCCAACAATGCTATTATGAAATTCAAAGCTCTTATGGAACATTCAGGGAAAAAAGTAACAGTAAGACTTGAGCGAGGCGCTGATATTGATGCGGCTTGCGGTCAATTACGCGGTAAAGTCGAATAATTTTATTTTTTAGACTCAATTTCAAAAGTTGGATGAGTTTTTTCAAATTCATTATAAATTGAATCTAAAGAAGCTTGTTGAGTTTTGATTTCTTGTTCATATTTATCCAGAATCTCATTAACTGATTTTTCATAATCAGAAATTATCATTCTGCCGCCGGCATAAGCCATGGCAAGAGTTGTCAATGCACCTGCAGCCCAGAGTTTTAAGATTGTATCAGAACTTGGAGTTCTATCATTCTTTTTATGAGCTTGAGCAAAACTTACCTTGCTTTTTGGGGCTGTATAATAGTTTGATGTAACTGATGTAATTCTCATTATAAAATTTCCTTTTTACTGATAAAAACTTGTAAAAATATTTTTTGCTATACAGTTTTATAAACAGGTATATTTATTTCAAACATTGTCTGAGATTTACCGGATTTAACAAGTTTTAATTCGGCATTCTGACTTTCTAAAAACTTTTTACATAAAGCAAGCCCTATCCCACATCCGTCTTTTTTGGTAGAATAGCCGAGAGTAAAAACATCTTTTTGTTTATCTTTAGGAATAGGCTTTCCATCATTTGCTATTTTGATTATACCGACTTCATCTTTAATTTCTGCGAGAATTTCAACTTTACCGTGACCTTCAATTGCCTCAATACCGTTCTTGATAATATTAACCAAACACGCAAGAAATCTGTTTTCATCAGTCAATATATTATCCGTATTTTTAATAAATATCTCAAACTGGATATCTTTATCCATTGCATAAGCTTTTGCTAATTCTACGCCGCTGCTTATAATTTTTTTAAAATCAACAATTTTTGCAGAATTAACATCCAGAGATTTCAAATCCAAAAGATTAACGCCTATTATTTTGATAGAATTTTGGATACACTCAAGAGCGTTTTCTATAGACGGATTCTCAATTGAAGATTTTTCAAGATTTTTATGAATGATTCTGGAATACATATCACAAATTGATAAGTGATTCCTAATTTCGTGAGATATACATTTTATCTGGTGTTTTAAATTTTCTTCGGTCAGTTCGTTATTCATTTTTCCTCATTATTATTATAGAAAAGGGTTCGGCACAATTGCAGAACCCTTTTCTAATTTGTGGATTAGATCAATTTACACAGTTGTCATTGCTGAAGTCTTGCTTGGCTTAAAACCGTGGCTCAAAGCATATAACACTGCATTAGTTCTGTCATTAACCTGCAATTTTTGAAAAATATTATTAACGTGTGTCTTAACAGTAGTTTCAGATATAATTAATTTTCCTGCAATACTCTTGTAGTTAATACCCTCGGTTAAAAGTTCAAGAACTTCATTTTCTCTGCTGGTTAAACTTGACAAAAGATTTTCTTCTTCGGAGATTTTTGCTTCTTCTTTTGCTGTAGTTTGAAAGTATTCAAAAAATCTTGTAGAAAGAACAGCCGGAAGATAAATTTTACCTGATGCAACATCTTCAATCGCATCAATCAACTTAACAGAAGCCATAGTCTTTAAAACATAACCTCTCGCACCAAGCTTCATTGCTCTATAAATCAAATCAGAATCATCATAACCGCTCAAAACAACCATCTTCGTATCTAAACCAAGTTTAGATACCGCCTGAATAGCTTGAAGCCCATCCTTTTCCGGCATATTTATATCCATAAGAACAACATCAGGATGATATTTTTTTATTAAATTAATCCCCAAATTAGCACTTGTAGTTGTACCCACAACATCATAACTGCTCTCAAGATTAATCAATTCTTTAATACCTCTCAAGTGATTTGCATTGTCATCTATCAATACCACTTTAAGCTTTCTGTTAAAATCTCTCATCATTTATTCTCCCGTGTTGTTAAGTTATTTATCTTCTACACTTAACATACTAATCTTTTTAGATGGTTTTTAAATCCATGCAGGGATTGATAATTATCCAAAGCAAGATTGAAGGTATTATCTAAACCTATAGATTGAGAAAATCTCTCAATCATGCTCTACACCATGATTTCGCCGCATGGTGTACGAAATTTTTGTCAAACATGTTAATAATTCATATGCTGGATTTTAACTGAAATAAAATACTGTAAAAGGATGGTGATTTTTTAAGGCATATTATCAAAATTTAATATATTGTTTACATATACTTATGCTTTTAATATAATTTTGAAAGATTAAGAGAATAAAAGGATTGAAAATGAGCACATATTTACTAGAAGTAGGAACTGAAGAGTTACCATATAAATTTATCCCGCAAGCAATTGAACAATTAAACAGCGGCTTTACAACATTTTTAAACGATAATAAAATCAAATTCACAGATGTAAAAGTTTACGCAACTCCGCGCAGACTTGCAGTTATTATTGACGGTCTAGGTGAAAAAACAGAAGACGAAGAAAAAATCGTTAAAGGTCCGATTAAGAATGTTGCATTCGATGAAAACGGTAACCTTACAAAAGCCGGCGAAGGTTTTGCCAGAAAAAACAATCTTTCAAAAGATGATTTATACATTGAAGACAATTATGTTCACGCAAAAATCGTCGTAAAAGGTAAATCTGTAACAGAATTACTTCAAGAAAATGTACCGTCAATATTTATGAAACTTCAAGGCTCACACTTTATGAGATGGGGTTACAATGATGAAAAATTTTCCCGTCCAATCAAATGGATTGTTTCAGTTTTAGACAGAGACGAAGTTAAAATAAAAATTATCGATAAAGAATCATCAATCTACACAAGAGGTCACAGATTTGCTCAGCAGAAAGTAATCATCGGAGACCCGAAAGATTATATTGAAACAATGAGAAACGCTTGTGTCATCGTTGACCAAAATGAAAGAAAAGAACTTATTGTTCAAAAAGCTAAAGAAGAAGCTGCAAAACTGGATGCAGTGCCATATTATACAGATGATTTACTTGAAGAAGTAACCTTTATTACAGAATACCCGGTACCTGCTGTTTGCGAATTCGATCCTGCATATCTTGATATTCCTGAAGAAGTAACCGTAACAGTTATGGCAGTTCATCAAAGATATTTCGCGCTTCACAAAGACGGAAAATTGATAAATAAATTTATTACTATGACAAATTATATCGGCAATGAGTTCAAAAATATTCAAGCAGGTAACGTTAGAGTAATAAAAGCAAGACTTGATGATGCTGTATTCTTCTTCAAAGAAGATACAAAAAAACCTCTTGTTGATTACGTTGAAAGCTTGAAAGGCGTTACCTTCCAAAAAGGAATGGGGACAATGTTTGATAAAACTCAAAGACTTATTGAATTATCAAAAGAAATTGCAAAAGATTTAAACATTGACTCAAAAGACATTGAAAGAACTGCACTTCTTTGCAAAGCTGATTTAACAACAAATCTTGTATTTGAATTTACAGAACTGCAAGGATTTATCGGCGCTGATTACGCGAGAGTTTCCGGCGAAAACGACAAAGTTGCTGCAGGCATAAAAGAACATTACTTCCCGCTTAACTCAGAAAGTGAAACTGCTCAAGGTATTGAAGGACAGATCGTTGGAATTGCCGATAAAATTGATACAGTTTGTGCAGTATTCGCAGCAGGTAAAAAACCGACAGGTTCTTCTGACCCTCTAGGGGTTCGTCGTGCAGCACTCGGGGTTATCAGAACAATTTTAGACAGCGGTTTAAAAATTGATATTGATAAATACATCAAAATAGCCTTAAAAAGCTTACCTGTTCAAAAAGACTGTGCTGATGAAGTTAATGAATTCTTTATTCAGAGAATGATTATATTCTTAAATGATAAATACAACAAAAACATTTTAGAAGCATGCTCTAAGAAAAACCCATTAAAAGATATTGCAGACTATGTTGAAAGAGTTCAAATTGTTAAAGATTTAAATTCTCCAACTCTTGTTGAAAATGCAAACAGAGTTATACGCATAATTAAAGATGCATCAGCAGGAGAGGTAAACGAACAGTATTTCACTACGCCTGTTGAAAAAGAACTTTTTGACAGCATTAAAAAAGTTTGCGAAAATGTTGAATACAAAACATATCTTACAAACTTAGAAAGCTTAAACCCTGTTGTTACAAAATTCTTTGAAGATGTTCTTGTTATGGACAAAGACGAAAATGTTAAGAATAACAGAGTTGCATTGTTAACATTACTGAAAAATAAATACGAACATTTGACTGATTTCAGCAAGATTTAAACAGATATGTAAAAATTTGTAAACAAATAATGTTAAAAAGTCAATTATTTTTTTTAGGATATTTTAAAATACTACAAGAAGGTAAAAATGAGGTAGCGCAATGTTTAACCGAATAAAAAATTTAAAATTAGTTAAAAAGCTAAAAGAAAATGTTAGCCCGAGATTGCGCTGGCTTGCATTCTCAAATAAAAACACATTAGATAAAAGCACCACAGACTATTTAGAAGCAATAAGCGGTGTGGATAATCTACAAACTCTTTCTGACGAACAAGAGCTGGAAGCAATGGTCAGAGCCCAACTCAAAGAAGAATTTCCAAAGATCGAAAGTATGAAATCTTACGAGTTGCTAGTAGATGCTGTAATGCACAACATCAAGAAAAAACAGCTTCAAGCCGACGATAATCTTGATATTGAATAGGATTGTCACAAACATACCTTATAAAAAGATAGTACCCACACAGGGTATTATTTTTTTTTGTGAATAATTTTATCATGAGAGTGTTAATTTAAGGAGAGTATATGACTGCAATAATTGGAATATCCGTTGATAACAGAAGAGAAGAAGCTCAAAAACTTCAAGACATTCTAACTGACTACGGATGCTACATTAAAACCAGAATTGGACTTCATGATATGGGAGAATATAAATGCCTGAACTACGGTATTGTACTAATTGAAGTCGTTGATAAAATAAATCAAATTTACGATGAATTATCAAAACATTGGAAAGTTCAAATTATGAAATTCTAGGGGTAAATATAGCTGCCAATTATGTTGAGACTTGCTGAGTTATTGTCGTAGGGGTAGATATTAGTATAAATAGTTAAAATTTGTAAAAAAATAAGTAAAAAATAGACAAAAAATATCTTGATGTGGTTTCATGCTATAGGGACATTCAAGATGATAAACTCAATTGATAGCTCAAATAATATAAAAACAAGTATTTTCTATATAAATGATTTTCACGGAAAATCGATAAACATGGAGCGTACCGTCACTGCAGCAAACGCTTTTGACAGTATATATAAAAATAAACCGGATGTTGATACCTTAAAACTATCCTCAGGTGATATTATGATAGGTGAGGATTTTAAAACTAATCAGTTAGCTGTAATGTTCCAAAAAAAAGTGGGTATAACCTGCTCCGCGGTGGGCAATCACGAGTTCGATATGCAGGAGCGGATAAGTACAATCTTACCACAGGTTAACTACAGGCTTCTTTCTACAAACATAAAAATAAATCCTCGAAGTCCATGGTATAACAAAATAACATCCTCAACAGTCGAGGAACACAACGGACACAAATACGGAATAATCGGCACTACCCCTATAGACTTATTTAAAAGGTCGAAAGAGGGGACTATACAAAAAGAAATTTCAGTAGATAAAGTAAAAGAAACAGTAGAAGATATACAAAAAGAAACAGATAAACTGCAAAAGCAAGGCATCAATAAAATTATACTACTTTCACACTTAGGCTATACTGTAGATAAAATTATAGCAAATCAAACACAAGGCATAGATGTAATATTAGGAGGTCATTCACATGATCTCCTATTTGACGTTAAAGAAGGTGAAAATCTTTTCTACTCAAAAACAGGTGAGCCTGTCATAATAACGCAAGCCGGAAGAGACGGTAAAAACTTCGGCATACTTAACCTCGAATTTGATACAAACGGGATAATCAAAAAGATACAGAATAATATTGGAAACACTCGTGAATTTAAACGCTATGCACCAATTAAATACTTATTTGATAAAATCTTTGGAGCAAGAAAAACTTACGGATACGTAAATGAAGCAGCACCACCGTTAACACATGACTTGATTGAACCAAATCCGCACGCATATTTTATTACTGACTGTATTAAAAAAGATTTGGATGTAGATATTGCAATTCTGCCATCTTCAAATATCCGTGGATTTTTTGAAAAAGGAAAAGTTGACACAAGAATTTTAGCAGATATTTTACCTTTCCAAAATAAACTTTATAAAGTTAATTATTCGGAAAAAACGCTTGTAGAAGCAATACAAAAAGCCGCAAAATCATTCACAAATGTTGCAAACAAACCAGGAATTTTCTACACATCAGGACTGCGTTATTCTGTAAACAAAAACGGACACGTAAAATCAATAGATTTTATTGATAAAAAAGGCAACCCAACACCAATTGATATCAAAAATCCGCGTGAAGATAAATTCTACTCAACTGCAATAAATGATTACTGTGCGATGGGCAATGACGGTTTCACAATGCTAAACCAGCCTGACAAAATTTTAGAAAAATATCCATTTGACGCTACAAAATGTATAAAAGAATTTCTGTCAAAAACTACAGAGCCGGTAAATATACTTGACGACGGAAGAATCAAAATTTTTGATAATTAAATATCACTAAGTTTGTTTTTTGCAATTTCCACTAACCCTCTGTTATATGCGAATTTGATAACTAATAACAGATAGGTTAAGATACAAACTCCACCCAATTTTACCGATGATTGCAATGACGGATTGGCAATTGAAGGTGCAAATCTTAACACCAGATAAGCCAAAACAGCCGGTATAATTAGTAAAATTATTATTTGTGTCCATAATATGATAACTGACCCGAGACAACGATTTAAGACTCTGAACAAAGTTATCGGGCTAAAAACTTCTGCTCTGTATGAAAAATCCTTAATAAAAACAGAGTAAATAAGATTTAAAAAAGGCAGTAAACATATAAGAACCGACATATAAACATAAAACCAGGGTTTATTCATTGGTAAATACATAAATCCGGCCGCAAAAAACGCAAATTCATAAATTTTCCATACAATAAGCACAGGTAACATTTTTACAAAAATAAAATAAGACAATAAGGAAAGCTCGGGAAGTTCATCTTCACCATTAAACATTCTATCGATTACCCAATAATTATAACCTGCAAAAAATATAAAAAGCATAGTTGCAAAAACGAGCAAAAAATAAGATACTACAGGAGAAAGAGAAATGGAATCAAAAAATGTCCCGTAAATATTTCCAAATACAGAAGACAAATAACTGCTTACTGAAATAGCTAAGAGTCCTGATATAGAAAATAAAGTGACGTGATTTAATAAAGCATCTTTAGATTTATAAAGATTAGCAAAATATTTAAAAACATTCATCAATAAAATCTCTCTCCATTCTAATTATAACAACACTAAACTTAATTGCAAGAGAGGATTTTTTATAATAAAATTAAACTATGCAAACAGAATTAAAACAAGAATTAAATTTAATAAAACCGCGTCTTGAAAAAATCAAGGAGTGTCTTTGACCCTGAAAAATTAGGACTTGAACTGGCAGACCTTGAAGAGAAGATGCAAAATCCTGAAATTTGGAAAGACAGTGCAAAAGTATCAAAAATCGGACAGGAAATAAAAGAAAAAAAAGAGATTTTAGAAAAAATATCTAACTGGTTTCAAAGAGTGGAAGACTCCGAAACCGCACTGGAATTAGAAGATAACGATTTAATTACACTAAGTTTTGAAGATATTCAGTCGCTACAAAAAGAACTCGAAAAATTTGAACTGACTCAAATGCTTTCGGGCGAATATGATACGGAAGATGCAATTTTAACCATAAACTCCGGAGCAGGCGGCACTGACGCTCAAGATTGGGCAAGTATGCTGCTTCGAATGTATATGCGCTGGGTTGAAAAAAGAGGCTGGAAATGCGAATTACTGGATAAACTTGATGGGGAAGAAGCCGGAATAAAATCCGCAACAATAAAGATTTCAGGCAAATACGCATTTGGATATTCTAAAGCTGAAAAAGGTGTACACAGACTTGTCAGAATTTCGCCATTCAACGCAAACGGCAAACGCCAGACAAGTTTTGCATCAGTTGAAGTTTCACCTATTATTGAAGATTTTGAAAAGACAATAAATATTCCGCCTGATGATTTAGAAATTACAACAATGCGCTCAGGCGGTGCAGGCGGTCAGAATGTGAACAAAGTTGAAACTGCTGTACGAATTTTACACAAACCTTCAGGAATTGTTGTAAAATGCCAGCAGGAACGCTCTCAGCTTCAAAACAAAGAATATGCAATGCAAATCCTTGTATCAAAACTTCTTGCAATAAAAGAAGCCGAACACGAGAAGAAACTGTCTGCTATTAAAGGCGAAAGCGCAGACATTAATTTTGGTTCTCAAATCCGTTCATACGTATTCCACCCATATAAAATGGTCAAAGACCATAGAACAGGATGTGAAGTTGGAAATGTTGATGCCGTTATGGACGGAGACTTGGACGAGTTTGTAGAAAGCTATTTACGAAAATCTAACAGTTAATTATCTTTATATACAAAATCATACTCTGGAGTGCCAGGTTTAACTGCGACCATATTTTTATATAAGTAAACTTCAAACTGGTCATGAACATTATGAGAATCAGTACTACGTTTATTTTCACCATTATTAAAGCCGTTAGCATCAATAGTTAAAACCGCACAGGCAGTAGCCTCACCGATATTGGACTCATCAGGAGACTCTGAACAAACCGGGTTTAAAACTTTATAAAGAATTTCTGTTCCATCAGCAAGTTTTACACCATTTGGCAAATCAACAGAATTCATAAATTGTTTTTTTGCATTACCCCAAACATCATCAAACTGCGTATATTCAGGACCGTCATTTAAAACCTGACTCATCTGAACTGCCTGATTAAGAGTAGATAATGATTTCTTAAATGCAGCTTTATTACCTGCAGAATCAGTATTTGCTATAAGTGTAGGAAGGGTCATTGCAGCTACAACGCCTACAACAGCCAAAAACATTGGAATAGCAGCAAATACAATCGCAACAACAATCAATACTATAACCCATGTCGGAATTCCGTTCACTTTAGCACCGCACTGAGGACAATTTTTAATCTTTTTATCTGCAATTTCGCATCCGCACTTCTTACAATTCATAATTTTTCTCCTAAAATAATATGAGTTTATATTATCATATTTACGAAAATTGCGCAAACAACTATATGTATGATATAATTTAAACAAAAAAGAAGAGGGGATATATGGAAGAAATTCAACAACAGGAAGTCACTAACCGTGACGTTTACAAACATTATTTATCATCAATATTCATTTACGGGCTTATTTTGTTAATAATAACTTTCTGTCCGGGATTAACAGAAAGTATAGAACACGAATTCTGCAACTATATAATATTTTTTATTGCATATTATGTTTTGTACATTGTTCTTGCATTGCCAATATTTTTGTGGCTAAAGCCTAAATCAATATTACAATCTCGCACAGTAAAAATAATTGACTATTTCAAACGCTGGTTCAAAAAAACAGAAACCACACAGGAATGGCTGAAAAATATTGAACCTGACGAGAATGAAAAACAAGCATTTGCAATTCTTTTCATTAAAGCATTTTTCGGAGTAACCTGTGTTAATATACTTTGTAATAAGTATATATTATCATTAGATTACAATTTCCATTTCTTAATGGAAATGTTTTCCCAAGCCGTGCAATATGGCACTACAAACGGCGCATCGTTCGGATTTATGCAGTATATTGATGACACGGCAGATATGTGGAGACAACTCTGCGTTATGGTAATAACCCTTGTACTTGCAGTAAGCTATTTGACAGAATTTAATTTCTTAAAAAACAAAATCAAATGGGCTGATACAACACCTCTAGGGATAATCAGCTGTATTATGTGCTATGCTCCTTTTGTTTATTTGTCAAACAAATTAATTCCGGTATATGACAATCAAACAATTACAGTAGATAATTTCACCTTACGAATAGTTTTAAACATTCTGGTTGTACTTGCTCACTTTGGAATGATGCTTGCAGTCTTGCGTCTTGGCACAAAATCAGGAAACCTTACCAACAGAGGTATTGTAACAGGTTTTCCTTATAATATTGTGAGACATCCGGAATATGCAATGCAAATGCTATACATAATTTGTGCAACTATTCCTGTTATGGTTATGGAAAATATCCATCCTCTAGGTAAATTGGTTATTCTTTCAGGAAGTTTTATCTGGATATTAGTATATTACTTTAGAGCAATAACAGAAGAAAGAAACTTAATCAAAGACCCTGCATATCAGGAATACACCCAAAAAGTCAAACACAGATTTATACCAAAATTATTATAAAAAGAGGGGATAATTCCCCTCTAAATTTTTATCAATAAAAATTTACTATCTTTTAATGCAACAACTTTATGTTCTGCATCCTTTTTAAACAATAATATTTCACCCTTATCAACTTTAAACTTTTGAGCATCAAAATGGATTTCAATTTCACCATCGATAACATAAACCGCCGCATCGCAAACAGAAGTATGAGTATCGATAATATCATCTTTTTTAATCGCAATTACGGATAAACAACTGTTATCTTTTTCCATTAAAACTTTGCGATTAAACATTCCATCCTGAATATCAACAATATCTTTTGCCTTTAGTACATTGTAGAACATATTTTTTCTCCTTTCTTAAACACAACATATTAAACCTGGAAACGAGATAATATTTATTCTCCAAATATTTATACTTAGATGGTTAAAACAATCTCATACAAAAAAATTATTTTTGTTAAGAAATTACATTAAGTAATGTAAAAAATTCAGATTTCCAGTAAAGTTTACCCCAAAAAAAACGTTAATAATTAATATATAGGAAAGGTATGCCAGAATGTCAACACAGGATTTATCATTAGGTAAAGGCAAAAACGCAGTAAACGTTAACCTCACAGGATTTAAGGGAGGAGTGAAACGCGAACAATTACAGACTGAACAGGAAAAAAGCATTTTTGACGCACTTGATACGAATAAAGATGGTGTTATTGATGAAAAAGAAATGCAGCAGCTCAAAAGCGAGTTACTTGGTGCTGCAGGCAAAAAAGATGCTGAAAACCTTTCCAAGGGTGAAGCCAAAGACTTTCTAAAAGCAAAAGGGCTTAAGAAAATAAAAAAAGAAGACCTGTTTAAATTTATACAAAACATATCTCAAAGCAGTGAAAATATTAAAGAATGCGCAACCGATCCTGAAACAGGAAATATCCTAATAGAATACAATGATGGTACGCAAGAAACAATCAGACCAGATAAAACATCAGCGCGTCAAAAAAATGCAGATGGCAAAACTACAACGACACAATTCAACACAAATAATGAACCCGTTGAAGAATCTGTTGTTGAAGAAAACGGTAAAGACGGCACTGCAACAGTATATCAACTGGATGCAGAGGGCAATCCTGTAAAAGACAAAGACGGAAACTATGTTCCTGCAAAAACAACCGTAATTACAGACGAAGGTCAAACAACCACAGTAACAGATTTAAAAGACGGAGTACCAACTCAAAAAACAGTAACAACAGACGACGGCAAAACAACTGATGTTACCACTTACGAAAACGGCATACCTAAAGAACAAACAATAACAAAAGAAGGCTCAAAAACGATTGTCCAATATGATGAAAAAGGACAACCAAAAGAAGCAGTTGAAACCCAAGGTGAATATACAGTTAAAAACTTCACCTATGTTGACGGTCAGGCACGTGAAATGTCTCGTGTTGAAAACAAAGGTCAAGACACTGAAAAGACTACCGAATTCACATATAATGAAGACGGAACCGTACTTGAACAAATATCAGAACTCGGCGGAAATAAAAAAACTGCGCGTCTTACAAAAGATGGAAAACCTCAGGCTGAAGAAATAACAGAAGGAAATAAAAAGACTACCCGTGAATACAAAGAAGACGGCAGCGCTGTTGAAAATATTCAAGAAGGCGAAAATATTACCCAAAATCAACTGAATACGGAAGGTCAAAGATTAACTCAAGTAAAAGTTGTTGACGGAAAGCAATATCAACTTCAATACGACGGCGAAGGCAACACCGAGGGCATAATTGTTCAAAACGGTGAAACACCTGCTGCTATCGCTAAAAAATTCGGTGTCCCTCTGGATAAATTACTTGAAGTAAACGGAGATAAACTTGTTGGCAAAGGTAAAAACCGTTCTTTCAGAGTCGGCGACTCAATAAAAATTCCTAGAGAAATGGAAGCCGAAGAAAAAGTTCTTCAAGGAAGAGACACAAGCGCTCAAGCTGTTGCAAAATACAAAAAAGCAATGGAAGCACGCGAACGTGATCGTCAATTAAGAGCAATGGGGCTTAAAAACTACCAGAGAGCAGGTGAAAAATTTACCTATGGCGGTAAGAAATATACTGTCATTGGAACAATGAAAAATCGGGAAAGAATAATGGTTCAAGATGCCAAAGGTAATATTACAGTCGCATCATGGGATAATAAAATACTTAAAGATGATTATGTTGCGAATACCAACATGTACGACTTTGGTAAAAAGGTAAAAGCCGGAGATGGTAAAGAATATGTTGTAGTCGATGACAGAAAAGATGCTCACGGAAGAAAAATTGTTTTAGATGCTGACGGTAAAACTCAGATACTATCAGGCGGTAAGAGCCAGACAGATTTTTCGGACAGAGTTTTATTACGTGCTGACTACGTTCAAGCTTCTGATGCTTATGATGCTACAGGAGGTATCAATACAGTTACAGGTAAAGATGGTGTAAAATATGTAAAAGATGCAACCGGCAAAGTTTGGTACGTTGACTCAAAAACAGGTAAATTCCTCGTAAAAGGGGAATATTCAAACTTTGTAAAACAAGAATCAGACGCAATATCTGAAAAAATTTATAACGCAGCAAATTATACCTGGGGAACAGATGAAGAAGCGCTGAAGGAAGGGGTTGAACAAATCTATTCTCCTGAAATTCTGGCTCGAGTTAACTCTTCACTTGCCGCAAAAGATTCTGACTACAAGGGCAATGAACACACAATGCCGATTGAAGCCTTAATTTTGGATGAAGAAACCCATGGAAACGCAAGACCCTACTTCCAAACACTTATCAATAGCGGAGCAATGACAACTGAACAAAAAGGTAATACCATTGCTCGGGAATTAAAACACGAAGTCGAAGGAGGTTTAGGTTACACAAGTACATCAAGTGTAAATGAAGTAATGAATTTAGTACCTCATGGAGACAGAGAAACTCGTCTTGCCGTAGAAAATTCTCTTGGAAAGCTTCGTCCTGATTTAGTTGCAAATGAAGGCTCTTTAACCAGAGCTTATCTTGCAAAAGATAAATGGACAGCTCAACAAGTTGACCAATTCGATTCTAACTGGGTTGCAAACAACTCTTACCAACCTGGAGTTGACCAAGAACACAGAAATGGAGTTATTGGAAGACTTTGTTTTGAATACGATGATAAAGAAGCTCTTCATAAAGGTTTAAAAGCTTGTAGTGATGATCCTAATAGTGAAGACTATCAATACTTAACTCAAAGAGCTATTGAAGCGAACAAAGAAAAAGGTTATCAAACTCAATTCACAGACCAAGAAGCTGTTCAAACATATCTAGCCGGTCGCTCAAATGATGGCGGAGAAGTTGATGTAGAACAACTATCTGCATGTAATACCTTATTATTCAAAGCTTCAAAACCGCCAAGAGTGCAAGCTGAAGAAGCGCTTTATGGGGCTAAAAAAGGTGATATGTCAAACGTGTTTGACAGTATGGATTCAGAAGTTTATGACCAGATACAGGAAATACTTGCAAACGGTGACATTCCCGGATGTAAATCAGTTAAGGATGCATATAACAAAGCTATGTCATCCGCAACACCAGCGGCAAAAACATCAATTAAAGCAAATGCAATATTATCAGGACATGTTGAGTTTACGCAACAGGAAATCACTGATTTTTGTATAGAATTAATGCATTCTATAGATAACAATAACGGTCAAGGCGCATCAACAGGTGTAAGTGCAAGCCATATAAATGATGCTGAATATCAGACAGAACAATTAAAAGCTATACTTACACAACACCCTGAAATTATTGATGATGTAAAAGCAAAAGTTCAAGCAGGAAAATTCACCTCAACATCTACAATAACAACCCCGGGCGGACCTAACGGCGGCAGTCAATCCACATCAATAACAAAAGATACTAAAGCCGGTTATTTATCTATTATTGACAACACTCAATGCGTAGTCAAAGATGAAGTATTCTTAGATGAAAACGGCAATCAGATAACTGATCCGGCTCAAATCGCAGATTTAAAAGCTAGAAATATGGAAGCTCTTTCTCAAATGAGAGACTACGTAGCCCAACTTGAACGTGAATTTAAAATGGGTGTAGATGAAGAAGGTTGGCTGGATGACACAGGTAATGCACTTGTAAGATATTCAGGTATAGGCACAGATAGAGGCGATGTTGCGAATAAATACAGAGAAGCAAAACGTATGCTTAATCAACTGGAAGCCGCAGCTCAAGGCAGATTAAGAGACAGCAGCGGAAAAGTAATCTCTGCACAACAGCTTGCTCAAAATATAATTGATAAACAAGATGGACTTCAACAAGCTAATGTCGATTATAAATCATCAGTCGGCATGGCGAAAATGGGTATAGTACTAGCTCCGGTAATTGTAGTAACTACAGTCTTAACAGCAGGTGCAGGTGCCGCAGGATGGGCGGCTGTAGGTATTGGTGCAGCGGCAACAGCCACAGTCGAAGGAGCAATGTACGGCTCAAATCTTTTAACATCTGAAACAGGCAACACCGCAGAAAACAGAGCAGCTGTAACATCTCAGGTTTTACAAGATACAGCATTAGCCGCTGCAGGTATTAAAGTCGGTCAATATGCAGAAAATTTTGCAGTTAACGGCATAAAAGCCGTAAGTGCAGCTGAAAGAAGTGCCTTTGCACCACAAACCTGGAAAATAATTTCTAATGTTCCGGAAGGCAGAGTTAAAGAATTCTTCGGAGCAGTATCAAAAGCCAGTGCAAAATTAGAACAAGTATCTGCTGATGTTGGAGCAAACGTAATATCAAAACAAGCAAACTTGCTAAGAAAATTTGCACCTGGCATTAGCGATACTCAACTGCAAAAAGCCGCTGTAATTTTGGCTCGAGGAGAAGCCGCAGGTCTTGAAATCACAAGCGACACCATTCAAACATTAGGACAAATGTACCTTATTGATGGAGAATTCAGTGAAGAAGGCTTTATTCAAGGTATGATTATGTCTGTAGCAGGTAACTCAATCGGTCACGCGACTAGTTTGAAAGGTGAACTCAGCTCAGCAGGAAAACCAAAACCTAATATTGGAGATAAAGTCGCAGACGCTCTGGATGGTGCAAATGTACCGAAACAAAAGACCCCTGTCTTAGATGGAATTATCGGAGACGGTAACAAAGCCAGCGGTATTCGACTGGGTGCCGAAAAAGTTGAATCTGTTAGAGGTGAAATCAACAAATTACTTTCAGAAACAGATTTAAGCGGTGCAGACTTAGCAGATGCATACAGCAAATTGAACAAAATCGGCAACCGTGATCTTCGTAGAGAACTTCAAGGGAAAATCACTAAAGCTGCGGATGGACTGACTGGAGCTGAAAAATCCGCATTCCAAGCTCAAAGAGCAGTGCAATTAAAAACTGATGTTGAACAAATTATTGCCAAGAAAACTGTTCTTGAAGATGCTGATGTTCGTTTAATAAATGATTACATCAAAAATGAAAATGATATTACTGCACTTCAACAATTACAAGAAAGCATACAAGAAAAACGCTTACAACATCGCGGAACAACTGCTAATTACGATAAATTAGGCAGTGCAATTGATAAAAAAATAAAATCGTTGAACGAAGCAGGTGATGGTGTTCAAGGTGCCGGCGGTAAAGTCGGCGATGGCGACGGCGGCAAAGTCGGCGATGGCGACGGCGGCAAAGTCGGCGATGGCGACGGCGGCAAAGTTGGCGATGGCGACGATGGCAAAGTTGGCGATGGCGACGATGGCAAAGTTGGCGATGGCGACGGCGGTAAAGTTG
>CAROLD010000022.1 GCA_949035555.1 uncultured bacterium | reverse complement strand
TAAATCTCAATTTTTGGCTGAATATTTGTGAAAGTAATCCTCTTTTATACTTCTTAAGGAGTTCTACGAGTTCTTTTTGTTTTTCGATTTTTTTATCAATCAGAGTTAAAAATGATGCGATTTTTTCTTGCTCTTTTGGATTGTTAGATATTTTAATTTTTATTCTCTCGATAGTTTTGGCACTTAAACTTGGTACCCCTGTTGACTCATCATATTTTTTCCAATTTATTGTATTAAATAAATAATATAAATATTTTGCATCATTGTCTTGAAAAACATCCGAATAGAATAATGTATCAACAGTCCAGAACGGAGTATCCATATACTGTGGTTTATTAATTGTTCCTTTTCTTCCTATTAAAACGCAGGGTTTATCCCATAAAAAAGTATTCGAGCGTCCTATTTCTCCACTTGTTGCCAGAATTGGATATATTCCATCCTTCTTTTCAATTGCCTTTTGGTCTTTTCCGTGCTTAATCTTTAAAACCTTTTCTATTCTTTTTTCCTTCCACTCATCATTATACCCTTTAAATCTGAGTTTTGGAACATTCGTGGATGGTTTGTTACATTTACCACTGTCTTCAATATGATAACTTGAGGGTACATTTTGTGAAAATTTTTTTGTTTCTGAATTAGTCACAAACCCCTCCTCTGTTAAGAACACTTATAACGATTTGTTTCATTGTTTCCATTTCTTTTGGATTGCTTTCAGCAATTAATACGGTTAATGCAAACAATGTCCCATTATCAATAATAGGTAAATTATTTTTATACAAAATTCCATTTTTTTCTAAAAAATACAAGAAACAACTTGCAGCAATACGTTTATTCCCATCGGAGAATGAATGGTTTTTTGTTATCAAATACAATAACATGGCTGCTTTTTCTTCTAATGTCGGATAACACTCATTCCCGCCAAAAGTTTGATAAATTTGATTTACAGAACTTTCAAAACTATTATCTTTAGGATTTGCAAAAACATCAGATGCAAATTCTGATTTCATCTCATTTATCACTAATAAAAATTCTTCAACAGAAATTATAACCGCTTCTTTTTGCGTAGAACCTTTTATATCTAATGTTTTATGGTCAAAATTATCAAGTAAATCAAGTCCTTTTGCAAAATTATCCAAGATTTTTGCAACTTGTTGAGCTTCGTTTAACGATTCTATTTGATTTGCTAAACTTCTTGTTAATAAGCTTACCGTAGTTTGTAAAGTTTGTATTTTTTCCTGCTTATCACTTAATAATTTCTCATTAATGGCATAACCTTTGGTTAAATATTCTTTTAAAACATTCGTTGCCCAAATTCGAAATTGCGTTGCTCTTGAAGAATTTACTCTATACCCGACTGATATAATTGCATCTAAATTATAAAATGTCGTTTGGCGTTTTACATCTCTATTACCTTCTTTTTGAACTATTTCCAAAATGGAAATAGTTGCCTCTTGATCAAGTTCTCCTTCATTATATATATTATTCAGGTGTTTATTTATTGCCGGCGTTTTAACTCCAAACAACTCTGCCATATCTTTTTGAGTAAGCCATATTGTATTATTTTCAAGTTTTGTATCAAGGGATATTTTACCATCATCACTTGTGTAAATTATTATTTCACCTTTTGATTTAATTTTATTCATACTTTTATCCTATTAAGTTGTTGCATAATTTGTAACAACTGAAACCTATCCTTTTTATTTTTCGCCAAATGGAAAATCTAACCCCAATTCTTCAAAAAATGGTTTCAATTCTTTATCAATATCTTTTATTTCTGAATTAACTCTACGAATATCATTTGCAACTTCTTGTAAATCTACTTCCGGTTCTGGTTCGAAAGTATCAACATATCTAGGAATATTTAAGTTATAATCATTTTCTTCAATTTCTTCCATTGTAGCTATATGACAGAATTTATCAATATCTTTTCTTTCAATATAAGCTTTTACAATTCTATCAATATCTTCTTGCGAAATAGAATTTTGAGCTTTACCTTGTGTATAATATTTTGATGCATCTATAAAACATATATTATTACTATTTGAGTTTCTTTCTCTTTTTAAAATCAAGCAACATACTGGAATTGATGTGCCTTGGAAACAATTAGCAGGCAATCCAATCAACGCATCTAAATAATTTAAATCTTTAACAATATATTTTCTTATTGTTTCTTCAGCATTACCCCTAAATAAGACACCATGAGGCAGCAATACTGCAATTCTACCATCATCATCCATGTGATAAATCATATGCTGAACGAAAGCAAAGTCAGCAGCTGATTTCGGTGCTAATTTGCCATATGCTGAAAATCTTTCATCATCTAAAAATTTAGCATTTGCACTCCAATTTGTTGAATATGGTGGATTTGCAACTTGTACGGTATATTTTCTATCCTCATATCTTTCATCTTCAAGAGTATCGCAATTTGTTATTTCAAAATTGTTATACGGAATTCCATGAAGCAGCATATTCATTCTTGCAAGGTTATATGTGGTGCTTGTTAATTCCTGACCATAATATTGACCCACTTTTATGTATTTACCGACTTGCAACAGTAAGCCACCTGAACCGCAGGCACAGTCTGAAACTGTTCTTGCTTCGCTTAAACCAACCGTTGCAAGTTTTGCAACAAGTTTTGACATATTAACGGGAGTGTAAAATTCGCCACCTTTTTTACCGGCGGTTTGTGCAAACATACCAATTAAATATTCATAAGCATCACCTAGCACATCAAGTTCCATATCTTCTAAATGAAAATCAATGGTATTGATTGTATTTAAAATTTTTGCAATTAATTTTGAACGGTGCGAAACTTCTTTTCCTAATTTTGAAGATCTTAAATCCATGTCTTCCCATAAACCTTCAAAATCTTCTTGAGAATCATGCCCTTGTGTGCTTTCGGATATTGAGTTAATAATTTTTTCCATATACTCAACATCAAAATCTCCGGTTTCTATCAATTTTATTACATGAGAAAACAGATATTTGGGTTCTATTACATAACCCAAATAATCGATAGATTCTTCTTTTAAACCTTCTCTGTACTCTTCATCTTCCCAAGCTTCAGAATACGAAATGTCATCATCTTTTAAAAGTTCTTTCATATAATTTTCAGTACGTTCAGATAGATAGCGATAGAATATCAAACCTAAAATATAATTTTTAAATTCATAGGCTTCCATATTACCACGCAAATTATTTGCCATTTCCCATAATTTACTATGAAGTTCTGCCTTTTGTTCTTTTTGTACCGCAATATCTACCATTTTCTACTCCTATTGGTATTTGAAAACATTTTCTTTAATAAATTGGATTATTTTTGCAACAAGCTCATGTTTTTCCTTGAATTTTATAGGTTTATCAATACCCGTTATTATATCTTTTTTATTGATTGTATTTGAAAATTCATAATCTGAAATTGTTTGTTTTAAAAATTCCGTGTTAATTTCTTGTTTATTCGCAAATTCTTCAATTTCTTTATTTCTTTGTTCTGATTCAAAGTTAGCAAAAGCCTCATCAATAGAATCATTCTGTTTTATTGTTGGCATTACTCTATCAATAAATGCCCTTATTAAATCAACTTTTCTTCTTAATTCAGGGTTATCGGTTCTGTCTAACTCTTGTTTAATATGTTCCAAATCTTTTGCTTGCTGTTTTTTGTTAGCGGTATCGACATTTCTTAATAAATTCATGATATATGTAACATTTATTTTGTCTGTTTGTATAACTTCAATAGCAAAATCTATGTCATCAAGAATTGAAACTTTTTCAGCATTACGTTCCTTTTTAACATAATCATACAGTGTTAAATATCTGCTCTTATAATCTTCATAACCTTGACAAGTTAAAGCATCTTCAACATCTGACCATGAAAATTCCGAAAATGTTGTAAGAATTGATTTTATTTTTGACAATTCTCTAAATGCAATAACAAATTCTCTTTGTGCATCTTCACTCATTAAATCATCTACACCCTGGACAGTTGGAGCAATAGACAATAATTTATACGCCATTTCTTTAAATTTATCCCTAAAATATCCATATCCTGGAATTATCCATATTGGCGGATTGTTTTCAGTATCAGCTTCTAATTCATTACTAAATAATCTTAATGCTTTATCTGTATTTGATTTAAGATTTCTGTAACAAATAATATTCCCAAAAGGTTTTGAAGCCATTTCAACCCTGTTTGTTCTTGAAAAAGCTTGAACCAAATTATGCCATTCAAGATTTTTATCAACATACAAAGTATTAAGCGGTCTTGAGTCAAAACCTGTTAAATACATATTTACGACAAGTAAAATATCAATTTTCGGCGACTTTTTTATCTTTAGTCTGTTGGCAATATCTTTGTTATAAGCAGCAAAAGTATCCAAAGAAAAATTTGTATCAAATTCTTTATTATAATCATCAATTATTCTTACTAAAATATCTTTGCTATGTTCATCTTTACCCTCTAAATCTTCATTTTCGCCGTATGAAAAAACTGCAGCAATTTTTAAATCAGAATTTAAACTTTTGATTTTATCGTAATATTTAGCAAGAGCAGGTATTGAAGATGTAGCAAAAATAGCTGTATATTTACCGTTAACTGTCTTGCACTTATGATTATTAATTATATGATTAGATACCAACTCTATTCTTTCATCTGCAAGATACACTTCATCAGTATCAATACCTTCAACCATTGTTTTGTCATTTTCATCATATTGACCTTTAAATGTTTGTATATATTCAATTGAAAATCCTAAAACATTATGATCATATATTGCATTCTTGATTAAATAAGTATGCAAACATTTTTCAAATAAATCAGAAGTTCTGAGTCCGTTATGTGATTTATTTTCATCAAAACGTGGAGTTCCAGTGAATCCGAAATATTGAGCATGTTTAAAATGGTGTTTTATAGTAGTATGCATTTCGCCAAATTGCGATCTGTGGCATTCATCTATAATAAATATAACTTTTTCATCTTTGTAATTGTTTAATATTTTAGAATATCTGGGATTTTTTATAGCATTTGCCATTTTTTGTATAGTTGTAACTATTAATTTTCTATCAATATCTTTTATCTGCTTTACGAGTGTTTCTGTTTTGTCGGTTTCATCAACACAATCTTTTTCAAATTTATTAAATTCTTCCTTTGTCTGCGTATCAAGGTCTTTTCTATCTATTAAGAAAAATACCTTTTTAATACTTTGTTCTTTAGAAAGCAGATTTGCACATTTCCAACTTGTTAATGTTTTACCGGAACCTGTTGTATGCCAAATATATCCGTTTTTGCCTGTATCTAATGCATGTCTTATTAATGCTTCGGTTGCATATATTTGATATGGACGCATTACAATAAGATTTTTATCTGTTTCGTTAATTACCATATAACGAGTAATATTCTTTAATAGCCGGTTTTTATTAAAGAAAGAAGATGAAAAATCTTCCAGTTTATTTATTCTTTCGTTTATCTCAGTTGTCCAATAAAATGTTAGTGATTTTAATAATCTTTGAGCATCAGTATTAGCGAAGTATCTTGTTTCTACACTGTTTGATACAACAAAAATTTGGATATAATGAAACAATCCTCTATAAGAATGAATTCGATATTTGTCTATTTGATTAATTGCTTCATTTATATCAATACCGCTGCGCTTTAGTTCTATTTGAACTAATGGCAATCCATTAATTAAAATGGTAACATCATATCTATTTCTATACTTACCTTGAACAGTTATTTGATTTGAAACTTGATAAATATTGTCTTCGGAATTTTCTGATAACAATTTTAAATATATTTTTGTTCCATCTTCTCTATCAAAATCTATTTTTTCTCGCAATTTTATTGCAGATTGCAAAACACTCTTGCCATTAAGAATATTTAAGACTCTTTCAAATTCTTTATCAGTTAAGGGTTTGTTATCCAAAGCTTTTTTATTGAATTTATTGAGTTGTTCTCTAAAATTATTTTCAAGTTCAGCATAATCATTAATTAAAACTCTTTCATAACCTTGTGTTTCAAGTTTTTTGATTAATCTATTCTCTAATTCTGCTTCACTTTGATAACCCATTCACACCCTCAAGTTTATTAAATTCCTATACTTATACTATCATGAACATAGCAATAAATATGTTATATCTATAATAAATATTATTTGGCACGTATTATAATTGTAAGGTTTAATTCCTCGATATTAATTCATAAGCCAAACTTGCCAATGAAATATAGTGAATTGCTAAATTCCCATCCAAGGGTTTAGCTGGAGTATGAGCTTTTTCATTGCGAAACCTTTCTATAGCCATATTTAGGAATTTAGCCCCTTCAAAAAAGTCTTTTCTGCATTATCTTTGGGAGCATGTCCAAATATTTTTTCAAAGTTTTCATCACAAAAAGCCTTATGAGCTTGTTCTTCCCCAGTCAAATCTTTTAATATCCGCATTTGATAAATTACTCATATTTATTAATATAACCTAAAAATATGTGTCATATAAACCTAATTAAAGAATCCGGTTAACCAGACTATTGCATTTATTCCATCACCAACTTTTGGTTTGTATTTCCCCAATACGTGTTTTGACGCATAAATATTACAATACAAATATTCGTTATCATCACCGTGTTCAAGATTAACTTTCATAACTGCAATTCTTTCACCAAGAAAATCAACATATTCAATTTCTTCAATTTGTGTTGCAATTTCAAATTCACAGCAAAAATCAGTTGGTACAAACATTCTAAAATGTTCAGCGTCAACTCTATGGACAGGAGCTTCAAAATCCTTTTCTGTTTTATGCGGATTTTCTTTTAAAAATTCTTCTAAATAGTGTTTATATGTATCACCTTCAGCCGGGAATTCTTGGACCTCCATTTGATTTATGTTCATAGCCAGTCCGGCAAGTGAAATTGTTTGAATTTTGTCAAATTCGAAATTAATGTCATCAAGAGCAAAATAAGGATTATGGAAATTTATAATTTTACCCAAATCAGTTTCAGCTGCCATTTCTCCTTCTGCATCTATTGCCCAAGAATAAGACTCTTTTAATTTAACTTCATTATTTATTCCCATTAAAAGTGGATATGATGAAGCATATATATTGGATTCTTCTGTTTCTTCAATTAAATTTAAGATTGAAAAATTGCTGGTTTCGGGATACTTTATTCCTGCATATTGACTGTTTTTTGTTTTAAGGTTTTTAAAAACTACATCACCTTTTTCCATTATCATTCTCAGGTATACAAATAATTTTTCTGATACTCCGAAAACAGCATCCCAAATATTTCCATATCCTGTTGGATGTTCACCGAAAAAGTAGCCTTCATGGTCTTTAGGCCTTTTAACTTCCATTCCTCGTACATATAATTTTTTTGCCATAATATCAACCTTTCAATGCTTCCTCAATATCTAAATTCTTAATACCGGTTATTCCGTTATTCCCATGAAAATCTACAACTTTACCTTTGCGAAATAATATTTTATATTCAATTTCGCCTGTTTTTTCTTTATAACTAATTGAATATCCATCACGCAAACCGTTTTTATAACTATGTTCGTAACTTAATTGTCCATTATTATAATAGCGTTTTTCTATTCCTTGTTTTTTGCCATTTTTATATTCATATTCTAAACGTAATTTTCCACTATAATGATATTCTTTGCATACCCCATGTCGTTTGTTATTTTTGTAATTATAATCAGCTTCTATTTTTCCATTATCATAATAATATTTTCCATTCCCGAATTTTTTACCTTTATTGTATTTCCTTTCACTTTTTAGTTTTCCATTCGGATAATACACTAATTCTACCCCTGTATCATATGCGGGAATTATGGCTTCTAATGTACCATCTTCATAATACTGATATTCGGGTTCGGTATAAACATTATTTTTAGCAGTAGTTATAGACTTAATTTTACCGTTTTTGTGATAAGTTACTCTTAACCCGTTCATTTTATCATTTTGCCAATACCCAATTAATTCTAATTCTCCTGTTTCATAATATTGTTTTGTGATACCTTCTTGTTTGTCATTTTTGAAATATGCCTCGTGTTTAATTTGTCCATTTGGATAATACTTAAAAGCTTGACCATTCTTTTTGTTATTTGCGTAAATTTCTTGTATTTCAAGATAACCTTCTGTAGGATGATAAGTATTTTCACATCCTTCTTTTACACCATGAACAAATGTTTCTTCTCTTAATAATTGTCCGTTTCTCAAATAGTTTTTTGTAATTCCATCTAATTTATCTTTAGTATAATTTTGTTGCCAGCTAATTTGTTTGGAATTTGGGAAATAGCATTTTGTTATACCATCTTTTAAATTATTTATATATGAAATTTCCATATATAAATATCCGGATGGTAAATATATTTTCATTACACCATTTTTAGGATGTTTATATAATGTAGGAATAATTAATTCTCCATTACTATAGTATAATCTATCCTCATCTTCATAAATATCACCAAAATCATATCGCATAATCTCATTTTCATCATAATTATTACCATCTATTAATTGGTGCTCAATAGAATGATTATTTGCATATTGAATTAAATCCTGACAAGCAGATGGTGTATTAAACATCTCTTGTAATTTATATAAAAAATCAGATTTGTTTTTTGCAAGCGTTTTTACAAAATCATTTGCTTCTTTTGATGTAAAATCATAAATAAAGTCAATATTCATATCCTCTTTAAAATGATTGAAATGGGTAAATCTAATTAGCAGATTTTGTTTTTTAAATTCAGCAGTAATATATCGTGTTTCCATCTTATTATCAACACAGTATAATAAGATTTTATTGATCTTTTCACGTTTTTGATATTTTTTAATATCTACAATTTTTGCCATAATTTTTTACCTTTGTCTGTATAATACAACTATTATAAGTCAAATATGGTCGTAAACTATCATTTTTTTAACCTGTTAACTTGTTTTGAAATGATACTTTAAAACTTTTGAAGAAACGAATAAATTTTTGTAACCAATTCTTAAAATAATTTTTTGAGCTTTGATTAGTAATTTTAGGTTTAGTTTCTAAAACAGTATCTTGCTTATTGTCTTCAAAAATTGTTATGACTTTGTGAGTATTTTTATCATAGGGAATAATATACCATTTATCTTGAAACTTGTAACGATAGCGTGAAACCCTATTTGATTGCCTATCTAAAAAATAAAAATATTCGTCATACTTTTGAGCTTTAATCCGTCTTTGAATTAATTTTCTATCAATTTGTATGCCTAATCTTTCATCACATCTTTTGTTGAAATGATATGTTTGATTTTTAGCTTTTGAACTACGATTCTTTTTCATTTAAACCTCTTTTAATTATATAACGATTTAATTTAAAATTGTTTATAATATAAAATTTATCATTCTAACCTTTAATAAATTACTCCATCATAATCTAAGTCAACCAAATCGTTATTGAGATACTTTTCAAACAAATCTAATATTCCTAAAACCTTGCCTTCGATTGATTGTTTCACAAGATTGTAATCCCGTTTATTAAAGCACATTGCTTCATCTTTACCGTTTAGAACAGAAATTCTCTTACAATTATTGATTTCTAAACTTTTTACAAGTGAATAATCAATATAATTTTTTAAATTTATATCCTGCATTTTTGACAAATCAAAATCGTAAATCCCAAAATTTTCTGCTCTGGCGTAAATAGCCTTGAAACCATATTCTAAACTATCCATTGCCCAATGAATAAACAAAGGATTATTCAGACTTTTATAAAAATTAACAAAATCTTCCAACAAATGTTTTTCGCTATCAATCAATGATTTTCCTTGCAAAATATAATTATGCAAAGCAAAAGTATGCTGTTCTTTTGTTTTCATATTAACAAGAGAAATTGCACAAATAGCAGGAGCGATAGCACCTCCATTATAAAAACATTCGCATGCATAATGAATAGCATAGGTATCCTGTTCACGACCTTGAATAAGTAATTTAATTTTGTCCATGTTATCTCCTTGTTTTTTATTATTGTAATTTACCCCATTTTAATTTACTCCTGCGACAAAAATGGTCGTGGTGTGGTATAATAATTTTCAAAGGAGAGAATTATGCAAGATAAACCAAGATACTCAAGAGTTTCGGACATTTTAGATTTGGCAATTTTTATGTCATCAAAAATTCAAGGTGTAACGATTAACGAGATTGCCGAGAGATACAATGTTTCACGCAGAACCGCTGAGCGTATGCGAGATAGTTTGACTTGTATATTCCCTCAGGTTGATGAGATTGAAACCGATGATGCACAAAAGCATTGGGGATTTATTAACTATTCAATTTCAAATCTTATAACTTTTACTCCGAAAGAGATTGCAAACATTGAACAATGCCAGCGAAGAACAACTAACAAAGAAATGAAAGAAGAACTCAGCAAAACAGTTGAAAAAATTAAAGCATTTAATCGCAAAAACGCAAATTCTCTTGAAACAAATATTGAGCTTTTTATGCAAACAGAAGGTTATGCTGTCCGCCAAATGCCACAGTATAAGATAAGTTTAAGTACATTGGAAATTATAAGAGAAGCTGTTCAGCATTCTAAAATTGTGGAAGGGATTTATCATAACAAAACCAGATTAATTGAACCTCTTGGAATGATTTATGGCGAAAAAATTTATCTTGTTGCTAGGGAAAAATCCAAAGGTGATGGTATTTACAACTACCTTTTGCATAAGTTTGAAGGCTTAAAACTGACTGATAAAATCTTTGATAAGGGTGATTTTGACTTGCAAGAATACACAAACCAATCATTCGGAGTTTACCACGGTGAAGTTCTTGATGTTGAACTTTTATTTACCACGGAACTTGCACCGGAAGCTGAAAAATACAACTTCCACCCGACACAAAAGGGTAAATATAACGAGGATGGGACTTATACCGTGACATTTAGAGCAAGCGGAAGTTTGGAAATTATTTGGCATGTATTCAAATGGGGTAACGGATGTAAAATCGTTGCTCCAAAAGTTTTACAAGATGAGTATAAAAAGTGTTTGGAAGAGAATTTGAAAAATTATTGATAATAAATTCCTAACACATCTCTTTCTATCTGCTCAATAATTTCAGGAGTTAGTTGTCCTGTTAGTTTTGGTTGCCTGGCTTTTTGATTAGAGTTTTCATATTGCTTGACTTGTGGCAGATTTTTCAAAATATTCATTAGCGAATAAATTTCAGATTGTGGAGTTGGTGTTTTATTATCTATATCCATAGAAATCTTTCGCATTAATTTCCTTGCAAAACCAAAAAGTTCTTCGCTAAAAATTTCCTGATTACGTTCAGCCTCAAATCTTTTTCTATCCCATTCATATTTCTTTTTCCAATAAAACAAAGTCCTGCGTGAAAGGTTTAGTTTTGCACCAATCACATCAAGAGGTTGTTTTTCATAAATATACATTTGTTACTTATTGATGAACCAATGTAACTTGGGATTAATTTTTCAAAACCCTCCTGAAACTCTTTAAAAAATCGCTCGATTGCTTTCGCTCTGGCATTGTAAGGGCGAGCAAAAACCATTTCAATTCCAAGTTTTGAGTATAATCCTTGAAATCCTAATTCTGTGAAACCTTTATCGTCTGTAAAATATTTTGCTCTGAATGCTCTGCCATTATCTTGATACACAACTTTTGGAATCATATCAAGGTTAATAATTGCATTTCTGAGAGCCGAAGCTATACATTGTGTATTTTCTTCGAGCATAATTTCATAACCTACCAAAGCGGTCGATTTCCAATCTAAAAATCCAACTAATGTTGCTCGACAAGGTTTGCCTGTAAATGGGTTTATCACCTGAAATGCTAATTTATGCCCATCAGCAACAAGAATATCTCCAACTTCCAAAAGAGAAGCATCTCGTTTGATATAAGGTTCGACCTTATCAGACAAGCTATTTGTTTTGATTTTTCTGATGTATATGTCATATTCAAAAATCCTTACATACACATTAATCGCTCGTTTTAGAGGAAACATCAAGTCTTAAATCTCAATCTCAGAGACATTTCGACACATATCAAATTGAAAGATAATTCAAAACGGACAATTCTTGCACTAAAAGTATCAGGCTGAAATTCAAACACAATAGGAAAAGATAGGTGATGAGATATTTTTAAGGTGCAATTTAGTGCAAAAATGAGGACAAAAGTGCAAGAAAAGACCGCCAAATCTCAACACTATAAAGCAGCATCAAAGCCCCAACAACTCGGCATTATAGCCAATATAGCACTCATCCAAAAGGTCTGATAAGTTATATTAGCATTAAATGTAATTTAACATGTAGAACAAGATTTAATTAACTATGAGATGTGCATGCTCAAACTTGAGTTGAAGTAATATGTAATAGACAAATCCTAAAAAGAAACAAGGCATATTTTACATAACAGAAACAATTAATCCAGAATTTAAAAAACTTGTAGCAAGATCTTTTAATGTTGCAGGATTTATCGATAATATAAAACGTGAGTGGAACATTGAAAATTACAATAACGGAGCAAAGATTTTTGAATGGATGCTTCGCTACGAGAACATACATAAAATTGAAGACTACATCGATAGCATAAAGCCATATACCATAACAAGTGGTGGTTGGAATTTACCATTACTAATTGATAGCAATTCTAAAATAGCATTTATTTTTATGAAAGAAGCGAACCTGAATCAAAAACGAAAAGAGTTAAACTCTCCTAATAAAAAATATCAAAATAGTCAAACTTGGAGACCACCACATTACGTAGTTAGACTTTCAAAATTAAACAAAGATATTGCAAATCAGTTAACATTAGATATTGAAGAAAATCAGACAGCTTACGAGATTTTAAAGTCCATATGTCCTGAAATAGATGAAAATGATGTTCCTGAGGATTTGAAATTAATGACTGTAACTTTCAAAAGTATGGGAGATGAATTGGTAAAAATTACCGGAGGATTTTATGATAAAAATCTTATGGAAATATACATAGAAGACTGGAGTCAATACATCACCAATGATTATTCTACGCTATTAGATACAAGATTTAATAAAGATAAGGTTGATGAAATAAACAATAAGATTGCTGATATAGAAAACTCAAAAGACGATTTGACCGAATTTATCGATGACGAAGATGAACAAAGTAATAAGAATGAAGAAAATAAATAATTATGAATACACAAGAAAATTTTAATGGTCAGAGGTTAAAGACCGCTCGCTTATACAGAGGCAAAACCCTTGATGAACTTGCAAAAGACATAAATGTAACTAAACAAGCAATTTCTCAGTATGAAAATTCAGATACAATTCCAGAGTCAAGTAAATTATTTAGTTTAATAAATGTACTTAGATTTCCTAGAGAGTATTTTTTTCAAGAAGATACTGTTTCTTCCGAAACCCAAACAACATATTTTAGATCATTGTTAGGTACGCATAAAAAAGATAGGATAGCGCAAATTAAAAAAGGAGAATATATCGCTCTTTTATACGATTTTTTATCTGAATATATACGATTCCCTCAATATAATATACCTGCAATAGAATTACCTGATAACGAATCAAATATCGATTTTGACTATATTGCAAAAACAGTTAGAGATTATTGGGATTTAGGCAATGAACCCGTAAGAGATTTGGTTTATCAACTTGAAAAATCAGGTATTATTCTAACTAGTCTTACCGCAACAAGCAAGGATATTGATGCCTATAGTCAAAAATTAAAAACAAAAAATGGGAATAAATATTTAATTGTATTAACAATAAATAAAGAAAAACGAGTAAGACGCCAATTTAGTTGTGCTCACGAATTAGGTCATATTATTTTGCATAACTGGAACGAAGATTTAGAGTCCGTATCAAAAGCTACATTTACTGAACTTGAAAATCAAGCAAATAAATTTGCTTCAGCATTTTTATTACCAAAAGAATCTTTTGGTAAAGAAGTTGTCAAACATCCATTAGCTTTAGATTATTACATAGAATTGAAACTAAAATGGAATGTATCTATAGCCGCTATGATTATTAGAGCTAGAGATTTAGAAATAATTTCATATAATCAATATCAGAATTTAATGAGAAAATATGCTTATAAGGGATGGAAAACTTGCGAACCATTTGACAATGAATTAAAAACATCAAATCCAACACTTTTGAACAGTGCAACAAAAAAAATATTAGAAAGGAAAATTTGGGATGGACCGACTTTTATAAATATGTTTTCGGAAAAATATAATATTTGTTTGCCAAAAGATGAAATTGAAGAACTCTTAAACTTGGATAAAGATACTTTAAAATTCAATGAACAAGCAAAGGTTATTGAATTACCTTTTAAGGATTGATAAGGAATAAATTGCTTATTTTACTTCTCTCTCAAAAGAATGATATCTTTTATTGAATTATAAGTATAAACATAAAAGGAAGTATTACATCACTTTATAAACACAAACCTTCATATTATAAGATTTGTTCTTGTGTTTATACTATAATTAACCCATGCAAAAGTTTTATGAAAAAGACGATATAACTTTATTTCAGGGTGATTGTATTGAAATTTTAAATAGAGCAACTCCTGAATCTATTGATATGATTTTTGCAGACCCGCCATATATGCTTTCTAATGGTGGCATAACTTGTCAATCCGGAAAAGTTGTTTCCGTCAACAAAGGTAAATGGGATGAAAGCAAAGGGTTAGATGAGGATTTTGAATTTCATCAAAAATGGATTAATGCTTGCAAAAGAGTTTTAAAACCTAACGGTACAATTTGGATATCAGGAACCTACCATTCAATCTATGCTTGTGGTTTCGCGTTGCAAAAAGCAGGTTTTAAAATTCTAAATGACATTTGCTGGTTTAAGCCGAATGCTTCACCGAATATGAGTTGCAGATATTTTACGGCAAGTCACGAAACTCTATTATGGGCAAGAAAAGACCCGAAAGGTAAGCATACTTTCAATTATGAAGCAATGAAAAATGGAGATTGGGGCGATGATATCCTTAAAAAGCCAAACAAGCAAATGCGTTCAGTTTGGCAAATTGATACTCCAAAGCCATCAGAAAAAGAATTAGGCAAGCATCCCACTCAAAAACCTTTAGAATTGTTAAGGCGCATAATCCTTGCGTCAACTAACAAAGGCGATTTAATACTCGATCCATTCACAGGAAGCTCAACTACTGGTATAATGGCATTAGAGTTAGGTAGGAAATTTATTGGAATAGACTTAGAAAAAGAATACTTAAACCTTTCTATTAAAAGGTTCGAGCAAGTGTTTTCAAAGAAAGATAAAGCATGGCAGTAGTTCTGGAAAAATTAAAAGAAGAAACATATCCGATTGTTAAATGGGTTGGCGGCAAACGTCAGCTCATGTTTGAATTGCTTAAAAACAAGCCAAAATCATACAACCGTTATTTTGAGCCTTTTATTGGCGGTGGTGCTTTATTTTTTGAATTACAACCGGAGCAGGCTTATATTTCCGATATGAATGAAGAGTTGATTAACCTTTATTCAGTTGTTCGAGACAATGTTTATGAACTGATTGAAGATTTGAGCAAGCACGAAGTTTCAAAAGAATATTTCTTAGAAATTCGAAATATTGATAGAACTGAAAAATATGCAGAATGGTCAGATGTAGAAAGAGCAAGTCGTTTTATATATTTGAATAGAACCTGTTTTAATGGTATGTACAGGGTTAATTCTCAGGGACAATTCAATGTTCCGTTTGGACATTACAAAAATCCTCGTATTATTGATGAAAACAATCTTTTAAATTGTTCTGAGCTATTAAAAAAGACAGAAATTAAATGTGCGGATTTTTCAGAAATTTTAACTAAAGTCAAAAAAGGTGATTTTGTTTATTTTGACCCACCTTATGTCCCATTGAACGAAACTTCAAGTTTCACTTCATATACGAAAGACGGTTTTGATATGGATATGCAATTTAAACTGCGTGATGTTTGTGATGAATTGGATTCATTCGGTGTTAAATTCTTGCTTTCAAATTCAGATACTAAATTAGTAAATGAATTATATGCAAATTACGAAATTAAAAAAGTTTTTGCAACACGAGCTATCAATGCAAATGCAGATGGCAGAGGCAAAATTACAGAAGTTCTTGTGAGGAATTATGACTAGAAATTTTAAAGAATGGCTATCAACATTTAGGCCTTGTATTGCAGATTATTGCTACTATGTAGATTTTGATAAGGTAAATAACAATGTTGATGATATTAAAGTTGAATTAAATATTTTAAATTCGCTAGTTGGCTCAAAAAATATCGAAAAAGATTTTGAAGATATTATCACTAAATATCCTGAAACTTTAAAATGTATTCCTTTACTTTTGGCGGTTCGTTCTAGCGAAATTTCTGTTACAGATGCTGATGGCGAATACAATTTCTCTTTTAGAAAACAAAACTACAGTATAGATGATTATAAAATGTTTATGAGAAAGACAAAGTTGTTTGATTTGTTGGAAAATCATATTGTGAGCAATTTAGTTGATTATGCAACTGGTGTTGAAACAGGGTTAGATAGTAGCGGGCGTAAAAATCGTGGTGGACATTTAATGGAAAATCTTGTCGAAGATTACATTCAAAAAGCAGGATTTATAAAGGGTGAAAATTATTTCAAAGAAATGTATATTCACGAAATTGAAGAAAAGTGGAATGTAAATTTATCTGCAATTTCTAATCAGGGCAAAATGGAAAAACGTTTTGATTTTGTAATCAAGACAGATAATCAAATTTATGTAATCGAAACGAATTTTTATTCAAGTGGTGGTTCAAAACTTAATGAAACCGCAAGAAGCTATAAAACATTGGCACAAGAAGTTGCAACAATAGACGGTGTAACTTTTATTTGGTTTACTGATGGCTGTGGTTGGAATAGCGCCAGAAACAATCTTGAAGAAACATTTGATGTTTTGGATACGGTTTATAATATTCAAGATTTGGAAAATGGTATTTTAAAAAAGCTTAAATAGTAACAAAATAGTTTAATATAACTTTTTATGCTAATATTTACCTATGGTTAAGACTAAAAAAACTAAACGAGAATCACTAAGTAAAAAAATCCGATTTGAAGTTTTCAAAAGGGATAAATTTACTTGTGTTTATTGTGGTCGCAAAGCTCCAGATGTAATATTAGAAGTCGATCATATCGAGCCTGTTGCTAAAGGTGGAGATAATAGTATTACAAATCTAGTTACAAGCTGTATTGATTGTAATAGGGGGAAAAGAGATATACCTTTATCTGTAAATGAAACTCTTGAAAAACAACGTATACAATTAGAACTTTTACAAGAAAAAAGAGAACAACTTGAAATGTTGTTTAAATGGAAAAAATCTTTAGATGAACTTGATGAGTATGAATCTGATTTATTTATACAATATATTGAGGATAAAATTCAACCATATACTTTAAAAAAGCATTTTAAAACAGAAATATTAAAACTTTTTGAAAAATATAAGCAAAATGAAATATTAGATGCAATAAATGTAGCAGCAAAAAAATATTTAAAGTATGACTATGAAGATAAATTAGAACAAGATAGTGTAGAAGAGTTTCTGAATAAAATTGGTGGAGTCCTAGTAAATAAAAATTTACTGCCTATAAAACAAAAACTGGCATATATAAAAGGAATATGCAGAAATAGATTTGGATATTGGGATAACGTTAAGGGTTCTATAATTTTAAACAACTATGTAAAAGCGCTTACTGATTATGGTTGGTCAGAAGATAAAATTTTGGAAGATCTTGAAAAAGAAGTGATACCTATAGCAAAAGAAGCTAAACATTGGACCGAATGGAGGAATACAATCGAAGGATGGACTAATAGTGTTAATTCTTGGGATAAGAATGAATTATCAGTAGAAAATTTATCTAATGAAGAATTAGAAGCTACAGTAAATGGTTCTTATAGTGAAATATGTTTTTATTTTGAATTTATAAAGCATGCTGTTCACATATTTGATGAAGATGACGAGAATAGTGCTATTAAACAAACTATAGCTGCAATATCAAAATACAGCGAAATGCAGCTTGAAAAGTTATCTAATAACGAAGATCTTTGCGAATTAAAGCCTGAATATCTGTTATTTAGAAAGATAGGTCTCTTTAATTTTATTAAAAATATTGATAACGGATTAAAATATGCTTTTAGTGATGCTATAGAAGCATATACCAAAAAAATTTTTTATAACGAATTATATTATACAAATAGAAATTTAACAGCAGATAATTTTTGTAGTTTTTTAGCAACGTTAAATAGTAAACTAGATGAATATATGAACAATTTAAAATAATTTTTGTTGTTTTGTAAAGTTTTTCTGCTTTTATTTTTCTTTTACGCTAATGTTGTGTGTCAAAGGCGGTCGTATGGAAAAAGTCGGATTAAATATTACGCCAAAAGAATTTAGGCAACTTAGCAAATGGTCGGAGAATATTTATAATACTGCGGTAGTTATGGATTATTTTGTTGCCAACCAACCAGAGATTGAAGAATGTTACAATCTTGCACCAGTGGTCAAACATCTGCGTAACGATGCGGATGTTTTGAATGCATTCTTTATTGATCATGGAAAAGACATAGAATTTTAAAAGCCGTTTAAAAGGTGTTTAAATGCTGTTTAAATAGCGTTCAAAAATTATTGTGTCGGAATGATACGTTTTGACGTATATAGTTGATGATTCTGTTCAAAAGAGTGATTAATGGTATAGCTTAACAGGAGCATAACATGGTTGATAAATATTATAAACTATACGGAACAAAAATTTTGAATTTAAAAACCAAAGAAATTGGTTTGTTAATTTGCTTATGGAAAAACAAATATGCAGACAAGGTCGTTGATTTCGCAACTTGTGTAGATAAAACCGGCAAACGCTATAACATAGAACTTGATAATATAAGAGATTTTGATGATGATTTTGAAAAATAATAGAAGTTTAAACTATTTTTCTTAAAACTCTTACGATAGCCTTTGTGAACTCTTGGATTGCAATAGCTTCTTTTTTAGTAATTGTGGGTATGCTTGTTCCACCATGTCCTGCTGTAGGTATAGTATTGCGTTTTTTAAATATTTCTCGGATATAATCTATGATTTGTTCGGGTATATTTAGTGAAAATTGGGAGTCATTTAATATTTGACCTAAAGACATCTTTTGAAATTTTGGTTCTCCAGAAATGTCTTTTACTATGGTTTCATAAACTGATGCTGAAGCATGTAGAACTCCAGTATAATCATCATTCGCAAAATTACTATCCATTCTTGATATTATTTTTTTCACATTTGGATGTTCATTTTTTAAGATGGGAATGTCCTTTTGATTTTTTGTTTTTATGCTCAAATGATTTTGCCTATCCAGTTCGAAAGAAACAGGAACTTCATATTCTTTGAATATATTATTAACGGAATTTATATTTATTAGGTCTGCTTGAATATAGTCAAACAATAATTCAACTATTTCATAAAGTTCTAAATTATTAAATATGTTTTCAATAGATGAAATCACATACAATGTTAAAGATTCGGTAAGCGACTCACTATAATCATCAAATACAGGTTCAGTAATTCTCTTCCCGAGAATAGTTTCATTCATGTTTACATAACGTAGTCCTAAGAAATAATTATCATTAATAGTTTGTCTTGCAAGTCTTGTGAGGTCTGTCTTTGCCTGCTTAGGTATCTCCTCAAATTCAAGTTCTTTAATTTGTTCTTTTGTTAAGTTCATTTATGGTCTCATTATTTCGATTGATTATAAAATATTTATTAGTGATATTTGCAAAAATATACAAATTTTTAATATTTACCTATAAAATCTGCCTTCGTAAAAATTTATTAAAAACTTCTACATCTGGCTTCCTTGAATTAAAACTATTATATTCTTTTTGCAGTTCAATATTGAAAAATGCATCAAATTCAGGAATACGCAGAATTACATCTCGTTCTAATCCCTGTGATTTTATTTCTATAACTTCTTGCAGTTTTTTATAAACATTATCAGGAATCAACGCTTTTATTTCTTCAACAGTCATCCTTAAATCAATCGGCGGGATTTTATCAAACTCATAAACATAAATTGCATTCAATAATCCACGCATTGAGTAAAGATATTTTTTATAAGTTATAGCTTTTGCTTGCTGAATAAATTCCCAATAATTGTGTCTGAATAATGAAAAATAGTGTTTGAATAATCTTTCCTGATTAAAGTTTTCTTTCATATATTCTCTGAGTGGTAAGTTATTGTCACCATAATAAACTACTGGAGAATTAAGCCATTCAATCGTTGTTGGATTTGATGCAAGTAGAAGTTTCAAATATTTATATAAATATCGAATCCGCTCATATCAATTAAAGAACCTTGTGTTTCACAAGGATTTAAATCTTTATCAAATGCAACATTGAGAACATTTTTTACAGGATTTAATGTAATATAATCGTTTAATGCTCTTTTAAACACAAAACGCACATCAAAATCACTATCTTTGCTTGCCATTCCCCAAGAACGACTTCCGTTCTCAATTGCAAAGATAATATTTATGTCGTTATCTTTTTCTATTTGTTTAAGTAAGTTTTGTATTTTATTTTTCATTATCATTTACCTTTTGCTTTTTTATCTTTATAACCACTGAAATGTTCTCCAGCTTTGAAATTATATATAGGTTTAATTATTTTAATTATGTCTGCGGTTGGAGATATATTATTTACAATGTCCTCCATAGTTTTATATGCCATCGGACATTCATCAAGAGTATCCTCATTAATTGAAGTTGTGTATATTCCATTCATAGAGTTTTTAAATTCTTCAACTGTGAAGTTCTTTTTTGCCTGATTTCTGCTGAATAATCTTCCGGCTCCATGAGGGGCTGAACAGTTCCAATCTTTGTTTCCTTTACCAATACAGATTAAGCTTCCATCACGCATATTTATAGGAATCAAAAGTTTTTCATCTTTTTTTGATGAAACTGCACCTTTTCTGAGTATCATTGAATCTGTATCTATATAATTATGAATAGTAGTAAACTCTTCTTTTACTGTTAAACCAAGACCTTTGATTAATTCATCTGCCATAGCTTTTCTATTCATAACTGCATATTTTTGTACGATTTTCATATCGTGAATATAATCATCAAATAAATATCCGCTTGCATAAGCAAGAGCTTTTGGAATATCAGTTACAACTTGCCTCTTCAATTCTGCAATTGTAGATTGTATTTCATACTGTCTGCCCTGTGCTTTTAAATCTGCAATTACATCATTAAGCATTTTTTTAGAACAGTTATTAAGCTGATTATATGCTTCTTCCTGATAGTATTCTGCTACTTCTTTTCCAAGATATCTGCTTCCGGAATGAATAACAACATAGAGCTTACCTTCATTATCCTTGTCAATTTCAATAAAATGATTTCCGCCACCGAGAGTTCCAATACTGTGAGTTGCTCTATGTTGATTTATCATTTTAAGACATCTCAAATCGTTTATCTCAACTTCATTAACATACTTGTGAGGAGTTGTTCTGACGTTCATTCCGCTTGGAATATTGTCATAAATAAATTTATCGAACGTTTCCAAATCTACAGAATCATTGGCAAGTTCAATTGTTTCCATACCGCAGCCAATATCAACTCCGACAAGATTTGGGACAACTTTATCTTTTATAGTCATTGTTGTTCCGATCGTACATCCTGCACCTGCGTGAACATCCGGCATGATACGAATCTTACTGTCCTTAATGAAATCCTGATCACAAAGAGTTTGAATTTGCGATTCTGAAAATTCATCAATTTTGTCAGTAAAGACTATTGCACTATTTTTTTGTCCGATAATTTCTTTCATAATTAGTTCACTTTTTAGTAAAATTGGCTCCGACCGGATTTGAACCAATGACGCCCGCCTCTTCAGGGCGGCGCTCTACCAACTGAGCTACAGAGCCATTTTGGACAGACCAGTTTCATATTCTGATGCTGTTCATTATTAGAATAAACTATATTTTTATATTAATCATTTAAAAAAAGTTGCGAACTTGAATTTTGCGTAGAGTGATGGCACGAAGTGCCAAACTCGAAGTAACGGCGAAATAATGAAAGTCTGTTTTGCTTTCTGCAAAACAGGATGAACGGCTTGAAGCTGTGGAGTAATAATTCAATCCTTACGCAGATATTTTTTCGTAGCGTTCCGTATTTATAGTATCTAACATGAATTTGTAAGGTGATGTTTCGCCATCCATAACCATTTCAAATACCTTTGGAGTACAACCGGATACAAGAACAACGCCCTGTTCATTTTCTTTTACAGGAACTTGTTGTTGCCATGAGTTTACATTCCAAAATACGAGTTTTGGCAATTTATATCCTTTTTCATTGAATTTTCGTTTAACATATTCAAAATTAGTCAGTTCGGCATCTTCCGTACAAGTATCAAATTCCATATCTGAAATTATATAAATAGTTCCGGGCATATCTTTTTGTGAAAGTTTGTTTTTGCTTGCCGTTCTTAAAACAAGTTCAAAAACTTTCTGTATATTTGTATTTGCACATTCATTAAAACCTATGCAAAATCTGACTTTGTTATAAATATCATCACCTTTGATTTCCACAAGTTTTGGATTTTTAGAAAAAGTTATGAAATAATTTTTAAATGCACCTGTATTACGTTCAGCAAAGTAAATTGCAAGTGATTGAGCAACTTCTGCCGGTTGTGGATTCCCGCCCCAATACATAGAACCTGAACCATCTACAACCACGAGAGCATTTTCATCTTTTGCGTAATTAGGAAGAGCATTCCAAGTTACATCAAGAGATTTTTTCTCTTCATCGCATAATTCTCCACAATGAATAATTGGTCTTACTACATCATAAGGATATAGCGTTCCGGTATTCATTTTCACAACACCTGCTTGTACTTTATTCAAAAAGTTTTCATAGCGTTCTTTATCATTTCTTATAAAGGCTTTTTTATACTTAAACATTGCTTTGGATGGTTGTTTTGAATAGTCAAAAGAATAATCCTTTATGCGCAAATTGTTCTCTATAATTTTGATTTTTGCACGAAGTTTAGATAACGTTTGGCGATATTCTTTTTCAGACATATTCAAACATTGTGCTAGTCTTTTGCCCAATTTTACTGTTTGAATATTTGTAGCATTTATTGAAGGTAACCATTTTGCAAGTAAAGATACATTGTCGGTTTCAATATTAGCAATGTCTTTTTGCAATTGTTCTTTAATAAATGCCACAACTTCTTTTTTGCAACTTGTATCCAAAATTTCAAGCAAGTCATCATATCTGCCATATTCGGGAATATATTGTATATTCTTAACCAAAGCAGAACGAGAAGTCCTTGGCAGATTTCTTATAATAGTTCTGAAAACTTTTCTTTCTCCTAATCCGCCACGAATATCTCTTGCATAGAATAATATTTTCATAGCAAGATTTTTATCTTCACAAAATGCTCGATGAAAACGTTTTACTATTTCTTTTTCGTCAAGATTTCTTGATGCACCAATTGATGCAAATAAATCAAGACAATATTTCCCACTTGAAATATATGTTGTTGCTCCGTTTAAAGTTTCGGTTTTGTTTTCTTCTTTTTTCAAAAAATTTAACATAGTATTATCCTTTCTTGGAGTAAATATATCGACAGAATATAATTACCCATATTTTGTTTAGTGTATGAAGTGGGAGAGGGGTGTTCTTCCCCTCATCACTTCCGAGGTACTATTCCATACGGAAAGTTTCCTTTCCGGCTCCGTAATTTCTGATTAAAAATCAGACGCAGAGGAGCGATACTGCTATTGGAGATTTGCTGTTTGTACCTCTGAATATCCAGTTATCTAGCTTTTATAAGAATTCTAGACTGCAGATATTCTTTGGAATTTAATTTTAAAGCAAGGTACACTCAGGTAAGCTTGTCCTGATAGATCCCTCTGTTTGTTGGAGTTCAATCTCCAAGCAGAGATTTTGGCGCTTAATTTGTTGCTGTATGTACCTTTCAAAGTACGAGTTCACATAGATTTACAGTCTATTCTAAACTTTGCTGTCAGTACTTTTTAGTTGTGAAACATTTTGGTGAGGCGCCGCTCTCACATTCTCTACCGAAGTAGTCACAGACACGATAAAATAAATTTATGCTCTGTGAGATACAGCTGAGGCAACTTTCTGTATGTCAAAATGTCGTCCACATTTTTAGAATAAACTACCAAATTTAAAAAATCATTTAAAAAAAATTGCGAACTTTAAAATTCCAGATTTTATCATGTCCATATCTGACATAACAATAATTTATGCTAATATTAAAAAGAGGTAAAACCATGTCTGAATACTCTGAATTAATTAAAAACTTCAGTCGCATACGAGATTATATGCGTGAGTTTTTTGTGTTCGGATTTAAGACAAGAAACGATTTTAATCAAAAAAGTAAGCGTACATACGATAATGAACGAAGAAGAATTGAAAACTATCTTGGAGATTTAACCAAATGGGAATATGGGGATGGAGGCAAAAAAGTCTTTATCTCTGTCGACTCATCTAAAATTTCTGTAAATCCTTTTTATAAAGCCTATAAATCAAAAAGTTTTACTGATAATGATGTCATTCTTCACTTTTTGATTTTAGATATTTTAACAAGTAATGAATTTCTTACTCTTGATGAAATAACAGATTTAATAAATGACAGGGTTGAGTTTTTATTTGAACCTCAAACTGTTAGAAATAAACTCAAAGAATATACCGAATACGGCATTCTCAACGCAACAAAAGAAAAGAAAGCGCATTATTATTCATTAAATAAATGCTATTTTGAAGATTTTGACATATCCAAAGATGCGATAAATTTCTTTAGTGAAGTTGCGCCTTTTGGTGTCATTGGAAGTTATATCAATGATAGAATTGATAATAAAAACAAAAAATTTCAATACAAGCACAACTTTATAGTAAATACTCTTGAAGACAATGTTATGCTTGATATTATAAATGCAATAAAAGAACAAAAACGTGTCGTAATAGAAAATTATTCTCGCAGAGATGATGTTGCCAATAATTTTAATATCTTACCTTTGATTATATATATTAGTGTTCAAACTGGCAGAAGATATGTAATTGCACAGGGTAAAGGTAAATATAGATTTTCAGTATATCGATTAGATTATATTAAGAGTGTAAAAATATTAGAGAAAGACGGTAATTTTACCCAATTAAAGCAAACATTAGAATCCTGTTTTGAAACATCATTTTCGACTGCTCTCGTAAGAGAGGGAAAGCCGGAACACTTTGAAATGACCTTATTTGTTAATGAACAAACCGAAGACTATATTATAAAAAGACTTGAAAGAGAAGGCCGTGGTGGCAAAGTTGAAAAATTAAGAAGAAATATCTACAAATATACCAATGATGTTTTTGATACAAATGAACTCACCACTTGGATTAAAACCTTTATAGGCAAGGTTATTGAATTGAGTGGCGATAATAAGAAAGTTATAGATCTTTTTTATGATGATGTAAGAAAAATGGCGCAAATGTATGGAGGTAACGATGAATAGTTTATTCTCTGAAATATTTGGCTGCTATTATAAGGTTATAACGGAAATAGTTAATAACTCGCCTCTTTCAATGGAAGAAATAAGAGAAATTATAAATGAAAATGGCTTTGCCGAAAGTTGTTTTCACCTTTTACCCAAACTTGAGACTTTACCATTTATAGAAAAAAGAGATGATAAATACTATTCTCTTTTAGAAAATAAAATTAAAATGCCGATAACAAATATTGAAAAATCTTGGTTAAAGTCAATATCTCAAGATTCTCGATTTGATTTGTTTGTAGATGATTATGACAGATCAAAGCTGGAGGGCATTGAGCCTTTATATGAACAAGATTTATTCAGGTATTATGATAAATATTGCGATGGAGATGATTTTGATAATTACTACTACCAAAAATATTTTCGCAAAATAAATAATGCTATAGAAAATAAAATTGTTGTAAAAATCGTCTATCAAAGTCCTAAGCGGGGAAAAATAACAATTGGACATTATATACCTTTAAAATTTGAATTTTCACCTAAAGATGACAAATTCCGATTTTTTGCCGCCCGAATTATAAAAGGCAAAATTATGGATTATGTTTGTCTAAATATGGGTAGAATACTTGACGTTAGAAGTTCTAATGAAATATTTAAAGGGAAGCCTAATATTGAACCTCATATCGAAAAGTTTGATTGCGAAGAACCCATAATAGTCGAAATATATAATGATAGAAACGCTATTGAAAGATTTATGGTGGAATTTTCAACATATAGAAAAAATAGCGAGTTTGATGATAATACTCAAACCTGCACTACAAAAATTTATTACAGAAAAGCTGATGAAATAGAAGTTTTAATTAAACTGTTATCTTTTGGACCAACTTTAAAAGTTCTTGGGCCAGAAAGATTTTTAAAGCTATTTAAATATAGAATAAAAAAACAATATGAAATGTTTGGTAAATAACTTATTTTTATTCTATTCCTAATACTTCCTTTTCTATCTGTTCGATAATTTCAGAAGTTAATTGTCCTGTTGGTTTTGGTTGTTTGGATTTTGGGTTAGAGTTTTCATATTGCTTGACTTGCGGAATATTTTTCAAAATCTTCATTAGCGAATAAATTTCAGATTGTGGAGTTGGAGTTTTATTATCCATATCCTTGGAAATCTTTTGCATTAATTTTCTTGCAAAGTGGAAAAGTTCTTGGCTAAACATTTCTTGATTACGTTCAGTCTCAAATCTTTTTCTATCCCATTCGTATCGCTTTTTCCAATAAAACAAAGTCCTGCGAGATATATTTAGCTTTATTCCAATTTCTTTAAGTGGGATTTTGTCATAAATATACATCTTTTCAGCTTGTTTATAATCTTTCATTTTAGTCATATTAACTCCTTATCTTTCATTTTCTGCATAAAATCAACAATCATTTCATAAGTGATTTTACTGATTTGAATTTCACCAAAATACGGCAGAATATTGTATTTTAACTGTGATTTGTAACCTTTCAAAGTATTCTTTGTTAGTTTTCTATTTGCAAGATAATCTTTTGCCAAATCCCTAAATAAAATATTGTTCTCTTTTTTAAAAACCGGTTTGGGGTACAATTCAAAAGTTTTCTCTTTAGAAACTTTCACATATTTATACAAACCCTGTTCACAAACTATTTTCCCCTCGTTCAAAAGGTGTTCAAGTTCTGTTTTACAATCACACTCGGCAATCATTTCAATTTCATCAAGTGTAAATTCTTTCAGATGTCGTGCTAATTTTTTAATATTCATAATATCTGCTCCGCTATTTCTTTTGTAATTTCCGCTAAATTATTATCTTTTGAGAAATTTTCCATCTGATTTATTAACTGAATAATTTGCTTAAATCTATTGTATTTTATATGGATATATTCAATTGCATCAGGAGTAAATGAAATTTCAGAAAGTTGATCAAAAATCTGTGACAAATCATTTACACCAAATATTTCAAACTTTAGAACCTCTGAAAATCTATCAAAGAGGTGCTTGTATCTTTCAAGCTTTCTGTGAGCTAAACCCATACCTACGAATATTATCGGGCAGTTGGTTTCATCGTGAATATCCCTTAGAGTTTCAATAGTTTTATAGTTATTCATCAAATAATCAATCTCATCAATAAAAATTATTTTTGGTTCTTGTTTTAACTTTTTAACTGCCAAATTAAAATTATCAGAAGTCAAAAATCTTGGAATTTCATCTAATTCCTTAACTAACTCTTCTAAAAGCCACCGACCTGTCATCAGGTTCGTTGCTCTTAAATATATCGCATCATATTTACAAGCAAGCCACAAAGCTGTTTGCGATTTACCAAGCCCCGGCTCTCCATAAACCAATCCCATTTTCGGAATATTTTTAGGTTTGTTAATCAGATTTTCAACAAGTCCGATAAAGTTTTTTACATTTTGAGTTTTAACAAAAATTTTATTCATATAAAAGTCTATACTCCTTTGTATTTTTAAATTCCGCAATCCAAGAATTGTTTGGATCGTTTGCTATTAAATATTCATATTTTTCTGAATTATTTTTGAACAGGGTTTGAAGGGTATTTGAACGTGCTTTGAATTCAACTTCTTTTAGTTCATCCATTTTCTGCTCGATAAATTTAACCTCTTCATTACTTAAATATTGTTTTACCGAGTTAATTGTTTTCTTTCGTAACTGTCGTTGCTTAATAATTTTCTGTTTGTAATCTTCAAAATCTTTTACATCTCCTAAAATTTTTGCCATCGGATGTGTTTCTGTTACACGTTCTGCTGTGCATAAATATTCACCTTTAGTAGTAAATACTTTGATATGTGTTAGGTCAAAAAGGTTGTCTGATAAAGTTGAACCATATATAAAACGTGATGCAAGTCTACTTGATGTGGGGGATATTTTAGTCGCTGATGGGCATAAACTTGCTTTTCACGTGATAAACCCGTTCACTGGTAAACCTTGTCGAGCAACTTTAGTCGGATTCTTGGATTGGAAATCGACTGCATTAGTTGGATATGAAATTATGCTTGAAGAAAATACACAATGTGTAGCTTCGGCTCTCAGGAATGCAATAATTAACCTTGATATGATTCCAAAAGTTGTGTATCAAGATAATGGCAGAGCATTTAGAGCGAAATATTTCACTGATGATAAGGGATTTACAGAATTAGGGTTTCAAGGATTATACTCAAAACTTGGAATTGAAACAGTTTTTGCTCGACCATATAATGCCAGAGCAAAAGTTATTGAAAGATTTTTTAAAGAATTTCAGGAGGGTTTTGAAAAATTATTACCAAGTTATGTAGGAAGCAGCATTCAAAATAAACCAGCTTATATGATGAGAAATGAAAAGCTACACAAGAGTTTGCACAATGAATATATTCCTACAATCGAAGAAACCATGAAAATGATTGATATGTGGTTGAATTTTAAAAATTCACAGCCTTGTCCTAATACACCAAATAAAACGATAGCCGAAGTCTTAGCAGAACGAAAAACTCAAAATGTTGATATAAATATGCTGGATGATTTGATGCTTGCAACAGAGATTAAAACAATTCAGAGAAATGGAATCAGGTTTTTAAATAGTGATTATTTTGATGAAAGACTTTACGGTTTTAAAAGCAAAGTTCTAATCAAATACAAGGCTTTTTCACCATCACGTGCTAAAATCCATTTGTCATAATTATTATCTTTAAACCATTTTGCATATCTTCTGAATGTAATATCTGCCGGAATAAAACTTTGTCCTTGTTCTTTTAACTTATACTTAGTTAAAGCTGTTGCCTTGCCAACTGAAAGTCTGTTCGGATGCAAAAGCAGACTCATAAAGATTTTTATTTCTTCATCTGTTAAAACTGTTCTATATTCATCTACTTTAGAATATTTGTATTGAGGCAGAAGTTTTGTATAATCTTCTGTCCCATTTAGCACTGCATACCAACGATGCAAACTTCCACGAGATATTTTACCTAAAATTTCAAACAGATGAGAACTTGAAGTATTATGTAATTTTACAAAATCATAATCAGCTTGAAGTTTATTTGTTGATTTCTTTCTGAACTCAAGCCATTTATGGATTAAGTCTAATCTTGCTAATGCAATTTGTTTAGATTTTTCCGGTGTGAAGTTTATCATATTAAATTACCTCACACACATTAATCGCTCGTTTTTAGAGAAACATCAAGTCCTAAATCTCAATCTCAGAGACATTTCGACACATATCAAATTGAAAGATAATTCAAAACAGACAATTCTTGCACTAAAAGCCTCATGGCTAAAACTCAAACAGCAAGCAAGATATAGGCTCGAACAAGTTCAAAATAAAAGAATATCAGTGCAATTTAGTGCAAAATCAAGGACAAAAGTGCAAGAAAAGACCAGTAAATCTCAACTTTCTAAATCAGCATCAAACTCCCAACAGTTCGGCATTATAGCCAACAAAAACGCATCCAAACTGTCCTGAAAGGTTATATTAGCATTAAAAAAGAGCGCAAACGCGCTCTATACTTATTAATGGTGGAGACGGTGGGAGTTGAACCCACGTCCAAAATGGATTAAAACAAACTTCTACGTGTGTAGATATTTATTTTCTCGATTAATTCAGGAAAATATCACAACCCGACAAATTAATCCTAGGTTTTATTTGAAGGAAACTCTAAACCTTTAACGGTTATCTTGATACGGTTACCGCTAGTTACCGCACTGCGTCTTGCATAATTGACCCATAAAGCCGGCAAGCTGGGCTTTATGAGTAGCTATTGCGTAATTGGAGACTATGCAGCTAGAGCAGCAGCTCTAGAGAAGTCTAATGCAACTACGTTGTTTTCGTTTTTAGCATTTAATTTGTTTTGCTCGTTGATAATCGGGAACAGCGCCCGAACACGCAATCTATTTTCACCAAACATCCTGTCAAATCCAAAACGTCCCCATGGTGTTGTTAATGTCCTGTATTCCTTATTATATGTCTTTTTGTTTTTTTTTTCAAGATACTGTTTAATAAATTTAATTATATATGTAACAAAATATTAATATATTCGGTTAATCCTTAAAGAAGGATGCATTTTGAACCGATAAGAATAATATAGGAACTAATTCAGAAAGGAACTTGACAAAATGGGCATGAGTGCATCACAAGCAAGATTTTTAAGCCTAACAGCTCGCAAGAACA
>CAROLD010000021.1 GCA_949035555.1 uncultured bacterium | reverse complement strand
GCCTCCTTGCCAAGGAGGATGTCGCGAGTTCGAGCCTCGTCTCCCGCTCCATAAAAAAGAGTCTGTAAAGGCTCTTTTTTATTGCTTTTGGGAGTTTAGTATTTTTTTTTATAACTTGATAAATCTACACGAATTTTTGAAATGTGCCATAAATGTGCCAATAAAATTAACTCGCTAAATATAAATTATCCATAATTTCATCAGCTTTTTGATATGAATCTGGTAATAGATGATTATATATATCTAGTGTAATTCTAGATGATGAATGTCCCATTTGAGTTTGTACATATTTTTGAGTCGCACCATTTTCTAATAATTGACTACCAAATGTATGTCTTAAATCATGAAATTTTATATGCCCAATATTACAAGCTTTTACAACAGGGGCAAATAATCTTTTTGATACATTATCTCCTATAAAAATACCACCCTTTGAATTTGGAAATACAAATTCACCATTACCAGTTTTTAATTTTTGCTCTATTAAAACTTTTTTTAATGCTTTTGATATTCTTATTCCTCTATACGAGGTTTTACTTTTTGGTGTTACCAATTTGCCTTTATATGAACTATATATTACGTAAATTAAATTTTTGTCAAAATCTACGTTATTCCACATTAGTGCAATAAGTTCTCCTCGTCTCATGCCTGTATTTAATGCAGTAAATAACATTGGGTAAAAATAGGGATTTACTAATTTACAGCTATTAAGAAGTTTTTCGATTTCTTCTTTTGTTAAAGCTCTTGCTTGTTTCGAATTATTTTTTAAATTTTTCACTTTATTTACAACATTTTGAAAAATTGCGCCATTTTCAATTTCTCTTTCTATTATTGAACCTAATAATGTTTTATATTTATTTATGGTTGCTGTACTTAAATTTTTAGTATCAATAAGATAGCATATAAAGTTTTCAACATCAATTTTTGAAAGTTTTGCCAGTTTTGCATTTTTTAAATACGGTATAATTTCTTTGTTTACTATCCTATAATATTCATCATAAGTTTTTTCTTTACAATGTAATTTTGCATATCGTTCAATAAAATATATACAAGCTTCTTGAATAGTAATATTTTTATCAATTACATTACTTAATCCTTTATTTTTATTAGCTTTTGCCTCTGTAAGTGCAATATCTGCTTCAGCTTTTGTTTTAAAACCTGATTTTCTTACTCTTTTACCTGTAATATCAGTATAATCTATTTGCCAAGAATTTCCTCTTTTTTTAATACTCATTATTTTCTCCTTTTACTTATTTTTGAGTAACTTGCTATGATTAAAGTACTTAAATCATATAATACTTTTACTTTGATTTCAAGTACTTATTTCTATAATCCTAAATATGCTTTTATATTTCGACCTAAAAATAATAATTTACCACCGCTTTTTGTTGATTTGATTTTTTTATAGTGATTCCATTTGTATATTGTATCTTTTTTTACTCTTAATAATTGGGCTGTTTCAGCTACTGTGTATAATTTATCAGGAACTATCAAGTAATATACATTTGGTTCAGATACATTTGATAATACCTTTAAATTATTAGATTTACTGTTTGATTTAGAATCAATAAAAGCATAATTAATTAATTGTATTGCGTGTTTTAACACCATCATTTTATTCTCCTTATTTATTGGCACTACAAACTAAACTATATATCTGTGCCAGACAATATATAGTCTTTTAATAATTTCAACCAAAAAGGTAAAAATTTGCATTAAAAATAAACCAGTCAAGAAATCATCGGACTATTTCTCCTTAGTTATTTTTATTTATGATTAGACTTATCCGATATCGGTCTAATTTTTTTAGGGGTAATTTGTATATTTTTATTATAACATATTTTTGATATGAAATCAAGGTAAAGCCTTTTATAGCAAGGGTTTTAAAATTTTAATAAAACCAAAATTCTAGTAAATTTGAGAAAACCCCTCAAATATCAATTTAAAATAAAAATTTTTCTGAAAGTCTTGGTACACAAGGGCTAAAATAATAGGTTATCAAAAATTAGTTTAAAATGAAGACTTTTTTACAATTAGGTATCAGGATATAGGTAAAAGGTAAGATTTCTTATTTTTGATTCTAGCTACCTTAGATTGAATATTTGAATTTTTCTCAAAATAGATGTAAAGCTTACCAAAACCCTTATATCTATTGAAATACAGAGAATGTAACAAAAACTTAATATATGGGTTTTTAAGTGTTTTTTCTGTGGTGTACCTGAGTGAAATTTTAAAATAGTTTGGTAATCGTACTTAATTTTTACCACTATTGTAATAAATCTTAGCCCGGTTCAAAAATCTTGTCATACAAATTGGAAATGATACAATGGAATAATGTACAAAAGTTTAAAACAACTATTGAAAACATATAAAGAGCTGTTTGGTATAACTGTAAAAGATACCAATATAGATAATATTTTAGGTATTGGTGAATTGAATCTTCAACCTTATGTGTGGAAACCTTATTTAGTAGAGGAAGAGGAATTTTTACAACGTAAATTAAAAGATTTTTTACTAAAAGCTCAAAAAGATAAATATAATTGTATTTTAACAGAATGTGTATTTAGAGAGTATAAACATCAATATATTTTAGTCTCTTATATAAAAGAAAATGATAATAAGGATTATACACATATTCTTATAACAATTTATGATGCTTATAAAAACTATTTAAAAACATTAAAACGTAAATTAACTAGACGTAAAAATGAATATTCATCTGAGTATTCAAGATTTAAACTTGTAAGAAATGCAGTTAAGCCAAATTTTAGTTATAAATTTGATAAAATGGGATTATATAATAATCGTGGAGATATTTCTCAAACGATTTATACACAAAGATTTTTACCAATGATTTATTTTATCAATAATAATCCTACTTTAACTTCTCATATACAAGGACATCATATATTTTATAATACAAAGTTTGAAGAAAATAGTGGTTATTCAATTTTACCAATTAGAGAAGATAAGCATACACTAGAGTTTCACCCTACAAATATACAAGGAAGTGCAGAATCTGAGTATAATATAGCTAAAGGCTTACTTTATTCAGAGATGTTAAAATTGAAGTATTTTAAGGTTAAACCTAAGAAGTATAATCCTAAGATACACGCAAATATATTTGATATATTAGATTATTATTTTGTTAAAAATATGAGTGTATCAGATATTGAACGTAAGATAAAAGCAACTAATCCAACAAATAAACTTGTTTATAACACAATAAATAGTATTGTAGAGCATTTTAAACAGTATTTACCTGTTCTTACACTTGAAAATATACAACATATTAAAAATATTGGATTATCATGAAAAATGCTTGGTAAATATTAGAATATATTGAGAGCATAAAAAGGAGCTTAAAGCTAATCAGTATAACTATTTTGCAGGCATGAAAGATGTACTTTAAAAGATATATTTGTATAGTATAAATAGGTACATATAAGCAAAAGTACGAATTATATGGTATAATTGTTTTGAGGAAGAATATGTATAGAAATTGTTTCGAACAAAATGATGAATTTAAAAAGCAAATAGATAATTTTAGACCATTATCGCAAGATGCATTGGCACAGATAAAAGAATATTACAAAATAGGTTTAACATATTCTTCTAATGCTATTGAAGGTAATACTCTTGATTTGGCAGAAACAAAGGTTGTTATTGAAGATGGAATAACCGTTGGTGGAAAACCAATGAAAGACCATTTTGAAGCAATAGGGCACGCTAAAGCCTATGATGAAATTATAAATCTTGCTAAAAAAGATTATTTTACTCAAGATGACATAAAAAATTTGCATAAACTCTTTTATACAAAAATTGATTCTGAAAAAGCAGGCAAATACAGGGAAACACAAGTTATTATTACTGGTTCTGATGTTGAGTTTCCAAAACCTGAAATATTAGATTTGAAAATGCAAGAATTTATTGATAAATTACCTAAGTTAAAAAGAACATTACACCCAGTAGAATATGCGTCAATGGTTCATATTATTTTTGTAAATATTCATCCATTTATAGACGGTAATGGAAGGGTCGCAAGATTATTGATGAATTTAGCTTTACTGCAAAGTGGCTATAATATAGTATCAATTCCACCAGTTGTAAGAAGTGATTATATAAGAGCTTTACAAGATACAAATAGTGGTAATTTTATTCCATTTATAAACTTTATTTCTGAAATGACATTAGAAGCTCAAAAAGAATATTTGAAGATTATTCAAAGGTTTTAAATGTTTACTTCTTATATTCTGCTAATATTTTATCTAATGAATCTAGTGAGGTAGTATATGCCTGTAATTTATTGTCATTTGCTGAGAAAATTTTATTTAATAATTCTTCTCTTTGCTTGTTTTGTTCAAATTGGATATTTATACCAAAATCAGCTAATGATAAATTAAAAACCTCGCAAAGTCTAAAAAATGTATCTAAAGATGGAAAGTTTTGTCCACGTTCAATGTTACTTACATGTTTTTCACTTAATCCTATCTTTTCGGCAAGTTGAATTTGCGATAAACCTGCTTTTACTCTTGCTTGCTTTAGCTTGTTTCCAATAAATTTTTTATCATCATAAAACATGGTAATATCCTTCATTACTTATATAAAAGTACCTTATTTATAATGACTTATTAACCATATATATTGCGAAAATATAAAAAAGTTATAAAATATAATAACTATTTTAAATTTTTGTGGTATTATTCACATGGGTATTATTTAGTTTACCTATGTAAAATATCCGTAACAAATAATAATAAAGGAGTTATATATGCAGTGTCCAAAATGTAGTTTAGAAATCTCAGATGAATCAAAATTCTGTTCAAATTGTGGAGCAAAATTTGAAGGTAATAATACAATAATATTAGGTGTAATTTTTTGTCTAATTTTATCTGTTGCAATTATTATGCCTATTACCAAAGGTATAATATACAAAAAAAATTTATATAATGAGATTATATCAGATGTAGATAGTAAAAATTGGGAGAGTGCAAAAAGTAAACTTGATGAACTTGGGGATTATAAAAATATTTCGGAATATTCTTCAAGTATAAATTATAATTATTATATTTCTAAAGCTGATGAACAATATAAAAATAAAGATTATAAAAATGCGTTACTAAATTATGAAAATGCTAGTAATTATAATGATAAAGATTCTGATTTGAAAAATAAAATTACAAATGCCGAACGAGAAGTTAAAAAGTTAGAGATACAAGAACGTAAGGCACAAGAATTAGCTCAGCGAAAACGTGAACAAGAACGGAAACAAGCTGAAGCAAGAAGATTACAAGCTCAAAGAGAACAACAACAAGCAAGAAATAGAGAATTAGCAGATTTGCAACGAATTGTGGATAGGGCATTTGTCAATGTTAGTATTCGTGAATTTGGTGGTGGAATGCCTGGTGTGTATGAATTTTATGTATATCCACAGGCTTGGAATAGTCTAACTTATAATGATAAATTAAATACATTAATTGCTTGTAGAAAATATGTTGAATTGAAAGCTAGAGTATCTGCGCATGATGCTGAAATTGGTACTAGAGTAGTAAATGTATATGATAATTCAGAACTTGCAAATTATGCGTCTATAAAATAATAAATATAAGGGAGTAACTATTATGAAAAAAAGTAAAAAATATTTAGTAATTATTGGTGTTATTTTATGTATGGTATTTGGTTTCTATTTTAATTCAAAATTATATTTAGATTTTAAACTTAATAATATTAGCAAATATATGCTTGAACACAATCCTCATTATCCTTATCAACTAGCTATGAATTATCAAAATGATAAACTAAATGTATTAGTAATACGTCGAAGTGATTCTGAGTTTATGTCTGTTATGAAGGCAATAAAAGCTAATGTTAAGCCAACTACTGAGTTTTTATTTCAGGTAAGTGTATTTAATAATGAGGATTTAATTATTGAAGAAAAAACAATAACTTGGTCTAATATTGAAACATTGAATGATGGATTATTTATAGTTGTACCATTTGACATGAGTGTGCAACAGGCATTAAAAGTAAAACGAGCTGAGTTAGTTTCTAAAGGGGAATTTAGTGATATTATGTCATATGTAAATTATCTTCAAAGGCAGTCAAATTAGAATAAAAAAAGAGGTAAAGATGGAAAATGAGATTTTAGAATTCGAAATAAAAGGTAAACATCTTAATATTGAAAAATTGCAAGGCAATAATTACTATGCTGTACCTTATTCTGAAAATATTGAAGAAGTAGATTTAATGAATTCAAACGAATTAAAAGAAAAATTACAAGCTGATAAAATAATCGTTCAATTATATATAGATGAAAATACTCAAAAAATTAAAGGTTATTATATTAAATGTAAATAATTTATAGGAGTATTCATAAAAAAATTTTTAGCAATTTTTTTATTGTTATTTATGTTTACAGGCATGAGTTTTGCTAATACAGTGAATGTGTATAATAAATACGGGTCAAAGCAAGGTTTTTATAAAACTAATGGTAATACAACAAGTTTTTATAATCGCTATGGTCAAAAGGTTCAAACTTACAAAACAAATGGTTCAACCACAACAAGTTTTGATAAATATGGAAGAAAAACAGGGTTTTACAAAAAAGATTCATCCGGTAGAGTTGTGCAATATGACCGCTACGGTAGAAAAGTTCAAAGTTATAAGTAGTTATTCAGGGTATTCTAGGAAATTTATAAGAGGTTTATATAAATCAATTATTTTCATAATAGTATTTTTGCTTGGTAAATTTTTATCATCTGCTAAATTTTGTATAGATTTATTCTCTTTATAATAATTTTTGAGGATTTGTTTAATAACTTTATTATTAGGTGTATTCCATTTGTTTTTAGGTTCAAACATAGTATTTAACGTTTCTAGTAGTATATTCCCTTTTTCTTCTAATAATTGTAAGTCCTGTTCAGTTATTAAGTTAAAAGGGGTTGTGTGTAATTCTTTTTCATGAAAATCTTTTGTTACTGGTAATAACAATTCTATACTATCGTCTGTTTCTTTTCTATTTTCTGAAGGGTTTTGACTTTGCTTATATTTCAAATGATGAATTTCTAAATTTTTAATATTATATTTTAATGTAGCGATAAATCTATGTGTATAAATTTCATGCATTCCTTTTTCAGAATTCCTGAATGTTACAAGTCTTTTTAACCACTCTGGTAATAGAGAAAGTTTTATTTTTGAGTATTTTATTATACTATTTTGAGTATAATAGCGTTCCAAACATATACTTTGCGTTTTCATAGTTTTCATATTCAAAGTCGTTAATAACAATATTTTATCATTCATTTCTTCTACTAAAACACAGTCAAACTGACGGTTTACAAACCCTGCAAATAATGTTTTGTTACATTTTGTTTTGGCTTTTCTTTTTAGATATTTTATAACATTTTGTTCAATTTCTTTTTCAAATTCAATGTTTATAATATTTTTTAAAGGCTTAATTTCAGAATGTAATTTTAAATCGGTTTGATAAGTTTGTATAATTTTGTTTTTGTTTCTCATTTTAATCCTCGTATCATTATGTTGAGTAAATTACTAGAAAGAGCTGTTTATCTTTCATGTCTATCCTAGTAATTCGTTTAAACAAAACAAATAAAGTATTTAATCAAACTTCAATTATATCTATTAAGAAGTGTAAATTTATGTAAAATGTACATATTATGGTTTTTTTGTTTATGTTACAGATAGTATGAGGAGTAGTCGGAAAATTGTCGAATAATCTTTTAAATGAAAATATACTTGAAGTTCGATTATGTGGCGAAACAGTTAATGATGGAACTATTCCAATTAGTGATTATATTGAATACCTTAATGGTATTAGTAATTTGTGTAAATGTACAAATGCTCTTTTGAATCCAGGTACAAATTTAGAAGTTAGAATTGATGCTAACATAAAAAAGGGTTCAATTATAAATACTCTTAGTATGTTAATACAAGGCGTTGGTCTTTTTACAAACACACAAACATCTTATTCTTTAAATGATATATTTAACATGTTAGGCATTGTTGGAAAATATGGGACTAGTTTAATTTCGCTATTAAAGTTAAAAAAGGATAAAAAAATTAAAAGTGTTATTGAACTTTCAGATGAAAAGTTAAAATTAGAATTTGAAGGAAATGGTGATATTGATAATGCATATGTTACGGTTTCAAAAGAAGTTATGCGATTATACAATGATAAATCAATTCGTGAGAATTTAGAAAAAAGTGTAAATATATTATCTAAAGATGGTTATGATAGTATAGGTCTTTAAAAGACCAAATGCAAAAGAATATAATTATATTGATAAAAATATTACTAAATACTTAAATTATACTAGTTCAACAGAGGAAGTTATTGATAATTTATATGAGGCTATAGTTGAAATTGAAAATGTACCACCGACAAAATTAGATAATAAATGGAGATTTAAAGAGCAAACGGGGGATTCATATTGGGCTTATATGAATGATTCTGACTTTAAAAATAATGTAAAACAAAATGGTTTATTTCCTCCATTCCTACTAAAAGTTATAATTCGTAAATGTGAAATTTTTGATGAAAATAATAATTTAACAAAAATAGATAAAGAGATTATAAAAGTCATTGATGTATTACAAAATCCTGAACAAAAGAAATTTTTATAGGTTAAAACAATATAACTTTCTTATGATTTTTCTAGTGATTACAGCTTCTATATTTAAGGTACATAGGTAAAATAATCATAAAGTACTTTTAAAAAAGGTATGGGGTATGGTATAGTTAAATTAAAATATAGTATGTGAGGTTATTATATGCCACGTGGTGGAAAAAGAGAAGGCGCAGGTAGAAAAGGTAATAATAAACCGAATACAAAGGCTACTATTTACCTTGAGGATAGAGAATTGTTAAACAATTATGCAAAGTCTTTAAATCTTCCAGTAAATGAATTTTTGCATAGAATTATAAATGATAAACGGTTTACTACATTTATTAAAGACTTAGATAATAAAAACTAGTTGTGCCATTTTGTGCCATATGATTATCAAATTTTATCAAAAAGCATAAAAAATAATAGATAATACCCCCCCTATAATTTTAGTCTATATAATAGTTTTAGCATATTTTATACAAAAGCATAAAAATACAGTAAAATGTGCTAATTCACTTTGCCAAGGATGATGTCGCGAGTTCGAGCCTCGTCTCCCGCTCCATAAAAGACAAGAGTTTCCAGCTCTTGTCTTTTATTATCTAAGGAATTAGTTTTACAAGTGTCTCCATTTATATACTGATTATAGGTCATAAATATAAAAATAACTTCACTATATCAAAAATTCCATACCCCTAAAAGCTTAAGCAACAAATATTCTATTATTGATGATTATCTGATTAGAGGACCTCGTCCGGGTATTGATGAACTTATAGCATTAAAAGAAATGGGAGTAAATCAAATATTTGACTTTCGTCATATCGGAGTTAGAGGTTTTAAGTTTGTCGAAAAATACCTCTGTCGCGAGCTTGGAATTGAGTATAAAAGATATCCGTATAGCTATTTGCACAAACAATATCCTGGATTTGACCAATTTGAACAAATATCTAAAAGTGTAAAAAGTAATGGCGAAAATGGTGGTAAAACATTGTTTCATTGTAATTCCGGCTCGCATAGAACAGCACATATGGCGGCATTTTATGATTTAACAAAAGGTGAACCTCTTAATAAAGTTATGCAAAATAATGTTGAGCAATTCGCGGATAATTTGAGCAAAATAATAGACAAACATTTTTATCAAAAAAAATATTTCACCAGAGAATTACGAAATGAAAAGACGATTAATCCTGTAAAATATTTCAGAAATAAGTTTAATAACAGAGTAAAACATGCAATTGAAGTTGCTCATGCGTCTTTTCTCTCTATTGTAACTGAATATAAAAGCTGGTAAACATAATTTAGTTTTTATTTATGGATATATTAAGGAATGTAAACAAGAATGTAAAATGCCTGAAAGCCGTGTATAATCTATGTATGGTATGGTATGGTATGGTATGGTAGAGCCATAGCACTTTTTTTGTTTGTATATCCTTTATATGTATATCTGATATCTTTTGTATTGAAAAGCTTTGATATTAGAGCAAGTTACATAAAATAAGGAGGATATTGAAATGTCAAATGTCAATGGCGCAGGTAATGATTATGTTTATTATGGTGGAATCAGATTTAACAAAAGTGAAGTACAATCTTCAAAGTCAAAGAACGGAGTAGATTTTGAAGTCCAATTAAAAAATGGACAAAAATTAATTTTTGGAGATCAAGGTCGAAACGGTAGAAAAGATCCCTCTGTCACTGCCTTTACAGAAGGCGGAATTGCTTATTTAATGGGTATGGATTTATCAAATGTTAATGTTATAGGTAATCCTAATAAAAAAGATAATATACGTATTTCAGGAGAACACAATAAAGTATATGTTAACAATGACAGTTACTCAGATGAAGTTCATACACGTAGTAAAAATTTTTCGTCTGACAATAATAGAGTTGCAATTGGAAAAAATGATACCTGGATAGATGGTAATAATAAGAGTCTTCATATGGATAATAATGGTAAATATAAAGTAAGTGATTCAAAATATATGTAGTTATTTTGGATAAAACTTTTAGCTGTTTTTTTATAAAGCTCAAATGTTCAACACATTTGGGCTTTATGTTATTTCTAAGCTTTCGTTCAATGCATGCTGATGAAATATTTGATATAATAATAAAATCATGTATCCAGAATATTGTCTGCAATTTTAAACTTTTGTGTTAAATTGTTTATATAGAGGTCAAAAATTGAATGAATAATCGTGATTTCGGCAATAAAGGGGAAGATTTGGCTTGCGAATACCTTATAAAAAACTGGTATGAAATTTTGGAACGCAATAAACATTTTTCTAAATATTGCGAAATTGATATAATAGCTAAATTGAAAAATAAAATAGTTTTTGTTGAGGTTAAAACTCGAAAGACTGATGCTTTTGGTACTCCTGTTGAGGCAATAACCGCATCTAAATATAAAAATATCAAAACTGGTGTATTGACTTATATTAAGGAACATAAATTTAAAGATTATCAGATAGATGCAATTGGTATTACATTATATCCGGAGTTAAGAATTCAACATCTGAAAAATATTTAAAGAAAAAGCACCTTAAAACAGGTGCTTTTATTATGAATTATTTTAATTAAGTTTAAATTTAGTAAGGCATTTTCCAGCCGCTGTCAACAATAGCTCCAAAGCAGTAATTTGCCATTCCATTATTTTTACAATTTGCTATTTTATTTGCTGTAGTTTCAGAAGGAGTATCTAAGTCTGCAATTTTACCTTTATTTGTTGTGTAAAAACAGAAATAATCTCTGCCTCTCATATTTGGAGGTTCATTTCCATTTACGTCAATACAGAACTCTCCAATAATTTTATCGTTAGTTCCGTATGGCTTATTCATACCTCCGAGATATCCGATAATAGAACCGTTTTTTAATACTATACTAGGGTATGTAGGGCCGGATATAGATATATCAACTCCATTGATACCTCGATATCGGACTTTTGCCGCTCCTGTAGCTGTAGTTTTCCAGCATTCTTTTTGAGAAAGTTCACTTGTGTTGCAAACTCTTGTAGTTGAAAAGTGTGTTGAAGGTTCGGTCGGTGTACCGATTAATTTTGACGGTGCTGCAAAATCAGTATCTTGTAAGCTTTTTGTATTTTTAGTTACCATCTCATCATTCATTAATTGCTGAATTGCACCAACTGTACTTTTTAATTGGTTTGTAAGAATTCTATTATTGATTGATGTCATCAAGCTTGGAATTGATATTGCTGCAATTGCCCCGATAATACCAAGTGCAATTAACAATTCCGTTAGAGTGAATGCTTGTTTTGTATGTTTCATGTAATAAACTCCTTTATTAATTATAATTTTTTCCAATAGTTATGGTCAAATCCTGATTGTTCAGCCTGAGAATAACATCCAATCGGACTATATCTACTGTTAGTATTGCAAGATTTTCCTGTCGTTGTTGACGTTGGTACTCCTGCTATATCTCCCACATGCGCAGGAAGATCTCTATCAATTACCGTTATAGGATATATATATATTCCCCATAAATCTACGCCGGCGATGTTGGGCTGGTTATCTCCATTTAGATCTATATAAATGGTAGACGCATTTTTGCCTCTTGATGCTTCACCTCCGGACATGAGCGGTTCAAATGTAGACATACACAAAGTAACTCCGTTTTTTAATTTTGCGGAAGCTTGGCAAGTATTTGGCAATGCTGTTAATTTTGTACCGTTTAATGTTTTATATTCATTAAAGTTGGCAAAATTTGAAGCATCAGCGCTCGCTTTTACTACATCAAGTTTTTCAAAGAACTTTTTTGGGTTGTTTTTTATATCTGTACTTTCTAAATTTGTAGCTCCGGTTTTGACTAATTCAGTTTGTACTGCGTTGTTTAAGTTAGAAATAGTGCCCTGTAAAAGCGCCATCATAGCTTTACTGTTTACATCTTTAATCAGTCCCGGTACAACCAAAGCCGCAAGGGTTCCAACTACGGCTAACGTTATAAGAACTTCGCTTAATGTAAACGCGCCTTTTTTTATCTTAATCATAAACCAATCCTCATATTATTATTGTCTTCTTAGTTAAGAGTGACAATATTATTCATATATATATTTTAACATTATTTTGCAAAAAGTTCAATCGCCTTGACTGAATATTTTGAGCAAGTTAAAATTTAAGTGTATATAAGGTGAAGGGAGTAGAAAATGACTAATATACAAGTTTCACAAGAAATTCAAGAAAAATGCTGCGTAGCACGCGGTGTAAAAGGAGTACCTGCTCCAATTCCTCAAGAAGGAGAATGGACAAAGTGTAAAGAAATTAAAGACATTTCAGGTCTTACACACGGTTGTGGATGCTGTGCACCTCAGCAAGGTACTTGTAAATTAACATTAAATGTTAAAAATGGTATTATTCAAGAAGCTTTGGTTGAAACCATCGGATGCTCAGGTATGACTCATTCTGCAGCTATGGCTGGTGAAATTCTTCCGGGTAAAACTATCTTAGAAGCATTGAATACTGACCTTGTTTGTGACGCTATTAACGTTGCTATGAGAGAATTATTCTTGCAAATCGTTTACGGCAGAACTCAATCAGCTTTCTCTGAAAACGGTTTACCTGTAGGTGCCGGACTTGAAGACTTAGGAAAAGGTCTTTGCTCTATGTGCGGTACAATTCACTCTACCGCTCAAAAAGGCGTAAGATATCTTTCTTTAACTGAAGGTTATATTCTTAAAATGGGTCTTGATAAAAATGATGAAGTTATCGGTTATCAATTCGTAAACCTTGGCAAAGTGATGGATGCAATTAAAAAAGGTGTTGATCCAAAAGAAGCTTACGAAAAAAATATCGGTACATACGGTAGATTTGCAGACGCTGTAAAATATATTGATCCTCGTGAAGAGTAAGGGTATATACAACTCTTTTCTCTCATTTTTGGAGACTCAAGTTTAACAAGTAATAATATAAAGGAAAATAAAATGACAGTAAAATTTGAAGGACAAGATAGACGTGAAGCTACTCTAGCTAAAGTTTTACCTGAATATGGTTTCAAAAACTTGGAAGAAGCTCGCGATTTATGCTTATCAAAAGGAATTGATGTTGATGCAATAGTAAAAGGCATTCAGCCTATCGCATTCGATAACGCATCTTGGGCATACACTTTAGGTTGTGCTATTGCAATCAAAAAAGGTTTAACTGAAGCGGCTGATGTTGCAGAAGCTATCGGTTTAGGGTTGCAGGCTTTTGCTGTACCTGGTTCTGTAGGTGACAGACGTCAGGTTGGTATCGGGCATGGTAACTTAGGAGCTATGCTTTTAAGAGAAGAAACAAAATGTTTCTGTTTCTTAGCCGGTCACGAATCTTTTGCTGCTGCTGAAGGCGCTATCGGTATTGCAAGAAATGCTAACAGAGTTAGAAAAGAACCTTTAAGAGTTATCTTGAACGGTTTAGGAAAAGACGCTGCATATGTTATCGCAAGAATCAACGGTTTTACTGCTGTTGAAACAGAATATGATTTCAAAACCGGGGAATTGAAAATTGTTAAAGAAACTCCATTCTCAGATGGCGAAAGAGCAAAAGTAAGATGCTACGGTGCAGATGATGTATCAGAAGGTGTTGCAATTATGATTAAAGAAGGTGTTGATGTATCAATCACCGGTAACTCAACTAACCCGACCCGTTTCCAACACCCAGTTGCGGGTACTTACAAAAAATGGTGTTTTGAAAATGACAGAAAATACTTCTCAGTAGCATCTGGTGGTGGTACTGGTAGAACACTTCACCCTGATAACGTTGCAGCAGGTCCTGCTTCATACGGTATGACTGATACTATGGGCAGAATGCACGGTGATGCTCAATTTGCCGGTTCTTCATCTGTTCCGGCTCACGTAGAGATGATGGGTGTTATCGGTATGGGTAACAATCCAATGGTAGGTGCAACTGTTGCATGTGCTGTTGCTGTTTCTCAAGCTATGAGCAAATAGTCTAATTTATAAAAAATAAAAAAAGACCGGATTTAGCTTCTGAATCAACTTCAGAATTAAAAATCCGGTCTTTTAACTGATAATTATTAAGCAAAAATTTAAACTTTGCATATATTGTCAATGCTAGGTATATACTTAATCTATACGCCTTACCCCTGATTACGGAATGTTAACAACATTTAAAACAAAAAGGCAATTTTTAAAAAAAGAAAACGTTTATAAAGATGTAAGAGGAATGCAAAGTTCATTCAAAAGGAAAAGATATTAAATTCTAAATTATATGTGAAAAGGATTTAAGCAAAACAAGTTTTTTATACTCTCTCTCTTAATATCCTCGTGTTTATTTAATGTTGCCATAATCTGGCAACTTTTTTTTGCTTGTAATATAAAAAGACGACCATTCTTATTCTGAATGGCCGTCTTTTTAATTATTTAGAACTTAATTGGATAATCATCTTTAAATTCCCAGAGGTCATTCTGGAGTAATTTTGAACAATAATTTTTATTGCTTCTGCATTTAGATATCATTTCCGGTCTGCTCATAGAATGCATTCCTGACCCATATGTTCCGAAGAATACTTCTGCGTTCCCAAACCAGTGTATTCTATTAGTATCATCAAAACAATATAAAAATCTAAATTGATCTTTTCCTGTAGAATTTGGTTTTTTCTCTCCGTTCACATCATAAACCATATCTTGGCACCCGCCTATATTTTCAATACTAAAATATGATCCATCTTTAAAATATACACGTCTGCCTTTTACATAATCGTGACCCATATATGGATCAATATTATCCATATACCAAGCTATTTTTGTTGCTTCAGTAGGTTTTTTCATATCTCTGAATGAGCCTTTTTCAACTTGCATTTCCAAAACTGCATTGTCCATCTTGCTGAAAAAGTTCTTCAATTTTGTTGAATATTCTTTTTTTGTCTTTTGATAATGCAATGTCGGAATTGTTAATGCTGCAACTACTCCTACAATAGACATTGTAATAAGTACTTCTGCTAACGTGAATGCTAAAGCTTTTTTAATCATGTTTCTTCCCGCTCTTAATTAGAATTATATATTTATTATAGCATATGTTTTTTTATTCCTCAAGTTTTTAATACCCTTTACATAATGTAAAGTAATTTTGAAAAAGAAGATTTTTGTGGTATTATCGACATACAAGAATAGAGAATCACTTTTAAAAAGGGGAAAAATATGATTTCAGTAAACGATTTTAAAACAGGCTTAACAGTTGAATTAGATAATGGATTGTGGTCTGTTGTTGAATTCTTGCATGTAAAACCTGGTAAAGGTGCTGCATTTGTAAGGTCTAAATTGAAAAATGTTATTACCGGTCAGGTTGTGGAAAAAACATTCAGAGCCGGCGAAAAAGTTGCTAAAGCAACTCTTGACAGACGTGAAATGCAATACTTATATAAAGAAGGTTCAGCATTTGTTATGATGGATAATGAAAGCTATGACCAGATGCATGTTGACGAAGCTCAAATCGGAAGCGGCATTAAATACTTGAAAGAAAATATGAATGTTATGATTTTACTTCACGAAGGTAAAATTATCGGTGTTGATATTCCTGCACACGTTGAGTTGGAAGTTGTTGATACGCCTCCATCAGAAAAAGGTAACACTTCTCAAGGCGGTACTAAACCGGCTACATTGGAAACTGGTGCAGTTGTTAACGTTCCGTTCTTCGTTGCTAACGGTGATGTAATAAGAGTTGACACCAGAACTAACGAATACTTAGACAGATGCTAGTATTAAATACTAAAAAGAGGAAAACAAATGAAATTTGAAACAGAATATATCGAAAAATTAGCAAAAGTATTATCAGAAACAGGTTTAACCGAAATTTCTTTAGAAGATGGCGAACAAGCTATTACATTAAGAAAAGATGTTATTGTAGCTTCAGCTCCACAAGTGGCGGCTGTGGCTCCTGTATCAGCTCCGGCAGTTGCTCCTGCGGCTTCTGCGCCTGTTGCTGAAAATGCTTCTCAGGCTAAAAAAGGTACTCCGATTACATCTCCGATGGTCGGTACTTTCTATAAAGCACCATCACCTGATGCTGAGCCGTTTGTAAAAGAAGGTGCATCAATTAAACAAGGAGATGTTGTTTGTATTGTTGAAGCTATGAAAATGATGAACGAAATTAAAGCCGAAGTTTCAGGCAAAATTATTGAAGTTTGTGTTGAAGACGGACAGCCTGTTGAATTCGGACAAGTTCTCATGTATGTTGAGTAAGTAATTTTTTAATTGTGAGGAGTGAATGGTTACAATCCGTTCACTTCTTACTTTGATAAGGGATTTTGAAATGTTTAGAAAAGTATTAATTGCAAATAGGGGAGAAATTGCAGTAAGAATTATTAGAGCTTGCAGAGAGCTTGGTATTCCTACTGTTGCTATTTATTCTCAAGCAGATGCTAATTCTCTCCACGTAAGATTGGCTACTGAAGCGTATTGTATTGGTCCTGCTAAAAGTGCAGACAGTTATTTGAGCATTCCTGCTATTATGTCAGCGGCTATGGTTGCCGGTGCTGACGCTATCCATCCGGGATACGGATTTATGTCAGAAAGAGCTGATTTTGTTGAAATTTGCGAAAAACAAGGGATTAAGTTTATCGGACCTTCTTCTGAAGCGATGAGGAAAATGGGCGATAAAGCTACTGCACGTAAAACAATGATTGAAAATGATGTACCGGTAACTCCGGGTACAGGTATTGTAAAATCAGTTGAAGAGGTTCAAGATTTTGCAAATCGCGTAGGTTATCCGATTATCCTAAAAGCTACAGCCGGCGGTGGCGGCAAAGGTATGAGAATATGCAGAAGCGATGATGATGTTCAATTGAATATGGAACTTTGTCAGGCAGAAGCAAAGAATTTCTTTGGTAATCCTGATGTTTATGCTGAAAAATATCTGGAAAATCCTCGTCATATTGAAGTGCAAATCTTAGGCGACAGCTTTGGTAATGTCGTTCACTTAGGTGAAAGAGATTGTTCAATTCAAAGACGTCACCAGAAATTGCTCGAAGAAGCCCCTTCCCCTGCAATTGATGAAGAAACAAGACGCGAAATGGGCGCAGCGGCAGTTCGTGCGGCAAAAGCAATTGACTATGAAGGAGCAGGAACTTGTGAATTCTTGCTTGACCATGACGGTAAATGGTACTTTATGGAAATGAATACTCGTATTCAGGTTGAACACTGTGTTACCGAAATGATTTCTCAGGTTGACTTGGTGCGTGAACAAATTCTTGTAGCCGCAGGTGAAAAATTAAGTTATACGCAGGATGATATCAAATTATACGGGCACGCTATTGAATGTCGTATAAATGCTGAAAATCCGGCAAAAGACTTTATGCCAAATCCCGGAACAATTTCCGGTTATCTTGCTCCCGGTGGTTTTGGTGTGAGAGTTGATTCGCATGTTTATCAGGATTATGTAATTCCTCCATATTATGATTCTATGATAGGTAAGCTTATTTGCTGGGGCAGAACTCGTAATGAAGCTCGCCGAAGAATGTACAGAGCCTTAAAAGAATATGTTGTTACAGGTGTCGAAACAACTATTCCGTTCCATCAGGCTATTATTGAAGACGAAATCTTTATGAGCGGTAAATTCAATACAGGATTTATTGAAGAATTTTACAAACGAAAAGGTTTGAAATAAGACTAATTGTTATAAAAAGGCAGTGCTTATAAGCACCGCCTTTTTTATTTTTGTGGCAACGTTTACCTCTAGTTTTTTATCCAGCGGAAGCTTTTAACATAATTACTGCCGTTAATGTCACCAAAGATCTCCGCTTTAAATACACGCAGAACATTTGTTTTATCGAAGTTCGGGATTTTATTTATTTTACTTGTTGAAGACGGATTAATTTCATTAATGTTTACTCCCGGAATGGTATTGAACAAGCGGTTTAATGATGAATTACCAATTTTTCCAAGCAGGGTCGAGAAGTTTTTAGATAAACTTCCGTAGATTTCCATATCAGCAACAAGTGTTGAAATATTGTAATTACCTGTCATATACATATTCAAATCATTGCCTTTTGAATATACATTAATGTCGTTTGCAATACCGTCTTTAACTTTAATATTACCGCTGATTTTTTCAAAGTTTCCTGTTTTAAGCGGGGTTATAAGGTCAATAATTCCGTTTATGGATAGTCCTGTAATACCTCCGGTAATTAGATTTCCCGCTTTTAACAGATATTCCAGTGAACCAAGTTTTGGCATTCTGCCGTCAATAACTTCAAATGAACCTTCACCGTTAAGGGTGTTAATACAATCAACGCTGGACATTCCGCGACAAGCAATATTCATATCTCCTGTAACGTGTCCGTACATTTGTCCCGGTAAGTCAAAAAAGTTTTCACTGATAATTTGTGCATCTGCATTGTTAATGGACATTTTTGCATTACCGTCAAAGGTTTTTAGATTATAGTTAATATTTCCATCTACTGTGCCGTTTGCAAGATTAAAACTGTAATTGTTTATTGTGAATACATTGTCACTATCAAGAGACATTTGTGATTTGAAGTTGGTTGCTGCAGCTTTTTTTATTAAAATTTTATCTGCATTAACTTCCGCATTTTTTATAATTACCTGTTCTGCTGAAATCGGTACAGTATTAGCAGTTTGCTGGTGTTTGTTTCTTGTGCTGTCAGCCTCAAAATCGTTAAGAGCATCTGAAATAACGTTAAGATTAAGTTCTTCCATTTGTACGTTTACGTCTTCAACAATAACAGGAGGTTGGGGCTTGTTTACTATTTTTGCCTTCATAATTATATCATTAGTCAATACAACGGCTTTTGAGAGTACATTTATATAATCATTTTTGAAATCAATATTAATATCTCTTATAGTTGCATCGAGCAAAGGAATATCAATACTTGAGATGTTCAGGTCTCCCAGAATGTAAGGAGCAAGGGATGTTCCGTTGATTGTGAGGTCTGAAGTGAATACGCCTTGTTTAATTGTTGGTTTTTTTAGCAGTACATTAAATATTTTGGCATCAGTTGGGTTGTTTGTTTTAATTTTGAAATTTCTGAAACCAAGAATATTATTTTTCAATATCGAAACTTCGCCTGATGCTGTCAGTTGATTTTGAACTGATTTTGTTTTGTTTTGAGACGTTACTGTTTGATTATATCTTAATGAATTTACACGAACTTTATCAGGATATAAAACAGTATCAGAAATAACTGATACCGGGTTTGTTGTAAGTTCGCCTGATGTCATTGACCCTGTAGGAGCACCCGCAAGAGTTGCCCCCATATAGTAAATTGACGAGTTTTCACCAATGTTTAAATTTGATTTTGATGAAATTCTGTCAAGAGTTCCTTTTAGATTTGAGTTGAAGTTTATGTCCCCTTTTATTTTAACAGGATAAACGGATTTGGCATTCAAAAATCTATCAAAGAATTGCTGAGTAGGTTTTGCGCTTACAAACAGATTTAAGTTCGGGTTGTTATAAATATCTGAAATACTGCCGTTCATAAATACTGGCATAGAGCTTACGCGTGAATTTATTCTACTTAAATAAAGTGTATTTCCTCTAATATTAGCATCGCCGTTGAGAACTCTAACAACTGCGCCGAGGGGTTTATAAACAAAACTTGTGTCTTTAAGGTTCGTATCAGCGTGGATATTTCCGTTTTTGATATGTCCTTTTATATCAATTATCCCTTTTAAATCATCAATGTTATCAAGCTGAGATGAATATTGAGACGGTAATTTTACCTGATGTTTGATGCTATTTACAGAACTTATGTCAAAATTTTTGAAATTATATATTGCATCTTTAATTGTCATTGTGTTGTAAATATCAGACATTGTTAATGTTAGATTAAATGGATTATTGTTAAATAAACCTTTAAGATTTGAGGTTTTTAGCACCCCTTTTCTAATAGTGAATGTGCCGCCGTTTAATCTTATAACTTCATTTGAAGACATATTGGGCAAGAATTTTCCGTCAACTTTAACTTTGTCATAATCAAGCTGTCCCGCATCTGCTTTTCCTTTGTAATAGCCTGTAAAAGATGCATAAAGTCTGCCGATTTCTTTTTTGAACGGCATTTCAACATCAGGATAAAGAAGGTCGTTGCAATCATCAATTGCAAATTTATCAGATTTTGCAACTAAATCAATTTCGTTAAGGGTTCCGGTACCTTTCACGAATATTTTAGAATTTCTAACATATCCGTTAACATCATAATCTGAGTTATATTGGTCAAAATTAACAACTCCGTTGACTTTTGTGAACGGTAGAAAAGTGTCTTGTAAGACTGTTGTTGCATTGTGAAGAGTTATAGTACCTTTAGAGAATAAATCTTCGTTGAATACAACTTCTTCTGCGTTTTTGACTTCGCCGTAAATATGGAGGAATACATCTGCAATTCCTGTCGGTTTTGTGAACGGTGCAATTGCTTTTTGCACATCCGCAAGAATTGGCGAGGTATTGATAGTTTTGATAAGTGCAGGAATATTTTGTCCTTTAGATGTCACATATACATTCATTTTTCCAAGTACAACACAATCGCCTTTGATTTCTACAGGTTTTCCATTGATTGTGCCAGCTGTTGTTTTGAAGGTAACTTTTGTATCATCGAAATTGACATTTCCTGATGCATTATGCAGTACAAGATTGTGAACATCATTAAATGATGCTGTTCCGTTTTTGAAGTTTATATTACCCCAGATGTGCGGGTCAACTTTTTTACCAGCCGAACGCATCTCAATATTTCCAAAACCGGCAATTTTCATCATTGGTACCGGTCCAAGCTGGAATTTTAAAATTTCGTGTAAAGGTGTTAAAACTTCTTCTACAGGGGTTAAAATAATCGAGTCTGTACTTTTTATCTCAAGTTCTGAATATTTTGAACCATCAATTTTTACCTTGCCTTTTACTGTTACATATTGATCTTTTGAGGTAGGAACATATACATCTAAATCCATTTTCTGCCCTTGGAATGTTAGATTTACATCAGCATTTGCAGGTGCACCTTTTATCGGATGGATTAGGTAAACATTGTTTAAATTAACTTTTCCGTTAACCTGTGGTCTGTTACCTTGTCCTTGAAATGTAACTTTGCCCTCTCCGTCTCCGAAGAAAACATATTTTTTGAGTTTGTATAAATTAAAGTCGGGCAGTATGGTTTCTGAACCAGGTAAAATTGCTACAATGTCTTCAAGTCTTGTGTTTTTAACTTCGGCAGTAATGTTCAGATGCGGCACCTTTTCTCCAAGATTGAAAACTTTGCCGTCAAGATATGCATGAATTCTATCGGCTTCAATGGTTGAATTTATGAAATTGATACCGTTTTCAATTGTATTAAAGTTTATTTTTGCAGTAAGTTTATCTGGGTAAATAACAGATGAAGCTTTATCTTTACCCAAAATTTCCAGTTTTTCTGTAGTAAGAGTAGTGTTAATTTTTTTGTGGCCGAACTTATCAGGGGAAGTGTCAGCATTAAAATTTATAATACCACCAAGTTTCTTAATTTTACCCTTTGAAACAATATTTACATAATCAGAAACTGATGCCAAATCAAAATTTTGTAGATTTGCGGCAATTTTTAATTTATCTTCCGAAAAACGATTTATAGGTAAATTAACAGAAATATCTGCCATATAGGCGGTTGGTTTATTATCAACTACAAAGGAACCTTTTGTTGCAAGATTAACGTGTTTATTTCTGACATAATTCCCGTGTTCCAGATAATCACCGTGCAGCTGTACCTTCTGTTTATTTTTGTTGTCGTCAAGATTGATATAATATTCTCCTAAATCCCATTCCAATTTAGATAGAGTGTATTTATTCTTTTCCTTGTTAGTTTTAATATCAATAGGATAATCGCCCAGCAGGAATTTTGAATCTTTTGTCAGCACAAAATTTGCATCAAGTTTTGTTGATGAAATTTTTGCAATCTCAACTTTTTTGAATAGAAGTGGAAACAGTTTGATTTTTAATTCAGGATTATCTATTGAAAGCGCTTTTGTACCGTTTTTATTTAAAACGGAGATATTGTTGCTTTTTAGCCATACGGACGGAAAAATTCCCATTGAAAGTTCAGGTGTTCCGATATTTACCGGATATCCTGAACTTTCAAAAATTTTCTGTTCAATAACTTTTTTATGCGCTTTTATATTAACGACAGCAGGAATTCCCCACGTATAAGCACCGCAAGTTATTGCTAAAATTCCTACTACTGTTACTATTTTCCACTTTGTCTTCATATTATATTCATTATAGTATAATATGTGGTTTTAGTGCAATAAAAAAACTCCTCCAAATTTAGTATTTTTCGCATAAAAGTTCAAAATAACCTCTTGGGTGTCCGCATTCAGGACAAGCGTGAGGGGCTTCGTTTCCAATGAATATGTAGCCGCATTTTCGGCAAATCCATTCTTCTTGTTTGTTCTTTTTGAACAGAGTTCCTTCTGTTAATTTCTCATAAAGTTCTTTATAGCGTCTTGCGTGATGTTGTTCAGAAACTCTTACGTGGCGGAATGTATCTGATATGTCATCAAAACCTTCTTCTTTTGCAATGAGTTCACCGTTGTAATAAAGTACGCTAAATTCTTCTTCTTCCCCTGCAATTGCACTTTTTAGATTTTCTTCAGTTGTGCCCAGTTCAAATGGGTAAAAAGCATCTACGTGTCCGTTTGGATTATTTCCAATATGTTTGTAGAAAAGTTTTGCATGTTCAAGTTCATTATCGGCAGTTTTTAAAAATATTTCTGAAATTTGTTCATACCCGTCTTTTTTTGCTTGTTTTGCAAAATAGGTATATCTGTTTCTCGCCTGAGCTTCCCCTGCAAATGCGTTTATCAAAAGCTGTTCTGTTTTTGTACCTTTTAATTTTTCATTCATTAAATATCCTCCTGATTACAGCTAGAAGATAATTTTTATTATTAAAAATTTCAATTCTCTTGACGGTTAGTCGAATAGGGTAGGGAAATTTTTTATAGTCGATACTTTCTGGGGATTATTGGTGTAAAAAAATATTCAATAATAAAACTGTTATGATAGTTAGGAAATTTATGACAGATTTATTTGAATACACAAAAAAACTTGCAGAAAAGATATCGTATTATAATGCGATAGCTGATTTTACAGACGAAAGCCACTGGTATAATCCTTTTTATAACCAGCCTGAAGTTACTGTAATCTGGGTAGATGATACGGACGATTTTGGTAATTTTTAAATTCTTAATTTTGATGCATTTTTTAAATATACAAATTTTGGTTTGAAATCTTCTTCGCAGTTGATAACTACTAAAATTCGCAAGCACATTTTTAAAGAATTTGGTACATTGAGTTCGTGAAAACACATCATTGCAACATCATCCCACCCAAAAGCTATGCGTGGAAACTTCGCTGGAAAGGCTGCATTTAAGTCTTCGGTTGTTGTGAATATTATGTGCGAAATTTTTGAAGTTCCTTTGAGATTGTTTTTTTCAAATATTTCACTTAACAATTCCAGAGTTGCTTCTTCTATTGCATTTTCAGTATTTTCTTCAACGGTGATTGCTCCGCGAATGCCTTTTGTTATCATTTACCCCTACTCCTTCTGCAATAATTCTTCATATTTCAATATAATTGGTTGCCTCAATTACCCTTATCCTTTTACTCCGTTATACCAGTCTTTTGCAAACATTTCGCCCTTGCCTTCGGGTTTAACTTTTATTAGTCTTAAAAGCCCTTTGCCGCAAGCAATGTCAACCCCTTCTTTTGTATGAGCGGTTACTTTTCCGATTTCGCCTGAGCCTTCGATAGGCATAGTTTCAATTACTTTAATTATTTTCCCGTTGAACATAAAATATGCACTCGGGCATCTGCAAATTCCGCGTACAAGATTGTGAATTTCAAGATTAGACTTGTTCCAGTTTATAAGGCATTCTTCTTTTGTTAATTTATTAGCCATACAAAGTCCGTTTTCGCATTGTTTAACAGGAGTTAATTCGCCTGATTTAAGTTTAAGAAGAGTTTCTTCAATCATTTGTGGTGATTTTTGCCCTATTTCTTCCCACAATTCTTCACAATTCATAGTGTCAGAAATTGGAATAACCAGTTTTTGGCAAATATCGCCGCAATCAAGACCAAGTTCTGTAATCATTGTACAAATACCTGTTTCTTTATCTCCATTTATGATTGCACGCTGGATTGGATTTGCTCCTCTGTATTTAGGAAGAAGTGATGCGTGAAGGTTAATTGTTTCGTATTTCGGAATATCCAGAACTTCTTGTGATAAAATCTGTCCGAATGCAAAAGTTACAAAAAAATCCGGCTCAAGTTTTTTCAACTCTTCTTGAATTTCAGGTTCTTTTCTTATTGATTTAGGCTGAAATACTGGAAGATTATGTTCCAGTGCGAATTTTTTTATCGGTGACATTTGTAATTTATGTCCTCTTCCTGCTGGTTTGTCAGGCTGTGTTACAACTGCTTGAACATCAATTTTGTCTGAGTTAAATAGATATTCAAGTGATTTTAATCCGATATCAGGTGTTCCAAAAAATACAATTTTAATCATTTTTATTTAACTCTTCCTCTAATTCTTTCTCTTCTACTAATAAATCAGGATCTAAATCAGGAAGACTGAATTTTTTCAATACATTTTCGGTTTCAAATCTATTCATACAGTGATCAATGAATAAAATTCCGTCAAGATGGTCATTTTCATGTTGAATTGCTCTAGCAAGAAGGGTTCCGTCTTTAGCTTCCATCACAAACGGTTTTCCGTGTTCATTGAGCGCTTTAACCATAATGTTTTTGTAGCGTCTAACATCAGTATATGCTTCCGGAAAACTTAAACATCCTTCATTACTTTTAACAGCGCCGCTTTTCTTAATTATTTTAGGATTGATAAACACAATCGGATTAAGCGGTTCATTACCGGTAGCAGTATCAATAACAAAAACTCTTACGTTTTCTCCGATTTGTGGAGCAGCAAGTCCGACACCGTTCTGGGCATACATTGTGTCCAGTAAATCGCGTACCAAATCAGATACCTTTTTAGAAACTTTATGAACTTCTTTTGAAACCTCTCTTAATGATGGTTCGCCGTAGCGTAAAACTTTTCTTATAGCCATAATTTTATAACCTTCCTAACTGTCTTCTCAAACCTTATTCTACTACAAATTTAAAACGTCGTAAAGGACTGGAAATTTTTGTAAGTATGCGATATAATTAATCGTGTTATAAGGAGTATTAAGAAGTGAGAAAAGTTTTTTTAGCAAGTTTATTAGCTTTTGCGCTGGTTTTGGGAACATGCGATTTGGTTTATGCGAATGACGCAGAAAAAATCCAAATTATTACAGAAATAGGCTCACTTTCTAATAATGATAATTATAATTCAGCTTTGGAAAAGGCTAATGAAGCCTTGAAAAAATATCCTGATGAAGCGGATTTATATTACTGGCGCGGTACTTCCTTATATTCATTAGGCAGAAAACAGGAGGCTTTAAAAGATTTGAATAAGGCGCTTGAAATAAATCCTAATGAGACAACTTATCTTGTAATGCGCGGTATATGTCGTTCTGAATTGATGGATGCAGACGGTGCTATTGCTGATTTTAACAAAGCTATTGAAATCAATCCGAAATTACCTTCAGCATATTTGATGCGTGCAAGTTTAAAACTCGCCGCAGGTGAGTATGAAAGCGCAAATCAAGATTTGGATACTGCTAATAAGCTTTTTGAAATTGAATCTGTTCAAGAACCTTCAAAATAATTATCTTACATCCAAAAATTTATGTACCTGCGGTATTAGACGGACATTCGGATAAATTGTCGTGAATTTATCTAAGATTTCATTGCAAAATTCTGAGGAGACGCACATTTTACCGTCAACCCCCATTTTGGGCTGAAGTATAAGTTCAATATTAAACTCTGAGCCAAGTTTACAGCATACTTCGATTTCTTGTTCTCTGATGTTCTTATCAAATACTATTTTTGCAAAAGTTTCTGTGCTGCCGCAGTTTTTGAAAAATTTTCTGTGCTGGTCAATGGTGTCGTTGCCTGTGGCAGACGGAAGTTTAATATCAGCCGCAACTATATCAATAAGCTCTTTAACTTCTAAAAGTTTGTCAGAAAGGGTAGCATTTGTTTCAAGATAAATTTTGGTTTGCCCTTTTACTAATGGCAAAAATTCTTTCAAAAACTCTGAGGATAATAAGGGTTCGCCGCCGGTTAGTGAAATTGAGTGAAATGTTTTAAGATTGTGTTCCGAGTTTATTTTTTCGTATAATTTCTGCGGGGTATAAGTTTCACCCTGTGCAAATTCGGTATCACAATATGCACATTTAAGGTTGCATCCGCAAAATCTGATAAACAGCTGTTTATATCCTACAACAGGACCTTCTCCCTGAATTGAAGAAAATATTTCGTTAATCTTAGTTTCCATATCCAAAATTCTTTCTCACATCATCTTTTGACAAATTTTTAAGCTTTTCGTAGAGCTTAACTTCATCTTCTGACAAATCATGAGAAAATTCAATACTTACGCAAATAATTAAATCGCCGATTTTACCGTTTTTCTTAATTCCTTGATTAGCAATACGGAATTTTTGTCCTGAACAGGTGTTTGGCGGAAGTTTTAATTTTATTTTTCCGTCAAAAGTCGGGATGGTTATTTCTTCCCCAAGCGCCGCTTCGTACGGCGTAATCGGAACTGTGTAATAAATATTCAGCTTATCAAAATGAACCTGAGTTTTTGTTTCAATTTTGATATTTATGTACAAATCTCCTGCGGCTCCTCCATTTTTACCTGATGCGCCTTCACCTTTCAGGCGGAGTTTTGCACCGTCTTTTACTCCTTTCGGAATTGTTACTGTTATCTTTTTGGTTCGTGTTATATCGCCTTTACCGCCGCATTCCGAACATTTTCCGCCGTTTACAAACCTGTGTCCGAAACATTTCGGGCATGTTAATGTCGTACGGATATTTATTATTCGCTTGCTTCCTGTTATTACCTCGTCAGGGGTAATTGCAATATCTGTTGTAATATTATCGCCTTTTTTAGGTTTTTGGTTATCTTTGGTTCGTTTGTGTTTTTTTAGTTTTGCACACCAGTATTTTAGAGTTTTTATAATAGATTTATCGTTTTTTTTCTGCACTTTTTCAGGTGTACAATCCTCAAACTTCGATTGATATTTGGTACTTTTAGACTGCGCTTCACGATAGGTCTCTTCGGCTTTTTGTGAAGATGTCGTTGTTTGCTCTGTTCTAAAAAAGCCTTTGAGTGTATTATATTGTTCTCTTTCTTTTTCATCGGAAAGAGTTTCGTAAGCTTCTGTGATATCTTTAAATTTTTCGATAGCGTCTGTCTCTTTATTAATATCAGGATGATATTTTCTTGCAAGTTTGCGATACGCGGACTTAATTTCCGCAGATGAAGAATCAACTGTTACACCCAGTATTTCATAATAATTTTTTGTATTATTAAACGCCATACCATTTATCTAATGATAAATTATAAAATTTCAACATCTACAATGGGGTAAATATGAAAATATGTAAAATTGCTATTGCTATTATAGCAATAATTATGTTTTACAACCTGTTCTTCAGCTGGGAATGGCAAATTATGATGCTATTCTTTCAACAATCCAAACTCTGGCTCAAAAAGTTAATAAAGCAGGTTAGGATTTATTTCAGCAATATCTTTTCTGTATTTGATGCCTTCAAAATCGATTTGAGACAGGTCGTCATACAAATATTCTTTTGCGCGGGATAAAGTTGATGCACTTCTGGTAAGTGTAAATACCGCCCCTTTGTTTGTTGTAAATATTCGATTGTCTTTTTTTAGTGCGTTTATGTAATTAATATTTTCAATATCATCAATTGCATCAAGACCTTTAATTTCTTTATCCGCAAGTCTTGATAATACAACTGCAGAAACAGATGATAACCCGTTCATTTTGATAGTTTCGTATTCATCTGCAAAAAGTCCGTTAACACAGGCTGTAAATATTTCCAAAAGATTATCTTCGCACATATTTAGAACTGTAGCTGCATCGTGTTCTTGCAAGAACGGTTTAAACTCTGAAACAAAAAATTTATCTTCTCCTGTAAGGATACATTCAAGCCCTAGAATTCCTACATACGGTTCACCTTTTTTCTCTAAAGAGACAAGGGTATTGCGAACAATGTTTTCAACTCTTTGTATAACAACATCAGATATCTTGTAATCAGGTGCAAAACAGCCGATACCGTTTGTTGAAACTCCTCCGTCACCGTCCTGTGTAAATTTGTAGTTAGCAACCGAAGTTAACGGAACTGCGCTGTAACCGTCAGTTACAAAGTATATTGTAAAGTTTCTGCCAAATGTAAATTCTTCAATAAGAATATCTGTTTCGTTTTTTGAAAACAAGGTTGAAAGATATTCTGAGGCAAGACTTATTGTCGGGCAGACAAGCCGATCTTTTGTGATATCTGAATATTCTCTGCATTTGATTGTTACAGGATAATTTGCAGATTTCAAAAAGTCTTCTGCCTGTTGAATTTTATCAAAAATTCCGAATTTTGAAGTCTGTGCATGAATTTTATATAAAAATTTTTTACCGGCGCCGTTATTAATGGCGATATTGCAGGCTTCTTTTGCCGGACCGAAGATATTTTGTCCGTTTGACTGAAAAAATGAGACTACATCTGCACGTAATGTCTTTTTCGAGATTGGTATTGTTAAATCAATTTCTGCTTCCAGTGCAAATTTTAACAGTCCTGTTAAATCATCTTCTCTGATATCAATATTTTTAAAGTCTTCCGAAATAACACTGTTACCGTAAGTTATATATATTTGTCCAATTTCTGCATTTTGTTTTAATTTTTTCGCAAGCGCGGATGCCGCAGCACCTTGTCCAATTATAAATATATTTTTCTTTTTGTCTTCAGTCATAGAATGATTATACTACACAAAATGTATGATTTTTGTTAAGTTATTTTAAAATTTTTATATTTGCTATGTTATAATAATGACAACATAAGATTTATTATTAAAAACTACAACAAGTAGAGAGGTTATAATTTAATGGCAGGTTTAGTAAATTTTTTATCAAATGTGTTTCAGGCACCATCAGGTGTAAATACAACGTCTCCTGTTGTACGTCAATCAACAACTACAAATCCCTATAGTAACAATCCGTTTGTCAATTATAACGGTAATAGCTATTCATCAAGATTTTATGCTCAAAATAAGCCCGTCAAAGGCGGATATTTTGCAGGTTATTATAACGGTAAACAAAATATTGTAGGTCGCCGTTTGTTTATTGAAGTTTAAAATTTTGTATCAAATAATAATATTTGTAAATAACCCCGAATAAGTATTCCTTTTTGTAAAAAAAATATATATAATCTTTACAAGAAAACATGTTTATTCTAAAAATATGATATAAAAAAGGATACAAAAATTGCTAAATAATTTTGAAAGTTTTGATAATTCAGAAACAGCAACAAAGAAAGATATCGTTATTCAAGAACGTGTTGAGCTTGTTTCTTCTCATATGTACAAGCAATTTTTGGATTATCAGCATTCGACAGTGAACACCAATGATATTTTTTCAAGAATGATTGACTGCCTTGATTTGGTTTCTAATAATTTAAAACAATCATTCTCTTCACGCGGTGTAACTGCTCAGAATATATATACAGAAGCTGATTCTTTGAAATCAGTAGCTGTAATAAATATCCTATGGCATAATTTCAGTTTTACCACTCGCTGTAATTTTAAACCGCAGGCACTTTTTAGAGAAGATGGAAGACATATTTTCTCTAACCGTATTATTGCTATTCGCGGGAATTATAATGATATAATAAAAGATGCAAAAGATCGTGACGATGAAATGGCAAAGCTTTTGGAGAACGAAATTGCATCTTTGTATGTTCCGGCAGATTCTAACCAAAAGTGTATATTTAAAATCAAACATACCGGTCAGGAATTTACTCTGAACCAGATTGATGCTCCGCGTGAAGTTGTTTTGAAAGTTGTAGAAACTGTATGCGGCGGCGGTTTATACCATCAGGACGGTTCTTTAAAAAGTTTTATTGTATAATCTTTTGACATTGGATGAAATATAATTATTATGATAATGTAAGGGTTTAGGTGTATTAATGAATTTACAAGAGAAGCTTAAAGAATACGAAAATCAATATTTGTTTATAAGATGGGCACTGGCGGAGAGTATGGAAAACTTATTTATGCCGGCGAGGATTTTATTGAATTTAATATTATCGATACCGAAACAATGTCATATAAAGAAACTGTACTTATATATGCCCCATTAATATTAGAAGTCTCAATTGGCGGTGCCGACATTGCAAGAATTGTAGCCGAAGTTTCTTCACAGTTGAGTGCTCACGAGAAATAGTTTTTAGATAAACACTTGCAAGATTAATAAAATATGTTATAATGTATCTATAAGGATATATAATATTTAAATTTGTAACGATAATAACAGAATCCCTAAAGATGGAAATTAAGAATGCCGATAATATATTCGGTAGAATATTATGAATA
>CAROLD010000020.1:6305-32780 GCA_949035555.1 uncultured bacterium | reverse complement strand
TAGCAACTGTACCACGACCTGTGATTGAGAATACGTCTTCAACAGGCATCAAGAATGGTTTATCCAATTCTCTTTCTGGTTCTGGGAAGTAAGAATCTAAAGCATCCATCAAATCCCAGATTTTAGCTGTCCATTCATTATCATCACGAGTAACTGAAGGGTTAGCTTGAACTGCTTCTAAAGCTTTTAAAGCTGAACCGTGGATGAATGGGATGTTGTCGCCATCGAATTCGTAAGAAGAAAGAAGTTCTCTAACTTCCATTTCTACTAATTCTAATAATTCTGGATCATCAACCATATCGCATTTGTTTAAGAATACAACAAGGTTAGGAACACCAACTTGGCGAGCAAGTAGAATGTGTTCACGAGTTTGAGGCATAGCACCATCAGTAGCTGCAACTACAAGAATTGCACCGTCCATTTGAGCAGCACCTGTAATCATGTTTTTAACATAGTCAGCGTGGCCTGGGCAGTCAACGTGAGCGTAGTGTCTTGAATCTGTTTCATATTCAACGTGAGCTGTAGAGATGGTAATACCTCTTGCTTTTTCTTCTGGAGCAGCATCGATTTCATCGAATTTTTTAGCATCTGCTTTACCAGCTGCTGCTAATGTACCGGTAATTGCTGCTGTTAATGTAGTTTTACCGTGGTCAACGTGGCCGATTGTACCTACGTTAACGTGCGGTTTCGTACGTTCATACTTTTCACGTGCCATGAGATTAATCTCCTTCTTTTTTGTCTACTATATACTACTTTAATTTAGTATTCTACGATATCTATAATTCTATATGCTCATAATTTTTTGTCAAGATTATAATGAGAATTTGAATTATATTACGAAATGTAACAATATTTTCAGATTTGTGCATTTTTATTCTGAAAAAATACTTTATATAAGTAATAAAAGATTATGACCTGGAGGATAATATTATGAGCGTTGATGCAATCGGAAATTTTTTTAAAGCAGTTGATAATACTGCACGTGATATAAGTAACGGCAATTTTGACCCTAAAAAAATGCTTAGAAAACAAGGCATTCTTTCTAACGGGCAGCCAAATTGTGTATTTGATCCAAATCTTTCGGCTTCTGCGGCATCACATAGAACAGCTGCCGGCGAAATTCAATAGATTAAATTTTGCACGTAAACTATGTTTGTAATAGAATAGTCTTCAGATATGTGAGGACTATTCTATTATGTTATTAACAGCAGATATCGGAAATACAAATATTACCCTAGGGTTATTTGATAATGATAAATATATAAATGAGTTCAGGCTTGCTTCTGATAAAGATTTGTCAGGTGAAGAGTATGAAATTCTTTTAAAATCGTTGTTTAAAGATTATTCTATCAGCGGATGTGTTATCGCTTCGGTTGTCGAAGAGCTAAACATTAAGTTTAAAAGAGCCGTAGATAATGTTTTTGGTATAAAATCCGTATTTGTGGCTTCTGATATCAATTTAGGTATTAAAGTTCGAACTGATAATCCGCGTGAAGTTGGTGCTGATCGTCTTGCGAATGCTGTTGCAGCATCAATATTATATAAAGGTGCCGTAATTGTTATCGATTTTGGAACAGCAACCTCATTTGATATAATAAATTCTAAAAAAGAGTTTCTGGGTGGTGTTATTGCTCCGGGAATCAATACTCAAATGAAGTGTCTTAAAAGTTCCACTTCAAAACTCCCAAAGATAGATGTATCAATTTCAAAAGCTGCAATAGGGCATAATACAACTGATGCAATTTTATCAGGTGTAATCCGCGGTACAGCTTGTATGGTTGACGGACTTGTGGCTCAATGTGAAAAAGAGCTTGGCGAAAAGGCTATGGTCGTAGCTACCGGTGGCTATTGCGGTTTGATTGCTAATTATTTAAAAAGGCCATTTAACCATGTCAATCCTAATTTAACTTTAATTGGTTTGAAACATATTTATAAAATTAATACATCTCCAGTTCAAAAAAATATATTTCTGAATAATACTTCTGAAAAATTATAAAAACCTTATTTGTAATGTTCTATGTAATTTCATATGCTTAATTTTGTGAAGTTATATGCAATAAGTGAATTGCAAAAAGTTACCCATGAGGTTTTCATTCCAAACTTGTACCTCAGCCGGAACATCAAGAACTGTAGGGGTAAAATTCCATATGTATTTAATGTTTGATTTTACCAGATAATCAGCAGTTGATTGTGCATATTTGCCAGGTACTGTTAATATTGCAATATCAATATCTTGCTGTTGACTTAACGTTGGTAGATCTTTTATATCAAGTATTGTTTTGCTGTTAACTTTTTTTCCTATTTTTGTTGTGTCATTATCAAAAAGATTGATAATATTTAAACCGTAGCTGGTGAAATTATCATATTTTGCAAGTGCCATTCCAAGATTTCCGGCACCAATTATATACGCATTTTTTGTTTTTCTAAACCCAAGCGTACTTTCAATTGATTTTTTAAGCTCTTTAACAATATACCCAACTCTTGATTTACCTGAATTATTAAGCAAATTAATATCTTTTCTCACTTGAGAGTCATCAATTCGTAAAAGTGTTGCGATTTGTTTACTTGAAATATATTCCTGTTTTTTGTCAATAAAATCCTGCAAAATGCAATGATACAAGGTTAAACGGTTTATAACTTTTTCTGAAATTTTTTTATCCATAATTTCATTATACATAAAAATATAATTTTAATGGTATAATTCAGATATGAAACATATATTTGAACAAAAAGTATTTTATTCAGACACCGATGCATATGGTGTTGTCTGGCACGGCTCGTATTTGAGATGGCTTGAAATGGGCAGAGTTGAACTCTGTGCAATGATGGGGCACAGTATTGCAGAACTTACGGCTCAAGACATAGTTCTTCCCGTTGTTAATATAAATCTTAAATACAAAGCTTCTGCAAAAATGGAAGATATTCTGGTTATTGTAACTGAAATATCTGAATTTAAAGGTTTTACCGTAACATTTAAGCAATGTATAAAGTCTAAAGAAACCGGAAAAACTTTTATTGAGGCTGAAGTAGTTGTTGTAGCTATTCATGAAGATGGAAAGTTATACCGCAAAATGCCTGATGTTATAGCAAAATCTTTTGAAGAGGCAATAAAATGTCCGGCACTCGTTTAAATAAATACATAGCGTCATCAGGTTTATGTTCCCGCCGCCAAGCTGATGAACTGATTGAAAGCGGCGCAGTTATGGTTAACGGTAAAAAGATTACCGAACTCGGTTTCTCTGTTCAACTTAAAGATAAAGTCTTTGTTAATGGTAAACTTATTCACCCTGTGAAGCATGAGTATTATAGATTTTATAAACCTGCTGGGTATATTACGACTGCTGATGATGAGAAAGACAGAAAAACTATTTATGATCTGATACCAAAGAATTTACATCATTTGAAACCTGTGGGCAGGTTGGATAAAGATTCAACCGGACTTATTATTTTGACTAACGATGGCGATTTAATAAATGAATTAACCCATCCTTCCGTAAAAGTTCCAAAACTATACAGGGTATCAATTAATGGAAAAATTTCCCAAAACGATATAGATAAAATGTATAAGGGTATTGAGATTGAAAAAGGTAAAATTGCATATGCTGAAGTTGACGTGCTGGATGTTGACAGCAACCATACCGTAATGGAAGTTTTGCTATATCAGGGAATGAACAGACAAATTAGAAAAATGTTTGAGTATCTCGGGTTTGAAGTTCTAACATTGAAACGTATCCAGCATGCAACACTTAATCTTGACGGGTTGAAACGCGGCGATGTAAAACCTATAAAACCTCAACAGATTAAGGAACTTCGTAACTTTTTAAACAGGATTGCAAAGAAAAATGCTTAAAGTTGCAATAGCAGGGAATATTGCCAGTGGAAAATCTGCTGTGGAAAATATTTTAAAAATGAAGGGTTTTTCAATTGCAGATACTGATGAATTTGCACATGACCTGCTAGAAGACAATAGTTCAGTGTTAAATGCCTTTGCAGGTTACGATATATTGGATAAGGGCAAGATTTCAAGAAAAAAGCTGGGAAAGGTTGTTTTTTATGATAAAAACTTGAAAACTATGCTTGAAAACATTTTACATCCGCAAATTCGAGATAAAATAAACGAGTTTTTTAACTTGCACTCGGTTGAAGATATTGTCTTTGTTTCAATACCGCTTTTGTTTGAAGCTGGAATGGATGATTTATTTGACAAAATTTTATTTATTTATGCCGATGATGAAATTCGTCTGTTGCGTTTAATAAAACGCAATAATTATACTGTTGAGTATGCTAAAACCCGTATGAATGCCCAGCTTTCACAAGAGGAGAAGGTCCAAAAAGCGGATTGGGTAATTTATAATAATTCAAGTCTGGACGATTTAGAAGCTCAAATTATTACGTTAGTTGAACAAATCCGCTGATTTCGTGATAATTAGGGCTGTAAGTTGCGGTGCAGACCTTATCATTGCGGTTGCCTTCAATGGTTTTAAAGCTTCCGTCTTCATTTACTTTAGTAACAAAACCTGTATGCGAAGCTCCATCTTCTCGCAGTATTAAGATGTCGCCTTCTTTTACGTTTTGAGCAATGAGTTTACCTTTATTTGCTTTGTTTGCAGTTTCAAAGAATGTTCCATTTGCAATTGCCCATTGTTTAAGGTCTTCTACTCTGTGGTTGAGTTGGTTGGGCGGCAGTTCTTTCTGTAAGCCATCAGGAACAGGTTTCCCTTGCTGTTTGTATGTTTCATCAACTACGTGATAGACAAAATCCGCGCACCACTCAGGATGATTGGAAATCTTTCGCCATGACCCGTCAGCTTCATTTATACCCATATATTTGTTTGCGTTATTAAGGAATTTTGCCCCTAATGTTGCATCACCAGAAGATGGTGTTGTTGTTTTTTCAGTAACTTTTTGGACAGATTTATCTGTTTTTTGAACTCTATTTGTTTTGTTTGGGGCAGATACATAAGAAGTTTTCGAATAGATATTCTCACCCAATTTGAATATGTTCTGGAAATTATTGTAATTGTTATAGTAAGTTTTGTTTGTATTATTTACCCCTTGCCAGTTACACCAGTCAGGCGTTTGGAAAATATTCCAGCCTGAATATCCGTAATTCTGGTAAGGTTGAAAAAATCCATTCCCTAATGTGTATAACGAATTGATGTTAAAACTGTTAAACGGACTATTATAGTACGGTTGACAGCCTTGTGTTATGCCCATAAAATAATTTAGTGCAAGTGAGCCTACATCGGTATTGTATGTTATCGGACTATTGAATGTAAACAATTCTACTTTTCCCCGTACTTTATATTTCCCCTATATTTATATAAAGTATTTTTGAGTAGAAAAATTGCCTGAATTTGAAAATTTATTAAGGAATAATTATTCCAGCTTCAGCTGTTCCCATATCCACCATAACAAAGGGTTTTTCGCTATCTTCCGTAATAATATAATCATCGTCAGAAAAGCCGAATGTTGCGAGCAATTTTGACCATATATCAATTTCATTATTGCCGGTAAATAAATAATATTTATTTACATTTTTCATATATAAACCTATTGAATTTGCAGAATGGTCCATAGCTTTAAAAAATTTTTTCTTTTCCATAGTCTTAGATATGGTGTCAAATGTAAAGTCTTGATATGTATAATTTTCTTTTATGGTTTCAAGAAGTTTGTAAGGTTCAATCCATTTGGTAATTATAATGTTTTTCATTAAACTGTTACCTCCTGATTTTTAAATTGCATGTCATAAAGGTGCTTATAGCTTCCTTGCGGTATATTCATCAGTTCTTCGTGTGTTCCAAGTTCAACAAGTTCACCTTCGTTTATTACAGCAATTCTGTCAGCATTATTAATTGTAGATAATCTGTGTGCAATAACAAAAACTGTTTTATTTTGCATCAAGTTATCCAGAGCTTTTTGAACAATAGCTTCTGATTCGTTATCAAGAGCGGATGTGGCTTCATCCAGAATAACAATAGGAGCATTTTTAATCATTGCACGCGCAATCGCAACCCTTTGTCTTTGACCGCCGGATAAAGAAGTTCCGCGTTCGCCTACATATGTATCAATTCCGTTTTCAAGTGTGCTTAAAAATTCATCGAGATGTGCCATTTTTATAACATTTTGAATTTCCTCAACTGACGCATTTTTTCGTCCCATTAAAATGTTTTCTTTAATTGTACCAGAGAATAAGAAGTTGTCTTGAAATACAAAAGAAATATTGTTTCTTAATGAGTCTATTTCTAAGTTTCTTATATCAATGCCGTCAAATTTTATATTACCTTTATTGACATCATAAAATCTTGGTAAAAGGTTGACCGTTGTACTTTTTCCGCCGCCGGAGTTTCCGACAAGTGCTATGGTTTCTCCTTTATTTACGTGAAGGCTGAAATTTTTAAGCACAGGAACATTTTCTTCGTATTCAAAATAAACATTTTCAAACTCGATGCTTGAATTTAAGCCGTTCATATGTTTAGCATTTTCTATATTTTTTATATGCGGAACTAAATCGAATAATTCAAAAACTCTGCCTAAGGCTACAAAGGTTGTTTGTAAGTCAGTCAATGTCCCGCCGAGATTTTTAACAGGTTTGTATAATAGTAACAATGAAGTTACAAATGAAGCGAAGCTTCCGGCAGTCATTTGTCCTGATATAATCAGGTGATTGCCGTAAAACATAACAAGAGCAACCCCTATTGAACATACAAAGTGCATAATCGGAGACATCCAGCCAACACGTTTTGTTAATGAAATGGTTAAATCAAACTGGCGCTTAATTTGTGTTTCAAACTTTTCGTTTTGCAGCTGTTGGAGATTATATGCGGTCATAATTTTGTTGCCGGCAAAAGTTTCATTAAAGTTAGTTGTCATATCTCCGCCGACAACCATATTAGCGTTAGAAACTTTTTTTATTTTTTTTCTGATAAGTGTAACCGGTGTAATTGCAATTGCCATAATTGTTACGCCAATAATTGCGAGTTTCCAGGAGTTGTATAACAGTACTCCAACAAGTCCTACAATTCCAAAACTTGTCATAATGAAGTTTTTAATTGTATTTATAATGTTTTTGGATGCTGTTTCAGGATCAGTCAAAAATCTTGTTAAAACTAATCCTGAAGAGTTTAAATCATAAAATTTCGGGTCTAACGAGGTTAACTTTCTAAATAATTCGACTTTTAGAGCATTTGAAATTTTGTTACCTGTCCAGTCTGTTAAGTAGTTATTAGAGTATTTTAAAACACCCTGAACTATAGCAAACAGTATAATACCAAACGGAATAGCAAGAGCCAGTGTGTTTTGTTCAACAGTTACACCAAAAAAGTTCCATGATTTACCATTTATTACACAATCCATGTATGGTTTCAGCGCGAAAGCCACAACACTGTCCAATAATCCAAGCGGAACTGCAATGAGCATATTTAAAAGAATTCTGCCAGTATGAGGTTTAATAAACGGTAAAATTTTCTTGGTTAAATATCCATATCTGAAAGCATCTTTTGACGATGTGTCTTTTAATTTATATTCCATAAGCTCTTTCCTAATCAACTAAATCTATATATTACAAATTATCTCATAAATATTACTTATTTACAAATTCTTATAGTAATGAAATATTATAATTTTGGCTTGACATTTACTCATTCTTATAATAAATTATATATACACCGAGCGCTTGGGCGTGTGGTGGAATGGTAGACACGCTAGTCTTAGGAACTAGTGCTAACGCGTGGGAGTTCGAGTCTCTTCACGCCCAAGTAAAAAGAGGATAGGATTTTCCTAATCCTCTTTTTTATATGTGTAAATTTTACGAGAACTTATCGGACGTAGTTAAATCTGATTCGAACGCCAGTGAACCGAGCGCGGAGAAGCTTTTTTATTTAGCCATAATAGAGAATAAATAAATTTATAAAAATATAATAAAATTTATTTATGCAAAAACGAGAAGATATTAATAAAAATCGCGGTATAAAAGAATACGGTAATGTAGAATTTGCGGATAATTTTAATAATAAATATCCTATAGACACGGAAGAACATATTCGTGCGGCATGGAATTATATTCATATCCCGAGGAATTTTGAAAAATATTCGCCAAAAGACAGAGAAACTATTAAATCGAAAATAATTAAAGCCTGGAAAGAAAAGATTTCTCCTGACGGTCCGCCGAAGAAAGACTAAGATATATAAAATAAAATCGCCCTGATTTTTTAAATCAGGGCGATTTATAATTATTCAGTTTTTGCAAAAGATGAATTTGCTCGGGATTGAATTTCGGAACTGATTTTTTCTATGAATTCGTCAACCGTAAAGGTTCCTACTTGACCAATACCTCTTGCTCTTACCGCAACAGAGTTTGCTTCAATTTCCTTGTCTCCGATTACACAAACGTAAGGGATTTTCTTATCCTGAAGACTTTCTCTGATTTTGTAATTCATACTTTCTGAGCGGTCGTCCAGATTAGCTCTGATACCGGCTTCGCGCATTTTTTTGTAAACTTGTTCGGCGAAATCAACGTGTTTTTCGTTAGATATCGGAACGATGTTTACTTGAGTTGGTGCAAGCCAAGTCGGGAATGCGCCTGCGTAATGTTCAATTAAAATTCCATGGAAACGTTCCATTGAACCGAAAATTACACGGTGAAGCATAATCGGGGTTTTCAATTGACCGTCTTTATCCTGATATTTGATGTCAAATCTTGCAGGAAGGTTAAAGTCTAACTGAATTGTAGCACACTGCCAAGTTCTGCCGATTGCGTCTTTAATTTTGAAGTCAATTTTAGGACCGTAGAATGCGCCGTCGCCTTCATTAATTTCATAGCTCATTCCTCGTCTGTCCATAGCTTCTTTTAAACCTGCTTCGGCTCTATCCCAGTTTTCAATTTCACCGACAAAGCTTTCAGGTCTTGTGGAAAGCTCAACTTCAAATTCCATATTGAAGATTGCCATTGTGTCAGCTACAAAATCGATAATTGCATTAATTTCATCAACTAATTGTTCCGGAGTACAGAATATGTGTGCATCGTCTTGAGTGAAGCCTTGAACACGGGTTAGCCCTGATAATGCTCCTGATTTTTCTTTACGATAAACAGTACCAAGTTCAGCCATACGTAATGGAAGTGAGCGGTAAGAATATCTGTTTGCTTGGTAAATCAGAATATGGAACGGACAGTTCATAGGTTTAACTACAAATTGTTCATCTGAATCTTCATCTTTTTGAACAAAGAACATATTTTCTTTGTAGTGATCCATGTGACCTGAGATTTCCCACAATTTAGATTTAGCGATTTGAGGAGTTTGAACGATAACATAACCGCGTTTTCTGTGTTCTTCTCTCCAGTAATTTTCGATTTGTTCTCTTACAGTTGCAAGATTAGGGTGCCATAAAACAAGCCCGCCGCCTAATTCTTCTCTTGTTGAAAATAAATCTAATTTTGTACCGAGTTTTCTGTGGTCACGTTTTTCTGCTTCTTCAATGAATGTTAAATAAGCTTGTAAGTCTTCTTTATTCCAATATGCAGTTGCATAAATTCTTTGAAGCATTTTGTTGTTTTCGTTGCCGCGCCAGTATGCACCTGCAACTTTTAATAATTTAACTGCATTTGCTTTAATATATGATGTATTTGGAAGGTGAGGACCTGCACAAAGGTCATTAAATAAAGCGTTTCCGTCTTTATCTTTTGTAATGTACAAAGTCGGATTATCGTTTTTGTGTTCTTCCAAAAGTTCAGCTTTGTAGATTTCGCCTTCATCTTTGAATGCTTTAATTTGCGCTTCAACATCAGGGATTTCATATTTTTCAAATGTAAGATTTTGTTTAATAATTTCTTTCATTTTTTCTTCAATTTTAGCGAGGTCATCTTCTGTGAAAGCATGCCCGTCTGTTAAATCAAAGTCGTAGTAAAAACCGTCAGCTGTTGCCGGTCCTATTGCTAACTTTGCAGATGGGAACAGGCTTTGAACGGCTTGTGCCATGATGTGTGAAGTTGAGTGTCTTAAGATACTCAATGTTTCGTTGTTCTTTTCCATTTTTCTTCTTTCTGCCCTTATGGTTACGGTAAATTTTCGGTTCAGTCAATAACACTTGAAAGAACAATTTACCCCGAGGTGGGCCCCTCTAACTCTACTAACAATATTATTATAGTATAAACATATTAATTATACTTTGAGCTGCGATATAGCCTGTGGACCAGCAGTTTTGCAGGTTAAATCCTCCGCAAAACCCGTCAATATCCAGAACTTCACCGCAAAAATAAAGCCCGCTGTATTGTTTGCTTTCTAATGTCTTTGCATTTATCCCTTTTAAATCAACTCCGCCGCAAGTTACGACTTCACCATCAGGTACTTTTCCAGTTACGGTTATTTCGAAATTTAATAGCGAATTAACTATGCTGTCGCGATTTTTTCCATTGATTTGGTGACAGGGTGTATCAGGAGTTATATCAAGATTTTTTAAAAGCCATTCGGCAAATGATTTTGGCACGATTTGTCCCAGCAAGTTTTTTATTTCTTTATGAGGATTAGTGTCTAAAAGCGGTTGTAAATCAAGGTTATCAACAAGATTTAGTGACAGTTTGTACGGGAATTCATCACGCGCGCGTAAAGAGGATATTTTATAAATTGCAGGTCCCGAAACCCCTTTATGAGTAAATAAAATATCTTTGATTGCAACTCCTGATATACTTGAAAAATCTTCTTTTGTTGTCAGTGCGACAAGAGCCTGTGTCGGCTGTATAATAGTTATATCAAGTTCTTTTAATATGTCAAATCCGGCATGCCCGCCTATTGCAATCACAACGCAATCAAATGCATATAAACTTTTTTCTGTTTGAATTTTCCAGCCGTTTTCTAATGACTGAATTTTATTTACGCCTTCTTTAATAAAATGGCATTTAGAAAGACTTTTGAGAACCTTTTCTCTAACCTCTTGCGCCGAATTTGATGTTGGAAAAATCCTGTTATCATCTTGTGTGTAGGTTTTAATTCCTATACTTTCAAAAAAATCAATGGTGTCAGCTGTTCCGAATTTGGAAAATACTGAGTACAAAAACTTTTCACCGCGCGGATAATTTTTTGCAAGCTCTTTGAAATCATATTCTGCATGTGCAAGGTTACAGCGCCCGCCGCCTGTTGGAAGAATTGTGCGTAAAAATTTTCCTTTATCAAAAATGGTTACGTCAAATTTATCCTGTAAAAGGTTTGCACAAATACAGCCTGCAGGTCCGGCACCAATTATTGCTACAGTTTTCACTCTACATTTACCCCCGCCTAGAAATCGACTCTGGTGCCATATAAAAATACCATTTCAGGGTTTTTAAGGTCATTATGCATTTCAACAATGCTTTTTTGTAACACAGGGTGTACAAAATCTGCATTTAATTCCATCATAGGAACAAGTGTAAATGCGCGTAAATGCATATATTTATGCGGAATGGTTAAGTTTTCTTCCTGTATAATATCTTTGTTATAGAACAGTATATCTATATCAATAGTTCTGTCTTCGTAGTCATTTGTGTTTTTGTGTTCTCGTCCGAGCTGGTTTTCGATTCTCTGACATACTTGCAGAAGTCCTAACGGGGTATATTTTGTTTTTATTTCAACAATAGCGTTAACAAACCATGTTTGAGTATACATATTCCACGGCTCAGTTTCGTAAAATGCTGATGTTCTGACAATAGTTATCCCTTCGTCTAATCCCAGTAAACTTGCCGCCTGCTGGACATAGCCGATACGATCACCTTTATTTGAACCTAAGCTTAAATACACAATTGCCATAATCCGATTTTATAAATTTTTGTGTATATTGTCAACATGTTATATTATTTGTTGTATAATTTTTTATTATGATTACATATTCTATTATTTTAATATTGCTGGTTTTAATTGTAGTTTCAATGTTTAGTGAACTATTTTTATACGGGCTTGTTTCTACAATTGTATTTATTATTTTACTTCCGTTTTACTACATTGTGCGTGTGTTTAACGGTAAATTCCTTTATGGCTGGAGAGAAAAATTAGGCTTTTTTAAAAATCCTAATCTTGGCGATAAAGTTATAATGTATCACGGTGTTTCAGTGGGGGAAGTAATTGCACTGGAAAATTTGATTAAAAAAACTAAAGAAGAATTTCCTGACTATAAAATTGTTGTTACAACAGGAACAAAAACAGGGCAGGAAATTGCATTGAAAAAATTTAAAGATATTGCAGATTTTATAACCTATTTCCCGTTTGATATACCTTACAGTGTTCATGCCTTCTTAAAGAAGATTAATCCGACCGTTGTTTTAATTGCAGAAACCGAACTCTGGCCGATATTTTCCGTAACCTGTAAGATGAAAAATATTAAGTTATACTGCATAAACGGCAGAATGTCAGATTCAACATACAAAATTTACAGAATATTCAGACATTTTTTCAAGCTGGTTTTAACTAAATATACAAAAATTCTTACCCAGAGTGAGATTGATATGAATAAACTTGTTTCTATCGGTGCACCGGTTGAAAGAACTTCTGTTATGAAAAACTTGAAATTCGATGTAAAAAAATCTGAGGAAACCGTTGATATCGGACAAGACGGATACAGAGTTATTATAGCCGGCAGTACACATAAAGGCGAAGATGAAATTATTTTGAAGATTTTTAAAGAAAAATTTCAAAAATATTCTGATACAAAACTGCTTCTTGTACCTCGTCACACAACAAGATTACCGCAGATTATACAGTTGTTAAATTCAATGGACTTAAATTACGGTTTCAGATCCAAAGAAGATACTTTTAAGGATAAAGATATTATTGTATTGGATACCATGGGTGAATTGGGCAAAATGTATTCAATTTGTCACTTTGCATTTATCGGCGGAAGTTTTAATAAAACCGGCGGGCACAATCCGCTTGAGGCAACAGTTTATGCTAAACCGACCATAACAGGACCGTCAATTCATAACTTTAGAGATATTTACTGGCTTTTATCAAGAAATACCGCCGGCAAGATTGTAAAAACTCCTGCCGAACTTTCCGAGTATATCGAAAAATTATTATCGGATAATGATTTTTATATTCAAGCCTGCAAAGATTGCGAAACTGTTTTTAATGACCAGCAAGGTGCGTTGGATGTTGTTATCAGCGAGTTGAAAGAAGTTCTTGCTTAATAGGTATGCTCGTGATAAAATCAATTTGTCTGATATATCAGGCTTGATTATTAGTTATTTTAGATGAGGGATAGAAAGTGGATTTTATAACATGGACAATCTGGTTTTTGAGTAAAATTGCCCACCTTGTAGGAAACTACGGTTTAGCGATTATTTTGCTTACAATTATTGTAAGAGCGGCAATGTGGCATTTGAATGTGCAGCAGCAGCGTTCTATGAAAATGATGCAGTCTTTGCAGCCAAAAATGAAAGCTATTCAGGACAGATACCAGAGCAACCCGCAGGTTATGCAGCAAAAAATGATGGAGTTCTATAAGGAACATAAATTTAATCCGATGGGCGGATGTTTGCCTTTACTTATCCAGATGCCGATATTCATTTTGTTATATTCTGCTTTAATCAGCCCGCAGTTTATTCAAGTTGCAGGAGATCAGCATTTCTTGTTTGTTAAAAGTTTAGCAACAACAATGAGAGCAACTGCCGGAATTTCCGATAACGGTGTTCTTGGAGTTGCAAAAGGTGATAAATTTATTTTAGGTAACACTGCTACCGTATATTTGCCTAATGAAACTATAAAAAATGTAAAAGTTACAGACCCTAATCAGGCGGTAGAAATTGTTGGTGATCTGGAACCCGGAAAAGATGTTGAACTTCAAGTCAGTCTAAACAATTTTAAGTTGAAATTTGACCAGCTGAATAAAATTCAAAAAGCTGATTTGACTGTTACTAACAGTAATATTAGAGAAAATGAAACCATAACATTTGTTCGTGATGAAAAAATGGAAGACGGTATTTTAACCGCTACTGTTCCTACTATTCCTGTCAATAAAACTTTACACTGGGATGTTGTTCTGTTAATTGTTTTATTTGCTATTACTATGTATGTTTCTCAAAAGATTATGATGTCTATGAACAAAACTGAATCAACAGATCCGACTCAACAAGCCCTTCAAAAATCAATGGGAACAATTATTCCGCTTATGATTATGGCAACCTTTGTGATAATTCCAATTCCTGCAGGTGTTCTGTTGTATTTAATTACAAGTAATATTATTCAAATTATTCAAACTGTTGTAATCAATAAACAAATTGACGCTGAAGAAGAAAGAAAAAAGAACGGAGTTTCTGACATAGAACTAAAAAATGCCAAAAAAGTTGACGAAAAGAAATAATTAAATAAACACGAGAAATAAAACAGCTCCGATTTTTTGAAAATTGGAGTTGTTTTATATAAAGGAAGATGAAATGAAGATATCAGAATTTGACTATAATTTGCCGGAAGACCTTATTGCGCAGGTGCCTGCAGATAAACGTGAAAACTCAAAAATGCTTCTCTTGAATAGAGAAAATCAAACAATTGAACATAAGCATTTTTTTGATATTGTTGATTATCTTGATGATAATACTTTGCTTGTTCTGAATGATACAAAAGTTCTTCCTGCAAGATTATACGGAACAAAAGATACAGGTGCAAAAATTGAGGTTTTCTTATTGGAGACAAAAGAAGGTAATAAGTGGTCATGTTTGATTAAGCCTTCAAAAAGAGTTAAGCCTGATACTATTATTACAATTTCGGATGAATTGAAAGTTCGTCCGATAAAAAGGCTGGAAGACGACGGTGAATGGCTTGTTGAGCTTATTTATGACGGTAATTTGTTTGAAATTTTGCATCAAGTCGGGAATATTCCGCTTCCTCCTTATATTGAGAGAAAATTAAAAAATGAAGAGCTTGCGCAATTTGATATGGAAAGATATCAAACTGTTTATGCTAAAGATGAGGGGTCTGTTGCCGCCCCTACAGCAGGGTTGCATTTTACTCAAGAAATTCTCGGCAAATTAAAGGATAAAGGTGTTGAGATTGCATATGTTACCCTAAACGTCGGACTAGGAACCTTCCGTCCCGTCAAATGTGAAAATATATTAGACCATAAAATGCATTCTGAGACCTTTAGTATTTCTAAAGAAACAGCAGAGGCTATAAACAATGCAAAAACTAACGGCAAAAAAGTTGTTGCAGTCGGGACAACTACAGTAAGAACTCTTGAGACTGCATATCAAAAATACGGCTGTATAAAAGAGTGTCATGACCATTCGGAGCTTTTTATTTACCCTCCATATGAGTTCAAAGTTATTGATAATTTGATTACAAACTTCCATCTGCCTAAATCTACTCTTTTAATGCTTGTGAGTGCCTTGGCTGGTAAAGAATTCATATTCAGAGCATATCAGGAAGCAATAGATAATAAATACAGGTTTTTTAGTTACGGTGACTGCATGTTTATAATCTAATCTTAATCTCTTGACTTTGATTTAATAATCATTAAATCATGTGGAGGATACATTAATTTCTAAATTTGAGTAGAATAATAATGTATATGGGAGGTAGTACAAGAGCATGTTCTCTGAAATGATACAAGGATTATTGAATTCAGGCGGAAAAACGGCGGCAATGAAAAGGTCTGCCGAGATAAATAATTATGTGAATAATATGAACCGTCAAATAAATCCCAAATCTCAGGCTGTTAATGCCTCTCTGGATACTATTTATCCCCCGTCAGCTAACAATGTACAGTCCTTTGAAAAGGTCTTATCAAGTACAACTCAGGCAAATTTCGGTTCATTGCTTCTTAATCCGCAGTCTTTAAATGTTAACGGAAATATTTATAATAACTCTGATGATATTAACCCTAACAGTATTATGAACAGTACGCTTCTTAATGCGATAAATGAGGTTAATGAAGCGAGAAGAGATTATTCAAAGCCGGTAACAACTAAATCTCAGCTTCTAGGAATGATAAATCAAGTTGCAAGCAGGCATGGGGTAGATGAAAGACTTGTTCAAGCTTTGATTAAGCAAGAGTCCGGGTTTAATCCGAATGCTACTTCAAGAACAGGTGCAATGGGACTTATGCAGTTGATGCCTTCAACCGCTAAATCTCTTGGAGTCAAAGACCCTTATAATGCAGCTCAAAATGTTGAGGGTGGGGTGAAATATTTGAAGTCTATGTTAAATAAGTATAACGGAAACGTAATTTTAGCGCTTGCCGCATATAATGCAGGACCGGGGGCGGTTGATAAATATTCCGGTGTTCCGCCATATAAAGAAACTCAGAATTATGTGAAAAATATTTTAGCAAATTATCTATAAAAAAATCCCTCAGTTAAGAGGGATTTTTTGTTCTAGTGCATAAAGTTCGCCAGTACTGCCATAAAAATAATCATTATCACCATGAATATCAAGGAACCCATTACTCCCGTGCCTGATGAGGCATTTAATTTAGGTGAATTATCTACAGTTTCATTATTGTTAAAAATTTCGTTTTCCATTTATAATCTCCTTATTAAAATTTTTCGTAACACAATAGCATAATCGGAAATAATCATCCGCTTATGAACATCGAAATTTTTAATAAATGATTAAGGGGCGTTGGGTGAAATCTCGGTTAAAAACGCTCTTTCACTACTGTCAGCATATTCTCGAAGGAATGATTTGTTATAAACATAAGATACAAGCTGTGCGAATTGATAGGATGTTGGGGTTATACCGTTTTTAAAATCTTTAAAGTTTAATTCTGAATTATCTTTTTTCTGGAATAATACTGAGGTTTCAAAATTATTGGATTGGACAATGAATTTTTCACTATCCGTTTGCACGCTGTATATTGATTTTTTATTATCAAGAGATTGAATTGTATTAGTCTGATGGGACAAATTTATGCTTAAGTCCATCGCATTTACACAAAGTGATGCAAAGAATAAGTAAGCTATAAAAAATATCTTAATAATACGTTTCATCAATTTTATTATAGCGAAAATTTTTCAATATGTCTATCGTAAAATAAGGCTAGGCGGGAATTTGAAATCAACGTGTTTTTATTATACTTTATAATTATGAGTAGATTAATTGGTATATCAGACATACATGGCGAGTACGATAAACTTTGTGCAGTTATAGATAAAATTCAACCTAAGAAGGACGATACCATTATTTTTATGGGTGATTATATTGATAGGGGTAAGAACTCACGAGATGTGGTTGATAAGCTTATTTCAATGCAGGATGTTTGCCGCTGTGTTTATCTGATTGGATCGCATGAATATGCTATGCTTCATGCAAATTCCGATGAGTATTATCATTATTTATTCTGGAATTACGGCGGTGATGCGACAGCTGAAAGTTACGGATGTTTTGAGAATATAATGAAGGTACATGGGGACTTTTTTCGTTCTTTAAAGCCTTATCAAATTGAGAACAATTATATGTTTATTCATGCCGGTATTAGAATAGGTGTTCCACTTGATGAACAAGAGCTGACTGATATGGTTTATATTCGTCGTGAATTTTATACCCAAAAACATGACTTGCCCTTTAAAATTATTTTTGGACATACTGAATTCGATGAACCTCAAGTGTTTGATGATAAGATTTGTATTGATACAGGATGTGGAAAATATAAAGATGCGCCGTTAACAGCCATTGTGATAGAAAATTCTATAGAAACTTTTGTTAATTCTTTATAAAAGTATCAAAAAATATTATTCATGGGTTTTATAAAGAATGTGTTAACAAAAAGGAGAAATTATAATGCAAGTAGATAACGTAAGTAATTATAAAATTAAACGAAATCCTCAGTTTACATCTATTAAAAGTATAACTACAAGCGGATTATATAAAAAGTTTCCTGAATATGGCAAAGAGCTTGTTGATGCCTTTCAGAAAAATCCTGAGGTAATTCAGTTTTGCAAAAAGTATGATGTAGATATTGTATTTGATGCTTTTAAAGGTACATCCATGATAGAAAGTTCAATGCATATTCTGTATGATAACCTTGCTAAAAGTAAAGTTAGAAGATTTTTTGATAGATTATGCGGAAATCGTGATAAAGTAAGTCTGCATTCTTGGGGTAATAGCTTTGATGTAAAATTATCCATAAAGAAATCTACTTCTGATTTGGTTGAAATGATTTTACCGGAGGGAGCTGGAGTTCAAAAAAGTAGAAATGGGCTGTTAAATTCTCATTTGCGCTCAGCTGATAAAAGCATTCAAGATATTTTAGATGAAAGAGCCCAAAAATCATTAGTTCAAAAGTCAAAAAAAGCGGAAAAAGTACATGCTGAAGATTGTTTTGTCGCAAATGAAAAGGCTCTCGACGATTCTATTAAAGATTTAATGAATGATATATAAATATTAAGCAATAGAGATTGTTAAGATAAAATAGAGAATTGTTATAACAATTCTCTATTTTTTATATTAGAACTAAACAAAAATAAAAAGGGTCTGAAACCCTTTACTCATAAAAAATTGCGCTTGGCGCGATTCGAACGCGCGACCTATCCCTTAAAAGGGGAGTGCTCTACCTGCTGAGCTACAAGCGCAAGTTAACTATTCATATTTCCTTTGGCTAACGGTTCGTTCACCGTGTGAATTCATAATAACAAGAACATTTTTAATTGTCAACAACTTTTTTAAAAAATTTAAAAGGTTCACTTTAAGTGAACCTTTTTTTTAGATATCGATATATTTTCTGGCACATTCAAACATTGAATTTACAAGTGCTGCATTGTTATTCAAATTCATTCCGTTTGTTTCCAGAACCTGTTTTACACGGTCTTCCCATATGTTGTAGATGTCATTTTTATCTAAATCTAAAATTTGTCCAATCATTTGGAGTTCTTTGAAATCAATTGGTATAGGATAAGCTCCTCGTAATATATCAACAATTTCAATACGCTTTTTACGAGGAAATGCTTTTAAAAAGTTAACTATACTCATTTTCTTTTCACGCAGCATGCTTTTTAAAAGCTCAATTGTTTCGTCTTTAATTAATGGTTCTTGAGGAATTTTGTATTCTTCGAATTCCTCCGGTTCAATATCCATTACAGTGGCAATTCGCTCAAGAGTTGTGCTTCTTGTAGAAAATGGTATTGTTTCGTCAATCAAGTTATATACATACGATAGTGTAACCCCTATCATTTCTGCGAAATCTTTTTTATGCAGGGAGTTTTTTTCTAAAAAATTGGCTACTTTTTGTGAACTTTTTTCGCCTGTTAATTCTTTCTTCATTATTTTCACCTCATATTTTTTCTTAATTTATTTTTTATTTATCATTTTGTTAAGCTTAATGTTGGTATATCATGGTGGTAATATTTATTTACGTTAAAATACTAAATATAAGTAACACATAATATTGAAGGATAATAAGCTTATGAAATTGGTTGTCGGACTTGGTAATGTTGGTGATAAATACTGTTTTACCCGTCATAATGCGGGATTTATGGTTGTAGATAAATGGGCAATTATGAATGATGTTTCATTTAAGGAAGATAAAAAACTTAAATGTTTTGTTGGAAAATTCAAAAGCGGTTTTGAAGATATTATGCTGATAAAGCCGACGACATTCATGAATTTATCAGGAGAAGCGGTTATTGCAGTTATGAACTATTACAAAATTGATATTGAAGATGTCATAATTGTTTATGATGATTTATCATTGGAACTTGGTAAAATGCGTTTCAGACCATCCGGTTCAGATGGGGGGCATAACGGGATTAAGTCAGTGATAAAACATTTGGGAACATCTAATTTTGCACGTTTAAAGATTGGTATAGGACCTCAGCCTCCTGTGCCGGCGGAAAGCTTTGTTTTGCAAAACTTCTACAAAGATCAGCTTGAAACTTTAAAACCTGTATTAAAAAGTGCAATTGACGGAATTCAATATTATTTTGATAATGGTATGCAGAAAGCACAGAATGAGTTTAACTAATTTGAATAATGCCTCATTTAATGATATAATAAGTGAGCATTAAGTAATTTTATAAGGAGAGAAACTATATGAGTTTACAGTTGGCTGAACAATTTGAAGCAAACGAGCAATATGAAGAGGCTTATGCTGAATATAAAAAAGAGTTTGAACAAAATCCTGAAGATTTAGGGCTGATGGAAAGATTGGGGCATTTATCGCTTATCCTTAATAAATCAGAAGATGCTGCGTGGTATTATCATGAAATTTTAAAACGCGATGTAACTAATCCTCTTGCTTATGAACAGTTGATTTCTATTTACGAAAATACTGATAAGTACAAATATTACATCTATAGAGGTAATAAGAATTCTATTGAAGGGAAGCTTGATTTTGCAATAAATGACTTTAAAAAAGCTCTTGCAGTTTCAACCGATGATACTCAAATTGTAATGACTCGTTTGACACTTGCAAATATATATCGTCAGCAGGGTAACATATTGAAAGCTATTGATGAGTATAACTTTATAATGGAATATGATAATTTGCATGAAGAAATATTTTTACAGCTGGCTGATATTTATGTAGGGGAAGAAGCTTATCCAAGTGCAATTGATGCCCTTATGAGAGGTAAACAAAAAGGCTTTGATACAGATAGAATTAATGAAGGGCTTGCAACTGTTTATCTTAAGAGCGGGGATGCAAAAAATGCAATTCAATTTACAAAAGACGAACTCTTGAAAATCCAGTGCATGCTGGAATTAGGAGAAATTGATGAAGCGTATGCTAAATTGAATTCATTACCGGATGAATACAAAAATTCTCCTAAGTATTATACTCTTCAAGCTCAGTATTGTTATTCATCTAAGGATTTCAAGAAAGCTCTTGAATATATTGATGAATATAATAACTTATCGCCAAACTCCCCGCTTACATATCAAATGAGAGCATTGGTTTATGAAGAGAATGGTGATGAGTTTAATGCTCATTTAAACTGGGGCAGATATAATATTCTTAGAAAAAATATTGATATCGCTATTAATGAGTTCTTAAATGCTGTCCAGCTTAAAGATGATGATGTCGAATTATTATTCTCTTTGGCTTCTTTGCTTACAGATAATGGTGAGACAAATCATGCTGCTGAATATTATGAAAAAATTGTCAAATTAGAACCTTCTAATAAGGAGGCATTACATAAATTAGCTCAATTTAGAGAAGGTATAGGTGATTATAAAATGCAAGTTTCATATCTTGAAAAAATAGTACAGGCTGATGGCAAAGATTTAGCAGCATTAAAAGAATTGGCGCGCGGCTATGAGAAAATTAAGTCAAATGCCAAAGCTGTAGAAATTTATAACAAATATCTTGAACTTGTTAAAGATCCTGCTGAATACAAAATGATAAAGGATAGAATTGACAGGCTGGATAATTTTGCCGGCGAAGAAGAATCGGTAGGTTTGATTGATAAAATTATCGGTTTCTTTAATAAAAGTGGCATGTAATTTATTTGCGTTAACTTTTATCACATTTTTTAGCAAAAGAAGTCTTTTTAAGGCTTCTTTTTTGTATAATTAAATAGTGAATAGTTAAGGGGCAATATGAGCAGATTTATTGGAATTTTCGGGATAATTGTTATATTTGGTTTAGCGTATTTAATGTCAAATAATAAAAAGGCAATTAATTACAAAACTATAGGTACAGGCTTTTTATTACAAGTTTTGCTGGCTGTATTTATATTTAAAGTTCCAATTGGTCAAAAGTTAGTATTATTTATCGGGCAGTTTATCCAGAAACTTCTAGTCTTTGCAAAGGAAGGTGGCGCAACCGTTTTTGGCGGATTTATGAATAAGCACTTTGAAAGTCTTTTTAGCGGGGGCTATACTGTATTTGCACTTCAGATGATTTGTTCAATGGTATTTATGATGGTGCTCGTAAATATTCTTTATCATTACGGTATAATGCAGAGAGTAGTTGCTGTTTTAGGTAAAGGTATGAATAAGCTTATGGATGTAAGCGGAGCTGAAGCTTTATCAAATGTAGCAAGCTCTTTTGTGGGGCAAATTGTTGCACAAATTATGATTAAGCCATATCTTGCCAATTTAACACGTTCTGAATTGCTGGCATCTATGTCCGGCTCTTTGGCTTGTATATCAGGTTCAATTATGCCGATTTACATTGGTATGGGAATCCCCGCAGAATATATTCTTGCCTCTTCTGTTATGGCTGCACCGGGTGCGCTTATTATTTCAAAAATTGTTTATCCTGAAACAGGTGAACCTGAAACCAGCAAAGATTTTAAAATCTCAGTGAGTAAAAGACACAGACAGCATGTAAATGTGTTTGATGCAATTTCAGCAGGTGCATCTGATGGTATGAAGGTTGCGATAAATGTTATAGCTATGATTTTGGCGCTTGTAGCTTTGGTTTCTATGATTGACTGGTTTTTGGGTCATGCTGGCATGCTTGTTGTTAAACTTTTCCATATGAATGTTGCTGGCGGTTTAGGCGAAATCTTATCTAATTTGTCATTAAAAATGATTTTAGGTAAAATTTTTGCATTATTTGCAATTGTCATGGGAGTTCCTTTGCATGAAGCAACTACAGTGGGTGGATTGATGGGAACTAAGCTTGTATTGAATGAAATGGTTGCATATATGGATTTAACAAATCCTGCACTCCATTTATCTCCAAAAGCTTTCTTAATTGCCAGTTTTGCCCTTTGTAGTTTTGGAAATTTTGGTTCTATTGCGATTTTACTTGGAGGTATTGGGGAACTTGCTCCAAATCAAAGAAAAAATCTTGCAAGACTTGGGGTTAGAGCCTTAATTTGCGGAACTTTAACCTGCTATATGTCTGCTAGTATTGTGGGTATTCTATTTAACTAGTCACTTTACATCCTTAATATTTTTTACAATTTTAATTTTTGGTATATAATTGTAGTATGGAGATAGTTAGAGAATTAAGAGAAATACCAAATTTATCATTAGCTTTGGGCTTTTTTGACGGCGTACACATTGGGCATCAGGCTGTTATCAATTGTGCAGTAGAAGCGGCGAAAGAACTTAACTGTCAGTCTGCTGTTGTCACATTTAAAGAGCATCCATACTGCTATTTTAAAGGTGTTTCGCCAAAATATATATTAACCCTTGAAGATAAATATAAATATATAGAAGCTCTGGGGGTAGATTATTTAATTGAATTGGATTTTGGGGATGTTTGTCATATGACACCTATGCAATACTTAGAAGATGTATTGATTAAATACTTTTCTCCAAAAGCTATTTCAACGGGCTTTAATCACAGATTTGGCGTAGATAAAACAGGAAATGTAAGATTTTTATCTGATTCTCAAAGCAAATTTGATTATGTATATTTTGCAACACCGCCTCAATCCGTATATGGTGATGTTATTAGTTCTACTACAATCAGACAATATATTAAATCCGGATCTGTTTTTATGGCAGACACGATGCTAGGTAGAAAATTCGAAGTTTCAGGTACAGTTGTAAAAGGCAAAGAACTTGGTGCCACTATCGGATATCCGACTGCAAATATTATCTATCCGCTTGAGATTGTTGAGCCTCCATTTGGGGTTTATGATGTTAATGTTGATATAGGTGATGGTAAAATCTATCGTGGTCTTGCTAATTTTGGGGTTGCGCCTACCGTCACGAATGGTGATTTTTGTACTTTAGAAACTTATATTATGAATTTCCGTGGAAATTTATATGATAAGGAAATTAAAGTTTGCTTTAATAAAATGATTAGACCTGAGATTAAATTCTCTAATATGGATGAATTGAAGACTCAAATTGACTTGGATTTGCAGTCATTATAGATTTTAAGTTTTAAACTTTTTTAAACAATAAAAAGGCTAAGTTGAAAAACTTAGCCTTTTTATTAAAGTAGTTAAAATTATAATTCAATGTTGTTTGCAAGAATATCCATTTCTTCAGCTGATCCGTAAGCAGAGTGGCATCCGCAGTCAACATAAATAACTTCACCTGTAGTGCCTGCAGAAAGATCAGAAGCTAAGTATAAACCAGCTTTACCAACTTCTTCCAGAGCAACATTTCTACCAAGAGGAGATCTTGCAACAGCGGCTTTAAGCATTTTAGAGAAACCGCTGATACCCATTGACGCTAATGTTTTAACAGGTCCTGCTGAAATACAGTTAACTCTGACACCTTTTTTACCAAGGTCAACAGCTAAGAATCTCATTGCAGATTCTAATGCCGCTTTAGCAACACCCATTACATTGTAGCTTGGTACAGAAAGAACTGAACCTAGATATGTAAGTGCGAAAACTGAACCACCTTCGTTCAAGACTTTTTCAGCGTGACGGCAGATAGTTACTAATGAATAAGCACTTACGCCTAATGCTGTATCCCATCCGTCTTTTGAAGTTTCGATAAATCTGCCCATTAAATCTTCTTTTTTAGCAAATGCAACAGCGTGTACAACGAAGTCGATTTTTCCGTAAACTTTTTCAATTTCTTCAAAAACTGCTTTTACTTCATCTTCTTTTGTAACGTCACAGCTCATAATGATTTTTGCGCCCATGCTTTCAGCAATAGGTTTAACTCTTTTTTCCATTGTTTCACCAGCGTATGTGAATGCAATTTCTGCACCTGCGTCGTAAAGTTGTTTTGCAATACCGTATGCTATACCGTGTGTATTTGAAACTCCAAATATTACACCTTTTTTACCCTTCATTAAATCCATATTAGTGTCTCCCTAATTTCTTATAAAACTACTTTTCTATTTTATCAAAAATAAATTTTTATGGCAAATTGTATCAGATTTATTATAAATGTTAACAATTGTAAATATATTCAAAAACGCTGAAATCACGCAATTTTAAAAGTTTTTATATATATAAGAGAGTTTTATTTGGAGAGCTTAGAGTGAGCGTTAACAACGTAAATCAAAATACAGACATACAAAAGCTTCTGAAACTGATGAAAAGTAATCAGGGTGCTAAAGCTGGTATGACTAAAAAAGTTCCGGCTCATATGACTATGAACGGTTCAATCTTTAACGCTAACGCAAATACAATCAGCTCAACCGGCAGAGCAGGAAATACAGCAGCTACAAAATCAGCTAATAATGTTTTGGCTGCAAATACTGCTAAATCTATTTCAAATGTTTCTTCAACTTCATCCGCAGCAAAAGCTCAAAATGCTCAAGGTTTAGAAGGTCAAGAAGAAAACAATAAAAAAGTTGATATTGGAAATTACGATTTTGATAACTTAACTCAAGTTTCCGATTCTGAGTTGTCTTCTTTAAAAGAACAGTTATCTGATTTAAAAGATTCAGATATTCCTAGATTTTTACAAAATGGTATTGAAAAAAAATTAGGTAAAGTTAAGTCTGAAATGCAAAAACGTGCATCAGGTCAAACTGAAGCTAATCAAGAAGCTAAAGCAGAAGAAAAAGCAAAAGATGGCGAATCTGCAAAAACTGATGCAAAAGACAGTGCAAAAGAAACTTCAAGCGGCACAAAACAAACTGAACAAGGCACTCAACAGATGAACCAAACTCAATCTGAAATGAAGTCTTTGGATCAGAAAATGAAGGCTGACGATAAAAAACTTCAAAAGCAGATGAAAGCCGGTCAAAAACAAATCGACAAAAACCAGAAAAAAATGGAAAAAGAAGCTGAAAAGCTTGAAGATAAAGCAAAAGAAATTGAAACAGCAACTGCTGAAATCGAACAATTATCTGGTATTGCACAATCTGAAACAGCAACTGCTGAAGAAAAAGCTGATGCTCAACAAAAAATTCAAACATCATTGGGTAAAGTTGGTACAATCCAAAAAGATATTCAAAAAGGTAATGTATCATTAAAGAAAATTCAAACAAAATCAAATAAACAAGTTAGAACATTATCAAGAACAGCAAAAACATACCAAAAAGTTTCAAAACAAAATGTTCAAAATGTTCAAAATGCACAACAAGAATCTAATAAAGTTTTAGATGTAGCAAACAAAGTTGATGAAATTGCAGGCTATACAGTAACAGCAGGACAGGTTACACAATACATCGGACGCGGTATGCAATGTATTCCATACACAGCAGCTGCAGGACGTGTTGTTGAAACTGTTGGTTCAGGTGTTGAAATGGTCGGACAATACGGTAAATGTGCGGCAAACGTTACAAAAACAGCAGTGTATGCCGCTCAAGGTAATATTGCAGGAGCATTTATGTCAGCCGGAGCGGCTGTAATGTCAGGTGTTTCAGCCGCAAAAGCAACTCAACAATTCTCAAATCAAGTAAGTGCATTGAAAAATGTTGAAAATGTTGGTAAAGGCGTAGAAACCACTGCAACTGAAGCTGGTGATAAAGCTAAAGAAGCTGGAGAAAAAACTTCAGAAACCGTTGGCGAAACTGGTGATAAGGCTGGAGACGTAGCAGGAAAAGGCACTGAAGCCGCAGAAAAGGGTACAGAAGCCGCTGAAAAAGGCACTGAAGCTGCAGAAAAAGGTACAGAAGCCGCAGAAAAAGGTACAGAAGCCGCAGGAAAAGGTACTGAAGCCGCAGGAAAAGGTACTGAAGCCGCAGGAAAAGGTACTGAAGCCGCAGGAA
>CAROLD010000020.1:0-6205 GCA_949035555.1 uncultured bacterium | reverse complement strand
AAGGCACTGATGCTGCAAAAGCGACTACTAAAGAACCTGCATTTAAGGGTGGTAAATTTAGTAAAGATGATTTATTGCAACTTGGCGGAAGTTTACAAACTATTGGTCAGATGATTGGTAACCGCCAACAACAACCTGTTGCAGGTGCAGGTCGTAGATCAGTTAGAATGGCTCAACACGCGCAAAGAAGAAAATTAAGATAATAGATGATTTAAAATATTGATTGCGAGGTTCTTTTGGACCTCGTAATTTTTTGCCTGTATAGGATTTCAGTATAAGGTTTTCCTTTACCCCTTAGCCTTCTGAAAGTTTCGTTACAAGCAATCCGTTGTCAGCTTCAACTTTAACGTTGAGGTATAGAAGCTCATTAAATGTGTCTGTTCCTTCATCTATAATGAATTCTGCCCCGGCTATTCCATTTCTAGAGAATACAATACGTGCGTTAGTATGGATTGATATATCTTCGTAGAGTAAATGTATATGAATGATATCATCAAGCTGTAATGAATTATTATGCCTAATGGCAATTCCGCCTCTCGATATGTTAATAAGTCCAAGTATCCCTGAATTATCATGTTCTAAGACTACAGGTTTCTTTAATCTTTTTATTTCATATCTGGGATAAAAGCGTTGTTCGCTTTCCTTAGCCGAAGTAATAGTATTTATAGCTTCGGTCTTATCAATTGTTTCAGAAGCGTACCCAACAGGTGTAAAGTATAAACCTGTCAACATAGTCAAACCTATTAAAAATATATTAGAATAGTTTTTCAAAATTAAACACATTTTCCTTTGTGACATGCCATTTATATTAAACTTGATGCTTTATCTATTTTAAGTCGATGATATTTATTTTTTAACGGCTTGAATGATTTTTTTTAATATTTGTTACATAGAAAAGACCATCTAACTTTTAGTTAGATGGTCTTCTTTTTATATTTCGGCTATTTGTTCTTCTATTGGTTGAATGATAAGTTCATTGAGTCTTCAAGTAATATATTCAAGTATAGAAGTTTATTTGCTGTTGCCTGGTCGAGGTTTACAAACATTGTACCTGCTCTGTTTGTTGATGCTGTTACGACTTTAACATCTGCCTGGATATCTAAGTCTCCGTATGTTAGGTGAACCGGAACAACATCGCCGACTTTTAAAGTATTGTTGTGTTTTACTGCGATACCGCCTCTTGATACATCGATTAGTCCGTCTATGTTATTTGATCTTTCTAATGCTACAGGGTTTTTAGTATCTGATACATTAAATCTCATATATTGGCGTTTGTCGATATTATCGATATTGTCTTCTGTTTGTTTTTTCCAGGTAACTCGTCCGTCGCCTTCATAATTTGGATCCTCATCTTTAGGTGGTGCCGGAGGTTCCGGAGGAGTTGGCGGAGTTGGAGGATCCGGCGGAGTTGGAGGATCCGGTGGAGTTGGAGGTGTAGGCGGCTCTTCCGGATCATCCGGAATTTCTAATGGTGTTGCATCTACAATTCCGTCATCAGGGTCAACATCTGAAGGTACTCCATCAAAGATACCGTCGCCATCGCCTTCAGGATAGTAGTAGTTTCTTTCAGTTTCGCCTCTGCCGGTGTCAGTTACGTCATCAGGTCTTACAGCGTGTCCTGTAGGAATTTCAGTTGTACCTTTAACTTTGCTTGTAGAGTTGTCTCTTACTTTAGAAAAACCGTCTTTATTGAAGTGTGCAGCAATACCGTTTGCGTAAACATTATCAGCTGTGATATCTAATGTTCCGTTATCAAGAACTGCGTTGTCAATTCTTACTGTAGAACCTGCCCAAGCTTCGTGACCGCCGTCAACCAATTCTTCTGTAGGTCTGATGTTGTGGTTAATATCAAGAGCTTTAACTACAACTGAGTTAGGTAATACTTCTGATTTGTGGTCATCTTTATCATAACGTCCGTCGAATTCATAACCGTCGTGGCGAGGTCCGAAGTAGTCTGCCGGAGTTACTGAGTCATCTTCAATGTGACCAAGGTTTTTGATATGCATTTCTTTACCGCGGGTAACGATTTTCATATCGCCTTCAGCTGTGATGTTTTCAATTGTTGTATTACCAGCAAATTCAACATCAAGGTCGCCTTCTCTTGCAATCATTGTACAAACTTTATTTGTATCAATTTCTTTTTCTCTACCGTAGTTAGCATCATTGAAGCTGTTTTCTTTTAAGTAGATATTTTCATTTGCAAGTGCATCCATGCTGTATCCGTCTTTAGCACCTGTTTGAATGAATGTTACTTTATTATCTTTAGTTCCGATGCTACCGTTTGCAATTAGAGAAATTCCAGTACCTTCGATATTTGTTTTTGAATTATCATCAGGTCTAGCGTTAACCATGTTGTATCTGGTTCCGCTTGGTTTACCTGTTTTGATATGAGCCATATCATCAACAGTCAAGATAACTCTTCCGTCTGCTTTAATTGTATCAATGTTCATATCTGAATCAATTGCCGCATAGTTTATAACTAAATCATTTTCTTTCGTTGTTGCTTTTGTAGTCTTAGCTGTAACTTTACCTCTAATACTAGCGTTGATTGATTTTGAAAAATCTCTTGAGCCGTCAGCCATTTCTCCGATACCTGTACAGCCGGAGCCTTCACAGCCTTTTTGCTGAACACCTAGACCGATTGTACCGTCAGTAACATCCATATTCAAGTCGCCGCCAGCGTTGAGTAATGTTTTAACTACTCCATAGTTTAATAAGCTTCCATTATTAACTGTAATGTCAATATTTTTGCCTGCTGTAATGTAGTTGTCATTTTCAGTTTCATCACCTATAACTACATTACCGTTATTGCTTTGAACTTTAACATTATTTTTAGCATTTACTAAACCTTTAACATTAACTCCGCCTTTTGAGTTATTGTTAATTGTAATGTTATTGTTACCGTTTACTCTTCCTGCTGATGCAATGTTAACACCTTTAGCGCCGGTATTAGTCATTGTCAAATCACCGTTAGAGAAAACAGAACCGTTAACATTTAATCCGTTAGCACCTGCGTTAGTCATTGTAGTTGTTGTGCCTTCGTTAGAAACAGAACCGTTAACATCAAATGCACCGTTTTTATTTGACATTGTTAAAGTTTTGCCTTTGTTAGTAACTGAACCGTTAACTGTTAAGTTAGTGCCATTGTTAGTGAAAGTAGCATCACCTGTGTTAGTGAAAGAACCGCCAACTAATAACGCGCCTGCTTGGTTAAGGACTTCAGCGGTACCAACGTTAGTAACAGTACCGTTGATATTCAAACCTTCAGCACCGCGGTTTTCCATTCTTAAACCTTTAGCATTAACTTTACCAGCTTGAGCAATGTTTAAACCTTTAGCGCCTGTATTTAACATAGCTAAAGTGCCACCGTTGTTAGTAACTGTACCATTAACGTTTAACCCGTTAGCACCATTATTTGTCAAGTTAGTGTTGTTATCGTTAGAAACAGTACCGTTAATATCAAATGCTCCGTTAGCGTTAGTCATATTAAGAGTACCGCCGTTATTAGCAACAGAGCCGTTAATAGTTAAGTTATTACCATCATTAGTGAAAGTAGCATCACCTGTGTTAGTGAAAGAACCGCCAATTAATAACGCACCTGCTTTGTTAAGTACATTTGCAGTACCATTGTTGGTTATTGTACCATTAAGGTTCATGCCGGCAGTGCCTTCGTTATAATAGTAAGCTGAAGTTGTACTGTCAACTTTACCATTTACATTAAGACCGCCAGCACCGTAGTTTTGCATTTTTAAGCCGCCGTTAGCAGTAATTGTTGCAGTTTCTTCAACGTTAAAGCCGTCAGCACCGTTATTTCTCATATCAAGAACACCATTTTTGTTGTTTACTGTTCCTGATACGTTTAATTCTGTACCGTTATTTAATACTGTTGCATTTCCATTGTTTTTAAAGGTTCCGCCAATTGTTAATCTGCCAGCTTCGTTAGTGACTTTTGCAACTCCGGTATTTTCAGCGGTTCCTGTAATATTTAGACCACCGTTGCCAGTGTTTAACATTTCTAAACCATTACCTGAAACAATTTTACCGTTGTTTTTAATATTTAAACCTGCGGCACCGTGGTTTGTATAAGTACCTTTGCCGCCAACGTTAACAGTACCTGAAACATTCATACCGTCAACACCGTGTTCTGTATTTAAGAAAGTTGCATTGCCTGTAGTGTTGAATGTGCCTGTAATGTTCATAGCACCTGTGTTGTTTTTCTTAGATTGCTCTTGATAATCATAACCGATTTCATCAGCTAAGTAACCGTTTTGAACATATGCGTTACCGTCGTGGTTTATAGTACCGGAAATATTTAAGCCTTTACCGCCTTTGTTACGGATATTTAATTGACCTTTAGTATCAATATTACCTGAAATTGTCAAGCCTGTATTAGGATCAACAGGTGTGAATGCTGAGAATGGGTTGTTATAAATTTGAGTTGTACCATCATTTTTGATGTTACCGCCGACATTCATATCGCCTCTGTTGTTGTCTAATTGCACAAGACCTTTAGCGTTAGCAATATTTCCTGTAATATTCACGCCATTTGTTCCATAGTTAAGGATTTCAATACTGCTGTGGTTTGTTGAAGATGGTCCGGTGTACTCTCCGCCTTTTGCGTAGTTTACGATATCACCGTGAATATTAGTACCATTTTGAGATTTAATAATAATTTGACCTTTGCCGTTGCTTACAAAGTCGCTTCCGTTTGTTAAGTTTGCTGTATTTACAAGATTTGAGAAAAGAGCATTAGCTTGTTCTTGACTTGATAGAACTGACATTGATGCAGAGTTTACACCGCCAATAATTCCTGCACCTTTAGCAACATCAACTTGTCCGCCTTGAAGATGTACATCTCCGGCAGAAATAATTTTACCATTGATTGTAATATCCGCAGAACCGTTTGAATTCATAATGCTGTTAAGTCCTGCCTCAGTTTGGTTTTTAACTAATGAATCGTAGTTTCCCTGAGTTGGAGTATAAACCCCGAGTGAACCAACGTTAAGAACGCCTGATGCTCCAACTACCATACCGTTAGGTGAAACAAATACTGCTTTACCATTGTAAAAACCGCCGTTTTTCATTGAGTTAACAATACCGTTAATTACGATTTGTTTATCAACTAAATTGACAAAAGTATTAATATCAGCAAAGTTTAAGTTTGCAATATCGTTGGCTCCAAGATTGAAGTCTGAATATTGTCTGAAACCAGTGTTGCCATTTGTTTTAGTAGGATCAATGTTATATGTTGTTCCACCTTTACCATTTGCCGTTCCTGTAACTCCGGAACTCACAACACCAGCGGCAAACACGCTTAAAGCCATTGTCTGCTGAACCATGAATAAACCTGTGAGCATAAAGGCGATTGCTCGTTTTTTGTTCATTCTACTTTGTCTCGTCATGTTCTATCCTTTCATATTTATTCAAAATACTGATTATTCTTGGATTTTTTATTCGCATACATGTTAGTTGGCATGATATTCGAATAGTATATGTATTAATAAACGGTTTTCTATCAAAAAATCTTCAGTAATTTGAAATAAATCTTTAGAAAATTTTACAAATCTTAATTAAGAGAAAAGGCAGATACAAAATTTTTGGTCTGCCTTTTTACTTATTGAGTTATTTATATACTATGGATTAAAGGTAATGTTGTTGCCGTTAACATCTTCTAAAATCATATTCAAGTATAATAATTGGTTTGCGGTTGCCTGATCAAGGTTAACAAACATTGCTCCGGCTCTGTGACTGGTAGAAGTCACAACTTTTACATCTGCTTGTATGTCCAATCCACCGTATGAAATGTGTACAGGAACAACATCTCCAACTTTAAGTTCATTGTTATGAACTACGGATATACCGCCTCTGGATACATCCAGTAATCCTTCAACTCCGTTGCCCGGTTCGATAGCGATAGGGTTTTTGTTGTCAGATACGTTGTATCTCATAAATTGACGTTTATCGATTGAATCAACATTATCATCTAAGATTTTACGTTGAATAAAAGTTTGTCTTCCATCGGCACCGTCATCAATGTTCGGATCATCGTCGTTGTCGTTGTCGTTATCGTTATCGTTGTCGTTGTCGTTGTCGTTGTCGTTGTCGTTGTCGGCATCGTTGTCGTTGTCGTTATCGTTGTCGTTGTCGGCATCGTTGTCGTTGTCGTTGTCGTTGTCGTTGTCGTTGTCGTTGTCGTTGTCGTTGT
>CAROLD010000019.1 GCA_949035555.1 uncultured bacterium | reverse complement strand
AATACTTGGGGGGCCACCCCCTGGGAAGATAACTAGTTGCCAGCACCTAAATTTAAAGAGGAAATTGACACCAAGTTGATTTCCTCTTTTTTTGTACTTTTTTTAAGCACGATGGTTTAGATATTCGCTAAAACCTTGTATAGCAATTGAGAGCAAGTTTTTTTATTTGGGCAACAGTAACTTGGGTATAGAATAAATTACCTGACTGTATAATTGTCTAGATAACACTTATTATGTTTAATATAATTACAGTCTTTATTAAGTATATATATTCATATGATGAGTGGAGCCGCTTATGCGACTCCTTTTGTTATATAAAAATTTAGATATTTGAATAGCAAAAAATTTTTTGAGGTGTTTTTATATTAGAAACTAAAAGGAAAAAGGAAAATTATGCTTACATCTGTTAATAATATTAGTTTTAGTCCCTATAAAAATTTGAATTTGAATAAGAAAGATTTTAAATCTCCAACAGTTAAACTTTTATCTAATAATTTTGATTGTGTTCAATTTACCGGAAAATCTGCGCCATCAATGTATTCTACAGTATTTGAATATTTAGCTGCAGAAATATTTGGCAGAAATAAGAAGTTCAAGGTTGATGGCAGTTTACTGTCTGCAAGTAAAATTAAAGAGGCATTAGAGCAAATTTTTGCTGAAGGCAGAGCTTTTCCAGATTTTAAAAACAGTAAAGTCGAAAAGATTAAATGGAAAACTTATATTCCGCAGGATGTAAGAACATTTTCTATAGATAAAATTAATGAAGCAAGAGCAGTACGTTTTGAACAATGGAGGAGTTTTCTTGAAAATCCTTCAGTAATTACAGAAACTGGTGTACATAATCCTGAACTTGTGGCTAAATTAAAGGGTGACAGAGCTATGCGTATGGTTATATGGGATGCTGTAACAAGTGAGATTAAGGATTCAAATCGTCATATTCCTGTGCCATTGAATGAGACTGCCCTATTGGAAACAATAAGAGATTTCGAAAATATTGAACCAAAGGCAAGAGCCGTACGTTGTGCAAAACCTTCTTTTTTAGAGATTTATACACACAGACTTCGTGATAATTTGCTTATGGATATGGGATTATCAGAAGAAAAAGCGGTTTGGGTGAAAGTTCCGTCAATCAAGCATGATCAGGCAAATAAGGAAAGCAATATTTCTATGCTTGAAACATTGAGCTGTAGAAACTGGTGTACACGTTCAAGTGTTGATAAAGCTGAGGCGGCTTTACAAGACGGTGATTTTTATATTTATCTGAAACGAAATGGCTTATCTATGTGGGAACCGCTTGTAGGTATGACATCATCTTACGGTAAAATCGACCAAATTCAAGGAATTGAAAATAACAATATTGTACCACTTACTCTGGTTGATGAAATTAAATCATTTATCAAGTCAAAGGGATTAAAATGTCATTCAGGACTTGTAGATGAAGGACCTAAGGCACGTCAGGCTATTATGATTAGTGAAAAATTAAATCAAGAGTTTCCGGAATTGGAAAAAACTTTTGCAAAGGCAATTAAGGATGCTGATGATTACGCAATGTTAAACTATCTGGGAGTATCTGTTAAAAGAGGACAGGATGGACTTCTCGAGCTTGGAACATATCGTCCGTCTTATATTCTGAGTAAGGACAGCGGGATAACAATTCCGTATTCAATGTTTGGCTTGAATGAAGATGATTTATTAAAAAATGTTCGAGTAATCAATGGCAATTTGATTTTAAGTTTCCCAAAAAATAAATTATATAACTCATTGATAACCAAAATCCCTTCTACACTTGAAAAAGTTACAGGTAGAGTAGAATGCACAAGTGCTCAGTATAAAATTTTCGGGGCTGATTTGGAAAGAATTGCTCCTGGAAGAGTTGTTGTACATAAATAATATTTTTTATGCTAAATTTATAATATGTCAGAACAGATTATAGAAAAAGCTGTAATAAAACCTAATACAAAACAGCATGAAGCAATTGAAATTTTAAAAGGACAGGTAATGCTCCTCGCCGGTCCGGGGACGGGTAAAACTTTTACGGTGATTAATAGAATTGAAAAAATGCTTTCGGATGGTGTAAATCCTGCATCAATTTTATGCTTAACTTTTTCGGATGCCGCGGCGTCTGAGATGCGCCAAAGATTGATTAAGAAAATGGGTGTAAAAGCTTCAAGTGTTGATATTTATACTTATCACTCATTTTGTAATGACATAATAAAAGAATATCCATCGCAGTTTGAGATGGGTGCTGATGTTCGGCTAATTACAGAAACCGAAAAAGTTTCTATAATGAAAGAATGTATTGATGAGGCAAAGTTAGAATTTTTTATTCCAGCGCGCGCAGACAGATACTTTTTTACAAAAAGTTTTATTTCCTATGTTGAAAAATTAAAAACGAAACGAATTGCAAAAGAAAATTATTTGGAATGCATCAATACAAATGAAACTTTAATGCCGCGTTATAAAGAGCTTGAAAGTGAGATTTATGAACGCGAACAACAAGGAAAAAACCAGAACAAGGGTCGTTATGCCGAGCTTGAAAAAATTAAAACAAATATTGAAAAAGCAAAAGAACTATGGAGTTTATACGAATTATACTGCACCAAAATGCTTAACAATAATCTGATTGATTTTTCAGATATGATAAATTTTGTTCTAAATGCATTTGAAGAAGATGAAGTGTTTTTGCGCGAAGTTTCATCAAAATACACCTATTTTCTTGTAGATGAATATCAGGATACTAATGATTTACAAAATAAAATTATTTTTAATCTGGTTGACTCAAATCCTGAACAAAATATATTTGTTGTAGGGGATGACGACCAGATTATTTATGGATTTCAGGGAGCAAAAAGCGATAATATAGAATATTTTTTGACTAAATATCCGCAGACAAAAGTTATTTGTCTTGAAGAAAATAACCGTTCAACACAGACCATCCTTGATTTCAGTAATCTTGTAGTTATGCAGGATGTTAATCGCTTGGAAAATAATGAATATTTTAAAACGACTTATAATATTTCTAAAAAATTAACAGCAAAGAATGCTAAAATTATAGCAAAGGATAAGAAGATTAGTCGTTTGCAGTTTGCGGAAACTATTCAGGAATTCAATCATATAACACAGGATATTCAAACTCTTGTGAATTCTGATAATTGTCCAGTAAAAGATAATGGAGCAAAAGATTTTTCGCAAATCGCAATAATTGCAAAAAAACGCGCAGAACTGCAAACCTTTTCCGAACTTTTAAAAGCTAAAAATATCCCTTATCAGATTGATGAAGGCAAAAGTATTTTTTCTATTCGTTCAACAATTCTGATTTATTTTTATTTGAAGGCAATGAATAATCATATTTTAGCATCGGACAAACTTTTCGGGCTTATGCTTTCAGAACCTTTTAAACTGGGTGTTGAAGATTATAATAAAATTTTGCATGAACAACAGCTTTTGAAAAAAGAGAAGCCAAACGATTTTATAACTCTTATGCAGACGCTTGACGGATGGAAAAATCCTGAAAAAATTTCTAAGTTTTTAGAAACATTTGAAGATTTGAAAATATATTCCACTTCAAATACTCTACGCAATACAATTGTTGAGGTAATAAACCGCACAGGGATTTTAGAATATTTTTACAGATGCGGTAAAAATAGGACAGAAAATATTTCAGGTATTAAAAAACTTATTTCAGAAGCTGAAAATTTCCAAAAAATTGATATGACCAAAGGTCTTGGCGACTTTGTAAATTATCTTGATGACTGTCTGAAAAATGACATTGATATAAATCTTGATAAAGAAAATACCGTACAAAATGCGGTTCAGCTGATGACTTATCACGGTTCTAAAGGGCGTGAATTTGAGTATGTATATCTCCCGAATTTAATATCTTCAAGCTGGGAAAATTTTAGAATGCCGGGGGAATACAAACTTATTACAGATGAAGTTTATGATAAGGATTTAGCTCAGGCTAAAAAAGATTCAGAACTTTTAAAATTATTATTCGTTGGAATTACAAGAGCAAAACATTCTCTGACCCTTTCTTTTGCTGATAATAACAGTGGTAAAGCCCAGCAGATTACCAAATATCTTTCTGGTTTTTCAGATGATTCGTTTGACGCTCGACAATTTGAATGCGGAGCTGATGATTTAACAAGAGAGTTTGTCAGAAGTATTTCATCAGAAGTATTTGATAACAGAAAAGCTTTTTTAAATGAGATTGAAGAACGCGTTAAGTCAGTTGTTTTGTCTCCATCAAGGGTTAATGATTATCTTTTATGCCCGCGTAAGTTTTTCTATTTAAAAGTTCTTGGGATAGATGTTGAAGAAGCTGATTGGGACAATGCAAATTTTGGTTCGATTATTCACTCAATTCTTGAACGCTCTGTGAAAATTGCAAAAGAACAAGGGAATTATCCTGATATAAAAGATGTTCTTGAATATTTTAATGCAGGTATGGACAGTATGAAATTTACAGCCTTTGAAAAGAAAGAAAAACTTCTTAAACAAGGTGAAAAATTATTGCTGAATTACTATCCTCATTTTTCACAAATTCCGTTTGAACGGGTTGTTGATGTTGAGTTTAGTTTTTATGGTGTTGATGTTGGCGAAGATATAGTGACCGGAAAAATTGACAGAATAGAAAAAAATTCTGATGGCACATATTCGCTCTATGATTATAAAACCGGAAAACCAACTTCCGAAAAACAAATTTCACCGGACGGAGATCGAAAAAATTATTTTAATCAACTTTGTTTCTATAAGCTTGCTTATGAAAGATTAACCGGTAATAAGGTTTCGCAGGTCGGTATAATTTATGTTGAGGATTATGCAAAAAGTGTTTATAAAATATTGTCTAATGATGACATGGAATATATTGAAAATCTGATTCAAGAAACATATGCAAATATTAAAGCTTTACGATTTAATCCTATAAAAGAAGATAAACAGGGTACGTGCAAAAGTTGTGTTTATAAGCATCTTTGTAAACTTGATTTATTATAATCTGACAGATAGCAAAAAAAAAAATGTTTGAGTTTTGTATATTCTATAAACAAAAAGGAGAATTTTAAGTATGGAAATACAAAGAACAAATAATATCCAATTTGGCGCAAGATATATGGGTCCTGCTAAAGTAAAATCAAAAGTAGGTACAAAATGGAAAGATTTAGAGGTAAGTTTTATAAAATTTGAAACTGTAAAACAAGAAGACCGAAAAGTTTTAAGTAATATTTGCAGACTTTGGAACAGAAAAAATTTATCAGCGGGTATCGCAGAGGAAGCTAATATTTTAGGAAGCAACGCTCAAATATATGCTCTATCAAAACAAAAGGATTTTTCCGGCAGTGTTGACCCTAACCAAATTCTTGGTTTAATGTCTACTGATAAAATTCAAAGAGGTAAAGACACTGTTCAAATTTATAAAATAGGAACTACACCTGAATATGCATATGCACAGAAAAGAAGATCCCGAGATATTAAACATATAGCTTCAAGTTTGGTTGATTCTTTTAGAGCCATTGCAAAAAAACACGGCAACAAAGAGGTTGTTGTAAACTATGCCGATCAGGAAGATTTGAAATTCTTATCAAAAGTTGGACTTGAGCTGAAAAATAAAAATTTCATAGAAGTTATATAGAATTTTTAATTCCATAAAGAAAAGAGGCAGGTGGTTAAACTTCTTGCCTCTTTTTGTGTACAGTTATGGGTTATAAATATAAGGTGTAACCAAGTGTTAATTATACCTAACACTTAGCGCGTAAAAAATGAGCTTGTTTTTCGTTTGAAGAATGATGTTTATGGTCGTTTCGATAACCAATACCTGCGCGATATCCGGATACCGCATATAGTAAAGGCAGAGACGGTTCAATCCACTTCAAGCCTGATAAAAGCGAAACAGTTGCAATATCGTCAGTGTGTAATCCTAAATCCAGAAGTTCCGGAGTACGGTGATCTTCTTTTTTACTTTTTAGAATTACAGGATTGATAAATTTATTACCTATAAAGTTTGCAATGGCGCTTCCCCCTATAACTCCGGTCAAAAGAATACCTGAAACCATTCCGACACATCTTGCGGCTTTTGAACGTATATTTGCTTTTTCAAGTATCGCAAGTGCCGCTCCGGCACCGATATTACACATAAATATGTTTGCTAAATATTGGTACAAACCTTCTTTAATTTTGTTTGAAACTCTGTCTTTCCAGTTTTTTTCGGTAAGCTTATCTGCAACAATCCCACCAGCAATTCCTCCGGCTACAGGGATTATTCCGAATATTGACAGCCATCCTATTTCTTTAAAAATATCTTTGGAAGTAATATTTTCAGGGTCAGGAATGAGTTTATTTAATGTTGATTTTTTCATTCCTTTATTTAAAGTATCAACTTCCTTTAGTGTTAAAATTTTGTCTTTAGCTTTCTCAAGAATTGGGGATAACTTTTTAGAAAGAGTTGTATCTTCTAAAATTTCAGTGACCGTTTTGGTGTTTTCTTCAATTATATTGGAAAGTTTTTTAACTGGTCTTTTGGTAATATAACTTGCAATTTTAGAAGCGTTAGATGCAGAAATTATTGTTGCACCAAGTATTATTCCTAATTTCAGTCCTGTTTTTTTACGCTCTTGAGGTTCAGCTTTTCTGATTTCATTTACTGTAAATACAGTGCTTGCTGCTGTAAGAATTACGGGAATTTTTTTGTTTAATTTTGCGGTTAAAATTGGTTGGTCTAAATATTTCCCGACTGATGAAATTTTTATCATTATTTTAGTTTTTCCTTTTTATATAAATTCATTATTTCGCTATGATATTCGCAAAATTGAGTAAATCTGGTCATTTCGTCCAGAACATTTTTGGAAACAATATGTTCAATTTTGCATGCATTCTCACTAGCTTCAGGTTTGGCAATACCAAGAACTTTTTCAAAAAATTGTTCAAGCGTATGGTGTTTATTATAAACTTGTTTAGCTTCTTCGATTCCTGATTTGGTTATTGCAATTGCTTCATAGCTGTTGTAATTTATGAGCCCTTTTGCTACGAGTTTAGAAAGAGCTTCGGATACTGATGCTCTTGAAATATTTAATCTTCGTGCAAGCTCTGCGCCTTTTAGGGGTTCATTGTTCAAATGAGCTATATAAATGGCTTCTAAATAATCTTCCAGTCCTGATGATAAATTTTTCAATTCTGCACACATGCTCTTAAGTCTCCTTCGGGATTAATTGTAAGGTAACCCTAACACTTTGTCAAGTGTTAGCAGAAAAAAAGAGGCGCGATTTTAAAATCGCGCCTCTTTTTTTACTATACTATATACTATGCTGCTAATTTAAGATGTTGTTTTGGTCTGATCATTACGTGGTAACCGTCTGCTTCGAATACTAATTGGTTTAATTCCATTAATTCTTTAGTGTGTTTTAAAATTTCAGCATTGGTTGGTTTGTAATTAGGATCCGGATTTAAGTCTTTTAAGTGCTGTTTTGCGATATTCCATACGCAGTCGCCTTTTTTAACTTCGTAATCTTTCGGAACTTCTTTTAAAGGTTCATCTTTTTTATCTTCTGCTTTTTTGTCTTCCGGTTTTTTCTCAACCTTTTTGTCATCTTTTTCGTCCTGTTTTGTTGGCGGCACTGCCGGTTTAGCTGACTCTTCAGCTTTTGGTGCCTCCGGTTTTTCTGCCGGTTTTTCTGCCGGTTTTTCTGCCGGAGTGCTTGCTGCCTGTGGAGCTTCAGCTTCATCTTTTTTGCCTGTTATTTTATTATATAACCAGACACCGCCCGCAACTACTGCGGCTACAGCTGCACCAATCAATGCAATTTTACCGAATTTTTTAGTGTATTTGCCGATTTTTGACATAATACCTGATTTTTCTGCAGTTTTAACAACACTTTCGCCTGCACCTTTACCTGCTTCTGAAATTGCTTTTACTTCTTCTGCTGATTGAGAAACCCATTTTCCTGTAGTTTTGTCAAATACAGTTTTACCGCCAAATCTTTCAGCTTCTCTTGCTGCTTCGGTTACGGCTTTTTGCTCTGCTTTAGCGGCTTTTCCGCCTTTAATTACATCAGCATCAATTGAAATATATTTGCCTTTCTTTTTATCAAATAAAGTTCTTCCGCCTGTAGTTTTTGTTGCTGCGGCTTGTTCGGCTGCAGCTTGTGTTCTTGCTGCTTTTTTAGCTTGAACATCTGCAATGTCTATACTTACATATTTACCTTGTTTTTTATCAAAAACTGTTTTACTGCCTGTTGGCGCTTTTCTTGCTGCTTTTGCTGCTTGTTGAGCTTCTCTGCGTGCTTGTTGTGCTGCTAATTGTTCAGCTGTTGGCTGATAACCTGAAACTTTTGTCATCTTAATTTCCTCCATTTTCTTTCTATTTAAGATTTCATATCCCCTATGTCTCTATAAAGAAATTTTTAATTTCAGAATTGCCAAGTGTTATATTCAGTGTATATACTATTCTTAATATTTGTTTACAAATACTTTTCGAAATCTCGACCATATAGAGTATGCAAAATCTCTCATAGACTACTATACTGGATAAATAAGGAAGAGGGTAAATCTATGTTAGCACAGGCTGTAAGAAACAATATTATGACCAAAAAGAAAATGGATATCAGAACAAAAGCTACTAAATTTGGCAGTCTGTTTCAGACCAGTCCAAAAGGTGAAGAGATTTCTTTTGATGAATTATTAGATGCAAAAATTTCATCATTTGTTAAACCTATAGAAGAAGAATTACAGGTACAAGAAGTTTCTGTAGAGATTGAAGATGAATATGCTATTGTTGAAAATCCTGATGAAGCAGTTGTAAAATTTCCTATTGCAGGAATTGAATTAACCGAAGATTTGCCGTTTTTTAAATCTATAACAGCAAAGCTTGCCGCAGTATACGGGGCATAAATTTATAATTTATTTTTATGGTAAAATTTTCCAATACAAGAAACGAGGGTTTTAGATTGGAAAATATATCAAAAAAACTGGCTGATTTTAAAGGTGATTTATTTGGCGGAATTATTGCGTCAATTATAGCATTCCCGCAGGCGCTTGCATTTGGGGTTGCATCTGGCATGGGTGCATCTGCAGGTATCTGGGGGGCAATAATTCTATCAATTTATGCAGGGATTTTAGGCTGTAATCTCCCTTTAATTTCAGGGCCGACCGGACCTGTGTCGATTGTTATTGCAACGGTTGTCGGTTTGTGTTCCGGCAGTATTACGGCTGTTGTTTCAATTCTTGTTATGGCGGCAATTTTTCAGATGATTATCTCACTTACTCCTGTTCCAAGAATGATTAAATATGTTCCGTATCCTGTTATTTCGGGGTTCTTGACGGGTATTGGTCTGATAATTATTATTTTGCAGGTAGCACCTTTGCTAGGGGGTGTGGCGCAATCTTCTACAATAAAAGCTTTAATGCTGTATCCTTCTGTGTTTTCTAATATCAATATTGAAGCGATGCTTTTGGGGTTTGGAACATTATTTTTGCTGTTTTTTACACCTAAATTTATTACAAGATTTGTACCTGCACAATTGATTGCGCTTGTTTTGATGACGGGAGTTTCGTATTATTTAGGTTTGAATGTGGAAAAGATTTCATCATTAACTATTGCTCTTCCCAATCTTTATATGCCGGATTTTTCGGTTGATTTTATTATGAAATATATTCCTGTGGCGTTGACTATTGCGTTTATTGCAACAAGTGAAAGTTTGCTGACGGGAATAATTTTGGACTCATTGACAAAAGTAAAACATAATTCAAAAAGACTTGTTTTGTCGCAGGGGTTCGGGAATTTATTTTGTGCATTAACTGGTTCAATGATGGGTTCTGCGGCTACAATGAGAAGTGTTGCGGCTGTAAAAATCGGGGCAAAAACGCGTTTAAGTACTATAATTTCAGCATTCATTTTAATTTTGGTATTATTTAAACTTTCAGGTTTTATTTCTCAAATTCCGATTTGCGTGCTTGCGGCGATTTTAATAAAAATTGGTTATGACATTCTGGATTTAAAGGTTATAAAAATCCTCAAATTTGCGCCGAAAGATGATTTGTATGTTTTGATTACAGTGTTGTTGCTTACCGTCTTTTACAATTTAATCTTTGCGCTCGGTATCGGGGTAATCCTTGCTGCACTTCTTTATGCAAAAAGAATTGCTGATGATTGCAATGTTAAAGTAACTCACTACAATCATCTTGATTATACTCAGTATGAAACTGAAGTTGAAAAACAATCTCACTACAAGATAAGAATTTTGCATATTGACGGGCAATTTTTCTTCGGGTCAATAACCCAGATTGTTTCTCATTTTGATGAAATGTTAGAAACTGAATACATAATATTGAATTACAGTTCAAATACCGAACTGGATATGTCTGCAATTTTTGCACTTGAAGATATTATTGTGCGGCTTCATGACCAGAAAATTAAACTGCTTCTGGTTATCCCGAATGATAAAGTTTATGAGCAGATAAAGTCACTGGAAATTATATCCCAGCTCGGTGAAGATGCAGTTTTACAGGATGAAAATTCAGCGATTGAAACTGCAATGAAAAATATTCATCTTAATCTTGAATAATTTTTCCGTGGTAAAATGTAGAAAAGGAGATAATAATGTTTCAAGTATATACAGCAAAAGACAAATCAGAATTATCAAAAAATTTAATCGGCGAATTCAAAGAATGGGATGATGCAATGGATTGTGCCGAAAAAGCTGTGGAAGGACACAAAGGGCTTCGTTATATTGTTGAAGAAACAAACGGATGCGTAAACAGCTACGGTGAATTGATTGCAGAAGTTGTTGCTGAAGGTGTTGGAGAATAATAATTTATAATTTTCCGCCGTGTTTTTCGAGAAGTTTTGAATAACGTTTGTAATCTTTGCCCCAATCTTTGAGTGCATCGATTACAGGTCTTAGACTGTACCCTACATCGGTCAGTGTATATTCCACTTTTGGCGGAATTTGCGGGTAAACCGTACGTTCAACCAATCCTATTTCTTCAAGTTCTCGAAGTTTTGCCGTCAGAACTTTTTGAGTTATACCTGTAACTGATTTTTTCAGTTCCCCAAAACGTTTCGTGCCGCTCAAAAGGTCTCTTATTATAAGTATTTTCCATTTGCATCCTGTCAGACTTATTGTTGTTTCGACAGGACATTTGGGCAAACTTTTTTGCGCCATAGCTCCTTTTTCCCTATTAGTATCTTTTTGCTACTGTTATGTTAGCATAGATTTTTTCGGCGGGCAAGACTGTAAACTACATTAAATCGCGCAGTTCGTCGGGGGTGAATTTATATTCCTTAACCTGCCCATAGCCTGTCGGGAGAATAAATTTTATATGTGTGCTGTCAGCTTTTTTGTCTGTGGTCATTATTTTGATAATTTTGTTTTTATCAAATTTCGGGATTTGTTTAAAGTCGAATTTTTTAATCAAATCTTCACTCAAAAATTTGTATTCTTTATCAATAATATTTTGTTTTTGAGCTAAATTGAGCGCAAAGTAAATTCCTTCAATCACGCATTCTCCGTGGGTAAACTTGCGGTAATTTGTTAAGTTTTCCACAGCGTGTGCGTAGGTGTGTCCGAAGTTGAGGATTTTACGCAGACCGCTTTCTTTTTCATCTTCACGCACAACACATATTTTTAATTTGATGCAATTTTTTATAAGTTCTCTGAGGGTTAAAATATCTTTTGAGAGAATTTTTTCATAGAATTCATTCAAATAATTTATTAGGTGCGGTTTTTCTTCTGTCGGGCAAGTGTTTTCAATAAATCCGTATTTTACAACTTCCCCCAGACCGCTTTTGAATTGTCTTTCATCAAGCGTTTTCAAAAAATTTACGTTGATAAAAACAGCTTTAGGCTGGTAGAATGTGCCGATAAGGTTTTTTCCAAAGTTTGTGTTAATCGCAGTTTTCCCGCCGACAGAACTGTCTGTGCCGGCTAAAAGGGTTGTCGGAACCTGTATGAAGTTAATACCGCGCATATATGTTGATGCTGCAAATCCTGCTAAATCACCGACAACTCCGCCGCCTATTGCTATTATTGCATCTTCTCTGGTTAATTTTTTTGAAAGTGCAAAATTCAAAATTTTTGTATAATTTTTAAAATTCTTTTCCTCCTCACCGTCTTTTAGGATAAGAGTTTTGTGTTTTGGAAAATTTAAAATTTTTGAATATAATTTGTGAACTTTTGCACTAAAAATTACTATATAATTTTTGTTGTCAATTTCTGTGAGAATTTTGTCTTTCAAATTTTCAAGATTGTCGTTCATCAAATAAATAGGATAATATTTAGTTTTTTCCGTGATGTTTACTTCCAGTTTTTCCATTATAAAACTCCTAAAATTTCCTGCGCAATCTGTGCCGGTTCTTTATTATCCGTCATAATTTTATGATGGGCAAGTTTGTAATTTTTTTCTCTGGTTCTTATGATTTCTGTGATTTTTTCGATTGTCATATTGTTATTTAAAAGCGGTCTGTCTTTGTTATTTTTTATACGTTCAAGAATTACTTTTGGTGAGGTTTCAAGATATACTACATTAGAATTTGCAAGTAAAAGTTCTCTTGTTTGAGGGACTTCGAAAGCTCCGCCCCCTGTTGCAAGGATTAAATCCTCAGGAGTAAAAATATTTTTGATAGTTTCAGCTTCTGTTTTTCTGAAATAAGGTTCACCTTTTTGGGCAAAAATTTCTGAAATCTTTAGTCCTTCGTTTGCCTCAATTTCTGCATCAATATCTGCTGCACAAATATTTAATTCCTGTGCCAGAAATTTTGCAAGTGTTGTTTTGCCGCTTCCCATCATTCCAATTAAAGTTATTGTCTTCATACTTTCATCATAGCGTAAAATCTCGAAAAATAAAAATGCTTAACCTTTTTGACTTGTTTAATTGATAGGGTATGATTGTTTAAAAGAGGGAAGAAATATGTGTAAAAAAATAATTGCAATGTTTATGTTAGTGATGCTTGTATGCTGTGGCTGCGGCAAGAAAAAAGAAGAAGCATTGACTAATGATTTGAATAATATTATGAAACGCGGCACGCTAATTGTCGGGGTAAAAACTGATACATATCCATTTGGGTTTTACGATAAAAAAGGACATTTTTCAGGTTATGATGCTGCGCTTGCAAGACTTATAGCACGAGGAATTCTTGGTAATGAAAAGAAAGTAAAATTTGTTCCTGTTAACGCATCAGACAGAATGATGAAACTTTATTCCGGTGATGTTGATATGATTATTGCGACAATGTCTGTTACTCCAAAACGTCAGGAAATTCTTGATTTTTCAAATTCGTATTACACAGCAGGACAGGCAGTTCTCGTAAAAAAAGGTTCTAATATTAAGTCTTTACGAGATTTGAACGGCAAGCGTGCAATTATTGTTTTCGGTTCTACAAGTGAAAGAAGTCTGCGTACTGCTGTTCCTAATGTCGGTATTCGTGGTTATAAAACTTATCCTGAAGCTTATAATGCACTTAAGACAGGAAAAGCTGATGCAATTGTCTCAGATGATACAATTTTATTAGGGCTTGCACTAAAAGATGATAGTGTTGAACTTCTTCCTAAACGTTATACAAAAGAACCTTATGCCGTTGCTTTCAGAAAAGGCGCGGAATCTAAAGATTTAATTCGTGCAGTTAATCAGGTTATTGAGCTTGAAACCAGAAACGGACATTTAAGACAAATTAAAGAAAGTTTTGGTATTAAATAAGTCTTATTTTCTTCTAAAAAATTCTTTTGCAATTTCAATTTCCTGTGCTTTATCAAGTGCAGGATTTTTTAGTTTTTCTTTTAAAATAAAATCAAAACACTCCTGATATTTTGGTGATGGAGCAAATCCAATTTCCTGTAAATCTTTTCCTGAAATCTCAAGTTTTATATCTTTCAATACGTCTAAATATTTTAGTGCGGCTGTTTTGTTTATCGCTGCAAACATCAAAATGCTTTCTAAATTTACTCCATCAAAAGTTTTGTAAATTTCAAAATCATCTGAAAAATTTTTTAATTGCAGATTGTGAAAATCTTCGACAATTTTTTTCTCTGTTTTTGTCAGAGGAAGGCTTGATATATCAGAAAGCAAACCTATATAAATTATCCAAATATTTTCAGGTTTATATTTGTTGATAAGTTCTTCAAGATTAATTTTTGGAAGTTCAAATTCTTGAGGTGCAATAAGTTTGTATATTTTTTGTTCGATAAATCTTCCAAATGCTTTTTGCGAATTAAGATTAAAGGTTTCAATGAGTTCTTTTTTCAGTCTTTTGTATGACATATCATAGTTGATATTTTGAAGGTATTGCTCCTGTAGATTTTTTGTGTGTTCATCAAGTTCAAACCCGAATCTGACAGAAAATTTTAACCCTCGTACAATCCTTGTCGGGTCATCAATAAAGCTTTCATCATGCAGAACTCTAAGGGTTTTAGTTTTTATATCTTTAAGTCCCTCAGTGTAATCAATTATTTCACCTGTCAGCGTGTTTTTGGCAAGCGCGTTTATTGTAAAATCACGGCGAAGCACATCTTCTTTCAATGAACATCCGATATTATCCACTACAGGCAGATGCCCTTTTTGCGGGTATGTTTCACATCTGGTTGATGCAATATCAATTTCTTTCCCGTCAATTTTAATTCTTACCGTTCCAAAAGGCTCATTGATTTGCAAAATTTCAGCATTAGGAATTGTTTTTGCAAATTCTATTGCATCTCCCGCGTATGTGATATCCATATCAAAACTTTCTCTGCCGAGAATTTCATCTCTGACAACTCCGCCAATATAATATAAGTTTTGATTACTGATATTCATATTGCGTATTATAGCAGAAATTAAATATTTACCCCTCGTGTAAATTGAGGATGTTCAAACATTGATTTTAGCGTAAAATAGTGTAAAATGAAATACATGTAATCTATATGAAGGGAAGCTATGTTACAAGAAGCAACTAAAGCACTCAATTCAGCATTTAATAACAGTTTTATCAAAAAACTCAGCCAGTATCTTCACGACTGCGTAAGAGAAGAAGTTAAAAGTTCAACTTTCCGCAATCTGAAAGGCGATAAAGACAATAAATGGATATTTTTGAAAGATCAGGAAACATTGTTAACTGATGGATTGGAATATCTTAAACTTGACGGTGCAAATCCTAATTTAACAGAGTTAATGATACAAAGCGATTTGAGTACAAAAGACAAATATCTAATCTATGGTTATATGTTTCTTGTCGGACGTAACGGCAAATCCCGTAAACGCAATGAATTTTTGACTCCGCTTTTGTATGTGCCGTGTAAGCTTGAACGCAACGGTGTGAATATAAATTGTGTGAGACAAGATGATATTTTGTCTCTTAATACAGGTGCTCTTGCTGCATTGCTTAAAAAAGGCGATGACGACGATGAAGTGGATTTGTTTTTGGAAGGTATTCTTGACGTTGTGCCAGATCTTCCGATTACAAAAGAAAAAATGGATATTTTCTTAACAACTCTTAAGTCGCTGATACCAGATGTTGAGATTGTTGAAGATGCTTCGGAAAACGCTGACGAAGATAACGTTGAAAAAGATGAAACAACTTCAAAAGATTTGTCTGATGTAAGAATTACAGGCGAAAATTTAGAAGAAATTATTGACGATGAAATTCAGGAACAAAAAGCAAAACCTGTAGGAGATATTAAAAAACTCTGTGTTACTTATCAAAGCGCAATTATTTTAACAAAGCGTCCTGCCGTAACCGCAGGTGTCTTGCACGAATTGATGCAGATTGCGGAAAAGCCGAGTGGGGTTTATCGCGAAACTACCTTGAGTGTAATAAATGATGAATATATTCAGGCAGGCGATAAAAATTTACCTTTGAATGACAAAGTTGAAGATTTTTATCCGATTACACCGCTTGCCTTGAGTGATTCACAAGAAAAAGTTATAAAAAATATTGAAAATAATAAGTTTGTAGCTGTCCAAGGTCCTCCGGGAACAGGTAAATCGCAAACGATTGTTAACCTTGTTGCGCATTTAATTGCAAACGGCAAGACTGTTCTTGTTGCTTCCCGTATGGATAAAGCAGTTGACGTTGTAGCAGACAGGTTGAACGATTTAGGCGCTCCGTACCTTGCACTCCGCGCCGGCAGAATGAATTATCAAAAACAGTTAAGCCTTCAATTACAAGATTTGCTTGCAGGTAAAGTTGAACTTGACGATGAAGTTGAAGATTATATTTTTGCGGATACAAAAGATATGAAACAGCATCTTGATTGTATGCGTGACACAGAAGCTAAGTGCGAAAGAATTTTAAAACTTGAAAGAGCTTGGCATGATTTGCGTTTTGAAATTAAACAGCAGTCTGCTAATGTCGGTGAAATGGATTATATCAAACGAGGTTTGAAAAAATCTGAGATAGATTCTGTAAACGATATTATCAAAACCCTTTCAAATAATATGGAAAAATCAGGATTTTTTGCATCTTTTGCCAATATGTCAAGTCTGAGGCAATTGAAGAAAATTCTTGATATAAAAGATTTTGAAGTCGAGCCTGAAACTCTTGACAGACTTCGTGTTGAACTGGAGTTTATTACTCAAAAATGGAAGCTTCGCAAGATTGAATCTGATATTCAAAAGACAGGAAATCTTCACGTAATGATGGAGCAAATCCGTCAGATGAAGCGCAAGCAGAAAACTCTTGCAACTAATATTTTAAAAAGTACAAGACGAGAAGCAATTAAAGCTCTTCTTCGCGACGAAAAGAAAAGACGCAGAATTAAGGTTCATGCGATGTCTCTTGTTGAACGCCGTAAAAATCTTCAAAGCAGAATTCTTGAAGAAGAAGATTTTAGACCGCTTTTGGAAGCTTTTCCATGCTGGTGTGTGACAACTTACGCAGTTTCAGATTCTCTGCCGCTAAAACCCGGCATGTTTGATGTTGCAATTATTGATGAGGCTTCTCAATGCGATATTGCAAGCTGTTTCCCTATTATGTACCGTGCGAAAAAGACTGTAGTTGTCGGTGATGACAAACAGCTTCCACACCTGTCATTCTTGGAAAAAGCTAAAGAGCAATCTTTCTTGAGCCAGTACGGAATTCCTGATAAATATCAATTGATGTGGCGCTTTAGAACCAATTCAATGTTTGATTTGGCAGATTATTATTCAATGAATTCCGTTATGCTGGACGAACATTTTAGAAGTCTTCCGCCGATTATTAATTTCTCTAATCACGAGTTTTATTCAGATCGTATCCGCGTTATGAAAAAAGATGCAGATGATAATCTTGCGCTGGAAATGATTAATGTCCCTGACGGTAAAGTCGATATGGATGCAACCCGTAATTTACCTGAAATTGAAGCTCTTGTTAAAACTTTACACGAAATTATAATTGAAGATGAAAGAAAAAATCCTGAAAAACCTGTATCAATCGGTATTATTTCACCGTTTAGAGCTCAGGTAGAACAGTTAAAAATATCTGTGCCAAAAGTTTTATCTGATTATATGATTAAAAAACACCAGATTGAAATTGGTACAGCTCATACCTTCCAGGGAGATGAGCGTGACATTATCTTGATGTCCTGGTCTTTTGCAAATAATTCATACCCGCAAAGTATTACATTCTTGCAAAAACCTAATTTGTTTAATGTTGCGATTACCCGTGCAAGAAGCAAATGCATAAACTTTGTTTCACACGATATTGAGACAATGCCGGAAGGTCATTTCAGAAATTATGTTTCATTTATCAAGCAATATCAGGAACGCAAAGCCGCTCTTATTAATAACGAAATTGATGAAAATATTTACAAAAATAAACTCGAACGTGAGGTTTCAGATGCAATTCGTAAACTTGAACACAAAGTTGTCGCCGGGGTTGAGATTGCAGGATTAAGTGCGGACCTTGTTGTTGATGATAAATTCATCATTGAAATTGATGGTATGGAAGATAATCCAAAAGCTCATATCTCAAATATGAAAAAACAGGCAATTCTTGAACGCTGCGGATTTAAAGTTAAACGTATAACATTTAGAGAATGGCAGTATTCAGCAAAAGCCTGTTTAGATAGAGTTCTTACAGTTGAGTAATAAAAAAGACCTTTTTAAAAAGGTCTTTTTTATTTAAATTCCGTCATATTTTTTCTGTCCGGGTTTTGTTTGCGGATTATTTAGTGTTCTTGTATATTTTTGTAAAATATCTTTTTTACCGGAATATTCAAGAAAGAATTCTACAAAATAAGCCAATTGTTCTTCGTCTTTTTTAGGAACATAAAATGGCGACAGAGAAATTGTTATAATTGTCGGTTGTATATTTTTCTTCCTGATAGTTGTAAGCATATTAGTTATTGCTTTTTCTATTTGTTCGGAAGTGTAGTTATGTTTCCACCCGTTTAAAGTGTCAAAACCGGAGTTGCTTATATAATCCATATCAATACTTAGGATAACATTTTTACCTCTAAAATTTGGAAGAGTTTTTTCAGTACAGGTTATTATTTTTACCTTTTTGAAACGCGTTTTGTTTAATTTTTCTTCGTTTTTTTCTGATACAATTTCTTCCATATATGAAGTTTGTGTATCTGCTAAAAATTCTTGAACTAATGGTGTTTCTGAAATTTTAGGATTGATTTTCTCGGGTTTCTTTTTGGAGTTTCCAAAAAGAGACATATCTTCATCTTTTACATCCGTTTCTTTAAATATTTTATCAAAATCTTTCATTTTGGTTTCGTCTTCAGGCATAACCCAGTATAGAGTTGTTGCATTTTTGTTTTTTGCAAGAAATTCGTTCAGCCAATCATAAATATGTGCGCCTTTTTCATCAATTCCCTGATATACATATATATCGCTATGGGTGTCAAAATTGATGATTGTATCAGGAATTTCAATTCCTTTTTCTTTACTAAATTCTATTGCATCAAGAGCCTGATTATGGTGAATATTTACATCAATAAGTTTTAAATTTTTACAGATGGATTTTACTTTAACCTCATTAGTATTATTGTATATACAGAGCCCGATTAAACTTACTACCAGTAACGGTAAAATTGATATAAAAAATATTTTTAACTTTTCCACAAATTTCTCCCTATTCTTATCTAAAATTATACCTGCGAAAAATCTCTTGTGTCAAATAAATTGTAACGTGAATATTTTTAATATATTATTAAATAAAACAGAAAAGGAAAAGGAAAATATGAAAAAAGTTTATATAGAGACCATGGGCTGTCAGATGAATAAATCAGATACAGAGAGAATGTTTGGTATGCTGTCTAATTTTGGGTATGAAGAGACTCAAGAGCCAAAAGAAGCAGATTTGCTGATGGTGAATACATGTTCTATCCGTCAGTTGAGTGAAGATAAGGCATTTAGTTTGATTGGCACATGGGGCAAGTGGAAAAAATCAAGACCTGAATTAAAAATCGGATTTTGCGGCTGTGTTGCTCAGCAGAAAGCTGAACAGATTTTTAAACGTGCGCATTATGTTGACTTTGTTTTAGGTACTCATAAAATATATTCGCTTCCTGAAATTATTAAAGCAATTGAGGCGGGTGAAAAGGTTTGTGAATGCGAAGAGACTCACGCAACAGAAGACGATAAGGCTGTAAAATTTGAGATTAATCGTGTAAAATCTGTCAACGCATGGATTCCTATTACAGAAGGCTGTAATAATTTCTGTACATATTGTATTGTACCTTACACCAGAGGCAGGGAGCGTTCAAGACTTCCGGAAACCATTATGAAAGAAGTAAAAGATGCGTTGAATGCAGGGTTTAAAGAAATCACATTACTTGGTCAAAATGTTGACAGCTATGGTAAAGATTTTAAAGATAGAAATTACAGACTTGCAGACTTATTAAGAGAGGTTAATGCGGTAGATGGCAAGTTCAGAATTCGTTTTGTAACTTCTTATCCGACGGATATTACTGATGATTTGATAAAAACTACACTTGAACTTGATAAGGTTTGTGAATATTTTCATATTCCGATGCAGTCAGGAAGCAGTGAAGTTTTGAAAAAAATGAACCGCAGATATGATAGAGAAACATATTTTAAGATTGCAAATAAAGTTAGGGAAATGGTTCCTGATGTAACTATAACCAGTGATTTCATCGCAGGTTTTCCGGGAGAAACAGAAGAACAGTTTGTGGAAACTTTGACGGCAATGGAAGAATTAGGGCTGGATTATTCAAATACAGCGGCATATTCTCCGAGAGAAAAAACCGTTGCTGCGAAATGGGTTGATAAATATATTGACGAAGATACAAAATTTGAACGTCTTGCAAGGTTGAACGAACAAAATAGAAAGTGCTGTCTTGCTTCAAATCAAAAATTCTTAGGCAGAGAAATGGAAGTTTTGATTGAGAATTTTGAAAACCACAAAGGTAAAAATGTAATTACTGGCAGAACCAGAAATAATAAAATTGTTCATATCCCTTGTGATAACGATATGACAGGTGAATTTGTAAATGTCAAAATTACAGGTGTTAAAACTTGGTATTTGAATGGTGAAATGATATAATATAAAAGACGGAGGGTTTTTGTATGAAGCTTCATAACTTGATAGGCATAGCACTTTTAGTTATTGTTGTATCATTTATTATCGCAATGAGTGGAGAAGATAAAACTCAAGATGTACAAAAATCTGCTCCTATGGAAGTTAGTTCCTATACTCCTTCGCATCCGGAAGCCGTACAAATTTCTGTGGATGTTTACCATAACACTATGGGGCATGATAATTTTTATGACGTGATTAATCCAAAAGGAGTGAAAAAACATATTTTTTGGGCATATGCAGATTGTCCAATCGGGAACGGCATAAAGGATTCAATTGATTTTGCACTCGAAATGAATGGACTAACTTCGAATTATGTCCATGATGGAAATCTAATGTCCGGCGGTTTGATGGTGACCTGCCATAATAATTCTAATAAGTGTGCAGAACCGTATTTGTACGACAATTGTTCGGATAATATTTGTATAATAAATCCTTCAAAAAAAGAAATGATAAAAATCCCGAACAATGATAATTCATTGATTGAAAAAAAACTTATAGAACTAAAAGATTGGTAATCTATTCAGAGATATAGACATTGTTTGTTATAACGTTTTTGTATTCATCAATATCAAGATATTTGTCATCATCTCTGTCGTAAAGTTCGAATTCGTCAGACAAATCCTGAATCCTGTCCATAATAGAATCAGGTCCTTCAGCTTCCAATGTTTCAATATCGTTGGCAAGAAGTTTAATAAATGTAAGCATCCACTCGTTTTTTGAGATGCTGTAATCCTTATTCATATCCATTTTCAGGAAATCTTTAATAATTTCTTCATCTGTTAGATTTCTGTAACCTTCAGGAATTGGTTGATTTTGGTCTGAAATAATCTTAAACATAGCTATTCTCCTATATTGCAGTAATAATACTTTTAATGTTTTCATCTGTTACAGAATTCAACGCCACATTTTTGTCAGTATCTTCCAGTAAGTTTTTGAATTTTAATACTTCAATTGCTTTTAAGATAAGAGTTTGATTTGAAGAATTAAGCAAGTCTCTTACCTTATCCGCAGAAGATGTGAAATCAAGCGCGGTATATACAAACAAACTGTCTTCGTTGATTTCGTTGTCTGCAAGTTTTTGCAAGTTACTTTCATCAACGGATGATAAAAGGTGTTTTATATCAAGAACTTCCTGTTTAACATCTTTTGATTCATCAAAAAGATATTCATCATTTTCTGTCAGAGTGTTGAATTTATCTTTCGCGTTCATTAAAACGACAGCAGATTGAGATGTTTGCGGTTCTTTTAACAGTTGCTGAAATATGTCATACATCCTGAAATCAAAAACCTGACAAAGTCCTAAAATTTCTCCCAGACCGTTAATCAAACAATTTAGTACAAATAATCCGTTCTGTTTGTTATTTTGTATAATTGAGAAAATGTCGTCAAGATAAATTAGTTCCCCTGCAATATTTTCTGCAAAAGCTGATTTTTTCATTAATTCAAGAATTTGAGGAACTGCATCCTTGTTGCCGTATGACACAAGAAATTTTACAGCATCCAATTTTTCAAAATCATCAGATGAATTTAGTTTTTCTAAGGCTTCATTGTAAGATGTTTTGTCACCCATTGCAGCAAGGGTTGCGGCGCAATTTGCACTTAATGCGGAATTTTCGCTAAAGCTGTATTGTTTTAAATAATCAAGTGCCAGCGGGTCTTGAATATATGAGAAAAATTTTGCACAATATGTTTTTTCTTCATCCGTGCCATTTTCAAATATATCAAGCATCTTGTCGGTTAAGTCCTCATCTGCATAGCGCGCAAGGGTTGAAACAATAAATTCTTCGTATGACGGAGAATAATATTTCAAAAAGTTTAACAAATTAAGATAGTTTTTTTCATTGCAAACTTTTGCAAGGCGGTCAGAAACATTTTGTTTGACAAAATCAAACAAAAAATCTTCTTGCTGAACGAGTTCACCAAATAATACAGTATCAGAATTATTTATAAGACTACACGCTACAGGTTCAAAATCTTTTGGATTTTTACCCGTCAATTTTTTTAAATTTTCACTGCTCATAAAGGGAAACCTTTATTAATCTAAATAGAATACAGTAATAACTTTGTGACCTTGTTCAGCGTATTGAACAGCGCTGTGAAGGGTTTTACTGGTATGAGACAAGAAGCAGATTAGTTGGTTGCATTCGTCAATAATTTCACGGTTACAAATTCTTGATGCATCAGCCAAAGTCATCATAGCGCGGTCAGAATGTTCGATGATATTCGGAACACCGATTAACTGGTCTTGAACATCAGACGGCTGTTGTCCGATAGTTTGCGGGAGTACAACGCTTAACTTATCAGGATTAGCTTTCATAGCTCCGCGAATAGCTGCTGCGTTAGTTCCTGAAGACCCGCCGGATGTGATTATGGTGTTACCTTGCATAACAAGAGCTGTTGCTAGAGTTTCAATCATTTGCTGATGAGTGATTGGGAGATTACGGCTGCCGATTATAGCAATTTTTTTAGCTGATTGTTTGATTGTAGCAAGTTCCATTGCCAATTCGTCAACTGTATTCGGAGCATCAGACTTTACTGTGTCCATATCTTCATCAATAGGTACTACTATTGATTTTTGAATGTCGTTATTATCATCTGAGCTTAATAAAATTTCCTTATCACTTTCTGTCATTTTTTTGTTTACCTTCTTAATTGCATTAATTACATTTTTCGATTATGCTTAATTATAGCATATTTTTTTTGATTTGGGAAGAGGGTCATGGAAAATCTATTAGAAAATCTTAATAAGGAGCAGGCTGAAGCTGTTAAAACAAATCAAGGTCCGCTTTTAATATTAGCCGGAGCAGGTTCCGGAAAAACTAAAGTTCTGACAACAAGAATAGCTTATATGATACAAAACGGTGTTCGTCCGCGTAATATTCTTGCCGTAACATTTACCAACAAAGCCGCAAAGGAAATGAAAGAACGTATTGGCAAAATTATCGGTGAAGATACGGTTAAATATATGTGGGTTGGTACATTCCACGGGATTTGCGGCAGAATTTTGAGAGAAAATATCGATAAATATAACACCGCAACAGGCAAAAATCTTGATAAGAATTTCACTATTTATGACGATTCTGACACCAATCAGATAATTACAAGAGCTATTAAAAAACTCAATCTTGATGAAAAAGTTTATCCGACAAAGCTTGTAAAATCAGTAATTTCCAACGCTAAAAACAAAATGCAGGATGCAACAGCTTTTGCTACATTTGCAAGAGATTTTAAAACCCAAAGGATTGCATCAGTTTACGAGGAATACGAAAAAGCTTTGAATAATAATAACGCAATCGACTTTGACGATATGTTGATGTTGACCGTAAAACTTCTTGAGCAGAACGAAGAAGTCAGAAATCAGTATTATGAAAGATTTCAACATATCATGGTTGATGAGTATCAGGATACAAACCTTGCTCAGTATAAACTGGTTAATATGCTTTATACAAATCTTCAAACCGAAGTGCCCCAAGAACGCTCGCTTTGTGTAGTAGGTGATGTTGACCAATCAATTTATTCTTGGCGCGGCGCTGATTTCACAATTATTATGAATTTTCAGAAAGACTATCCTGCAACAAAGCTGATTAAACTTGAGCAAAATTACCGTTCTACAGCGTGTATTCTGAATGCGGCAAACGCTGTTATTGAAAATAATGACGAACGTGTTGAAAAAGTTCTTTATTCAAATAAAGGTGAAGGTGAAAAGCTTAGTTATTATATTGCAGATGATGAAGCAGACGAAGCAAACTATATTGTAAGCAACATCAAACGCACAGCAGGCGGGAATTATAATAAGTTTGCAATTCTCTATAGAACAAACAACCAGTCTCGTGCACTGGAAGAAGCCTGCATGGCTACAGGTTTGCCGTATAGAATTTACGGCGGTACAAAATTCTACGACCGTGCGGAAGTTAAAACAGTTCTATGCTATTTGAAACTTATCAATAATACAGACGATTCCCAAAGTTTACGCCGTGTAATTAATATTCCTAAACGAGGAATAGGCGATACTACGGTTAAAAATCTTTCCGACTTTGCAAACGAAAGAGACATAAGTTTGTTTGAAGCAATAAAAATTTGCGAAGAATCTGAAATTTCGGCAAAAACCCAATCAAAATTGAAAGATTTTGCGACTTTGATTGAAAAATTTCAACAGGCGCAAAGTGCATATAATTTGAAAGAATTTGTGACAACAGTAATCGAAAAATCAGGTTACTTAGCTGAATTGCAATCAAAAGCCGCTAATGACCCTGAATTCCAGGATGATATCAACAACCTGCAAGAACTTGTAAACGTAGCAGAAGAATTTGTTCCGGAAGAAGAAGACAATGTTCTCGGGGAATTCTTACAGCAGGTTGCACTGGTGTCTGATCTGGATTCAATGGAGGAAGAGACAAATAACATCACAATGATGACCCTTCATGCTGCCAAAGGTCTTGAGTTTCCGACGGTGTTTATTGCAGGCATGGATGAAGGAATTTTTCCGAGCCAGAGAACTCTGCAAGTTCCGTCAGAAGTTGAAGAAGAACGCCGCTTGATGTATGTCGGTATTACAAGAGCAGAAGAAAAATTGTATTTAGTCTCTGCAAAACGCCGCCAAACATGGGGTGAATACAGATACTATAATCCTTCAAGATTTATTGAAGAAATTCCGCATAACTTAATGGAATCATTTGAATCAGAAGGTTATTCACGAGGCGGTTCAACATTCAGAAGTGCTGTGTCAAAAGCAAAAGAAAGTTATGCAAAATCTGACAGTGATGGTTATATTAAACCATCAACAGGCTTTGGAGCAAATTTTGTTGCACCCCAAAGAAAAGGACTTGCATCCGGCGGGGGAACGAAATCTTACAGCAAACCTGCGGCATCAAACAGGACTCCTCAGCGTACAATTATTGTTAAATCAGCAATAAATAAAAAACGTGAAGAAGAAAAAATCGCAGCATTTTTCAAAGATAATGCGATAAAACGAATGGCAGAAGAGCGCCGTCAGCGTCTTGCCGCAGAAAAAGAAGAAGCTGAAAGACGTGAAGAACAGAGAAAAGCCGCACAGACACTTACAGATGTTTTTGATGTCGGTCAAAGAGTTTTCCATGAGCAGATGGGTATAGGGCATATTGCAGATGTTATGACAATCGGTGAAAGTGTTATGTACACCGTGGATTTTGGGGCAAAAGGTAAAAAGGCTATGGATGCCACTTATGCAAAGCTTAAAAAGTTTTAGGGGCTATTTGTTACTCTTGTATATTTCTCCTAACGTGATATAATTCTTATATAAATATTTATATAGGAGAGCTTTGTAATGGAAACTTTTGAACTTAACCTGTCAATGAAAGAACTTGAAAAAAGAACCCATAAAGATTATTTAATTACTAAAAAATTTTTAAAAGCTGATGCGCCTGAATATCTTGCGCTCGCTGAAGGCGACAAAAAAGCACTTAAACATTTATGCCGTGCCGCTCAAATTTTAGAAAAAATCAATATGCAAATAGATTGCAAACACAATCTTGCTGTTAAGGAATTTTTGGATGTTCAAGCCAAAAAAGGAAACAAGCAGGCGGCATTAACAAAAGTTCTTTTTGATGCACAAAAAGGAGTAAATGCGATTGACACAATGTCTAATCCTATAAGACTTATCAAAGGTATTGATGAAAAATTAGGCAAAGGTGTTTATCCTGAGGATTTGTCAAAAGAAGAGTTTCACAATGTGCTTATAAGAATGCTTAAAGAAGGCAAAATTGATGATGTAAAAGGAATTTTGACACAGCGTTCAATGGTTGTGCGCGCGGCAGAAGACCTTGCAGGTATTGATTATGTTGATTATTTTGCCGAAGATTTTGCAAAAATGGCTGATGAACTTGAACTGGCATCAGAAGTTTCTACAAATGCTGATTTCAATGAGTACTTAAAATTGCAGGCAAGAGCTTTAAGAACCGCAGATCCTATGCTGGATGCTTATGCAGACAAAAAATGGGCAACTTTGCAGGATACTCCGCTGGAATTTACTATTACCCGTGAAAACTATGAAGATGAAATGACAGGTACAATTGTTGAAAACGAAGAACTGTCTGAACTTTTGAAACAGTACGGTATTGCGCCAATTCCAAAAGATTTCTTAGGCGGAAGAGTCGGCATTGTTAATAAAAAAGGCACAGAAGATTTGATGGCAATAAAAAAATACTTGCCTACTCTGGCTGATAATATGCCTTTCCGCACAGAATATACACAGACAATTTCACTGGATTCAGATACAGATCAGACAATGGTTGATGTTGATATGGTTATGGCATCAGGCGATGTCGGACAATACAGAGGCGGAATTACCTTAGCCGAAAATCTTCCGAATTCCGACAAATTGTCTTTAACTATTGGTGGAGGACGCCGTAATGTTTACCACAGGCAGATAAGATTTATCAGCGATAAAAAGAAATTACAGGAAAGACTTGATGCGATTTTAGATAAAGAGCAACACAAATATTACCTTGATGAAGCAGACCACTGGTTCACTATCGGGCATGAAAATGCTCACTCTTTAGGACCTAAAGAAAGCAGTGAAAGTTTAGGAAAATACAGAAACATTATTGAGGAAAACAAAGCTGATATGGGAGCTTTAGCATTTGTTGATTTGCTTACAACTCTTGGAATGTACACTCCAGAACAGAGACTTCAAATTATCGTAACCACTATGGCTGATAATTTCTTAAAATCAAAACCGACACTTTCTCAAGCTCACAGAGTTCGTACAGTTATGCAGAATAAATATTTTGCTGATCGAGGCGGATATGAGATTACTAAAGATGGTAAAATCAAGGTTAATATTGACAAAGTTGTGCCTATTGCACGTGAAATGCTTGCAGAAATCATCAGAATTCAGATTGATGGTGACTTTAATAAAGCTGAAAAATATGTTCTTGATAATTTTATATGGACAGAAAATATGGAACTTATAGCAGGTAAACTCCAAAAAGTTTCAAAATCCCTCAACGGAACTCTTGAAACAGAATTAGCTGATAAATTATTGGCAGAATAGAAAATATAGTTAGGCGGGAAGTTACAATTTGTAACTTCCCGCCTTTTTTCATGCAATATTTTTAGCGAAAAACACTTAATAGATATACAGGGGATAATAAAAAGGGGAAAACTATGCCGATAAATCCGACAACAAAAGTTTCTGTATCAAGCTTTCAGCAATGTGACGGTACAAATTTTACAACTGCGGGAATTGATAACAGCTACAAAGTCGGTAATGGAAATATTGGAGCTTATACAGGTGTCGGACTGACATTTGACGGCAAACCCGCAAGTGCAATTGTAGATTTGAAAGGTTCTGTACCTTATGGAGACAGTCCGATTTCTGGCGGGGTTCGAGTGAGAAATAATCTTGGTGAAAATTCTCAGTCTGTTCAATTCAGAGTTCAGCCTGCAACTGTTACTGTTCCTGTCGGACAAAATACCAATATTTATGCAACACCGTATGTTGCAACAAAATTAAATTATAAAACCGGAGATGTTAATACAACAGGCGGAATATTCGGCGGTGTTTCACAGAAAATCGGCAAAGCAAGCGTATTTGTTGAAGGTCAGCTTTATGATGTTACCAAAGTCAATAACGGAACAACCAGTGTTAATGTTGGAGTTTCAATCCCACTGTAAGGATGGATAATGATTATTAAACATATAACAGGAGCAAATAATATAATCGGACGGTTTGTCAGGAAACCTCCAAGGCTACACGGTATAAATCCAAAATTAACATATGAGCCAAGCGGAGTATCATTTGAACTTCCCAGATTTTGTTCTGTTGAAATGCTGCAAGCTCGGCAAATGAACAAAATTGCTTTAAGACAAGCAAAAGCCGGAAATGTTGCAAGGACTTATTCAAAAGCATCAACCGAAGATTTAAAGAGACTAACTTCAGATAGAATTGAAGACAGTTTTTCTCGTGTTGAGTGGACAAATCCAAAAGACGGCAAGCTTTATAATATTTTAAGTCAAGGACAAACCGAAGATGGTAAAGTGCTGGTAAGAATTTTGGATAATGAAGGCGCTTTTGTAAAAGAAGCAGCCCTAACTCCTAAAACAATTGTAATCCCTGATGATTATACTGAAACAACTCGCGTTTTCGGCTTGTCCCACGGAGAACTAGTAACTCTTTTTGCTAAGCGTCACAATCCTTTTGCAAAATATGTTCCGATATCAATTGACAGGGATACTATTTATTTAAAGAAAGAATTGGATGGGGTTTTTGACTATCTGAATAAAGGCGGAACAGTTGATTATATTTCGTGTTCGTATGGAACCCCGGTTAATGCTGTTAACAAATTGAAAATGCCCCCGAGAATGATGAAACTTATGGAACAAAATTATCAGTATGACCGGCTTGCAGATCGAGGTATAAGAGTTCTGTGTGGCGGACATAATGCGTCTGGTAGTCAGCTATCTCAGGTTAGAGAACTTTCGAATAATATTTTGGTAACAAATCTAAAAGCCGAAGGTGTCGGCTCTTTATCTGATAATACAGGACGGATTTCTGATTTTTCTCTGTCCAGAAATTCACAGTTAACCCAGCATTATGAAGTCGGGGAATTTACTCCGCGAATGACTAAGCACGGTTTAAATATTACAGGTACAACCGGAACTGATATAGGGTTACCAACAAAGTATCTGGAAAATCTTTCCCATAATCCTTTAATCGGTAAACCTGTTGAAAAAGTTAATCATCTTATGACCCAGATAAATTTAAGATTGAAAGAACTTCAAAAAGAAAAATTTAAGTTGTTTTCCAATGGTAAACCGTTGTCGGAAGTAGTGCAGGAAAAAGCAAAGATTGAGTCAAAAGAACACATTTATACTCAGCGCAGAATAAAACTTTTAAATTATATAAACGGTTTGCAGAACGTAAACGGGGTATATCAGGTTCCGTTTGAGAAAATTACGGGAACTTCTTTTGCAACACCTGTTAGAACCGCAAAGCTTGCATTGAATGATATGATGGAAGGTGTTATTTAACTTCTTTTTGATAAGCCCAGGCAGAATGATTGTGGATACTTTCAAAGGCTTCACAATCAACTTCAAATTCTTTTATAGAAGCGTGGTTGCGAAGTTTTACAACAACTTCTCTCAAAACATCTTCTACAAATCTCGGATTTTCATAGGCTTTTTCGGTTACAAATTTTTCATCCTGACGTTTTAAAAGCGGGTGAAGCGGGCAAGATGCACAGCTTTCAATAAGTTCGATTAAATCTTCAAGCCAGATGTGTTCGTTTTCGTTGTATGAAACTTTGACAGAAATCATTGCACGCTGGTTGTGTGCACCGTATTGTGATATTTCTTTTGAACAAGGGCATAATGTGGTTACAGGAACTTTCACTCCCAGTATAAATTTATAATCTTCTACGTCCATTTTCCCTTCAAAAGAACAGTCATAACACATTGGTGCCGATAATTTTGAAACAGGTGCTTCTTTATCAATAAAATATTTAAAATTAAATTCAAGTTCACCGCTTTGCGCATGGAGTTTTTTAATTATTTTTTCAAGACAGCCTTTAATATCTACACCGAGAAGTTTATTTGTGCGCCATTCGTTTAGTACTTCCACAAAACGGCTCATGTGTGTGCCTTTATAATCTCTTGGAAGTGCTACACAAACACGTGCTTGCGCATAAACTACTTTATCTGATTTGTTTTTACGCTGAATTGTTAACGGGAGTTCAATATTTTTAATCCCGACTTTTTGGATATCAACATTTCTTGTGTCTTGAGTGTTTTGTACATCTTTCATTTATATTTAAACTTCCTTTTTAGCCTGTTTCCAAAGTGCATCAAATTCTTCAAATGAATAATCGTTTAACGGTTTGATGGCAAGTTCTTCCATTTTTCTAAATCTTTTTTCAAATTTTTTGTTGGCTTTCAAAAGTGCCTGCTCCGCATCAATTTTGTACCAGCGAGCCAGATTAACCGTCGCAAAAAGTATGTCTCCGAATTCATCTTCCATGTGCGGTTTGTGGCCTTCTTTTACTGCATCTTTAAATTCTTCAAATTCAGAATTGATACATTCATATAAAGAGTCAATATTTGGCCATTCAAATCCTGTTTTTACTGCTTTTTTTGAAATTTTTTGTGCTGAAATCAATGCCGCCTGACTTCTTGATATTCCGTCCATAGCAGATTTTCTGTGAGTTTTTTCTTCTGCTTTTAATTTATCCCACACATCTTTTACTTCATCAGCAGTTCCGATTTCAGCATTTCCGAAGACATGAGGATGGCGGTGGATAAGTTTTTCCTTGAGTTCCTGCGCGACATCTTCAAGTGTAAATTCACCTGCTTCTTTTGCAATTTGTGAATGTAAAAGCACCTGCAATAAAACATCTCCGAGTTCCTCACGTAAATGTTTCATGTCATTATCATCAATTGCGTCAACAGCTTCGTAAGCTTCTTCAATCATATTCGGTCTGAGCGAAGTGTGTGTCTGCGCTCTGTCCCAAGGGCATCCGTCCGGTGCTCGGAGTTTTGCTATAACAGCTATTAATTCTTCTAAATTTTTATATTTCATATTCCTATTCTAACACAAATCCTACAAAAGGTTGATTTCAAAATAGGAGACTATGCTAGACTAGATACGTGGATAGTTATAGAGAGGTTTAATATAATGACAGCAATTGAAAAAATCAATCAATTAAGCCATCGTATTTTTAATACGAGCAAAAATGAACAAAATACTTCTAGAACCAGCAATCCGTTTGCGGCTTCTAATTTTCAAAAAAATATTTTAACTGAAGATGTTTTTGTTTCAAGCAAAACAAAACAAAATGATAAAGTAAGCTTTACAGGTAATTTAACTGCCAGCTCAAAAAGAATTTACTCAACCTTTGTAGGTTCAATCAATGACTTCGGAAGCAAATTCTATGAAGGCATAGAATCTATCAAAGCTTTATGCGGTAAAATGAAGGAAGGTATTGTTTCAACTTGGAACAAAATTCAAGAAATCGGCAACACTGAAATTCACATCGTAGATACAGAAAAAGCAAAAGAAATTCTTTCAAGAGACTTTACATCATTCTTTGTAAACGGACGCGAAAGAGAAATTTCAAAGATGTCAAAAATGGATCCTCATATGGAAGTTAAACCAATGTTCAGAGAAGCTTTATCTGCTTTAGAAGCTGACATGGTACAGGCTGCGTAGGGAGGAATTTAGAAAATGGAAAATAATATGAAAAATAATAAAAACTTTACAAAAGTAAGCAATATTATTGAATCACTAACAATTAACCCTAGCCCTGATTCAGTAGCAGTATTGGAAGAAATCGGAACAAATTCTTCTATTGATGATGTGAGAGAATTAACTTCACGCGCATTAGTTAAAAGAAATGAACACGAATCTCTAAACGTAGTTATTGCAAATCGAGGAAAAGGCATTAACGATATGTCAACAATTGTTGCGATGAGTACAATTAACGAACTTCTTTCTCTTGAAGATAAAGAGGAAGCTATGAGAGTGTTAGAAAATACAATTTCTTCAGAAGGGTTTGATGAAGAAGTTAAAGAAAATGCACGTTCAGTAAAAGCTCTAATGGCATTAAGCTAAGAGATTTCATATATAATAAAAAGCGCACGATTGTTAAATCGTGCGCTTTTTATTATAATCAAAGAATATTACCGTTTTTGTAAGAACCGAGATATCTGAAGAAAGATGTTTTTGGTTTGATTTCATTAATTGCACTCAGCAAATCGGTATTGTGAATATGACCGTCAATATTCAGGATGAAGATATATTCATTAGGTTCAATTTTAGACGGGCGCGACGAAATGTAAGATAGATTTATTCCGTGCTCTAAGAATATTTTCAAAATTTCCAATAACGCCCCCGGTGAATTATTGGTTCTGAAGGCAACAGTTGTTTTATCTTTTCCTGTTTGTCGTGTTTCGATGTCACCGATTAGAACATATCGTGTTTTATTGTTTTTGTCATCGTGAATATTTTCTTTTAAGATATTTAGCATGCAAGTTTCTGCAATTTTTCTGTTACCTATTGATGCGTAAGTGAGATTGTGATTATTCAAATCTCTTGCAGATTCAAACATAGTAGGAGCTTCTATTAGGTTTAAATTCCTTGGGAGTTCGTTCTGAATAAATTCGTGACATTTTCCAATGAGTCGAGGTGTCGCGATAAGACCTGTTATGCTGTAGAATTCCGTTGTTTTAGATAATAAGCAGTATTCCACAGGCATAATTATCTCTCCGATAATTCTGAGATTTGGGTTTCGGCTTGTCATCAAACAGTCTAATGATTCTCTTATAGTCCCGTCTAAAGTGTTTTCAACCGGCAAAATTCCTAAAGTGTCAGCGTTTTGAGCAACATAATCTACAATTTGTTTTATTGTTGTAAGCGGTGTTGAAAAACATTGTAGTTTGTGAATTCTGCAAAATTCATCTTTAGCCATTTCAGAAAACGAGTTTTGCGGTTCCAGGTATGCAATATTCCTAACCAAGTTAAAATCAGTCATTTACTTAACTCCATATTTCAATTAGAATTATAGCAGAAATAATTACTAAGGGAAAGAGCGGATTTTATGAACGGAATTAAATTTGGAACAGATGGCTGGAGAGCTGTTGTAGGAAAAGATTTTAACACTGAAAACGTTGCGATTGTATCAAAAGCAATCGGAAAATATGTTTTTGATACATATGGAATTTACAAAACTATAATTGTCGGCTATGATCCTCGCAATATGGCGAAAGAATTTTCAAGACAGTGCGCGGATATTTTAGTTGAACTTGGGTTTAAGGTTTTATACAGTGATAAGGTTATTCCAACACCTGTTCTTGCTTTTAATGCAAAATATCTTGATGCTTGTGCTGTGATGTTCACAGCCTCTCACAACCCGCCGGAATATCTGGGTATAAAGTTTATTCCTGATTACGCGGGACCTGCAACATCTGAAATTACAGACGAAATCGTTTCAAATTTCGGCAAAGATTTTAATTCCCATATTAAAGGCAAGCTTATTTATACAGATTTTTCAAATAATTATTTCAAACATATCAAAGAGATTATTGATTTTTCAAAGATTAAAGATATGAAAAAACATATAATTTTTGACGGATTGTACGCGGCAAGTATAGGTTATTTTGATAAATTGTTATCTGATAATGGGATTGAGTATGACAGCATCCATATGTATCATGATCCGAGCTTTGGCGGAGGAATGCCTGAACCGAAACCAAAATTTATGTCTGAAATGATTGATTATGTAAAGTCTCATAAGGATTATGCAGGCTTTGCAAATGACGGAGATTCTGATAGATTTGGGGTCGTTAATGAAAATGGTGAGTATGTGACACCGAACGAAATTATTGCAATTTTATTGATGCACTTGAAAAAACATAAAAACTACAAAGGTTCGCTTGTAAAAACTGTCGGCGGCAGTTTAATGATGGATATAATTGCACAAAAATTAGAGGTGGAAATTATAGAAACTCCTGTGGGCTTTAAACATGTTGGCGAAGCCATGCGTAAATTTAACCCGATTATTGCAGGAGAAGAATCCGGCGGTTTAAGTATTCAAGGGCATATTCCCGAAAAAGACGGCATACTTGCAAATCTGCTTGTGCTGGAAGCAATGGCTTATGAAGGAAAATCTTTAGTTCAGCTTCAGAAAGAACTGCATGATTTTGTCGGATGTTCTTTTATTAATACAAGAGTAGATAAAAAGCTCGAAAGTGTTGAAGAAATTACACCCGTAATTGATAAATTCAGTGCGCTGGATGAAGTCTGTGGTCAGAAAATTATCCGCAAAGATTACAAAGACGGCGTAAAACTTTATCTGGAAGATAATAAAAGCTGGATTTTAGTTCGCCCGTCAGGAACAGAGCCGCTTTTGAGAATTTATATTGAAAGTGATTTACAGGAAAAAATAGACAATATTATAAGTTTTGTAAAGGGGTAGTTTATACACTAGCAAAATTTATATTTATATGTTTTAGAACAAAGGTACGAAATAATAAGAAAGGAAATTATCCTTATGGAAATTAGAAATAATACCCCGAGTTTTGGTATGGCATTTAGAAAACCTCGTCCAGAGGATATGGAAAGGTTTACAAAATATGTAGTAGGTGCAGGTCCAGAGTCATTAGCAAAAAGAGGGTTGGCAAGAGTAATTAAAAAACAAGCTAATAATGCGCATTTTGACATGGAATACAGACCGGGAGAAGGTATTGCTGTAATTCCTAAATCAGAAGCAGCTCAAAAGTATGGCTTCGTGGAAGAAGTTTTTAGTAAAGATTCAAAATATTCCGATACCAGATCTCGTTTTTATGCAACTTACACCGGCGAAGCTTATGATAAAGCTTATGAAGCTGCTTCAAAGGCAAAAAGAGCTTTAATGACTACTAAAAAAGTTTTTGCATTTATGAGAACGGTTGGAGAAGCTTTTGTTCACCCTGAAATGATGCTTCCAAAGTCACTGAAAACTGCCTCTAGAAGAGCGATGACTGACGAAATACTAGTTGAAACTCGAATTGCAAAAGATGCAAAAGCTCTTGCTGAAAAACAAAAACTTGAATCAGAAATTGAAGCAATATTCACACCAAAGAATAAATAAATTAAAAACATAAAAAGATTGGTTAAAGCCAATCTTTTTATGTTAACAAAACTCAACAAACATGGGAAAACACGGTTGACACTGTGTTTTGTTTATCCTAAGATAGATATGCTTGAAGTATAGTAACCGAAATATATAGCAAGCAGGCAAGGTTTTTAAACTTTGCAAAAGTAGTACATTAGATAAAAGAAAAAGGAATGCAAATGGCAAACAGCACTAAGAAAAACAGAATCAGAGTTTGTTTGAAAGCTTATGATCACAAACTAATTGATGTATCTGCTGAAAAAATCGTAGAAACAGCAAAAAGAACAGACGCTCAAGTAGCCGGACCTATTCCTTTACCTACAAAAAGACGTATATATTGTGTATTGCGTTCACCACACGTAGATAAAAAATCTCGTGAACATTTCGAAATGAGAACACACAAGCGCATTATTGATATATACGAGCCAACTCAATCAACAATGGAAGAGTTGCGCAGATTAGATTTGCCGGCTGGTGTAGATATCGAAGCAAGATAGTTGCTAAGATTCCGGTCATTGAAAATTGAATAAGCATTATGCACAATAATGTGAACTGCGACCGCCCGGGGCTAACGCTTAAAAATCCGGACGGAGAGGTGAAAGCCCTCGAATTAAGGTAAAGTGATACGTAGCGCTCACAAGCGAAAGATGCAACTCCGAAATAGGGGCAGATAATATTCTGCACCAAGTAGGACGAGCAGGAAAGGTAAAAATTATGACACTAGGTGTAATAGGAAAAAAAGTTGGAATGACTCAAATCTTTGACGAACAAGGTTTGGCTATCCCTGTAACAGTTATCAAAGTTGACGAAACTGTAGTAACTCAGGTTAAAACAGTTGAAACTGACGGATACAATGCAATCCAGGTTGGTACTGTAGCAGCTAAAGAAAAACACTTGACAAAAGCTCAGTTAGGTCATTTTAAGAAAAATAACTTGTCAAACTACAGACATCTTCAAGAATTTAGAGTAGAAAATCCTCAAGATTACAAAGTAGGTGACAAAGTTGAACTTTCAGTATTAGATAATGTTGAAAAAGTTGACGTAACAGGTAAATCAATAGGTAAAGGTTTCCAAGGTACAGTAAAAAGATGGAACTTCGGAAGAGGACCTATGGCTCACGGTTCTAAAAACCACAGAGAACCTGGTTCAATCGGTGCAGGTACAACTCCTTCACGTGTTATCAAAGGCAAAAGAATGGCTGGTAACATGGGTAACGAAAGAGTTACTATTACTAAATTGAAATTAGTAAAAGTTGATTCAGCTAACGGTTTAGTATTAGTAAAAGGTTCAGTACCTGGATGCGAAGGCAGATTGGTAACAATCGTTCCAACCAGAACAAAATGGAACTAGTTCCCAAAATCTCTCTGACAAGGAAAGTCATAAAAACCGGCTGGTCTTGCCAAATAAAGCTACTAGCAAGCGGTAAGCAGTCTTAAACGGAATGATAATAAATAATAAAGGAAAAACAAAATGTCAAAAGAAATATTAAGTACAAATGGAGAAAAATTAGGCGAAATCACTTTAGAAAAAAGCGTTTTCGGTGTTGAACCTAATTTACACGTAATGCACTTAGCATTAAGAAGACAATTAAATAACGCACGTCAAGGTTCAGCTTGTGCAAAAACAAGAGCAGAAGTAGCAGGCGGCGGAAGAAAACCTTGGAAACAAAAAGGTACAGGCAGAGCAAGAGCAGGTTCTCTTCGTTCTCCATTATTCGCAGGCGGTGGCGTAATCTTTGGACCAAAACCAAGAAGCTTCGCTTTCAATATGCCTCAAAAAGCAAGACAATTAGCTCTTAAATCAGCATTGTCAGCAAGAAGCGAACAAATGGTTGTTGTAAAAGATTTCTCAACAATCGCAGAACCAAAAACAAAATTAATGGTTAGTGCATTAAAATCATTGAACGTTAGCGGTAAAGTTCTTATCGTTGCAAATACTAAAGCTGATGAAAACAAAAATCTTGAATTATCAGCAAGAAATATTCCTAGCGTAAAACTTTTATTACCAACTAACTTAAATGTTAAAGATTTACTGGAAGCTGATTTTGTTGTGATGACTGAATCTGCTGTAAATGAAATTACAGAAAGGTTACAATAATGAGTAAAGAAACAGAAAGACTATATGACGTAATTAAAAAATCATTAATTACAGAAAAATCAGTGGCAGCAACAGAAAATGCACAATATACTTTTGAAGTAAAAAAAGATGCAACAAAAATTGAAATTGCTAAAGCTGTTGAACTTGCTTTTCCTGGTAGAAAAGTAACAAAAGTAAGAACAGTTTATATGCCATCACACGAAAAAAGAATGGGATATAAATTTGGAAGAACAGATTCTTCTAAAAAAGCCATCGTAACAATCGAAGGCGAACCAATTGAATTCATCAACATTTAGTTGAGGAATAAACGGGGCGAAAGGCATAGGTCCCGTATCAGTAAAAGTACAAAAGCCAATTAGTAGGAGAAAATAAAATGGCAACAAGAAAAATTAATCCGACGTCTCCGGGACAAAGAGGCATGATAAAAAGTGATTACCAAGAAATCACAACATCAACTCCTGAAAAATCATTGTTAAGATCATTGAATAAAACAGCAGGAAGAAACAATACAGGTAGAATTACATGTCGTCACAAAGGCGGCGGTGTAAAAAGAACATACCGTATTATCGATTTTAAAAGAGATAAATTTGGCGTACCGGCAACAGTAAAAACTATTGAGTACGATCCAAACAGAAACGTAAGAATTTCACTTTGCTTCTATGCAGACGGTGAAAAAAGATATATCCTTACTCCGGAAGGTTTAAATGTAGGAGATACAATTGTTTCAGGACCGGAAGCACCTATCCAAACAGGTAATGCTCTTCCTTTAGAATTGATCCCTCTAGGTACAATAGTTCACAACATCGAACTTAACCCTGGTCGTGGCGGAGTTATGGTAAGAGCAGCAGGTAACGCAGCTCAAGTAATGGCTAAAGAAGGTAACTATGTAACAATTAAACTTCCTTCAGGCGAAATGAGAATGGTAAGAAAAGAATGCATGGCAACTATCGGTATGTTAGGCAATTCAGAATTCAAAAACTTATCAATCGGTAAAGCAGGTAGAAAACGTTACATGGGTATCAGACCAACAGTTCGTGGTGTAACTATGAACCCTTGTGATCACCCTCACGGTGGTGGTGAAGGTAAAACAGGTCCTGGCGGCAACCCTAAAACACCTTGGGGTAAACCGGCACTTGGTTACAAAACCCGTAAAAAAGGTAAAGCGTCTGATAAGCTAATCGTAAGAAGACGTAAAAAATCAAGATAATTTTAAGGCACGGAAGATGAAGTGATTTCACTTCTCTTCCCACCCAAAATTCACAAAAAAGTAAAAGGAGAAATAAATGGCACGTTCATTAAAAAAAGGTGCATATGTAGAAGAAGCTCTACAAAAGAAAGTAGAAAAAATGAATGCTACCAAGGAAAATAAAGTTATTAAAACTTGGTCAAGAGCATCAATGATTGTACCTGATATGCTAGGTCTTACTATCGGAGTTCACAATGGTAAAACTCACGTACCGGTTTATATAACAGAACAAATGGTAGGACACAAATTAGGCGAATTTGCTCCAACAAGACTATTTAAAGGTCACGCTGGTGCAGATAAAGCAAAAAGAGGTTAGTACAAATAATCCAAAGTGATATTTATATTAAATAAAGGATAATGAAAATGGAAGCAAAAGCAAAACAAACAGACATAAAAATGACAGCAAGAAAACTTCGCAGAGTAATCAACGAAGTTAGAGGAAAAGCTGTTATCGAAGCTCAAGACATGTTACGTTTTATGCCTTATTTTGCAGCAAGAGTTGTAGAAAAGAACTTGAAAGCTGCAATTGCGAACGCTCGTGAAAAATATGGCGTAGCTCCTGAATCATTAAAGATTTCACAAATCTTTGCTGATGAAAGTGTTACATACAAACGTGCAAGAACAAGAGCGCAAGGTCGTATGTATTCAAGAATGAAACGTACATCACACCTTACATTGGTAGTTAGTGATACAACAAAATAGGAAATAATAAAATGGGACAAAAAACACATCCAACCGGATTTAGAGTAGGAATAATCCAAGACTGGGCAAGCACCTGGTACGCAAAATGGAAAGACTACAAAACATTCGTAGCAGAAGATGCAAAAATTAGAAAATTCGTAAAGAAAAAACTATATGCAGCTGGTGTATCTAAAATTTGGATTGCCAGAAAAGCACAAAATACAACAATAACAGTTGTAACTGCAAAACCTGGTATAGTAGTTGGTCGTGGCGGACAAGGTATTGATGAACTTCGTCAAGAAGTGACAAAATACATTGGCAAACCTGTAATAATCAACGTTGTTGAAGTTGCAAGAATTGATGCAGATGCACAATTAGTTGCTGAAAATATTGCACAGCAATTAGAAAAACGTATCGCATTCCGCAGAGCAATGAAACAATCTATGCAAAGAACAATGAGATCAGGCGTTCAAGGTATCAAAGTTATGGTATCAGGACGTTTGGGTGGTGCTGAAATCGCTCGTTCAGAATGGGCAAAAGAAGGAAGAATACCTCTTCAAACATTAAGAGCAGACGTAGATTTCGGTTTTGCAGAAGCAGATACCATCATGGGTAAAATCGGCGTAAAAGTTTGGATTTTCAAAGGCAACTTAATGCCGGGCGAAAAAGCAGACAAAAACGTAAAATTAAAAAGCGGCAAAGACAATGCTGAAAAAGGCGGCAGACGTCCAAGACGCGGTAGAAATGCTGAAACAGCATCTCAAAACTAGTAAAAAGGTATAAAAATAATAGGAGCAAAATATAATGTTACAGCCTAAAAAGACTAAATACCGCAAAATGATGAAAGGCAGAATGAAAGGTACTGAAACAAGAGGTACAAAACTTGAATTCGGTCAATATGCTCTGCAAGCAGTAGAGCCAGGTTGGATTACCAGCCGTCAAATCGAGGCTGCACGTCGTGCAATGACTCGTGAAATCAAACGTGGCGGTAACG
>CAROLD010000018.1:19302-42372 GCA_949035555.1 uncultured bacterium | reverse complement strand
CATATTTGTTAGCATTCATTTTAGCGTTACGAATATGTAGAGGCATTTGAGTAAATGCGTCAGCGTGTTCGAAGACGTATTTGAAAGTTTCGTTAATCGTAGCTTGAGAAGCTGCAACACTTGATACCGGTGCAGAGAGAACACTTGGGTTAAATGCATCTGACTGATTGCCGGTATTCCCGCCTGGTTTGATCGGAGTAGTAGGATTGTCCGGCTCAAGATCACTTGGTCTAAAATATTTGTCGCCCTTTGTAAACAAAAAGTAACCGCCATCACCTTGATTATCGTATTGGTTTTTGGAGTCATAAGTAACGTTATACTTATAAATTGGGGTATATGCCGTAAAGTCCTGATATTTATGGTTAGGTACTTCTAAACCGTTATGTGTAATATTATCTTTTAGTCCTTGTTGAGCGAAGTATATAGCGGTAAATTCTCTATCGTCCGGTGCATCATTAAGAAGATGAATTCCGGTAATATTAATATTCCCGTTAAGATCACCATAATTATTTGCCGTAATTCTATCCATCTGCGAGTTTTCTAAATCTGCATCAACGGTCATTTCAGCATTATTAGTTAGTATAAAATTGTTGAAATTATACGTTCTGATATCATTATTAATTGTGTTTAATCTTGTATTTCCAAGCTGAACGTTAGTCGTTTTGATATCGTTATAAAGGTTAAAAGAACCAGTGCCATCTCCTGTAATATTTACGGTAGCACCTTCAGAACCATTGATATTATCGTATAAATTAATTTTTCCTCCATTACGAGAAGTAAAATGGAGAGTTGCCTGATCATCCACCCAAATTGCTTGATAATCTTTTTCCTGTCCGAGTTGTACAAAGTTCCCTTTGAAAGTTGAGGTTCCATTATCTGCAATGATATTCAGGTCGCTCTTTGTATAGATTGCTCCGCCTTGAACTGTTATACCTTGTTGTGTAGTTTCTGCAAAGTTATTCAGAAATGTTGAATTGATTATACCTCCCACAACATTGCCATCTGTGTTTTTATCTCCAATTGTTCCTGAATTATAAATTGCTCCGCCTTTACCCTCTAAGCTGTAAGAATCGGCAATATTGTTTATAAAATTACCTGAAATATTTCCAATTGTGCCTGTATTATGAATTGCTCCACCTAAGCTTGAGGTTGAGCTTTTAACGGAGTTGTTTATAAAATTACTATTGATGCTACCAATAATACTGCTGTTATAGATTGCTCCGCCCAAAGTGTAAGAGCCATAAGAAGTTTCAACTTTGTTATTAATAAAGTTCCCGTTTATACTGCCTATTACTCCATTATTATAGTTGTAAATGGCTGCTCCATCTGTTTTTGTATAAAAAGAATTTGCAGCATTGTTAATAAAGTTGCCTGTAATGTTGCTAATAGTTCCTCTATTACAAATTGCAACGCCATTTACTTCGGAACCATATGAATAACCATAATTATTAATAAAATCGCCTGTAATATTATTAATAGTTCCGCTATTAAAGATATTACCGCCATATACCTCAGAATATCTATATGCATTAGATTTTAACACATTGTTAACAAAATCACCGGAGATATTCCCAATTTTTCCACTATTGTTAATAGCTCCGCCTATAATTTCCTGATTATTTTCAACTTTATTATTTATAAAATCAGCCTTAATATCAATTTCAGGTTTATCGTTATTCGTGTATGTAACACCAAATTGATAATAATTTGTTGAGATATCTTGAAAAAGTATATTTTTGATATTTGTTACATCAAGAGATGTATCAGGTCTTTCATTGATAATTTGATATCCATGAGGAACATATTCGTAGCTGTAATATAAAGTATCACTTTCCGAAACTTTAACAGATATAGTATTTGGGGTATCTGTTTCCGGTGCTGTATCTAATTGCTTCCAGCTTATATTCTTTGATGTTCCTAAATCTTCTACAGGAATATCTGATATTTTTTGAGTAAGTTCAATTTCTTCTGCCTGAACAGTGTTACCAATGCCAGCAATCGCGCAACCTGCCAGTATTGCAGCTGTTAAATTTTTAATGGATTCTCTGTTTTCTAAATCTCTCATAATATCACCTCATGTATAATAATATTCTTATGGAAAAAGTATGTGCTCATACAAAAAGTTGAAATATCGTAAGTGGATATCTTTATTATAACTTATTTTATTAATAATACAATCTATTAGTGCAAATATTTCTTATCAATTAGTATAGTTTTCTTTCTTTAAATTATGTGCTACACTGGTAATGTGAAAAGTTTAAATAAGAGGGTAAAAATGAAAAATATAAGAATTATAACTTTAGCATTATTGGTTTCTATGGTAACAGGACTCGCTGTTAATAAAACTGTAACCCAGGCTGCAGTTTCAACTGTTGTTTCAGCTCCTATTCAGCAGGCTGTTCAATATACATCGGCAAATCCTCTTGATATTGTTGCTAATCCTTATAGATTCCTCAATAAAAATATTAAAATTAAAGCTAAATTTGATAAATTTTCAACACTTGGGCTGGATTATTCTCCAGCGATGAGATCTTCTGAAAAATATATTTCATTTTTAATCCAGAGACCTGATATTACTAATCATAATATCCCGCTTTCAGAACTTAAAATCTTTTTGAAAAAAGAAGTTGCTGAAAAAAATATTGATTTAGACGCAGGTGATGAAATTGAATTCACAGGACGAGTTTTTTCTACAGCTCTCGGAGATGCTTGGATTGATGTAGATAACTTTAAAGTTTTAACCCCGAAAGAGCCTAAAAAAGAAACTCCGAAACAGTAAACAGTATTACTAAAAGGGTATGGATAAATTTATGGAAAAGAGTAACGAAAAATTTTTAACTATACATGGTCATTTTTACCAGCCTCCAAGAGAAAATCCATGGCTGGAAGCTATTGAACTGCAAGATAGTGCATTGCCGTTTCATGATTGGAATGAGCGGATTTGCAAAGAATGTTATAACCCTAATTCAGTATCAAGAATAGTTGATAATCGTAATAAAATTCTTGATATCGTTAATAATTACGAGTATATGAGTTTTAACTTCGGTCCGACTTTACTCTCCTGGATGGAAGAATTTGCTCCGCTTACTTATGAACGAATTATAAAAGCTGATATTGAAAGTATTTCAAAACATAGCGGACATGGTAATGCTATGGCACAGGTCTATAACCATATCATTATGCCGCTGGCAAACGAAAGAGACAAAGAAACTCAAGTAAAATGGGGTATCCGTGATTTTGAATATCGATTCGGAAGAAAGCCCGAAGGTATATGGCTTGCAGAAACAGCAGTTGATGATGCAACCTTGAAAGTTCTTGTTGATAACGGAATTAAATTTACGGTTCTTTCTCCTTATCAGGCTTTAAAAATCAAAAGGAATTCTGATAAAGAATGGCAAGATGTGAGCTGGGGGAATATTGATCCCGCGCGCTCTTATAATTACAAATTAAAATGTGATCCTAAAAAATCAATTGACCTGTTTTTCTATGATGGTGCAATTTCACGTTCCGTTGCGTTTGATGAACTGCTTAAGGATGGAAATAAATTTATTAAACGCCTAAAAGAAGGGGTTTCTGAATATAGAGACTATCCGCAATTAATCAATATTGCAACTGATGGAGAAAGCTACGGTCACCATACAAAATTTGGCGATATGGCACTGTCATATGTCTTGAAAATTAAAGCCGAAAGTGAAGGCTTTGAAATTACAAATTATGGTGAATATCTTGATAAATACCGTAGTGATTATGAGGTAGATATTAAACAAGCGTCTTCATGGAGCTGTTTCCACGGTGTCGGCAGATGGAGTGAAGACTGCGGCTGTTCTACAGGAGGACATCCTGGCTGGAATCAGAAATGGAGAAAACCTTTACGGGATGCTCTTGATTATTTAAGAGACGAACTTGCAAAAATATTCGAAAATGAAGGTCCTAAATACTTTAATGACAATCCTTGGAATATCCGAAATAAATACATTGAAGTTATTTTAGACAGAACTTTTAGTACAATTAAAAAGTTTCAAAAAGAAAACTTTAATCCTGATTTAACAGAAGAAGACCGCGTTAAAGGTATGGAGCTTCTGGAAATTCAGCGTCAAGCAATGCTTATGTACACTAGTTGCGGCTGGTTCTTTTCTGAGCTTTCAGGTATTGAAACAGTTCAAATTATGAAATATGCGGCTAGAGCAATGCAATTGGCTTCAAGATTTTCAAGTGAAAATTTTGAAGATAAGTTTAAAGAAATTCTTGCAGGAGCAAAAAGTAATATTCCTGAATTTGGAAACGGAAAAGATATTTATGAACGTTTTGTAAAACCTTCTGTTGTTTCAGCGAAAGAAATTGCGTGTCTGTGGGCGATATCTTCACTCTATCAGGATTTTGAAGATGAAGAAGATGTTTATTGCTACACAGTAACAAGAAAGAGTTATCAAAAAGTCCAAAAAGGTAACGCCAATTTTATTGTAGGTAACATTCAAATACAGTCTAAAGTTACTTTGCAAAAAGCTAATGTAGTATTTGCTCTAATGCAATACTCTGGCGGAGATTTCCACTGTGCAATAAAAGAATTTTCTAACGATGCTGAGTTTAACGAACTCAAAAATACGCTTATTAAAACCTTTGCACTCAACCCGCTGACCGAAATTATCAGAGCTTTGGATGAAAAATTTGGCAAAGAATATTTTACTCTGAAAGATATCTTTATCGAAGAAAGAAAGAAAATTCTACAAATTCTTCTGAAAGATCAGCTTGAAAAATTTGGTAATACCTATAAAGAAATGTACGATCAGGGCAAAGGTTCTATCTATCATATGCAAAACTTAGGGCTTGAAATTCCGAAAGAATTTAGAATTTCTGCTGAATATGCCCTGAGTCACAGATACAATGATTTGCTTGCAGACAGCGATGGATTCGTCGAAGCTCCGGTTATTCAGATTATACGTGATATTAACTTTGAAGCAAAGAAAATGAATATCAGAATTGATAAATCAGCGTCTAATAAAAACTTTGCAAAAAGAATTATTACTAATCTGAACAGATTAACTAAAAGTTTCGAAATTCAGCAGGCTGATACTATTGTTGAACTTTTTGATATTATAGAAAAACTTGATTTGGAAATAGATATTTCTGAACCTCAGAATATTTATTACAACAAGATTTACCACAGAATTGGTGATATTCTCGAAAATGACAGAAAAGAACCTGGTGAAAAAGAAATTAAATTTATCAAGCTTCTTTTAACAATAGGCGAACGGTTGAATATCAATGTAGAATTCTATCGTGTTAAACTTGATAAATATGGATTATAAAGAATTAGAATTTACCCAAAAGGGCGTAGCAAATTTATTGCTACGCCCTTTTATTTAATATAACTTAACAATAAGGCAAATTTTTACGAATAAATCACTTTAATATAATAGGTAGAAATAAGGGTAAATTGTATCATGCAGGTTAGTAATAATCAAAATATTCAACAGCAAAAGACTCCGCAAGTTCAATATAACTGTCAATACAGTTGTACGCCATCATCGGCTCAGCCTGCAACTATTCAGGCACAGCAGCCACAACAGGTTCAATATGCTTATCCTCCGAACTATTATGTTCCACAGGTTCAGCCTCAAGCACAACCTGCGCAACCGCAAAATGTTCAAATTCCTGCATCAATGTCCGGTGTTAATATTCAAATTTTTAATCCGTCAGTTACTCCACCGGGCGCACAACCGCCTACTTATAATGTAAATGCTCCGTGTTATCCGTCAAATTATTACACAGGTCAGATGGGTAACCAACCGGTAAATACAGGCGCTCCGACAGGAGGTCAAACTACCACTTCTACAAGTGAAACAACTGAAACAAAAACAGAAACCAAAGAAGATAAAAAGACTGAAAAGAAAAAGATTGTTCAATTAACTGATGATTACATCCGAAATCTTGAAAATTATTTGAACAGTCAGGAAAAAGATTTAAGACTTCATGCGGCAAAAGAAGTCTATGCAAGACTTGAAGAAGACGAATCAAGAAAAGACGACAAAGCGTTAACAGCATTGATTAATAAAATGCTTCAAGACCCTGCAGAAGAAATCAGAATTCTTGCAATGAGCGCTCTTCAAAGCCGAATTGTAACAGGTGATGATTTCACGGTCGGTGTGCTTACAAGAATGCAGTCAGATAAAGCACATTATGGAATGGATGCGGTCGATGCAAGCAAAATTCTTCTTCAAATGTCTGGAAAACAGGTAGAAAAAGAAGTTCCTGTTTCAGAGAAAAAAGAAACAAAAGAAACCAAAAATAGTATTAAAAAGGCATAATTATGAGAATTCTAAGTACAATACGCAGAAGCATAAAATCTCCTGGAAACATGATAACTAAAGGTATCGGGCTGGCGGCACTGGGATGTGTTGGCTATGATGCACATTATGTCGGTAAAATACAATCAGACTTGTATGCTAGCGAAAGAGATGCTGCAAATGCGGCTTATTACCTTAATAATTCCATGTATTCAACAAATATGAGTAAAATACAGGAAGGCATAAAAGATGCATCTTATACAATGGAGCTTGACTGCGGTTGGAAAAGATTTATAAACTCAGGTATTGGCTACATTAAAGGATTTTCCTCAATGCTTGTTTCTCATGTTGTACCGTTCGGACTTGGGCTTGGCGCATTGTTGGCAAAAGGTAAAACAAGTAAGATTTGTGCCGGCGGGCTTGGTATCTATGCAGGTTATGAAGTATTGAAGAACTTCTTTGGCTGGGGTACTCCTAACGGTTTGATGAAGTAGTTATTTTTGATTATTAATATATTTTTCGTATAAGTCAGGACGGCGTTTTTGGGTTCTTTCCAATTGTTGCTGTAATCTGAATTCGTTAATATCTTTGTGATTTCCGTTTAGAAGAACTTCAGGAACTTTATAACCTCTGAAGTCCCTTGGTTTGGTATATTGTGGATATTCAAGAAGCCCGTTTGAAAAACTATCTTCTTCTGCGGATTCTATTTTTCCTAAAGTTCCTTGTATTTTGCGGCTAACAGCATCAACCAGGCATAGAGCCGGAAGTTCTCCGCCTGTTAAGACAAAGTCTCCTATCGAAATTTCTTTTGGTTGAATAATTTCTCTTATTCTTTCGTCAAAACCTTCATAATGACCGCAAAGCATTATTATTTGGTCATAATCAGCCAGTTCCAATACAAGATTTTCGTCCAGCTGCTGTCCTTGTGGTGACAGCATTACCGTTATACTCTTGTTCTCTTTGTTTATACTATTATATGCATCAACATAAGGTTGAGGCGCAAGAACCATCCCTGCACCACCTCCATATGGCGTATCATCAACTTTTTTATGTTTATCAAGTGTAAAATCGCGCGGGTTTATTGTATTTACTTCAAAAACCCCTCCTTCTATTGCGCGTTTCATAATGCTTACACCGCAATAAGACTGAATAATTTCCGGAAATAGTGTAAGTACATCAAAAATCATTCCAAAAGTCCTTCAATATTATTTATCATAATTTTTTTATTCTTAATATCAACAGCGGGAACAATTGCTTTTACAAAAGGAATCAAACAAATTTTTTTAGAATTTGTTTTTACTGACAATAAATCACTTGCCCCATTGTTTGAAACCCCGACGACAAATCCAAGTTTTTTGTCGTTTGTAATATCAAAGATTTCAAGTCCGACAAGTTCATCTATCAAAAATTCGTCCTCTTCCAGGTTTTCACGGACAACTTCTTCTTCAACAAATAAAAGACTGCCTTTATAAGGCAAAATATCATTTATAGAGTTTATATCTTCAAATTTTACCAATAGAAAATTTTTATTCTGTCTAATGGACGAAATTTTGAATTCAGTATATTCATTTTCATTTTTTATAAAAACTGAGTCTAAAGACATCAAAAATTCCAGCTGATTTTTTGAATAACCAACTCTGGCTTCGCCTTTAATTCCGTGGAAGTTAAGAATTTTTCCAACTGAAATGAACTTTGTCATAATTATTCTTCCGGAGTTTCTTCTTCGGCTTTTTTAGGTTTCCTACCGCGTTTTTTCTTTGGTGCTTCTTCTATTTCCTGCGGCGCTTCTACAGCTTCCTCCGCTTTTTTAGATTTAGAAGTCTTTTTAGCAGGGGCTTCGGTTTCAGCTTTTTGGTTCTTAAACTCTTCCGGAACATCAGGTCTGTCTTGGTTCCAACGTTCCATACCCATTTGAGCGCGGACTAAACCTATACCTACGTGAACTCTCCATTCATCCATTTTTAATTGGGCTGCAATAATTTTATGACAGCCGATTGGGGGCACCGGTAATAACGGTTCATAAAGCATTTTAATTGCGTTTAACTGATCCGGTGTAATTGCCAGCTTACGTTTTGGGAACGGTAATTTCGGGAGCATCATTTTTTGTCTGACAAGATTGATCCCGAAAAATACTTTTCTAGGTTCCAAACCGATTTTTTCACCGATAACTTCATGAGCATCAGGGTTTGGCAATGGAAGCATCAATTTATATAGCAATTCAATTTGTTCCAATTGCTCCTTACTTACAAGAAGTTGTTTAGGCGCCTTGTTACGATTATTCATCGGACGTCTGTTGTTATTAAATCTGTTTTGACCTTGAGGTCTGCGTTGCTGGAAACCTCCGTTAGGTCTGTTGTTGTACCCGCCTTGACGGTTATATCCGCCTTGTTGTCGGTTATCTCTATTATAAGGTCTGTTGTTATTATAACCTCCCTGCTGACGATTATCTCTGTTGTAGTTATTATTATAACCACCTTGACGATTGTAACCGCCTTGCTGGCGATTGTCTCTGTTATAAGGTCTGTTATTATTGTAACCGCCTGCATTATAAGAGCGTTGAGGTCTGTTATAATGTCTCTGGTTATCATCACCGCCAGATGAATAACTGCTGTAGAATTGAGGTTTTTCTTCAGTTGAATAACTTGATGCTGTATCAGCTACAGGGTTTTGTTCTGCTTCTCCAGCATCAGGGGTGTTAACCATCATTTTTTTATCCGGATATAAACAATCAGGACAGATAACTCTTTTAGGGTTTTTTGTTTCAAACTCACGACCGCACTTAATGCACTTGTTTACATACATAATTTAAAAGCCTCTTAATTAAATAATAAAAAAATAACTCATAATATAATAATTTAAGGTAATATCCTCTCAATAAATCGATTTAAAATAAAAATTCTAACTTATATAAGTATTGTAACATGGATTTTAAATATTCGCAATACCTGACAGAAACTATTTTTCAACCCAGAGGGTTACAGGTCCGTCATTAATAAGTGCTACATCCATCATAGCGCGGAATTTGCCTGTTTGACAAGGAATATTAAGACTTTTAAGCTGCGTAACAAAATATTCGTATAAATTTTCAGCAATTTCCGGAGCTGCAGCAGAATCGAAGCTCGGGCGGGTTCCTTTTTTACAGTCCGCGCACAGTGTAAATTGAGATACTACAAGTATTTCACCCTTTATATCCAATAATGACAGGTTCATTTTGTCATTTTCATCTTCAAATATACGCAGACGAGCAATTTTTTCTGCAAGTTTATTGGCATTTTCTTCGGTATCCCCTTTTTGTACTCCGAGAAATACTAGCAGTCCTGCACCTATTTTAGAAATATTTTCACCATTAACTGTTACAGAAGCTTGTTTAACTCGTTGAATAAGCGCTTTCATCTACTTATCAACTCCTGCAAAGATTTCTTCTTTTGTTATTTTTCTACCGCAAGATTTATCTTCATCGCAGAAACCGAGTCTTTCACATTTTGGAACAAGGTACTCTTTAAGCCAAGGTTCTTCGGATACAAGTGCATCACACATTGCTTTTACCATAATTCTGATTTCATATTGTGCTCTTGTACAAAGTCTTAAATTTGCAAGGTGAATCAGTTCTCTTAAATTTAAGCTTGCCACAAGAGAACTTGCCGCGGCATTAGGCATTACAAATCTTGCATCTTCCGCAGGGATTCCTGCATCAACAAATTCTTGATACTGTTCTGAAATTTTACCCATAAATTCAATAAATTTTTCTCGCAGTTCTGGATTTTTATCAATTGTAGGAGGAATAATATAATCAAACTGACCTTTTTCTTTTACATATCTTTGGGATTTTTGAGAAAAGGACATATGTCTGTGTCTTACAAGCTGGTGAGTGCAAGCTCGTGATACATTTGAAATTGCAAAACTTACTTGAATATGTTCGATTGTTGAATAATGCCCTGAACCAACAACTCGTTTAATAAGTTTTAGCATTTTTTCTTCATCAACAGCGCCTTCGTAAATATTAATCGGATAATCCGCACTATAACAGGTTCTGCACGCTGTGTATATTGTTTTTAACATATTTTCCGGTTTTGATATCAAATTAACAACCGGTTTATTATTCCCTTCCATAAAATCCTCCTTTTGATTTCATCTTTACATTAGGATACAACATGTTTGCAAGCTCTGGCAAATATTTAATATTTATAGTAATACTTTGCCTGATTGTTATGAAATTGAGAATAATATTTCGGGGACTTATTTGAAGAAATCAACAGTTAAAAGTGCAATATTTAATTACTATCAAGCACCTATTTATGTTGCAATTGGAGCTTTTTTAGGTTGTATTATTACTAAAATATTCAAAAGATAAACTAAAAAATCTTATAAGGATTAAGAATATTCTTAGGGTCAAAGATTTTCTTAATTTGTCGCATATAGTCTAATGCTCCGCCGTCAACAACTTGTGTTATGTAAGCTTTTTTCTCTAAACCAATACCGTGTTCTCCTGAAATTGTACCGTTTAATTTTACGGCAAGCTGGTAGATTTCTGATTTTGCAATTTTGTAATGTCTGTATTCTTCTTTATCGTTATAATCAATCGGAATTTGCGGATGAACACTGCCGTCTCCTACATGTCCAACCATGCAAACAGTAAGCTTATGTCTTGTGCAGATATCTTGAATACCTTTGACTAATTTTGCAAGATTGGATCTCGGAACAATGATGTCATCAGTTGTAACATTAGGTTTTAATTTTGTGCATGCTGCCATTGATGAACGTCTGGCATTCCAAATATGCTCAGCTTCCTCTTTTGTTCCGGAATATTGGATATTTGCAGCATTATTGTCACGCAGGATTTCACAAATAATTTCCCGCTGATGTGAAATATCTGTTTTGTAACCGTCAATTTCCATAATCAAAGCGGCTTCTTTATCGCATAAAAGCCCTGTCGGATAAAATTTTTCGACTGTCTGAACTGCATTTTTATCCATAAAATCAATGGTTGCAGGAAAAACATGTTTTTCTATAATTTTATTTACAGCATGAATAGAATCTTCAACAGTATCAAAATATGCCATAATAACTTGAGAGGTCTCAGGTTTAGGAATTAGTTTGATTGTTGCTTCTACAACAATCCCCAGGGTTCCTTCCGAGCCTATAAATATACTTCCAAGATTGTATCCGGTGGCATTTTTAATAGTATTTGAACCTGTACGAATTAATTCACCGTTCGCCATAACTACAAGCATGTCGATAATGTAATCTTTAGTTGCTCCGTATTTGAAACATCTTGCACCAGCAGAATTTTGAGCAATACTTCCGCCAATGGTTGAAATTCGAAGGTTTGACGGATCAGGGGGATAAAATAATCCAAGTTTTTCAACCTCTTCTTGTAAGTCACCTACTATAACACCGGGCTGAACTCGTGCAGTCATGTTTTCAGGATTTATTTCAATAATTTTGTTCATTTTAGAAAAGTTTAGAACAATTCCGCCACGCGCAGGTACGCAAGCTCCTACTGTATTTGTGCCTGCCCCTCTGCAAATTATCGGTACCATTTGCTGATTTGCAATCTTTACAACTTGTTGAACCTGTTCTATTGTTTCAATAAAAACAACAGCATCGGGCAATGTTGATTTAATATACGGGTCATTTGAGGCATCCGAAGAATAAACGTATCTTTCTTCTATTTCAGAAAATACATTTTCCGAGGGTAATGCTTTATTTAATTGTTTAATTAAATTTTTAGTCAACATATGATGCCAGTTTTTCTATATTTATGCTTAGTTTAGCAAGTTGTTTGTCTAATTTATCAATTTTTTTAGTAACTCTTGAGTCATCAATATCTTCAACTGCATTAAGAATTTTTTCAATAGACATTTCAAGTCTGTCTATCCTTTCTTGCTGTTGTTCAAATTTTTCTTCCATATTGCCAAGTTTGCTGATTTGTTTTTCAAAATAGCTCAATCGTTCTTGCTGTTCGTCAAACTTTTCTTCTATAGAATTCAAGATATCAGTTTGTTCAGGAATTTCTTTTTTCAATGCTTCAATAGTATTTTTAACATCTATGATTTCTGATGAATTTATCGAAATGCTATTCATGCTTTCACTTGCAGAATCAATCCATTCACCCATATATATAAGTGCCTGACGCATAACTTTATCTGAAACGGAGGATTTTTCGAGCATATCAGTTACTCTGTCAACTTTATTTGCCAGATGCGTTGTAATCACTTTGCTAAATCCTTCAAAATCAGTATTCGAAGTTTTATCCAAAATTTCTTGAGTTTGTATGCTTAAATTTGTAATTTCAGTTTTGATATCTCTAATTTCGTCAGGTGTAAACGAATTTTGCAATTCTTGAACCGTTGAAGTAATTCTGTGAACATTATTTGAAATATTTGCCAGTTCGTTAGCCTGATTTTCAATCTCATTACTTTGAAGTTCGTTCAGAGCAATTCTTAATTTTGCAAGGTCAGATTCAATATCCTGCATTGAGTATGTATAATCAGGTTCAACTGAGGAATTTGTTATTTGTCTTAATTGTTTTGTAACTTCCTCCAAATTCTGATTGATAACATCAGTTCTTTCTTCCACAAAGTCTTTAATATCTTCGGATTCTTCTACAAAAGAAACTTGTTCAAATATGGTTACAACTGCTGCCATAATTGATTCTTTCATTTCTCTTAAAGATTTTTGGAGTTGTTTATAATCCGGAGCCGCAGCTAAAGGTGTATTTAAACTGTTAACCGCAGTAGTAAGTTCTTTAAGACATTTTTCGAATGCCTCAGTTTTGTTATTCTTATCAAGTTTTCCAAGATACTCAGTCTGGGTTATAATCAGCAATCTAATATCATCCAATCCTTTTGAAGTATCGGTATCTTTGTTAGCTGATATTTCATCAAGTTTGTAATTTAAAACTTCAAGCATTGATGTAATTTTAGCATCTGAAGCTGAGAGCTTTTTCACATTTTCAGCAATTGGTTTTACATCAAATGTTTCAATCTTGTCTTCAATATTGAATACAGAATCTCTAATATCTTCTAAAGACTCATTATAGTCAGTTTCTGCAATAATATCGGTTTTTCTGTCCAAATTTATCAGATAATCTTTGATTTCCTCAAAATCAGCTGTATTGTTAGGAAATTCAATAGAATTTATTCTGTTTTCTATTTCAGATATCGCATTCAATATTTCATCAATATCATCCTGATTATCAGAAGCGGCAAGAATATCAACTTTCTTACTCAGTGCATCAAGCAGTTCTTTCAGCTCTTCTGTTTGTTCAATATTTTCTCTGATATCTTCAGTAAAGCTCATATCTTGAGAAGATGCAACAATATCAACTTTTTCATTAAGAACATTCAATAAATCTTTTAATTCTTGAGATTTTTCAGTAAATAATTCACTGCTGTCTTCCTGAATATTCATATCCTGAGACGATGCAATAATATCGACTTTTTCATTAAGAACGTTCAATAAGTCTTTTAGTTCTTGAGATTTTTCAGTAAATAATTCATTGCTGTCTTCTTGAATATTTGTATCCTGAGATGTTGCAAGAATATCAACCTTTTCATTAAGAATATTCAGCAAGTCTTTTAATTCTTCAGACTTTTCAACTGTGTCTTTAATGTCATCCATCAAGCTTGTATCTGGCGACATTGCGAGAATATCAACTTTTTCATTAAGTGTATTCAGTAATTGTTTGATTTCCGCAGAAGCTTCAACAGAATCTCTGACATCTTCAATAAGTTCAATATCCTGTGAATTTGCAATAACATCAATTTTTTCATTAATTAAAGAAAGCATTGATTGAATTTCGCCATTTGATTCAGTTGAAATATCTCCCATATTCAATTGAGATATAGCCTGTCTGATTTCATCAATCCATTCGGAATTATCAGTGAATGTAAGAATATCAATTTTTCCATTAATATCTTCCAGAATAGTTTGAATTTCGCTTCCTGCAATATACCCTTTTATTTCTTCAAGCCAGTCCTTATTAAGATTTGTAGATAAGTTATCAATTTTATTGTTCAAATTAACTAATAACTCATTTTTTTCTAAGTTTGAAATTGAAGATATAGACGGAATTTGTTTGATATCCGAAGAATGATGAGCTGGAATAGCTTTTTCAATATCTGTACGAAGATTTTTAATGTCTTGTTTTAACAGGTCAAATGCTTTTATAAAATCAAAATTCTTTTCTACCGCAATGCCATCATCTCCCTGTGAAGAAATTCTGATTGTATCAATTTTAGCTTGCAAGGCATTTAATACTTCTTCTATTTCAGGATTATCTTCTGTCAGATTACTGATTTGTTCTGCAAAATTATTAAAATCTTCTTTTATTTCTTCAATAACTTCTGTTGATTTGTTATCAAATATAACATCGTACTGATTGGTGCCAAGTTCATCAGCGGAGCAATCTGATAAATTATTGATTTTCGTTTTGAAACTTTGTTTCAGTTCATCTATAGCTTGAATAATTTCGTTATTGTTTACTGCTACTGCAAGCAATGATTTAATTTCATCATGATGTTCATCTATTTTTTCTTTTATCTGAGCTGTCTCAGATATAAGTTGAAGTTGTTCTTGTTTAAATGTATTAATTTCTGATATGAATTTGTGGTATTCTGCCATCTGAGATGCATCAGGCGGAGCAATTTTGTTTAATTTATCTTCTAATTCATTTTTAAGATTATCAATTTTTATAATTACGGCATCAACATCGCTCAAAATAAAATCTCGGATGTTGTTTTGGGTTTCAGATAAACATTCTGTTATCTTAGTATAAGAAGCTTCAAGTTTTTCATAAGTACTTTTTGAATATTTTGCAGATTCAGCTAAGTCATCTTGAATCGCTTCATGAAGACTATTCAAATCTATTTTTATATTATCTGCGCATTTTTCAGACTTATTATTTCCCTTTAAGTTCAAAATCATTTCTTTTATCGGTGTTAATTCTTCAATAATAGAGTCTGTTTTTGAGGTGAGGTCATTAAGAACATCTGTATTGATAAGTTCTAATTCCTGCTGAATATCCATCAAAGTATTGTCAGTTACAGTTAAACGTTCAAATAAATCGATTTCGTTCGTGCTGGCATGTCTCAATTCTTTAATAAAGCCAAGAATAATTGAAGTTTTTTCTTCAACTAATTCTGCGTTATATGCAAATCCCTGCTGAATACCGTTTGAAATATCGCATGAAAGATTATCAATGTTATCCACCAGTTCGTTTAACCTTCCGACAACAAAGGCAGAAATATCGTATCCTGTAGAATTAGTTACTGATATAGAGTTAAATGCTTCAGAAAGGTTTAGAATTTCTCGTTTTATATTTTTTAACTCAGACATTGAATTGTTTATATTTCCAATCGGAGCGGACAAATCTTCGGAAAGATTTGCATAAGCATTTAATCGGTCAAGAATTTTAGTAAATTGGTTTTCATTGAATTCTTGGTAATTTATAAGTTCTGTTTCAATTGAGTTGATTTTTTCGGCTAAATCCGGACTGATACCTCTGTCAGAAGTTTCCAAAATATTTTTGATTTCATCAAGATATTTTTGAACACTTGTAATGATTTGATGATTTTCTTTTTCAACTTCATCAAAATTTGATTTTTTATTTTCAATGATTTCTTTGATTTCTGAGATACTATTTTTGATTGCTTCGTTATCAATTTTAATACCGCTGTTTAAATAATCGGAAATAGTTGTTAATTTAGTATCAATTTCATTAACAATGGTATCTGTAACTTGTGAAAAATCAATATTTTCCAGTTTATTAATAATTTCTTCCTGAATTTGATGTAATTTTTCAAAATCAGATGTTATTTTATCGGTACTGTTAACAATCCCGGAAATAAAATCTTTCAAATCTTCAAGAAATTTTGTGAATTCATCCGCTGAAACAATAGAAGTGATTGATTTTTGAAGCTCGGACAATTGTACAATAACGGAATCATTGTGCATTTCTTGAGTATTGATTAAATCATTTTTTAGTTCCTCAAGCATTTGATAAACATCTGCAACTGTACGGTTTACCTTTTTGACATCGGCATTCTGGCTCAATTCGTCAAGTTCTGCTGTAATTTGCTTTGTAATATTTAAAATTTCCAACAAATCTTTCTGTTCGGATTTTTTATCAAGCTTATCACTTATTTCTTGAGTGTTTTCTTTTATATTTGATTCAATAAGCCAGTTTTCAATTGAAGAAGTTTTGTCATAAATGTTTTCAAACTCGTTATCAAAGTTTAATTTATCAATCATTTCTTCAATTTCATCAGCTTTTGCATTTAGATTTTCGACATCCTCTTTGTTTGCAACTTCTTGAAGGTTTTCAATAAGTCCCAGCTGGTTGTTGTTAAGTTCTTCCATATCTTTGTGTGTAGGAAGAGTATCAAGCCTGTCTGCAATAATATCGGTTTTGGCAATTAGACTGTTTAATGCTTCTGTAGTATTGTCGTTTTGTTCTATAATTCTTTCAATGTCATCCTTTTGAGGAAGCTGTGCAAGCATTTTAGACACATGCTGTTTTATTTCATAACATTCGTTTTCAAAAGAAATATTTTCAATTTCTGTTACAACTTTTGAAGATACTATTTCATTTAAATCGGCAACAATATTTTTGATTGTTGATAATTCGTTTTGCAATCCTGAAATTTTTATATCTGCCTCTTTAATATCTTCTTTAAGATTAATCTTTTCAAGATATTGAGCAAGAGAGTCGAAATTTTTGTACAAAATTTGAATAGAATTTTCCAAAAAGTTTGTGTCAGGAAGCTGTTCAATATTGCCTGTTACATTAGCAAGGTTTTGTTTAATGTCTTCTGTTAATTTTTCCAGATTTTCAGTTTTGGAGATGATTTCCGAAAACTCTTCTTTAGAAACTGTAGAGTCTAATCTGTTATTCATAATAACAGCCGCAGCTTGTAGACCTTCAATATCGGATTTGTCAGAAATTGTATTAAGTTTATCTGAAATTTCTACAGTTTTGTCAATAATAGAATCGATTATTGCCTGTGTGTTTTTTAAAGTTTCGTTTGTTACAACATTAGATAATAATTTTTCAAGATTAGTATCTCTTTCCTCTATAGATTTTAGATAATTAACAACATCATTTATTGATTTGTACATTAAATCAATCTGTTCTATTATTGTACCGGTAAGCTGTGTTTGATCTATTTTAATAAGATTTGTTAATATGGATTTAAGATTTGAATTAACATCATCAATAGTGCTTTTATAGGCATGGTTAATATTTTCAAAATCGTTTCTAAGAAGGGTAATAGTTCTAAGGATATCTTCTTTATCTGATTTGTCATTGCTCAAGTCCGCAAGGCGGGTTTCTATACCTGAAAGAATTGCTTTTTGTTGTTTAGCTTCTGTATAGAAGCCGTTCATGTTTTTGGAGAAAATATCAAACAATTCCTGCATGTCTTTATTTTTGACATGCTCTTGCTGATCTATAAAAACTGTTTTTATGGCATTTTCTATATCTGTGAATTTTGAAAGAGTCGTAGAATATCTTTTATCAATATTTTGTGTCAATTCGCCCATAGATGCCTTGATTAGCTCATATGAAGCCGGATTTGTTTCTAATATATCAAGCTTCTTTGTAATACCTTGCAGCAATCGGTCAAAACCTTCGCTGCTGGTATTGTTTACTCTCTTCATCTCCCTTAGCAATTCAACGATTAGTTCTAATTCTTGAGCCATCTTTTCGTCCTTAAAAATATATATCCCTACATCTTTAATATTAGCAGGCATAAAATATTTAGTAAATTTTATTTCAAATATTTATTACAAATGTTAAGAATAAACAAATGAAGTGTTTAAAATTTAGTGTTGGTGTTAGAATATTATTGAGTTGAGATTTATGGAAGGGATGCAATGAGTCACATAGTTATTGATGATAATAAATGCAAAGCTTGTTATTTATGCATAAAAGAATGTCCTAAGAATTTAATAAAGGTAAGTGAAAAAACAAATAATCTTGGAAATAAGATTGTTGAATTTAATGATCCGGAAAATAAATGTCTTGGTTGTGCAATGTGTGCAATGAGATGTCCGGACTTAGCGATAAGAGAAGTTTATAAAGGATAAATTATAATGGTTGAATGTTTAGCTGGTAAAAAAGTTTTAATAAAAGGGAATTATGCAATAGCGAATGCCGCAGTACTAGCCGGATGCCAGTGTTATTTCGGATATCCGATTACGCCGCAAAGTGAAATCGGAGAATTTATGAGCGGTAAAATGCAAGAATTAGGGAGAGCTTATGTTTCAGCAGAAAGCGAACTTGCCGCAATAAATATGACATTGGGAGCATGTTCAACCGGAGTGAAAGCAATGTCTTCCTCATCTTCTTGTGCAGTGGCACTTATGCAGGAAGCCTTATCTTATGCAACGGCAGATGAACTTCCAATTGTTTTAGTAAGCGTTATGCGCGGAGGACCGGGTTTAGGTAATATTTATCCTTCCCAAGGTGATTACTTCCAGTCGACAAAAGGTGGCGGAAACGGTGATTACAAACTTATTGTTCTCGCTCCATCGACTGTTCAGGAATGTGTTGACTTAACATATAAAGCTTTCTATCTTGCCCATAAATATAAAAATCCTACAGTTCTGTTAGCTGACGGATTATTAGGTCAAATGATGGAACCTGTTGAATTTAAGCCTTATCCTTATCCTGAAGTTGATAATTCGGATTGGTGTTTGGCAGGAGCAAAAGGCAGAGACAGCAGAATTATACGTTCATATGCTCCTCTTGCAGATAATCAATGCGTATTCTTAGAAAAGCTGTATGAAAAATATCGTACAATAGAAGAAAATGAAACTGAATGGGAAGAATATGGTACTGAAGATGCTGATGTTATTCTTGTAAGCTTTGGCTCAACATCAAGAAATGTCAGAACAGCAGTAAAAATGCTTCGCGAAAAAGGAATTAAAGCTGGCGGTTTTAGACCAATTACTTTATTCCCGTTCCCAAACAAAAGATTGCAAGAATTAGCTTCCAAAACTAAGAAATTTATTACAGTAGAAGTTAATATGGGACAAATGGTGAATGATGTAAGGCTTGCTGTAAATGGTAAAGTTCCTGTTGAATTGATAAATAAAGGAGTAGGTACACCGCCGTCACCTGAAGAAATCGCGCAAAAAGCGGAGGAGTTATTATAATGGAAACACTGGCTTATAAAATACCCGAAACTGTATTGAAAAAAGACGCAAAATATACCTTCTGTCCCGGATGTGACCATGGTGTAGCGATCCGTCTTGTCGCAGAAGTATTGGAAGAAATGGGTCTAAAAGATGAAACTATTTCAGTCGCATCAATCGGTTGTTCAGTTACAATATATGATTTTTTAAATGTTGATTCTGTAGAATCTCCTCACGGAAGGGCTCTTGCAGTTGCCACCGGGGTAAAGCGTTCAAAACCTGAAAAGTTTGTATTTACATACTCAGGGGATGGAGATTTTGCATCAATAGGTCTTGCTGAAAGTATGCACGCAGCTCTTCGTGGTGAAAAAATTTCTGCTATATGTATAAATAATACAACATATGGTATGACAGGCGGTCAGCTTGGACCAACAACCCTTTTAGGACAACGGACTACAACGTCTCCGACAGGAAGAAATCTTGAATATTACGGTTACCCTATAAAAATTGCGGAACACATTGCTCTATGTGATGGTACAGCATTCAGTGCCAGAGTATCGCTGGATACTGTTGCGAATATTAGAAAAGCAAAACAAGCAATAAAAAAAGCTTTTGAAGTTCAGATTAACGGACTTGGATTTGGATTTGTCGAAATCCTTTCAAGCTGTCCAACCAACTGGCGAATGACTCCTGAAGCGGCACACGAAAGAGTCCGTACAGATATGATGGAAGTATTTAAACCCGGAATATATAAAGATATTGCGGTAAATGATTAAGGATTTAAGATTATGGAAAAAGATTTTATAATTGCCGGATTTGGCGGTCAAGGTGTATTGCTTGCAGGGGAAGTTCTTGCAAACGGATTTATGCTTGATGATAAAAAAGTCACCTGGTATCCTTCATATGGTGCTGAAATGCGCGGCGGGACGGTGAATTGTTCAGTGGCGATGTCAGATGAAGAGGTTAGTGCGGTCCAAAAATCACATGCAGATTATATAATTGTATTAAATCAAGCTTCATTTGATAGATTTACTCCGGTTGTTAAACCTGGAGGGTCAATTATAGTTAATACATCACTTGCAAAGGCTGTTAAAACAAGGGATGATATTAATTATATATTTGCGCCAATCACTCAAATGGCTGAGGACAAGCTTGGGAATATAAAAATGTCTAATATTCTTGCATTAGGAATTTTGTTAAGAATTTGCGGGTCAGTATCAATAGAAATTCTTGAAAAAGCACTTTATAACGTAATTCCGAGTCATAGAAAACAGCTTATTCCTAAAAATATTGAAGCATTAAAACTCGGTTATGAGTATGATTTATTGAATGTTTAGTTCAAAATCACCTAAAAAGTTGATTTTAAATTCGCAGGAAGAGTATATTCTAAGATGGTGATATATAAGAGGTTTATTCAACGTGAAACGAGAACTTATTGCATCTATTCGTGAAAAAGAATTACAACTGGCGAAATTAAGTGAACATATTAATAAAAGTGAAGTATGTTCAGATTTATACAATAAAGTACTGTTAGAAAAAGCTATATTAAAAAAACAACTGGAAGACTTACAAAATAACACTTTAGTAAGTCGTATTAAGCATCTTCTTCCTCGACAAGAAAAACTTATTTGCGACTATTTTAAAAAATAGTCAATAAAACACTTGTATAATTAATAAAAAAGTGTTATAATATATCTGTGAGGATATATTATGTTAATGATTGTAAAAAATACCCCAAAAATATAAAGATATTAAGAATAAATTCCGATAATAACATCGGAAGATTAGTTTCGGAGATTTGCTCTGAAGGTTATTAAAAATTAAATACACCAAAATACTTAAAAGTAAACATTCTCTGTATGCAAGAATGGGCAAGGCTTTGAGAAATTTTGCCAGTTAAAAATGAAAAATTATACAAATGTATAAAACACGAACTACCTTAGTTTCAAGTATTAAATCACATTTTAAGTAAAATGATGCATTGAATGAGAGGTTATATTATGAAAAAGACTAGAAAAACAAACTTTAAAACATTATCTGCTGCAATATTGACCGGCTGTGCATTTGTTGGTTTTGCAAATGTTGCTTCAGCTACAGATTTGACTGATATTGATTTGAGCCAAAAACCTGTTGAAACTCCCACTTTAGATTATCTTAAAGATAATAATGTTTTAATACCGCAAAAAAGTGGATATGACTCTTGGTTTGACATATGGATTGAAGGAGAGCCGATAGAGTCTCCTGGCAGTGCTTTTACAATATCCAAAGGAACAGAAGCTGACTATACATTTGAGTATAAAACAGCTGATAAAAACGGTACATTAACAACAAATTACTATAAAGTTTCACTTAAGAGGGATAATCTAACATCTGAGTTACCATCCTTAAGTCAGGATGATATTAAATGGACTAAATTGGAGACAAAACCTGCATTAGGTACCCCTAATATTATTTCTATTGATGTTTCAGATACAGAAACCTTATATTATAGTTATGAATATACTAAACCTGAAAATTATACTGTTGTTCAGGATAAGAGTATAAGTAAAAGTGTAACAGATCCCTCTGGAATAACTGTACAAAATCATTATATTTTTGATAGTGGAGCCGGATTAAATAATCCTAAAGGGTCTACAACAAGCATAAAAAACGTGCTGTACAAAAATAATTCAAGCTATGGCTGTATGAATTTTACGACTTCAATGATTTACCACGCAGATATTTATGGCGGCGCTATCTATAATGAAGGTGAAATTACAGAAATTATTGGTGATTTTATTAATAACCGCGTAAGCGGTTCATCTTCCATAGGCATAATAAATGCCTATGGCGGTGCGATTTATAATGATGGAAATATTGGAGATATAAATGGTAATTTTATCGATAATTATGCAGGAACTAGCGGCGGCGCTATATCTAATTCAGATAAAATTAACTCTATAACGGGAAATTTTGTAAGCAACTCAGCAGGCTCAAGGGGCGGAGCGATTGTTAACAATAATGGCACAATTGGAAATATTACCGGTGATTTCATCAATAACTCTGCAAAAAATTACGGCGGAGCGATTGGTAACAATGATGGCACAATTGGAAATATTTCCGGTGATTTCATCAATAATTCCGCAAGTTTTGGTGGTGCGATATATAATAACGATACTATCAAAAATGTCAAAGGAAATTTTGTCTTTAACTCTGCACAACATTACGGTGGTGCTATTTCTAATGGTAAGGTTATAAACGCAATATTTGCAGACTTTAGAAACAATCGCGCTGAATATGGCGGTGCTATTTCTAATACCAGTACTTATGGATTCATTGGTGGAATTATCGGAAGTTTTGTTAATAACTCTGCAAAATATAGTGGCGGAGCGATTTATAATGCCTTTGGCACAATTGGAAATATTACCGGTGATTTTATCAGTAACTCTGCTAAAAATCATGGTGGAGCGATTTATAACTCCGCAATTATTGGTAATATCGTAGGTGATTTCATCAATAACTCTGCAAAATATAGTGGCGGAGCGATTTATAACGAAGATGGCACAATTGGAAATATTTCCGGTGATTTCATCGGCAACAGTGCGGGAAATGTCGGCGGAGCGATTTATAACGTCTCTGGCACAATTGGAAATATTTCCGGTGATTT
>CAROLD010000018.1:0-19202 GCA_949035555.1 uncultured bacterium | reverse complement strand
TCGGCGGAGCGATTTATAACGTCTCTGGCACAATTGGAAATATTTCCGGTGATTTCATCGGCAACAGTGCGGGAAATGTCGGCGGAGCGATTTATAACGTCTCTGGCACAATTGGAAATATTTCCGGTGATTTTATCGGTAACTCTGCAAAATATAGTGGCGGAGCGATTTATAATGCCTTTGGCACAATTGGAAATATTACCGGTGATTTTATTAATAATAACTTGCTCCCGGATGAGGGTGCGGCTTCATTTGGTGGTGCAATCTATAACAGCAGTAGCACAATCGGTAATATCATAGGCGATTTTAAAAATAACTCAGCAGGCGGTTCTACTTATGGGGCTTTTGGCGGTGCTATTTTTAATAGTGGAACAATTTCGGATTTAGTTGGCGATTATATTAATAACCATGCTGAAGTCTCTTCTGAACGCTGGAAATATGACGGAGCAGCTAAAGGCGGTGCAATCTGTAATAACTCAGGTAATATTAATAAAGTTTTGAATTCTTCCTTTATAGGTAACTATGCAAAAATAAGTATAGAAAAAGGTATAGCTCAAGGCGGTGCTATTTGGACAAACACTGATTTAAATATTGTTGCTGATAACGGAAATTCAACATTCAAAGGTAATTATACAGATAACAAAGGTGTTATCGATGATAACGCAATATATGTAGCATCTAATAGCGCTGCTATTAACTTCGAAACTAAAAACAACGGTAGAATTGACATGTATGATAACATCCGAGGTCTTGATGGCTACAGTGTCAATATAACAGGTGATAATACCGGTGTATTTGGCATGTATAACGATATGTATGATGCTAACCTCTCTGTAGGTAACACTTATCTTACTACCGTTAACAATCTTGTTCATGATTATAAAGTTAACAACTTTACACTGACTGGTAATACTAACATGATTGCTGATGTTGATATTAAAAATCAGGAAATGGACAGATTTACCGCAAACGGATACGGAGAACATAACGGAACCTTAAACGTAATCGGTATGAATTTACTATCTGATGCTCCTGATGATAGAGAAGTAACTGCAATTTATTTTGCTCAACAAGGTTTAAAAGATCATGTTTCAACTACATCTCTTGATTTGCCGCAAAAAGAATATCAAACTACAGCTTATACCCCTATTTACAAATATAATGTACTTTACAAAACCGACTATGCAACAGAAGAAAACGGACTTGAAGACGGTGGTTACTTCTTATTTACAAAAGGTGATAGGATTTTAACTCCCGGAGGCGGTTCTTCTTCTACAGGTAACCCGAGTGATGCATTCAACCCTGCTGTTCTAAATGCTCCAATATCTGCTCAAGCCGGTGCTCAAGCATCTATGTCTGAAACTTTCAGGTATGTCTTCGAGCATGCAGACGCTTTCACTCAATTACCTTCTGTTGACAGATTATCTCATATTAAAGCTAACCAATATGCCTTAAGTACTGATTATAACAATAATTTAGGCTCATTAGCAACAGAGTTTAATAATAAAGCAGGCTGGTTTAGACCTTATGTAACTTTTGAAGATATGGATCTAAAAAATGGCCCGAAAGTTAGTGCTAAAACTTATGGCTCATTATTAGGGTTTGACTCAGATTTCCATGAGCTTAAAAATGGCTGGACTTCTTTAACTACAGGTTATATTGGATATAACGGTTCTCAACTGCACTATCCTGGTGTAGATACTACAATGAACGGTGGTTTAATTGGTTTAACTGAAACCTTCTATAAAGGTAATTTCTGGACAGCCTTAACTTTATCCGCAGGTGCATCTGTAGGTGAATCTAATAATATGTACGGAAAAGAAGAATTTACTTCTTTGATGGCAGGTATTGGTTCAAAAACAGGATATAACTTTGAATTCAAAGAAGGTAAATATATCGTACAGCCTATTATGTTTATGTCATATACATTCGTAAATACCTTTGACTATACAAATGCTGCTGGCGTAAGAATAAACAGCGACCCAATGCATAGTATTCAACTGAACCCTAGTGTCAGATTTATTGCAAATACCAAAAATGAATGGCAACCTTATGCAAGTGTCGGCATGGTATGGAACTTGTTAAATGAATCAAATGTATCCGCAAATGGCGTAAAATTACCGGAAATGAGTATGAAACCATATGTAGAATATGGTGTTGGTATTCAAAAACGCTTTAAGGATAAATTTATCGCATTCGGTCAGGCAATGTTAAGAAATGGTGGCAGAAACGGTATAGCTTTAACCGCCGGATTCAGATGGTCATTAGGCGACGAAGGCAAAGCCATAAAAGATAGAGTGCAAAATGATGAGTCTCGTAAAATAGTTAAACAATTGACTCAACAGCAAAAAATGGCATTAACAAAACCGTCTTCCACTACAAGAACTACTGCTCGCGTAGTGTTGAAACAGTTATAAATAGTTATCCTGAATACTCAGGAGTTATAGAAAAATAAACTTACCTCGCATAAAATGCACCCATAGTACAGCGGCTTTCTTATCTCATCAGGCAAGCCGCTGTCGGGTTTTTAATTAATACTTGCCTTTTTTCTTTTTATTATGTATAATCCTGTTGTAAAGATTAAGGGGTTATAGATTTAATCTATTGGAAGTTGTTCCCTTAAAAAGGAAAGAGATATACTCTATCGATGAGTACAACAGAATTTAACTACAAGTTTATAAAAGAGCATGCCGGAGCAGGGAACTGGCGCAGAGGCTACGAATACCACACAAAAGATATGGTATTTGATAACTATCCTGAAAAAAATTTTTATATGGGAAAGGTTAAAGGTAATTTTCAGGATCACTACAATACGGACTTAATATTTAAAAAGAACAAAGTCGAAGCTCGTTGCAACTGTCCATTGAAAGATGAATGGTGCAAGCACTCTGTTGCAGTTGCCCTTAAAGCAATTGATGAGCATGCTTATGAAGACTGGCTTGAAACTAAATTCGGTATGGAATTTGATTTCCCTGACGAAAATACTGCGTTGACTGATGTTCCTCAGGGAAATTATATTTTTCACTTCAATCCTAAAAGAAAAGCTAATTTCTTCTCTATACTTGTTCGTTCAAGAGAAACTGGTAAAGTCGTAAGACAGATTGAACCGATTTTACGTGCTGTAATTGAAGCCCAAAGACAGGACAAAAATTTTGAATTAAACAATTCGCAAAAAGTTGAAATTCTTATTTTTCAGCAACTGTTAAAAATTGCCAGACAGGATAAAAAAGCAGGCTGGTATGATATTCCTATTGCAAAATTCGGACACTTGTTTGCTCTTTTAGCTAAGGCAGATGAGGTTCTGGATGAAAAAACTAAAGATAGACTTAAATTTACAGATGAGGAATGGAAACTTGTTTTATATGTTAATACTTCATCTGTTGCAGGAACCTTGCTTTTGTCTTTAGAATGGAAACGTCCTGACAAGGATGATGTTTATCCGTTTGAAGAAGTGCGATATTTTTCACGTCATTTGAAATGGGGAAGATATAAAAATATTATTTTCCCGACGAATGTTGCAATTCAAAATGTTCCGCAAAACATTACGAAAGCATCGTTTACAGATTTGAAAGATGCAGAATGCGGCAAGTTCATATATGAAGATTTGCCAAAACTTCGCGAGGTTATGGATGTTGTAATTGATGAAAAAATTACCAAGCTTATGCTGGAAGAACGTCCGCCGGTTAATGTTGTGACTATGGGGATTGATTACGACCAGTCTTTAAAGGCTTCTTTAGATTTCGAATATGACGGCGTTCGAGTACCTTTCTCAAAATCCAGCAGTGAAAAACCTCCTTATATTACGGTTAAAAAGCCCGATGAAGATATTATTTACTGGGTTAAACGTAACGTAAAACACGAAAATGAAGCCTATGCAATGCTTCTTGCCTGCAAATTTATTCCGATGCAGACTAACAATCTTGCTTTAGAAAAAGAAAATGCAATTGATTTTTATAATTATTATCTTAAACAAGCAGGGGAAGGCTGGAAATTTGAAGAAAAAGATGACATGTCATTTTTTAAACTTATGGATGAACCTTTCAAACTTTGTGCAGAAATTGATTTTTCTGATGAACAGCCTGATAGTTTCGATATTAAAATTTACGGGAAAGCAGGAGATGAAGTCATTGATTTTGACGAAATCTTTGACACTATACAAAGTGATGAAAAATATGCCAGAATAAGAAGTTTAGGCTTCGTGGAGTATCCTGCTCAGAATATTTATTCAATGATGCGTTCATTTAACTCTTTTGACGTTTATCGTAATCCGGACAACAGATTTACTGTTAAAACCTATCGTGCAGGTTTGATTAATGAGTTGAAAAACTTAGGTTTGGAACTGATTTTAAGTGACCGTTTCAAAACTTTCTGGGAGCAGATGTCAACCTTCTCAACAACAGAAGAATTGACACTTCCAAAAGGCATAAATGCTGAGTTTCGCGAATATCAGCACAAAGGTTTCGGCTGGTTATGGTTTATGTACAAGTACGGGCTTAACGGAATTCTTGCGGATGATATGGGGCTTGGTAAAACTCTACAGGCTTTGACGGTATTGCAAAAAGCTAAAGAAGAAGACGGTCCTATGCCTACACTTGTTATTGCACCGACTACAGTTGTATTTAACTGGGAAGCTGAAATTGAAAAGTTTGCACCGACTCTTTCCTGTTTAAAATTACAGGGTGGAGAGCGTAAACAATTTTTTGAAAAAATTCCTGAGTATGATGTTGTTATTACCAGTTATGCCCTGGTAAGACGTGATATTAAAAAGTTAAAGGATATTAATTTCAGATATATTATCTTAGATGAGTCTCAAAATATTAAAAATGCAACATCTCAAACCGCTCAGGCAGTAAAACAATTAAATGCTCAGCATAAACTTGCTCTGTCAGGTACTCCGATCGAAAACAAACTTGAGGAATTATGGTCTGTATTTGATTTTCTTATGCCGGGCTTCCTGTTTACAATGGCAGATTTCAATTCTCGTTATGTTAATCCTATTATGGAGCGTCAAGATAAAATTGTTGAAAAACGTCTTAAATTACAGATTTATCCGTTTATCTTACGTCGTATGAAACGTGATGTTGCAAAAGATTTGCCTGACAAGGTGGAAAATATTGCATACTGTGAATTAACAGACGAACAAAGAGATTTCTATTTACAGGTTCTTGACAGTACAAAAGAAGAATTATTTAAATCTATTGAGCAAAATGGGCTTGAAAAGAGCAGATTATCTATATTCTCGGCTCTTCTTAGAATGCGTCAAATTTGCTGCCACCCTAAACTTTACGACAAAAATAATGTTAAAAATGTCATTGCTTCCGGTAAGTTTGAAAAACTTAAAGCAATGCTTGAAGAAATTATTGCAGAAAAACACAGGATTCTTTTGTTCAGCCAATTCGTGGATATGCTTGATATAATTAAAGCTTGGCTTGATAAATCAGGCATTAAATACGAATACTTAACAGGTAAAACAAAAGACCGTCAGGGCGCTGTTGAAAGATTTAATACAGATCCTACAATTCCAATTTTCTTAATTAGTTTGAAAGCCGGTGGTACAGGTTTGAACTTGACAGGTGCAGATTATGTAATCCATTACGATCCGTGGTGGAACCCTGCCGTTGAAGATCAGGCAACGGACAGAGCATACCGTATTGGGCAGAAGAAGAAAGTCTTTGTTTATAGACTTATTACACGTAATACGGTTGAAGAAAAAATTCAAAAACTTAAGACAGTCAAACGTAACCTTGTTGACAGCGTAATTTCTGTTGATAGAAATATTACTAAATCACTTACGATGGATGATATTCGTGAAATTTTCTCTGTTGACTAGCTAGAGGATATTTTTATGGTGTATCTTTCAAAAAATGAATTTGATAAAATTTATAATGAAAATTTGAAGTCCATTTTGGAACCATTGGATATAGAAAGAGTTCAAAATGATAAGCGGGCTAAAATGTCGTTTGTTTTGCTTATTCCGACGTTATTAGTCTGTATTCCTATTTGTTATTTTAGTAATTTCCAGGTCAGTCTGGTAATATTTATTTGTTCATTTTTTGTATCAATTCTTATGTATTCAAACGTGAAAGAAAAGGAACGTAAAAAGTTAAAACAACTTGTCGTGTCAAAAGTTTTACAAGTATACGGAAACTTGTACTTTTCGGATAATAAAAATGCAATATCTCATCAAGAAATTAAAGATATGGGTCTATTCATGTATTCGACTCATAAGGATACCGATGATGTTATAATTGGCATAGATAAAGGTTGTAATTTTGCCATTTCAGAGATTAAGCTTACTCATACCGAGACACATGGAACCGGTAAAAGCCGTACAACACATACTGTCACTGATTTTAAGGGACTAGTTGTAAAAGTTCAAATGAAAAAGAAGTTTTCAGGCAAAACAGTTGTCGGGATTAAAGGAAACATATCTAAGGTCAAAGGGGTGGAGAAAGTTGAGCTTGAAGATGTTGATTTTATGCGCAATCGAGAAATCTATTCAACTGATCAGATTGAAGCTCGATATATTTTAACACCATCTTTTATGGAGCGTTTAGCTCTGCTTGCGGAAAAGTTTCAAAATGATACTCCGGAGGGTTTGAAAATTAATTCATCACCTCTTGTAAATAATACTGCTGTTCCTGCAGTGATTTCTAGTCTTCTCAATAAAGGCTGGAAAAATTTATCTGAGCGTATTACAGGTGTTAGTGTCGGTTTCGTTAACGGCTATGCGTATTTGTTTATTCCGACTTCACAAAACTTTTTTGAAATATCTACTTCGGATACTCTTTTAAATCCTGCTAAATATTATTCTATTTATTTGCAGTTAAAAGCTATATTGAGTGTAATTGACCATTTGAATTTAGATAAAGATTTAGGATTATAAAAAAAATACCTGCTTTTGTGTGGCGCAGGTATTATAAGTAGTTATACTATTTTATCTGCATGTGCAGGTTGGACTTTGTGTCCCGTCATTACATATATAGTAGCCGCTTTTTCCACAATAAGCTACACCGCCATGATGAGAACAACATCCGGAACGAGCATCGCATTGATTGCTTTGTGTCGGCATGAATGTAAAATATCCAATAACAGATAAAACCCCTGTTAACATTAACACTAAAAATAAATTTTTCATCCTCATATCCCTTTCATTAAATATAGAAACATGACCTAGGTAACTTTTCTATTAGCCATTGTGCTAGTTTGCGAATAAAATAAATTGCTTATGTGTACAATTTTATGTATAATTAAATTATTTATAGAGGTTATAATGTCCAATATTACAAGAAAAGAATTTCATGAAATTTATAAAAATCAATTCGAACCGATTTTAAAAGAATTGGAAAAGATGCGAAAACAATGTATACCTTCATCTTATGGTTTAAATAAGTTGGGTTATATATTAGACTCAACCCAAAAGGTCTCTAATGCCCTGATATTTATATCCTTTATAATAGGTATTCTCTGTCAAATTTGTGGTGTAGATATAATACCTGTTGACTCTTTTCTTATATGGATGTTTGTATTATTTATTGGTACTAAATTTGTATTAGTTACAATTTTTCTTATAGCTATAAAATTTTGTATAAATAATCATAATAATTTTGAAAAACTGGGGACATTAAAGAGTAAAATTTTCCCGCTTATTCTTCAATTATATGGGGATTTGAATGTATTAGATTCTAAAGATGCAGTTACATTATCAATGATTAAAGATAGTTTTGGCATGTTCAAATTTTCCTGTCAAAAGATTGATAACGATATTATCGGGGGAAACTATAAAGGTATTCCGTTCATTATCAATGAATGTGAAATTAAAAGTACGATATCTAAAACTAAAAATGATATTACGATAACTTATACTGATTTTGCAGGATTGATTATAAAAATAAAAATGAATAAAACCTTTAAGGGGACTACAATAGTTGGAACAAAGAACCAAATTTCAGCATTACCCGGCTTTGAAAAAATAGAGCTGGAGGATGTGAAATTTATGCAAAATCGTGAAATATATTCAACTGATCAAATAGAGGCAAGGTATCTGTTGACACCTGTATTCATGGAGCGGTTGGAGTATATGGAATCTGCTTTTCAGAAAAATTCGTATCTTAAGAGTTTGACAAAAGTAATGTATTCAAATAGTTTAGAATATAGGATTAAACCTGTTCCGAGTGCAGTATTTCATGATGATTATGTTTATTTATTTCTTCCGACAAATTTGGATTTCTTTGAAATTCCGTATGATGAGACCTTGCTTAATGAGGAATTGTATTATAATATATATCGACAACTTCAGCTAATATTAAGTCTTGTCGGGTATTTCAAATTAGAAAAAAATGTTTCTATATAGATTTTTAATTAGTGGGTAATTATTTTAGCTTCTACGTTTTTAACACCGTCTAGGCTGTTGTTAAAGCTGTTTAAAAGTTCAGCTGAAGTTTGTGGATTATAGAATTTTCCACTGGTAACCAGTGCCGTACATTCAAGTTGTTCTAAATCATCAGAATCTTTAATATTAAATGCAATTACATCTATGGTTACATCGCGTCTTATTTTTATTAAATTCATGACAAAGGTGCATGGGCTTTCATCGCAATTTTCTCCACCGTCAGTAAGTAATATGATATGTTTTTTCCCCATAAATCCCATGAAGTCATATTTAATAGCTTGTTTTAATGAATATGTTATGGGAGTCATGCCTTTGGGTTTAGTTTTATTTAGTGCAAATTCAATATTTTGACTGTTATTACTCATAATTGGTGAAACTAAAGTTGAAGCTCGGCATGCTTCCATTGGAGTAAATCCCATTCTGTGACCGTAAACCCTTAATCCGATTTGTGTATTAGGGTTAATTTTTGGCAAAATTTCTCTCATTGTGTTAATCATATGATTAAATTTTGTAGACCCTTCAAGCGGTTCATCCATGCTGTTAGACAAATCAAGTATGAATAGAATTTTTTCGCCGCTTTCCGCTTGAAAATTATTGTTAAAACTCTGCGGCGAATGCAAGCCGTATTGTGAAGAAATTGCAGGCATGGATATTATAGATATTGATAATAGCGATATTAACAGTTTTTTCATATGTGAAAGTTTAAATTTATTTTTTATTGTTTTTAATCATCGTCTTGACTAATCCTTTGATTTATTATTTTGCTTGGCATAATATTAAAGTACAAAAGGAATAAGGGATATGAAAAACAACAAAGAAATTATTAAACAATCAGAAAAAAATTTAAGAGAACAATTTGAAATAATTGAAGAAATAAGAGACTATAATCAGGAAAAAGTTTTACAGGCTTTTATAGATAACCGAGTTGCTCCTGAACATTTTTATACTGTTTCCGGATATGGGCATGACGATTTAGGCAGAGAAGTTTTGGATAAAGTTTTTGCACAGGTTTTTAAAGCTGAAAAAGCCCTTGTTCGAATTCATTTTGCATCAGGTACGCATACACTTGCTTGTGCACTGTTTGGAAACTTAAAATATGGAGATAAACTTATTTCTGTTGCAGGAACTCCGTATGATACAATGCAGGAAGTTATAGGAACAATGGGAGATGAAGAAACCCGCAGAGCTTCATTAATTGGAAACGGAGTTTTATATGAAGAGGTTCCGTTAATTAATAATACGGAAATTGATTTTAATAAATTAGAACAAATGGTAGATGAAAAAACTACAATGGTTCTAATCCAGCGTTCAAAGGGATATTCTACAAGAAAATCTCTTACCGTTGATACAATAGAAAAGATTTGCAGTATTGTTAAATCTAAAAATCCTAATTGTATATGTTTTGTAGATAACTGTTACGGTGAATTTGTTGATAAAAAAGAGCCATTGGAAGTTGGAGCAGATTTGATGGCAGGTTCATTGATTAAAAATGCCGGTGGTGGAATTGTCGAAGCCGGAGGCTACATTGCAGGTAAAGAACTTTATGTTGAACGCTCAGCAGTGAGACTTACTGCGCCGGGTATAGGTTCAGAAGGCGGAGCAATGTTTAATCAGCACAGGCTGATGTTTCAAGGTTTATTTATGGCGCCGTCAGTTGTTTGTGATGCCGTCAAAGGTGCAGTACTAGCGTCTAAAATTTTTGATGAAATAGGCTATGATTCTTCTCCTAAATATAATGAAAAGCGCACTGATATTATTCAGAATATAACCTTTGGTGCACCTGAACCTTTGGAAGAATTTTGTAGAACTATCCAATCGTTGTCACCTGTAAACGGTTATGTGACTCCAATCCCTGAAAATATTCCCGGTTATGAAGACAAGGTAATAATGGCCGGTGGAACATTTATTGAGGGGTCAACTATTGAACTTTCCGCAGACGGACCAATGAGAGAACCTTATGTTGCATATATGCAAGGCGGTTTAACCTATTCGCATGTCAAAATTGCTTTGACTAAGTTCTTAGATAAAGTTATTAAATATTAAGATATATTACACGATATATTAAATCTTTGGCAATTCTATATAAAATATATACTTTATATAGAAAAGTGCTTAATAACATGAGGATTAACTATGAGTGAAGATTTTAAAATTAACAATTCGGTTTACGACATTTCGCAGGTTGCAAAAAATGGTTTTAAAAAAGATGATACTGTGAAAAATAATAAATCATTTAATCTTATTTTTGATGCTTTAGATAAAAACAAGAAAGACGAAACTCTTGATGCAAAAGAACTTGCAGGGTTTTTCTCAAGCCTGAAAAAGTCAGATGCAGATTCCAATAAGGACATAACAGATAAAGAACTGGAACAGATTACTCAAGAACTTAATAAACGAAGTCCGGAAGGTTCGGAAATTAAAGTTTCTGATGTTAAAGATTTCTTCTCGCATGTTGTGGGTGAAACTTCTGATGATGAAAAGATTTCTGTTCAAGATGCTTTGAAAGCTGAAGATGCAAAAGAAGCTGAACAAAACGAAGAAGCAGGTTCATTTACATATACCGTGCAAATGGATGAAAGCTTTACAGGTATTATCAAACGGTCTCTCATAGCGCAGGGAATTGAAGAGCCTACACCTGAACAAATAGCTGAAGCCAAAGAAAAGTTTAAAGAAAATAATCCCGGAGCGGTCAGAACTGCTAAAAACGGTGTAGAATTTTTGCTTGTCGGTGCGCAGGTACAACTTGAAGGCAAGCTTGAAAATAAAGACAATTCAAAAGAACAAATTGATGCGTGGACCGACAAATATATTAACAAGAAAGAATCTGTTGAAAAGCCTGAAGAGCCGGAGCAAGTTAAAGAAAATGAAGGCGCAGAAGGCTCAGATCCAGAATTAAATAAAAAAGCAAATGACGCAGGATATCGTTCTACATATTCACCTGATTATTATTATGATGAAACAAATAAAGTTCATATGAAATATAACCAGCGTACCGGCGAATTTGAAAAAGTCCCTAATCTGGTGTATGTTGGTAAGGATGGCAGTACACGATACGAATATCCTAATGGTGATACCAAACGTTCAGAAACCTATGATGCAAAAGGTGAATTATTGTCAATGAATGCCCGTAATGATAAAAGCCAGCCTTATGTCAACTCTGAGTATGCAAGTAAAAAATTGGGATTGAGAACAACAAATGCAGAAGGCATATATTATGATGAAAAAGAAAAACGTCATTTTAAATGGGATGATAAAAAACATTGTTTTGTCGCTTTAAGCAAAGATATTTCATATGTCACTGCTGACGGTAAGTTCTATGATAAAGATAATAAAGAGATAACAGAATAAATATGGATAGACACCTTTTAGGTGTCTATCCTGTTTTTGTAAAGTTTTTTTACTTTTTAACACTCTTGTCTAATGCTTTATTTCAGAGCAATCGAAAGAAAGCACTATATTTTTTTTTTATTATATGTTACAATGTCCTTGCACGAAAAATTGTGTCCATGAAAAATTTAGAGTATAGAAGTTATAAAAAAAAGAGAAGAGAGGTCAATTATGGCATTACCAAACGTAGCGTATTTTTCCATGGAAATTGCTATGGATCAATCACTAAGTACATACTCCGGAGGTTTAGGATTTCTTGCCGGTTCACACATGCTGTCAGCAGGTTATTTACAAATGCCTATGGTAGGGGTAACTATGTTATGGTCTTATGGTTATTATGATCAACGTATAGATCATTCAGGCAATGTTGAAGTTGCATATATCAGAAAATACTATGATTTTCTAACCGATATTAATGTTCAAACTGAGGTTGATATCTTTGGCGAAAAAGTCAAAGTTAAAGCATTTTTGGTTCAGCCGGATTTATTCGGCACCTGTCCTGTATATTTATTAACTACCGATATAGAAGGTAACAGTGATTGGGCTAGAAGCATTTCTCACAAACTTTACGATGGTAATGAAAAAATAAGAATTGCTCAAGAAACAGTTCTTGGTGTTGCTGGTGTAAGAATATTACAACAAGCAGGATATAACTTCGATGTTATCCATATGAATGAAGGTCATGCTCTTCCTGCCGCATTTGAATTATTAAGACAATACAACGGTGACTTAAATGAAGTTAAAAAACGTACAGTGTTTACAACTCACACACCGGTTGCCGCAGGTAATGAAGTACACTGGGTTGATACACTTTTAGAAGGCGGCTTCTTTGCAGGTGCAACTCGCGAAACAGCTGTTAACTTAGGCGGAGAAAATTTCTCATTGACAGTTGCGGCATTAAGAATGTCTAGAATTGCAAACGCAGTATCTCAATTACACGGTCTTGTTGCAAATAAGATGTGGGAATGGGTTGACGGAAGATGTCCTATTAGAGCTATTACTAATGCTGTAAACCTTCCATACTGGCAAGATAAAAGAATTGCCGCGGTAAAAAATGATCCGGAAGGCTTGCTAAATGTTAAGCATGAAATGAAAGCTGAATTGTTCCAGTATATTGCTAATGTTGCAGGTAAAAGATTTGACCCTGATGTGTTAACCATTACATGGGCAAGAAGATTTGCGGATTACAAACGTGCATGGCTTATCCTGATGGATAAAGACAGAATTGGTAAATTGCTGGATGAAAACAAAGTTCAAATCATCTTTGCTGGTAAATTCCATCCGGATGATGTCATGGGTAAAGAAATGTTTAATAAATTGTTAAACAGATCTCACTCATTGAAAAACGTAGTTGTTCTTCCTGGTTATGAACTACAGCTTTCCGGTATGTTAAAACGCGGTTCAGATATCTGGTTAAACACACCGCTTAGACCGTTTGAAGCTTCAGGTACTTCAGGCATGTCTGCTAATATGAACGGAGCCCTTCACTTATCTATCTTTGACGGATGGACAGTAGAAGGTACCTTTAGCGGTATTAATGGTTATGCTATCGAATACCCTGAAATTGATGATGAAATGTCATGGGAAGAACGACATTGGAAAGACCATAAATGTTTGATGAGCATCTTAGAAGAACAAATTATTCCGACTTATTATGAAAACAAAATGGAATGGGCAAGATTAATGCGTCAAGCAATTAGAACATCTGAAGCTTACTTCAATTCAGATCGTATGGTAGTTGAATATTACAACAGATTGTATAAACCAATTGCTCATGACGGCTCATGCTCTGGTGAAGAAAAGCAGGAAATGAAAATTACAGAAGCTCCAACATTTGATGCTTGGACATTCTCAAATATTAAATAAGATTGTTAATATGATAAAAAAGGCGGCGAATTTGCCGTCTTTTTTATTGCAATAAAGTTTAATGTAACAAATTATTAACAAAATAAAAATAAACACTTGAAATCAAATTTTTTTAGAGTTACTATATCAAATGTGCAGTGAATGCATTGCACTCAAGATTTTATAAAACCAGATACTTAGAAGTTATTATCTAAAAACGAAAGTTTTATTAAGATTAAAAGTAAGTGGAAAAAAGTCCTTGACAAATAAAGTTCAAGTGATATGATGGGAAAGCCGATTGATCGGCAGCCGAAAAGACCGATAGCCAGTGTGGCGTTGGTGTCCACAAAACGGAACATTGAAAACAGAATAGCTGAAAACGAAAAGTTGTGAACACAACAACTTGTTAATTTCGAAAATGATTCTAAAAAAGATAGAACAAACGCAAAGCGAAAGCTAGCGAAAACTGAAGTCGAGCAGATTATTAGGTAAGCCCCTAATAATCGATGGACATAAACTTTCTGACAATGGAGAGTTTGATCCTGGCTCAGGACGAACGCTGGCGGCGTGCTTCATACATGCAAGTCGAACGAGAAGTTACCTTCGGGTAATGGAAAGTGGCGGACGGGTGAGTAATGTGTAGAGAATCTGCCCTTGAGAGGGGGACAACAGTTGGAAACGACTGCTAATACCCCATATGAGCGTACCTGAAATGGTATTCTTGAAAACTCCGGTGCTCAAGGATGAGTCTGCATCTGATTAGCTGGTTGGCGGGGTAATGGCCCACCAAGGCGACGATCAGTAGCTGGTTTGAGAGGATGATCAGCCACAATGGGACTGAGACACGGCCCATACTCCTACGGGAGGCAGCAGTAGGGAATTTTGCGCAATGGGCGAAAGCCTGACGCAGCAACGCCGCGTGAACGAGACGCCCTTCGGGGTGTAAAGTTCTGTCAGTGGGGACGAAAAATGACGGTACCCACAGAGGAAGCACCGGCTAACTCCGTGCCAGCAGCCGCGGTAATACGGAGGGTGCAAGCGTTGTCCGGAATCATTGGGCGTAAAGAGTTCGTAGGCGGCATGTAAAGTCAGGTGTTAAAGGCGCAGGCTCAACCTGTGTATGGCACTTGATACTTGCAAGCTAGAATGCGGTAGAGGTAAAGGGAATTCCTGGTGTAGCGGTGAAATGCTTAGATATCAGGAGGAACATCGGTGGCGTAAGCGCTTTACTGGGCCGTAATTGACGCTGAGGAACGAAAGCCAGGGTAGCAAATGGGATTAGATACCCCAGTAGTCCTGGCCGTAAACGATGGATACTAGGTGTTGCGGGTATCGACCCCTGCAGTGCCGCAGCTAACGCGATAAGTATCCCGCCTGGGGAGTACGCACGCAAGTGTGAAACTCAAAGGAATTGACGGGGACCCGCACAAGCGGTGGAACATGTGGTTTAATTCGAAGCAACGCGAAGAACCTTACCAGGGCTTGACATCTAACGAATACCTATGAAAGTAGGTAGTGCTCTTCGGAGAACGTTAAGACAGGTGGTGCACGGTTGTCGTCAGCTCGTGTCGTGAGATGTTGGGTTAAGTCCCGCAACGAGCGCAACCCTCGTCGTTAGTTGGTCATATTGGTTTACTGATATGTATCTCTCTAGCGAGACTGCCGGTGATAAACCGGAGGAAGGTGGGGACGACGTCAAATCATCATGCCCCTTATGTCCTGGGCTACACACGTGTTACAATGGCTGGTACAACGAGCAGCTAACTCGCGAGAGTATGCAAATCTCTAAAACCCAGTCTCAGTTCGGATTGCACTCTGCAACTCGAGTGCATGAAGTCGGAATCGCTAGTAAACGCAGATCAGCACGCTGCGTTGAATACGTTCCCGGGTCTTGTACACACCGCCCGTCACACCATGGAAGTCGACCACGCCCGAAGTACGTGAGCTAACCGTAAGGAAGCAGCGTCCTAAGGCAGGGTTGGTGACTGGGGTGAAGTCGTAACAAGGTAGCCGTACCGGAAGGTGTGGCTGGATCACCTCCTTTCTAGGGAGATAATCGGACGAAGAGCCGATCATCCCAAGGTCGTCAATCGATGAAGATAATAATAAAGAATCAGTTATTATCAGAGATTGCGAGATTAACAATAGTTTTCAGACTGTTCTACTTTCAGAGTTCATTCTGATCGTACATTGAAAATTGCATAAGATTATAAGCGTATACAAAGATAAATGTATAGATAATAACTGTTATCAAATATAAATATCTAAAGTAAACGTAATCATCAATGAAAACTAAAAGTATGTTGGAATCAGCGTTTGCGAGCTGAGAGTGAAAACTCGATAAAGGCGAGCAAACAAGAACTAGAGAACAATATATAATAGGTAAAGCTACAAAGAGCTAATGGGGGATGCCTTGGTACTGACAGCCGACGAAGGACGCGTAAAGCTGCGAAAATCCACGGGGAACTGCTAAAAAGTCTTGATCCGTGGGAATCCGAATGGGGAAACCCTACAGAGTTAAAACCCTGTAATCGACTGATGAATCAATAGTCAGCCAGAAGGAAAGCCTGTGAACTGAAACATCTTAGTAACAGGACGAAAAGAAAATAACCAAATGATTCCGAGAGTAGCGGCGAGCGAAATCGGAAGAGCCTAAACCTTTAATACGTGATAGCCTGTAAGCGTTGTATTAGAGGGGTTGTGGGACTTGCAGCTAAGTTACAGCTTAGCAATTCAGTTACAAAGTTATTTGATAGTTGAAGACAACTGGGAAGTTGCGCCATAGAGTGTGATAGCCACTTAAACGAAATTAAATAACCTGAAGTAAGTATCCCGAGTACGGCGGGGCACGTGAAACCCTGTCTGAATCCACCGGGACCATCCGGTAAGGCTAAATACTAGTCAGTGACCGATAGTGAACGAGTACAGTGATGGAAAGGCGAAAAGAACAGTGAGAAGCTGAGTGAAATAGACCCTAAAACCGTTAGCTTACAATCAGTTAGAGCCCTATTGATAGGGTGATAGCGTGCCTGTTGAAGAATGAGCCGGCGAGTTAATTTATGTTGCAAGGTTAAGGAGTTGATATCCGGAGCCACAGCGAAAGCGAGTTTGAAAAGAGCGTTAAGTAACATGAATTAGACCCGAACCTTGGCGATCTAACCTTGACCAGGATGAAGCGTAGGTAACACTACGTGGAGGTCCGAACCAACCGATGTTGAAAAATCGGTGGATGAGTTGAGGTTAGGGGTGAAATGCCAATCGAGCCAAGAGCTAGCTGGTTCTCCCCGAAATGCGTTTAGGCACAGCGTTGGACTTATCTTACCGGAGGTAGAGCACTAGTCTGGTGCGGGCGGCGAAATGCCGTACCAAATCATGTTAAACTCCGAATACCGGTAATGTTACTATCCAGCAGTGAGGCTGCGAGTGCTAAGATCCGTGGCCAAGAGGGAAACAGCCCAGAACGCCAGTTAAGGTCCCAAATATATGCTAAGTGGTTAAGGAGGTAGAGTTGCTTAGACAACCAGGAGGTTGGCTTAGAAGCAGCCATTCCTTGAAAGAGTGCGTAATAGCTCACTGGTCAAGCGACTCCGCGCCGAAAATACACCGGGACTAAAGCATATAACCGAAACTGCGTCATATAGTTTACTATATGGGTAGGGGAGCGTACTGCAGTAGGACGAAGTTAGATCGAAAGGACTAATGGACGAGGCAGTAGTGAGAATGTCGGCATAAGTAGCGAAAACATTGGTGAGAATCCAATGCACCGAAAACCTAAGGTTTCCCACGGCAGGCTCGTCCGCGTGGGGTTAGTCGGACCCTAAGGCGAGGCCGAAAGGCGTAGCCGATGGACATCAGGTTGATATTCCTGAACTATCGATTAATCGTTATCAGAGGCGGAGGGACGCAGGAGGATAGACAAGCGGCCGACTGGACGTGGCCGTAAAGACGTGTAGGTAGAGTATGTAGGAAAATCCGCAGACTCGTTATAAACTGAGGCGTCGAGTAGGACTCTCTACGGAGGGGAAGTTGTTGACTCCACACTGCCAAGAAAAACTTCGCACTCGAGATTAATAGGTATCCGTACCGGAAACCGCCACAGGTAGGTTGGTAGAGAATACTAAGGTGCGCGAGATAACTCTCGCTAAGGAACTCGGCAAAATCACCTCGTAACTTCGGGAGAAGAGGTACCCTGGTAGCGTGAAGCGATTTACTCGCAGAGCGTGATAGGGTCGCAGTGAATAGGCCCATGCGACTGTTTACCAAAAACACAGGTCTCTGCTAAGTCGATCAAGACGAAGTATAGGGGCTGACGCCTGCCCGGTGTCGGAAGGTTACGTGGAAGGGTTAGACTTCGGTCAAAGCTCTGAAACTAAGCCCCGATGAACGGCGGCCGTAACTATAACGGTCCTAAGGTAGCGAAATTCCTTGTCAGGTAAGTTCTGACCCGCACGAATGGCGTAACGATATGGGCGCTGTCTCGGCGAGAGGCTCGGCGAAATTGGATTATCCGTGAAGATACGGATTACGTGTACCAGGACAGAAAGACCCTATTGAGCTTTACTGTAGCTTGAAATTGAATTCGGGTTCTTATTGTGCAGTATAGGTGGGAGACTTTGAAGCAAGAACGTCAGTTTCTGTGGAGTCATCGTTGAGATACCACTCTGTAATAATTTGAATTCTAACCTTGAACCTTCTAACAACAAGGCAAGGGACAGTTTCTGGTAGGCAGTTTGACTGGGGCGGTCGCCTCCTAAAAAGTAACGGAGGCGTTCAAAGGTTCCCTCAGGTTGGTCGGAAATCAACCATTGAGTGCAATAGCAAAAGGGAGCTTGACTGCGAGACAAACACGTCGAGCAGGTGCGAAAGCAGGATATAGTGATCCGGTGGTTCTGAATGGAAGGGCCATCGCTCATCGGATAAAAGTTACCATAGGGATAACAGGCTTATCTCCCCCAAGAGTCCACATCGACGGGGAGGTTTGGCACCTCGATGTCGGCTCGTCGCATCCTGGAGCGGTAGTACGTTCCAAGGGTTGGGCTGTTCGCCCATTAAAGCGGCACGCGAGCTGGGTTCAGAACGTCGTGAGACAGTTCGGTCCATATCCGGTATACGCGCAAGAGATTTGAACGGAGTCTTCCTTAGTACGAGAGGACCGGGAAGAGGGGACCTCCAGTGTACGGGTTATCCTGCCAAGGGTAAACGCCCGGTAGCTGTGTTCCAAGCGGATAAGTGCTGAAAGCATATAAGTACGAAGCCCACCGTAAGATGAGATCTCTCATAGCACAAGCTAGTAAGTCCCGTGGCAGATTACCACGTAGATAGGTCAGAGGTGTAAGAGTGGCAACATTTTCAGCCGACTGATACTAATCGGACGAGGGCTTTTCCTAAAAAAGGAAATTGATGAAAGCGTAGCTTATAATCATTATGCAATCTTCAGCGTACGAAAGAATTCGCTGGTGACCAAACGTGAGGAAAACACCCGTTCCCATCCCGAACACGGTCGTAAAGACTCATAGTGGTGAAAATACTTGGGGGGCCACCCCCTGGGAAGATAACTAGTTGCCAGCACCTAAATTTA
>CAROLD010000017.1 GCA_949035555.1 uncultured bacterium | reverse complement strand
TTCTTCCCATGCCGGATAATCGTTTCCGTTATTGTCTTTAAATCTCAATTTTTGGCTGAATATTTGTGAAAGTAATCCTCTTTTATACTTCTTGAGGTCAAAAAATCTTCTAAATACCTTAATAAATAGATATAAGGAGGTATTTATTATGACAAAACTAGCAAAAAACACTACTGTTAAAACATTGGCACACTTATGGTTAAAAGAAAAACGATCTTTAGTGACTCAATCGACCTATGCGGGATTTTTACTTATTGTTGAAAATCATCTAATTCCGTACTTCGGAACACAAAAAATATGTAATCTCAACGAACCTAAAATTCAAGAATTTATTTTTTATCTTTTTAATAATGGACGACTTGATAATTTAGGCGGTCTTACGGTAAAAACTATAAGGGATATTATTCTTGTCTTAAGACTTACATTAAATTTTGCATACAAATCAAGGATAATCTCTGCTTTAAACTGGGACTTGATAGAATATCCAAAAGATTCGGCAATTAAAAAAGTTATAGCATTATCAAAAGATGAAGAACAAATGCTGATACAAGCAATTTATTTGAATTTAACAAGAAAATCGGTTGGAATATTACTGACATTATTTACAGGTTTAAGGATAGGAGAACTATGCGGCTTGCAAATGTCAGATATATCTTTGTGCGATAACACTATAACAGTCAACAGAACTGTACAAAGAATATATGATAAATTAAGAAAATCATCCTATATTCATATTGGAACACCAAAAACAAAAAGTTCGCAAAGAACTATTCCTGTTCCATCATTATTAGTGAATATAATCAAAAAGTTTTATACAAATAATCCTAATCACTATTTTTTAACAGGGAAATCAACACCAACAGAACCAAGGGTTTATAGACAATTTTTTACAAGATTCGTAAAAAAACATAAACTAACTCCTGTAAAATTTCACGAGCTACGGCATACCTTTGCAATTAGAGCAATTGAAATATCCGATTTTGATATAAAATCTCTGTCTGAGATATTAGGTCATAAAAATGTTTCATTTACCCTTAATGTTTACGGCAGAGCAAACCTTCAACAAAAAATCAAATGCATGAATTTGTTGAATGATTTATTATGATGTTAGACTTATGAGAAATATTGAACCTGTAACAGTTACCTATTATAACTATTATGAAATATTAACAAATAATTAAGTTTATAAAGCAGGCTAAAAATATAGTTAATAATAAAAATAGAGCAATTTTGTTTAGTTATTTATTATAACTTGAGCATATAAATAAAGAAAAAAGGGAAGTATAAATGACAAAACCAGACACAAATAATGAAGAAAAAAAAGTAATTTCAATATATCAAATTGATGCTAAACTTAAAAATTTGAATAGCATTCAAAAAAATGCGTGGGAAACTATTCAAGAAATTGTATGTAATTGTAAATATAACGCAGAAGAAAAGTTTTTTAGAAACGATTTTTTAAGTAATTATGATAGAAAATGTTATAAATTATCAAGTTTTAGTCCCGTTGGCTGTAAGAATTATGTAGAAAAGTTTTTAGATAGCCCATTAGATATAAGTAATACAAAGTCTTTTAGCATTTTGCTGTTAATCAAACCAAAGGAACAATTTGATAATATATATGCAATTACATTTGGGAATTTAGCATATTTTGTAATTCAAAATTATATTGATACTAGTTTTGGTTTAGATATACTTTCTAGAATTATAGATCCAAATTTAAATATTGTAAAATCGTCAAAAGGGCAAAATGTAGTTGGATCTACTCAAGGACAATTGAGTATATATAGACAGTTACATGCTCTTTCTGATATAGAAGACTTTGGACGAATATTTCAAGAATTAAATGCTAGTATAAGAAAAGATGTACTTGAGCAGTTTGGAATTAAGACAGAAAAAGATTTTAAAAATTGTTGTGCAAAAGCATCTTTCCAAATTAAAACATCTGTTTCTTCTGGTGTAATAGAAAAATATATACAGGGTTGTGAATTTGCAAAAACATTACCTGCCCAACCTATAAATTCTTCAAGACAATTAGATAAGAAAAAAGATAAAGAGTTAATTGATAAAATTATAAAGACTAAAGTACAAAGATTATGGCAAGAACTTCAACAACAAGAAAATATAGACCTCTGTCATAAAGATTTTGATAAATATATTAATGCTGAAAGTTACAAGTGTAAATATAAAAGACGAGAAGTCGAGATTTCACTTGGAGACTCGTTATCAGATATTATAAAACTATTTGATATAAAAAATGATGATTTTGAAAATTTTTTGAAAAAGGGTCATATTACTAGTTATAATGAAGATTCAAAATTGGTAACACAAGATATTATATTCAATCATCTTTTCTTAGAACATGTGGAAAAAAATGAAGGTTTAAATCAAAAATATTTTATTTTAAATGGTGAAATTTATAAGTTACAAGAACCTTTTATTGAGTCTTTAAATAATAAGATAAAGAATTACATTCATAAAAATTTATTTATTATTGAGCCTTCTTTAAAACAATGGCAAAAAGATAAAACAGAAACAGAATTCAATGAATTATTTGAACAAGAAAATAATACAATAGTTATACATCCATATAAGTACAAGAACATTGAATTATGTGATTTGATCAAATATGATGAAAATGAATTATACATGTATTTTGTAAAAGATGAATTTAAAAGCAATATTCGAGAGTTATCTTATCAAGTGTATAATACGGCTAAAATAATTGAAAATGATATTAATTCAAACTATGAAATTTTAAAAAATTTTTATGATGCATTTACATCAATATATCCAGACAAAATAAATATTAATAAGTCAGAATTTATAAATCTTTTTGCTACTAAAAATATTCGATATGTATTTGCATTTAGAGATAAAAATAATCAAAAAATTTATGAAAATCCAGAACAATTTAGTTCAAATATCGCAAAATTCGCACTTGTAGATTTAGTTCAAAAAATGAATTTTATTGATAAGGGTTCCTTAAAAATAGAACAAATTGAGTATGTTTAATCTCCATCTCATAGTTAATTATATCTTGTTCGTTATGCTAAATTACAGCTAACTTCCACGCACCACGCAGGCTTCCGCCAAATAAAGAGAATTTACTCAAGCGGATTTTAAGAGAAATTTACCCCATTCACGTCAAAATTCTCTTTATGCAAATAAAAAGAGTCTTTTTTATATATCTATAAACACTAAATTGAATAGTGTTTAAAATTCTCTTTTCTTTAGCTTATATTGTATTTTCCATATACTCAATAGTGAAATATAGAACATACATATTCCACCTAATGTAAGTATTTCATATACTGGGATATAAGCCCATTCAAAATGATATTCTTTTATTGAAAAAAATAATACGCAACATAACATTATAACCGCATCATAAGTTAAAGCTAATAATAATGCTGATTTTCTGCTGTGTTTGTGAGCTTTTAATTCTTTCGCGATATTGGTCACTGTTGAATATGGATAAAATTTTTCAAAAGTACTGAATAATATGAATAAAAGAAAAATTTTTGCAAATATACATAGTAAAATAAAACAAATAGGAATAACATCATTTTCTGCGATACTAAAAATTATAAAACAGACAAGAAATGTTATATATGTACATAAACAAAGTAATATATTAAAAATATGTAAACATGAATTTAAATCGTATTTTTTCATAAACAAAAGTCTCCAGTTTACTTAAGTTTATACCTACATTTTACTATTGTAAAGTATGGATTTAACTTTCCTGTTTCTTGAGCTCTACGTCCCATTTTGACAAGCGGATTTGGATCATTTTTATTAAAATCATAGGTATCAAGCACTGTAACATTAACATAATCACCTTGAACTTTTGCAGATAACACGTCAACACTACCAAAAGCATTATGTAAATTTGTAAATCCACCAAATCTCATAGAACCAGAAATTTCTTTTCCTGATTTTAAATCTGAATAATTATTTCTTATAAAATTATCCATTTCCGGTGAATTTGCTATTGCATTAGATACATTACTATTTTCATGTAAAACAACTCCAGGAACATTTACATCTCCAAATTGTGATTTTACTTTTTCTTTGATTTTTGTTTTATATGGGTTATATTCGACATTTAGAGAATCCACATCATTATATAAAGCCCCGTTTTTATTTATATAATCATTGTTATAAATCCCAATAGAATCAGAAGCCATATTCCATAACGCAACTGCATCTTTTTGATTTAATGGATATCCTCCTGCATTAATCAAAACATTAAGAAAATTTTCATTTAAAAAGCCATTTGAGCTATCAATTTGATGTTGAGAATAATCTCCAATTGAAGCATTTTCACCTATTGGGTAATCATTATATGTTATACCACCTTCAAGCATTGTAGATTGTTCTAAATTCGTCGCCACACCGGTCATCATTCCACCATTTTTAGAACGATAGTGAGATTTTACTTCTGTTCCGTCAGATCTGGTATAAGAATGGACATATACAACGTCCGAATTCCCATTTAAATCATTTTTTCGCGGAATTCCAAGATTTTCCATTTGATAATCTATAGCTTTTTCATTTTTTGTAAAATCATTACTAGACATATCGCCAATATCTTCTGCCGTGTAAATTCTGTTGTTGTTTGCAATTTTGTTAAAAAAATCTCTTAATCTTGCCATTTATATTTCTCCTGTAGTGTAAATCTAAAAAACATTCATATTATAAAAATTATTAAAATTGCTCACAAGTTCGTATTTTTACGGAGGCAAGTGCCTAATTGACAGTGGAAACCCAAGCTTCATCATGGTTTAAGTTGAATTCAATCAATAAAAAATAATAAAATTTACAAAAATATTGTAAAATTTTACTTAACAAATATTGTGTTCGATTGATAACTATACACTGGAAATGCTTGATATAATAGTAATCTGGAGCAATACTATATACATAATGGGGAAATCTTGGACATTGTTTTGCTTCTGATTATCTCCAGATTTAATCAAAAGAGGCTATAAATAGCCTCTTTTTTAATGCCAATTTTCCTGCACAGCGCTGGCTTTAGATGTTTTAAGAGAATTTGTTTGAGTTGATTTTCAGAGAATTTAACCCCACTTGCACCAAAATTCTCTTTCGGCAAATAAAAGTAGTCCTTTTTGTAATCCTGTCATAGCATACATTTGAACCGTATTGGACATTTGTTTGATTTTTAATATCTCGAGCGAATAGATTTTATAAAATTTATTTGATGTTATAATTTTCATATGTTAAACAAAATCGACAAATGTTTTTTGATTTCTTTAATAACATTAATTTTAGCTTCAGTATTACCTATAGTATTGATGAGTCTCATAATTGTCCTTAGTTTTAAATTTAATTTTGAAATACCAAATATTTCAGACATCATTATTGGAATATTATTTGTTTTATTTATTATAAATTATACTCTTGTAATACCAATATTACTATTTACGCAAATTATAACATTTATAATTAAAATATTTTCAAAAAACAAATGTAAAAAAGATTGGTTAATCATCATTTTTAACTTTATTACAGTCTTATTTTTTGGATATATTTATTTAGCAGTATTTCTAATGGTTAGGACTCTTTAATTTTATTATTGATGAAATACATCTTTATACACATCTTTTACTTTATCAGAGCAATATCCATGTTCTTTTGCCTTTCGTATTCCATACCAATCAGCTTGTAAATCTTGTCTGCAATCATTAAATACTTCTTTGAAATTCATATGTAACTTAAATACTTTTTTATAATAATCGTAAAGTTCTTTACCAATACTAAGTACTATTGTCCACAACGTTTGAATAAAACCTAATTCAGCAGAAGTGCAATTAGCTTTTGCGTGATAGTATTTATCCATACCATCTTTTGCCTCTTCCATCTCATGCTTATGTTCTAAAAATATTTGATATACTTGTCGAGATTCTTTTGTCAAATTAAATATTTTCTCCATAGTATCTTCTACATTCTTGTCATCTGTAATATTTATTGCCATACCTGTCAAATAAGCCACGCAATTCTCACTGCAAGGTTCAACATTTGCTAATTCTAGCTGAGCTATTTCAACTTGTTGTTTTAACTTTTTTATTTCATTTAATAATTTCAAATCTTCTTCTTCAATATTATCTAGTTCAGAAGAAATTTGTTTAATTTCATCGTGTAAAATATTTGCGTTTTCAACTAATATTTCTATTTTATCCCAACAATCACACGACTCTTCATTCATATTTGATTCTTGAGAAGAATTTTCTTCATTGTTTTCTACAATTTCCACAGTACATTTACAATTGGGATGAGGTCGTTCTGGGACTTCATCATAAAAATCAAAAACCTGTCCATCTAATTCTTTACATTTATCACAAGTATGTTCGCTATTTTCAGAATGCCAAACATATTTGTCATAAGTTATTCCTGTTTTTAGAACTTTATCTTCAAGATCCTCTTTTTCTTCTTGTGCATCATTTATATAATTATGTTGCACCAAAATTCTCTTTCGGCAAATAAAAAGAGTCCTTTTTTTCAAAAAGAATGTTTAAATATGCCTGTTTTTGAAAATTCCCTGCTAAATCCAAAAACAGGGAAAACCGGTAAGTTTTGCAAGTTGTTTGGATTAGAAACGCTCTCTGTGAAAGACTTTTAGCTCAAATTCCCTGTTCTTACAAAAGCAGGGAATTTTCAAGTTTGAACAGGTTAAAATTCAATAACAACAATTTCAGGTAAACAATTAAAACGTATAGGTAATATACTTGTACCAATACCAGTTGTCGTAATTAGCTTTCTCTCGTTTTCTTCAATTAAACCTTTTGAATACTTATCACCAAATTTTGAGGCAGTAAAAATTGGACCAATAAATGGTATTCTTATCTGTCCGCCATGAGTATGCCCGGCTAATGTCAGATTTATACCTTCAGGAACTTTCACAAACATATCCGGAGAATGTGTAAGTAAAATTGTTGGAGATTTTGTTCCATCCAATGCTTTATAAACATCAGGTTTACCTGTCATAAAATCTTCTAAGCCTGCAATATAAATTTTCTGGTCATTTAACTGAATTGAAACATTTTCATTTGCAAGAACTTTTATACCGTTATTTTTTAAAGCTTTTGTTATTTTTTCAGAGTCTTGCCAAATGTCGTGATTTCCGAGCGTTGTATAAAAACCGTATTTTGATTTAACTTTACCTAATCCTTTTGCAATATCTTCAATCGGCATTGTCATTTTTTTGTTATGCCCTGGAACAAAATCTCCAACAGATAAAACTAAATCAGGATTTTCAGCATTAATTAATTCAACTACTTTATCAAGTCTTTTTTGTTGATAAGGTTTTATATGAAAATCACTTGCAAAAACTATTTTCAAACCTTTGAGTTGAGCATCTTGAATTTTATAATGATTAACCTCAAGTTTGTTGGGTTCAATAAAAACACTATAACAACCTAGCAAGATAAATAAAATAATAAGTATTATAAATTTTAAATTTTTCATTTTATGACTTTCTATTTGATCATATAGGCAGGTGTTCGGAATTTCCGAATATCTGAATTTTTGTGTCGTTATCATTTGATTTTACGTTATTATAACATATTTATGAAAGATCAGTAAAACCACGATTCTTAAATAGAATCGGGGTTTTGAATGTTATGCAGGAACTTTAAGACTCTTCTTCTTTTAATTTTTTATCAAGCATATGACAGAGTAATTCTTTAATTTCTTGCCTACGTTCATCAGATATTTCATCCACTTCAACGGGATTATTTCGCTCATCAATGAATTTAATTGCCTCTGGAATATTACATTTAAATATATTCTTAGACTGTATGATAATTTTTCTTGATGGACCGTCATTTTTTATTGCGTCTTGAACTAAACTCCTTGCAAGTAAGTTATAGTAAGAGATTTTCTCTTTTACACCGTCTTTATTTGTTAAGGTCATTTCTTTATTTAGTTCAAATGGCAATATTTTTGAGTTCAGTGTAATGCTTTTTACCCTGATTAAGTAAAGTATTTAACCCTGCCCAGTCCATATACAGGTAATGAAGCGAACCGTCAATCGAAAAGTAACTTTTCGATTTTTTCTTTTAAGTTTTCGTAGTTCCATTCACTGTCTTCAGCGATTCTGTTGTCAAGAATTCGGATGGCATCTGCTTCTTCTTGAGTAAGATTATCAAGTATTATTGCGGGAATTTGAGTGTATCCAAGTTCTTTCATTGCCAGAAGTCGTAATTCTCCTGCAATTATATTTTGTTTATTATTAATCAGTATCGGATTTGTATAACCGACTTTTTGAATTGCTTTTTTTATTTTTTGAAGTTGTTTTTTCGAATGTTTTCGTAAACTTTTTGATTTAAGTACGATTAAGTTGATATCAATTAGTTGAAGATTATCTGTATGTTACGTATTGTTGGTTCTGTTATTTTTAATTGATTATATTTAATAATTCTTTTTTTCAATTTCTTTTCTTCTACTAATTTTTTCATATTTAATGTAGGGTTTAATAATGTTATTAAGGCAAGTCTATTAGTATAATTCATAATCAAAATTATTCGTAAGTTTATAGAGAATTAAATTAAATGTAATTCTCTGTTTTTAATACAAAATTTTTCTCAAATTTCCTAGTTCGACTTTACTTGGTCCAAAACTAAACTTTTGTCATATATTCCATAAAAAAACTATTATGTTCTGGATTATATTCTAAAATTTTACAAATTAAATAATCTCCTTCATTAATTGATTCATAATTACTTAGTGAAAATTTATATTTATCTTCATTTGTAGCCAAGAATCCCCTAAAGCTTCTTGTGATTTAATTTATTAAGCATATATCAAAAGGGCAATTTTTGAATACAAAAACACTTTATATATAAGGGAAAATTTGGAGAATAATTTATGTTTATCAGAATCGGATATAAAGCTGTTGAAATTACTACTAAATCTTTAAAAACAGGTATAAAGACTGCTTCTAATACTATGCAAAAAACATCTGGAACTACATCAGACACAATATCATTAACTTCAGAGCGTATCAAAATGTTGAAATTATATAATTCTAGTGGTACCAGAAATCATTTATTTAATTTTACGAAAAATGGTAAGATAAAAATTGAGCAAAGGGTACATGGTTCTAATGATTTGCAATTTTTGGAACATATTAAAAATGGTGAATATGTTAAACCTCAAATTCATTACGAAGGGACTCTGCCTTCTTCAAGACAAGGAATTGAACAAAGTAATAAACTGGCAAAAGAAGTGATATCAGAAAATGAGCATTTAATTGACGGTTTTCGATATTGTGGACCTAAAGCAATTTTTGATAGTTGCGGAAAAAATATTTCAAGATTTAGAAATGGTAACCAAGAAATTGTTATATTAGACCGAACATTAGATAAGAAACTTGTCAAAACATTAGAAACCTTTAATAATAGAATTAAAGGAAAAAATTTAACAGAAGAACAAAAGTTAGATGAACTAATGAAATTTGTTGATGAAGTTTTCTCTGTAAGCAAATCAGGAGAGCAAACTTCAAAATATGTTGCGACGAATCTAATGAAAGAACAACAAGTTGAAGTTCTATTAGGTGATATTATAAACAGCGGTGCGGGAATGTGTCGTCATCGAGCATTATTAACAAAAATTTTAGCTGATGAAATGAAAATAAAATGCAGAATGGTACATGGTTATTATAATGGCGGTGGACATGCTTGGAATGAAATAATAACAAAAACTGATACATATTTATTTGATGCAATGCATGGTAATGTGTTCAGTATAGGCAATACTTCACGAAATATTGTACCGGAAGTATTGCCATATAAAATAACAGATCCTAAAAATACTACTAACTTAATTTCTAAATATTTTGATGATAACAGCACTGTTGGTATACTTTATAAATGTGTAAAACATAGAAGCCCAATAACGACAAGTATTGCTACATTAACACCAACTACTAATGGTTATAGAATAGAACCTTTGTTTGATAATGTTTTGATTAATGGTGAAAGAATAAATGGAGCTAAAGAATTATTTCCAGGTGATTATATTAATTTAAAAGATATAGGTTTTCAAATAATTTAATATAAAATTAATGTTTATCAAACTTCCTGTTAAAAATCATCAACCCGACTGTCTTTATGTACCAGCGAATAGCGGGCTTTTTGGATTTTTAGAGAAATATTATTGGGAAAATAAAAGAGTTACTGCCATATTTAAGCAATAACTCTTATGGTCTAAATTAGAGATGTCCATTATTGAATTACTTATGCTCTTGTCTTATAATGATTATTTTTTATGAAATACATCTTCATATACATTTTTGACTTTATCTGAACAATATCCATGTTCTTTTGCTTTTATAATACCATATAAATCAGCTAACAAATCTTGCGAACAATCTATAGCAACAGTTTTAAAGTCCATGTGATATTTAAAAACTTTATAGTATAAATCTTTTGCTTCTTTTAAAAGGCTATATACTCCAGCCCACAACATTTGAAGTATGTTCGCTGTTTTCAGCATGCCAAATGTATTTGCAATAACTAATACTACCTTTTAAAACAACATTTTCAATATCTTCTCTTTCTTCTTGAGCATCATTTATATAATTATGTTCTTGTAGAGCAATACTATAAACAATAAATTGAACATTTACATTTCCAAATTTTGATTAATCAAGTTTTCTCTTGAATGTCCATCCTGCAAGAGCTAATGTAATTGTTGCAATAAAAAGTAAAGGAATAAGATTAGATATCACATCGTGCAGTTCCATTCCTTTTAAAAATATCCCACGTGTAAGCTGCATGAAATATTTGACAGGATTTGCCAAATCTAAATATTGCCAGCCAAGTGGCATATCTTCTACTGGCGAAATAAAACCAGATAATAAAACCGCTGGCATTTGAAAAGTTATTACTCCTAAAATTGCCTGCTGCTGAGTTTTACATATTGATGAAATAAACAGACCAACCCCAACAATTGATAATAACGACACAAATACAGAAATTAAAAATAACTGTATTGAGCCGGCAAACGGTACCTTAAAAATGGTTACTATAATTATTGTCATAATTATGGTTAAGCCCATTGCTATGGTTAGAGGCGGAATGGTTTTGCCCAACAAAATTTCAAATGAAGATAAAGGACTCACAATAAGCTGGTCAAATGTTCCCATCTCTCTTTCTCTGGCTATTGACAACGCCGTCAATAAAAGCGTTATAACCAGCGCCAGCATGGCTATGATTACAGTTAAAATATACCAGCGGTATTCTAAATTCGGGTTAAACCAATTTCTGATAACCGGGGTTATTTTAGCACCTGCTTCACCTGTAACTTCCGCATTATAATCATTTATTATTTGTCCTGCGTATCCTCCGGCAATAGCCGCAGAATTAGTTTGTCTGCCATCTGCAATCACTAGAACTGACACAGGTTTTTTAGATTTTAAAGACGAAGAAAAATCATTGTTTATATATATTCCTATTTGAACTTTCTGATTGTCAATTTTATCCTGAAACTCTTTTTCATTATCTACAAAATAGAATTTCCGAAACCGTGGAGAATGCTCAAATCTTGATACCAGTTCACGAGATTCGACAGAATTGTCTCTATCAATCACCACAGTGTCAATATTTTTAACCTCCATTGTTATCGCATTTGCAAATACAAAAAGCTGGAGTAATGGCATTGCAATGATTATTCCGCGAGATTTCGGATCTTTCCAGATTGTTATAAATTCTTTTTTTATAAGCGCATTAATACGTCTTAAATATTCAATAATCATTTACCCCTTTACCCCTTTACCCCTTGAGCCTCATATCTGTGCTTTGGTAAACTAGTACAAACAAAATTAAACCCAAAATTGTCAAAAACAGAGCATTTATAATTCTTACACTATTTACTCCCCCAGCCATAAATTCGCTTTCTATAAAAGTAATAAAATACCGAGGCGGCAAAATCCCTGTTAAAAATTGAAAAATTTTTGGCATTGAATTAATCGGATACATCAATCCTGATAACAACAATGCAGGTAAAAATCCAATCCCCAAAGATATTTGACTTGCTAAGAATTGATTTTTGAGTTTTGAAGAAATAGTTAAACCTACCCCTAGCAATGTAAATAAAAATAATGCACTTACTGCAAAAAGTACTAAGTAATTTCCGCAGAACGGGACTTTAAAAATTCCTACGCATAAGAATACATTAAACATCATCGAAATCATCCCAAGAGTAAAATATGGAATATATTTACCCAGTACTATATCAATTTTTTTGACATTAGTACTTAAAAGTGCTTCCATTGTTCCTCGCTCCCACTCACGAGCAACAACAAGAGCGGTAAGTAGTATGCCGATAAGCGTCATAGTTACAGATATTGACCCGGGCAAAATAAAATAATGACTGTTCAAATCCTGATTATACCAGACTCTAAGCTCTGAGGTTACAATCGGCGGTTTGGTTAAATATTTGTACCTGCTTTCGGCAAGCCAGCCATTTGCTATTGAAGTTGAATAACTTTGTACATAATTTGCTGTATTAACTTCAGAACCGTCAGTGATTATCAACATCTCTGCCGACTGTCCTCGCGATAATTTTGTTGAAAAATCATTTGGTATAATTACAGCGCCCTTTATTTTAGAACGAGAAATTGCCTCTTTTATGTCATTATCATTATCAACCACTAAGGATTTAACATATTTACTATGCCCGAAAGACTTGACGAGTGTAGCTATTTCAGGATTTGCATCATCATTTTTGATTCCGATATTTACTTTAACAGAATCAAGATTAACACCATACATATAAATCAAAATTGACAAAAGCGGCAAAATAAACGCTATAATAATACTCGAGGGATCGCGTATTATTTGAAGGAATTCTTTTTTAATAAGAGCTGAAAGGATTTTCATTTTCCAAACTCCTTAATTAGAGTTATAAAAGTGTCTTCCATATTATTTGCACCGGCTTTTTGCTTTAACTCCTCCGGAGTGCCGACAGCAATAGTTTCACCCTTATAAAAAAGGCTAATACGATCACAAAACTCAGCTTCATCCATAAAGTGTGTTGTAACAAGAATTGTAACACCTTTTTTGGAAAGAGATTTAATATGATTCCAGAACTCGCGTCTTGCAATAACATCCACTCCGGACGTGGGTTCATCCAAAAACAAAATCGGCGGATTATGGATTAGTGCACAGGCAAGCGACAGTCTTTGCTTAAACCCGAGCGGTAAGTCTTCAGATTTTTGATTTTGAACATCCTGAAAATCAAAAACCTCAACAATTTCATCTATGCGTTTTTTACGGTCAAACAAGCCTATTCCGTATGCCGCCGCAAAAAACTCCAGATTTTGCCGTACAGTTAGCGCTCCATACAGTGAGAATTTTTGCGCCATATAGCCTAAATTTGAACGAGCTTTTACTGGTTCTTTTATAATATCAAGTCCCATAATTCTGGCAGTGCCTGATGTCGGTTTGGTAAGCCCGCACATCATCTTAAATGAAGTTGATTTGCCTGCTCCGTTTGGTCCTAACAATCCGAAAATTTCTCCGCGTTTTATACAGAAAGAATTATTTTTTACAGCATAAAAGTTGCCATATTTTTTCTCAAGATTATCCGCCTGAACAGAACATTCGTAATCATAATTTATGGGAGTATAATTTTCAGCAATCTTTGACGCTTCTTTATTGTACCCACCCATAAGGCTAATAACTTTTTCTTCAAATTGTTGAGGAGTTTCTGCTAAATCATGCGGTTTTCCGTTGTAAATAACTTTTCCTTTGTCTAAAACTACTGCTGTATCAAAGCTATGAGCTTCATCAAGATAAGCTGTTGACCAAAGAACAGTGGTTTCGGGTGAAATCATATCACGAACCATTTTCATCAGATCTCTGCGCGAAATAGGATCAACCCCTACAGACGGCTCATCAAGCAGAAGAAATTCGGGTTTTCCTAATAGTGTACAGGCTAAACCAAGTTTTTGCTTCATCCCGCCCGATAAAGCACCGGCAAGTCTGTCTTGAAACGGCGCAAGGGAAGTAAACTCAAGCATTTTATCGAAATTATACGGCTGTTCTTTCAAATCTGCATATAGTCTTAAATTTTCAATAACTGTTAAATCTTCATACAGTCCAAACTTCTGAGGCATATATCCCACTGATAAACTTTTTTCGGAAGGTTTTGAACCAAGAACTTCAACGTCACCGCTGTCAGGCAAAAGCAAACCTATTATCAATCGAATAAGTGTTGTTTTTCCCGCGCCGTCTGCACCAATCAGCCCTGTAATTTTACCTTTCTCTATATCAAGTGAAATATTATTAATTGCAGTAATGGCGCCAAAGGTTTTAATAAGATTTTTAATTCTGACTGTCTGCATTTGAATTCAAATCCACTTTAATCGTAACTGGCATTCCCTGACGCAAATATTCATCAATATCATCAATATAAACTCTTATTCTATAAACCAAATCTGTTCTCAAATCAGTTGATTGAACGGTTTTTGGAGTAAACTCGGCTACAGGAGAAATATAGCCTATATAACCTTTATACTCGCGCTTTTTCCCTGTCTGAATATTAACAGTGTCAGTATAAACGTTTACGGTCTGTCCATATTTAATATTTCCTAAATCAGTTTCATTAACATACGCTCGTATCCACACAGGTTTGTTTTTCGAGATTGAATAAATAATTTGCCCTTTATTGACAGTTGCTCCTGGTTCTTGAACTCTTACCATTACTATCCCGTCATCAGGGGCATAAATTTTTGTATAATCAAGCTGATTTTTGGCGAAATTCTTTGCTGCAACCGCAGAATTATAATCCGCTCTTGCCTTGTCACTGGTATTTTTTAGAGTATCGTATTCCTGTTTTGAAATTGTATTATCCTGCACAAGAGGTGCATTACGGTCAAACATTGATTCTGCATCATTTTTAAGTGCAAGAGTTTTGTCAACTTCAGCTTTTGCTTTTTCAAAATTTGACTGATAATCCTTAGCATCCAAAATTGCAAGAAGATCACCTTTTTTTATACTGTCACCTTCTTCTTTAAACATTTTTTCAATAATTCCGCTTACTTGAAAGCTCAAATCAACCTGTCTTATTTCAATATTGCCGTATAGCGTGAGTTCATTAGTATTCTCTTTTTTGCGAGTAAATATAAAAACAGTTGCTCCAATAAGGACAAGTAATAAAATTATTGCTATTATTTTTTTCATAGTTTACCCCCGACAGCTTTGTATAAAGTAAAATAATTTACTATTCTCTGATTTTTCGATTGAACAGCTTCTTTTTGTACCTCAATAAATGCAGAATAACTTCTCAAATATTCTGAGGCGGAAATAACTCCTCGATTGTATTTTTTGCGTGAATTTTCAAGATTAATGTATTCATAATTTACTTTTTGACGAGTATTATTATCTGCTTTTGTATCGTGCTTTATAATACAAACAGCAGTATTCACTTCTTTTACAGCTTCCAGATCAACCTGTCTGTACTTTTCAAAAAGTTCCTCATATTTTGCTTTTTGCATCCTGAAATTTGCAAGTTTTCTGCCTCCGGCAAAAATATCCTGTGTTGCCCCCGCAAGTATTGCGGCAAGTGAAGATTCCCATGAAAAAAAAGAACCCGGAGCAATGGTGTTAAAAATCCAAACCCCTGTTATATTAAATCTTGGTAAAAATTCTTTCCGAGCAACACGAATATCAATTTTTGCCTTCTCAAGATTTGTTTCAGCTTGCATAACATCTGGTCTGAAAAAAATAACATCAGAATAAATTTCGTCAGGAAGATCTCCTTGATATTCCAAATTATCAAACTTGCCTCTAGTTAACTTGTTTGTACATTCCGCAGAATTTCCGGTCAATACAGCAAGTTGCATCAGTAAAATTTCTTGTTGTTTTCGGAAATTTTCAAGTTCATTTTTTGCACTTTCAAGATTTTTTGCTGATAAGTTTAGTTCAGAAGTTCCAATAATTCCACGATTATATCTTTTTGTATCGCGACTAAAAATTTCTGTATAAATATCAACTTTTTCCTGTGCAAGATACAACAATCCATCATATTCTAAAAGATTTGTGTAAACTGTTGCAACATCAGATAACAGTGAAAGATAAACAGATTTTTCTTCAAATGCTGAAGCCTCGTAAACTTTTTTGGCACTTCCGGTTTTGTCACGATTTTTCAACAAAAAATCAGCCTCATAGTTGGCAATAAATGGCAGAATAAAAGCATTTTTTCGGAGTTGAAAATTATCCAGCTGAGGTACTTTAATTCCCAGATAATTAGCCGCAACGCTAAATGACGGCAGCTCGTGACCGAGTGAATACTTTGCCTGCTGCCTGTATTGCTCGACTCTGTATGAAGCTTGCTTTGCATCATGGTTATTATTAAATGCCTCGTTTATATAATGGTATAAACATTCATCGTTAAATCTGGTAAAAAATTCAAGGTTGAGTTCGGCTTTATCAACCGCGTAAGCCGATTGTCCAAATAATATTAAACATATAATGAGAAAACTCCTAAACAATACCATTCTCCTTATACAAGGCTTCAAAATATATTTTTACATTTTCTCTTATTATTTTAATATCAACTTGAATAAAATCATCTTGCCCTTATAGGCTAAGTATTTAATTAGAATTTATTAACAAAAAATTTTAAAGAACTTAGGGCACGATTGGACATCAATTCGCCTTTTAGTTTTTTGTTTTTTCGTTCTTTTTTAGGCAGTTCGACAGAAGGCATAATTCCCCAGTTTGAATTTATCGGCTGGAAGTTTGTATGCTCCGGATTTGTAATATAATGTGTCAATGCGCCGAGCATTGTATCTAAAGGTAATTCCAATAACGGCTCGTTATTCAAAAGTCTTGCCATATTCATACCTGCAAGAAGCCCTGATGCAATTGATTCAGTATAACCTTCAGTACCTGTTATTTGTCCTGCAAAGAATAAGTCATTACGCTCACGAGTTTGTAAAGTCGGGTTCAATAGTTTTGGCGAATTAATAAATGTATTTCTGTGCATAACACCGTATCTTACGATGCTGACATTCTCAAGTCCCGGAATGGATTGAAGAAGCTGTTTTTGAGCACCCCACTTAAGATTTGTCTGGAATCCTACAAGATTGAACAGAGTTTTAGCAGAATTGTCTTGTCTCAATTGAACAACAGCATAATTTTTTTCTCCTGTACGTTTGTCAATAAGTCCTACAGGTTTCATAGGTCCAAAACGAAGTGTATCAACCCCGCGATAAGCTAAAACTTCTATCGGCAGACAGCTTTCAAAAAATTTAGCCCCTTTTTCAAAATCATGTTGCTCAATTCGGGGAGCGTTTATCAAAATATCATAAAACTTTTCATACTGTTCTTTATTCATCGGGCAGTTTATATAAGACGCTTCACCTTTATCATAACGGCTTGCCCAGAACGCTTTGTCAAAATCTATACTGTCAATTTCTACAATCGGCGCAATCGCATCAAAGAAATGCAAATATTCACTTTTGGTAAATATTTTAATCGCATCAGCAAATTTTGAACTTGTTAAAGGTCCTGATGCAATAATCGTTGGGGTTTCAGGAATTTCAGTTATTTCTTCTCTTATAAGATTTATATTCTGATTTTGTTCAATTTTTTGAGTAACGGTTTGAGAAAACAAATGCCTGTCAATTGCAAGAGCATTTCCCGCAGGAACAGCACAACTTTTTGCAATCTCAATTAATTCTCCGCCCAGAATTTCCATTTCATGCTTCAATAAGCCGCTTCCATTTGTTACATCATACGAGCCGAGACTGTTTGAACAGACAAATTCTGCACAATCCTCTGTTGTATGAGCACCTGTTTTTACAACAGGACGCATCTCATATAAATTAACTTTAAACCCTCTTTTTGCAAGTTGCAAAGCGGCTTCTGAGCCTGCCAGACCTGCTCCGATAACATTTACTTCCATTTCTGTAGTTTAACTGAGATATAACATAGTGTCAATTTCTATTTATGTAGTAATGTTACAGAAATGTTATAATTGTAGTAAAACACTTGAAAAAAATTTTACGATTAAGTATAATAAGTACACTTGTTCAAAAACTTTACAATATGTAAAACTTTTGAAACATTACCCGAAAAGATAGCAATCTAAAAAAAATTGTTGTTTTTTTTTAACTGTGTAGAAGATTTTAATTAGTAGGGATCATGTCAGTACAACCAATAATACCAAGCATAAATACAAAGAATAATAATGCGCAAAAAGTTAAAGCTTTACCGCATCCAGTACAAAACCGTCAGAATGTATCTTTTACCGGCGGCATTGTCTCAATGATGGATTTTATTGAAGCAGGCGGATATGCAGCATCATTTATTATTCAAGATGGTCTTGGTTTCATCGCTCCTCGTGTGGGCAAAGGTTTGGTTCGCGGAGGCGATGAGAAAAAAGATGCCAATGGTAACGTAATTCTCGATAAAAATGGCAAACCTAAACGTGAACTAAATTGGGCATATGCAAGAAAAGAAGGGCTTCGTGAAGTTATTACCGGTCCGAGTGCATTCTTGATCCCTTATTTCATGCTTAAATATATCAGCAAAAAATCAGGTACAGGCAACAATGTAAAATTGAACTACCTTGATAGTCTTGCTCCTTCATTTGCTAACTTTGCCAAACAGCATACAGACGCCATAAAAACAGGAACTGCGGATAAATCAGAATTCTACAGATATGTATTCGAAGATACAATCGAAAACTCTATCAACAAACACCCTAAAGCTGATAAGATGTCAAAAGCTGAAGTGCAGGATGAAGCTCGACGTTTAGCTCAAAGACAAGTTGATGTAGAAAATATTCTGTCAGATAAATCTTTAAACAAAAAAGCTCGCGCTGAAAAAATTGCACAACTGGGCGGCACTGTTGAAGATGAATTCATGAAACTTAAAAAGAATAGGATTGGCGGAACAGTTAACGAATTATCCGTACAAATTCTTTCATCAAAAGGTGAATTAAAAGGCGGAAGCATCGGAGAATTGACTAGTGCAATGCGTGATTACTTCGGCGATGCTGCTAAAAATGTTAGAAATGCTTTATCAAAAGATGCTTCGACAAGTATTGATGATGTGGTTAAACATTTCACTCACAGGAGAATGGGAACCAGAATTTTAACAAACCTTGGCTTATTTGGTGCAGTTGCAGCATTCTATACTCAAATCCCTAAACTTTACAACATGGGGCTGAAAGGTAATCCTGCATTAAAGAAAACTTCTGATGCTTCTCAAGCATCAAATACTGAAACTCAAAAGAATACACCTGCTAAAAATAAAAAAGATATAGCATTCAAAGGTAACTTGGCAGGATTCCTTGAAAAAACAGGTAAAAAAGTATTCAATGGAAAAACTTCAAAATCTATATCCGATATATTTGAACTGAACGGACCTATAATCTCCGGAACAGCAATGCCTGTATTATTATACGGTTTCTGTATTCCTCCAAGATTACAACATGCTCAGGACAAATACGATTACGGCGAAATCGTTGTACGTGATATGACCGCATTCACAGCATTATTGTTTGGAGCAAAAGCTCTTGCAAGATTGTTCTCTGACGGATTTACTAAAGTTACAGGTCTTGCATTGAACAGTAAACACTTGGATGGCAGAAATGCATTCCAAAGATTAGGTGACTACTTAAATCCAAATGACGGAAGACATCAGGTACTTTCAAGTAAACAATTAAATTCTAAATACACTGACATTGATGCATATAAAGGCGGTGTAAACGGATTTATGGACTTCATTGAACAAAGCGGCGGAAATATCAAAAAAGCATTCGCTCAAGATTCAGATATTAAACAATCTGTTGAAAATATCTTGCAGACTCATAAAGGTAAATCATTCGCAGAAGCAACAGTTCAAGAAATCCGCGAAGCATTAAAAGCAGCTAATATGAGTGAAGATAAAAAACTTATAAATGAATTCTATAAACTGTTCAAAGGCGAAAACGGATTGTTGAAAAAAGCTAAAACTTGTAACGCAACATTCGGAGCATTATCAACATTCGCATTTGTTCCGGGATTAATCATCTGGTTAACCGACTTCTGTGAAAAAATGACAGAACGCCGTCAGGCTAGAGAAGCAGAAGAACAAAAAGCAACTACTCAAGCTAAAAAATTAGATGTCAAACCGCTTTCAATCCCTGCTAATGCACCCTCTATGGCTGGATTTCTAAACAAATAGGATTATATAAAAAGAATGCGGCTGGAAGATTATTCCAGCCGCATTCTTTTTAATATTACTGCTTATTATGCTTCAACAGCTTCAATCAAAGCGTTAATATCTGCCACCATTTCATCAGGATCAAACCCGTGAACTTTTGCACCTGCTTCAAGGTTTTCAAATCTTGCAGCTGCACAGCCTAAGCATCCTAAACCATATCTGTGAAATACTTCGATACTTTCAGGGTGCTTTTGAGCGATTTCCAGAATATTCATATCTTTTGTAACTTTTTCTGCCATAATCTTATCTCCTTTTGACTTTTTCCTAAATTCCATTAAAAACATTATACACGAAAAAAGAAGGAAGTGTATATTATGGAATTATTAAAATTTTTCATTAAAGACGAAGTTCCTGCTGTCGGCTTAACACGTTTTCGGGACAAAAGAATTAAATATGAAAATTATGCACCGCCCAAATTGGACTTCAAGCGTCCGGTTTTTAAACCCAATTATAGCAACAATTTTTTCTTACTGTAATATTTCGTAATAAACTACTACAAATTACGCAATTTTTGTCAGAAAATATACTTAAATAAGTATAGGGAAAAATTGGGGACAATTATGGGCGTAAATTTTTTAAATCTACTAACTCCAAAAGCAACTGTAGCACAGGGTGCAGCGGTATCATCTGCGCGCGCGGTGAATCCATACAGCAAACCTGTATCATTTGCATCTGTCCCATCAGAAAAAGCTCCTCGAGTTATAGACTCTGTTCCGACAAAATACGCTGACGGAACTCCTTTCTGGGCTGATTATGTTACTCCGAACAAATCCTGGGTGTGCTAGGTTTTAACCCAGCAAATCAAGTTTTTGTCCTTTTGTGGAGTATTCAACACTCGGATGAAAAGGATTGTAACCCGATTTATTCATTTGGTTAATAAAATCAAATGAACTTTTTTGTGCATTTTTTGAATTCTCTGTCTCAAACAGTTTTACTGGTTGTACCGCAAAGGTGTACTGTCTTTGAACTTCATCAATTTTGTTAAACATAATAAATCTCTCTCTAACTTAATAAAGTTATGAGAGAGATTGTTATTTCAAAATTTGAAAAAATCGTTACAATTTTAATTCTTTTTCTTTTTCGGTGCCGTTATTTCAAAACTTATCCTGATAACTTCATCCAGAACTTCTGCTGGAATATTATTTACTTCAACAGTAATCCAATGTTTTTTATTCATATGCCATGCCGGTTTCACAGCATTATACTGGTCTTTGAGTACCGGAATTAAATCAGGCGGACATTTTAGATTTATACAAAGTTCACCATTCATCTCAAAAATCAATGCAAACCATTTATTGTTGCTTTCGTGACGCATTACAACAAATTCTTTGTACTCATCCTGAACCCATGGTCTTGTTTCAATTGCGTCCTTGTCTATCAAACATCTTTGAATAAGTTGTTTGAAATTCATTATTGGTCACTTTCGTGATGGTCGCTGTCTTTCATGAGTTTTGCAAAATCAGAAGGTTTAATACTTTGTACAAAGTTCTTAAACTCTTCAGCTTCTTCAGCGTCTTTAGCGCTGTCAGTAGAAACTGAACCGTTAGACAGGACATTTGCGGTAACAAAAATAGGAGCATCAATTCTTATCGCAATAGCAATCGCATCAGATGGACGGGAATCAATTTCAATTTCCTTACCATTTTCATCTTCTAAGAAAATAGTTGCAAAATATGTTTCTTTTTCAACATCATTAATTTCAACCTTAGAAATTTTATAACCTGTTTTTTCAATAATACTAATAACCAAATCGTGAGTCATTGGACGGGTTACAGACAGATTTTCAATTTTTCTGATAATCGAACTTGCTTCAGCTGAACCAATCCAAATCGGTAAAGCACGTCTGTTCTCTTTATCGTGCAAAACAACAATCGGGGATCCTGTTCTTGTATCAAGGGCAATGCCCATAACTTTCATTTCAATCATAATTACCTCTCTTTACGAGTATTATAGCTTATAAATTTTTTTTTTAAACATCTTTTCAAAAAAATATCTTTATGCTATACTTGATACTGTAATCGAAATTAGAGAGATTATCCGTCTTGGAAAAGTGGCCGAGTAGGCTTAAGGCGGCACCCTGCTAAGGTGTTGTGTGGGGCTACCTGCACCGTGGGTTCGAATCCCACCTTTTCCGTTTTTTAGTCCAAGCTTTTAAATAAGCGATGGCAAAAAATCTAAAACCGTCCGTTTCGGACGGTTTTTTACATATTTATTTTTGTTTATAAAATATAATTCGGATTTGACATCCAGGCAGATGAAATAATTGTTTCGAGGCTACTGTATTTCGGTTCCCAGCCCAGTATTTTCTTAGCTTTTTCACTTGACGCAATAAGTTTTGCAGGATCTCCCGCACGACGAGATGTCACCGTAACCGGTATCGATTGTTTGGTAATACGTATTGCAGAATCAATAACTTCTTTTACTGTAAAACCTTCACCGCATCCAAGGTTAAAAATATTACTTTCTCCGCCATTACGCAAATATTTTAAAGCCAGTATATGCGCTTGAGCTAAATCTGTTACATGAATATAGTCTCTCACACATGTTCCATCTTTAGTATCATAATTAACCCCATATATAGAAACAGAATTTCGCTTACCGCTTGCAGCCTGCAATACTATAGGGATTAAATGTGTTTCCGGATTATGATTTTCTCTTAGTTTTCCTGAACAATGCGCCCCACATGCATTAAAATATCGTAGAGAAACATACTTTATATTATGAGCCGCTGATACCCATTTAAACATTTTCTCCATCGCCAGTTTCGTCTCACCATATGGATTTAAAGGATTTGTTTTATCGGTCTCTGCTATAGGCACATGTTCAGGTTCACCATAAACTGCTGCGCTTGAAGAAAAAACAATCTTATCAATTTTATGTTCGATTAAAACTTCAATAAGCACTTGCGTTCCAAAAACATTATTATCATAATATTTTAAAGGATTTTGAATACTTTCACCCACTAAAGAATTTGCAGCAAAATGTATAACAGAATCAATATCCTCTATTGCAAATACTCTATCAAGAAAAATTTTATCTCTAATATCTCCCTGATAAAACTTCGCATCACAATGCACGGCATCAAGATGACCTGTTTGAAGATTATCAATAACAACGACATCTTCACCGTTTTCAACAAGTTCATATACAGTATGAGAACCGATATAACCGGCACCACCTAAAACTAAAACCGACAAAATTTTTCTCCTAATTTATTTTATGTTGCTTACAACTGCGGCATTAGAATATTTGTTTTTACGTGAAACAATCAACGCCTTAATACCATTACTTGTTTGGCAAGTTTGGTATAGATTTTTCTCATAATCATTTATGAATTTATTATCCTGCACTATAGAACCATCCATTCTCGAAACCAGTGCCAGAATTTTCTCACAGGCTGCATCATACAAGTCCGGGGTTACACCGTTCACAACTATATCAATATATGACATTTCTCTTTTATACAAGTGTGCAAGTATATCATTATCGGTTATGCTGTTTGCATCAAGGAAAGCATGAACTTCGTCACTGCGGTCAAACGGATTGGAAAGATTTACAATATTGCTGGAAGAAGCAGGGTTTGTAAGTCTGTAATAATAATATGCATTATCAGAATAAATAATTCTATCTGCCATACACAATGTTTGTACCTGAAACGGATTATCTGCCCAGCCGGCACGATGAGCTTCAACGAAACTTATATTATGCTGTTTTAAAAACTCGTTTTTATAAATACAAGACCAGATACTAGGATGAAAATACAAAAACTGTGGACATTCATATATATTAACAACAGACTGCGGCATATCATACTGCTCGCTCCAGTTAATTTTATTAACGATTTCTGTACATTGTTCATTCGCATCTTTATATTCATAATATGCGGTTTTAACTACATCTGCATTGTTTTTGACAGCAATATTGTACATATCTTCGAACATTTTGACGTTAATAAAATCATCTGATTCAATAATGCTTACATATTTTCCTCTTGCTAATTTCAAACCGATATTACAGGATGCACCGTATCCGGAGTTTTGTTTATCTACAATAATAACTCTTTCGTCTAACATTCTGTATTTTTGTAGAATTTGAGCGGATAAATCTGTTGAACCGTCATTTATGCATATAACTTCAATTTCTTTTAAGCTCTGATTTAATATACTTTCGATACATTGTACTAAATATTTTTCTACATTATATACTGGAACAATTACCGATACCTTTATATTCTCCATTAGCACTCCTTTTTCGTTATTAAACTAACATTAAACACTTTTTCAAAACAATCAATTGCTCTTGCAACAGCTTTGTCCATATCGTAATATTTGTAATCCCCCAATCTGCCTAAGAAATATAAATTATCAAAATTTTTAGAAAGATTTTTGTAGTTTTCATAGAGCTCTAGATTTTCTGGGGTAAGTATAGGATAATATCGCTCGTTTACACCAAGCTTGAAGTCTGTAGAATATTCTTTCGCAATAACTGTTTTTTTAATCGTTTCATTAAGATAATATTTATACTCATGAATTCTTGTAAAATCATAGTTATTCGGATAGTTCACAACACTGTTATTCTGGTAATATTCTCTATCAAATTCTTCTAATTCAAATGATACACTCCTATACGAAAGGACACCCAACTTGTAATCAAAATATTCATCAATAGAACCTGTATAGAAAATTCTTTTAAATGACAGATCTTTTAACTCCCGGAAAGATGTGTTAAGTAAAACTTCAATTTTTGAATGCCTTAACATATTTTCAATCATATTTGTATAGCCACATAGCGGAATTCCTTGAAATCTGTCCTGAAAATATCTGTTATCTCTGCTTATTAAAACAGGAACTCTTGCTGTAACAGCACTGTCGATTTTATCTGGAGTCAAACCCCATTGCTTTATAGTGTAATTAATAAAGACTTTTTCGTAGATATAATTTGCAAGAAAATTTAAGTCAGTGTCTTTGCTATTTTTAAGTTCCAAAATAGGTATTTTCGTATTGTATTCAAAATTATTAAGAAGTTTTTCTTCAAATCTATCAGCCATAGATTTTGGAAAAACATCATATAAAGTGTTAAGATTAAACGGAATAGTAGTTTCAATACCATCAATCAACGCAATAACCCTGTGCATATAAGTATTAAAACCGGTAAATTGAGTAATGAAATTCCAAACTTTCACGTCATTTGTGTGAAAAATATGCGACCCGTATTTGTGTATAGAAATTCCGTTTTCATCTTTGTAATCGTAGCAATTCCCTCCGATATGACTTTTACTGTCAATAACCAGAACTTTTTCTCCGGATTTTTCAGCAATACAGCGTGCAAGTACAGCACCGGAAATTCCTGCGCCGACAACAAGATTCGTATGTTCAGACATCTTATTAACCTTTCTATAATAAGATTAATAAGATGATAAAAATTTTTAATGCTCTATGTGTTCAAATATGTTACTAATTATTTAATCAGCAATTACACGGGCAGGGAAATTGCTTTTCAATAGTTGATTTGCAGCCTGCTGAGCTTTTTCCCGAGAAGAATATGAACCAACTTGCAAAGTGTAATATCCGCCCAAATTCTTAACTATCGGTGTTACACTCACCCCTGCATCCTGAATAATTGATTTTGCAACCTCAGCTTGCTTTTCTGTTGCATAATATCCAACAACTACTTTTGCATTGACATTCTGCGCAGAAACTGGTGCTGATTGAATTTTCTTATCTGCGGACGGAGATGGCGCAGATGATGATTGTTCTTTTTTATTATCTTTTGCTTGGGCTTTTTCTTCTTTTTGTTTCTGTTCTTCTTTTTGAGAATTCATCAAATCAGCCATTTCAGCTTCCATTTGTCCAACTGTTTTTCGTCTTTGTTTTGGAAGAACTACTTTTTCATCAAGTTCAGGAGAGAATATTTTTTCATCGCCTTCTTTTTTACCTTCATCTTCCATTTGAAGACGTTTCAGTCTGTCATCAATAAGTGATGAGCCGGTATTTTCGTCCTCTATATTTGAAGAAGTTATTTCATTTTCGTTCATTATTGAAACATCAACATTCGGCGATAATATTTTTGCAAAACCCAAAATTATCAACACTCCAATGATAAATACCGAAGCAAAAATTGTTAAATCTTTATTGGGACCTTTTTTGGTTTTTCTTTTGTAATCATTGTATGTAAAATGAGCTGAACTATCGTATTTATCTGTTTCTTTTAACATTAAACACCTCTCACTTTTGTACTTGCAAGAACAATATCTTCAAGTTCGTCAGAATAAGTTTTCATGACTTCGTTTGCAAAATCTTTAATATCTTTTATACCCAAATCGCTTTCAAGTCCTGAAACAGGTATTGGAGCACCCTCTGATAAAATATTTATACCGGTATGTATAAGAACAGAAGTCATGGATTTTGTCGCAATAGAAACAGAAAGTTTTCTGTCGTTTACAAACAGGTCATCCCCGTTTCTTCGAACAACAAAGCCTCTTTTTTCAAGTGCTTCTTTAATTATACTCATCAAAAGTCTCTGCCTCAGAACACCTTCAATCAAATCCACATTAAACTGTTCTGTGATAAAGCTTAACATATATTTGCTGTAAATCGGCTCATTATTGATAACGTCTTCAATATCAACCATCTCCGTAAGCTTAACTTCGCATTCTCCGCAGAATGCAACTATTGCATCTCCTTGAATTTTAAAGTTCTTATAAATCCAGTGAGGAGCAAGCTGTGAACCGATATATTTAATTTCATCATCAATAAATAGTGTTTTCATCCCTGTTTAACCAAATAGTATTTTTATATATTGTGTATCATGATTTGCGTCAAGTGCAGATTTAAGTCTCACACAAGATTCACATATCCCGCAATGTCTCTCTGCTCCTTGATAACAGCTTCGAACAAGTTCCAGAGGAATACTGTTTTTCAAAGCTAACATGACTATATCATTTTTGTCACAATTTATCAAGGGGGCAATAATATTCGGCTGTTTTCTTGTAGAATATTTGAACTCATGATTTACTGCATCAATAAATTCCTGAGTATTATCAGGAAAAGTCTGTCCTTCCTCCTTGTTTGCACCGATTAGGATATAGTCAAAGCCATTAGCATCAGCAAAACTTCCTGCGATATTTAGAAACAATCCGTTACGATTTGGCACCCAGACGGATTTTGCAGAATTTTCAAGATTATTAAGCGCATCTCCTGTCGGAACTTCTGCATCCGAGCATAGTGCAGTATGCGTAATGTCTTTCAGCCAGTCAAGTTTAATAACTTTATGCTCAACGTTATAATATTCGCAAATCTTTTTAGAGGTTTCAATTTCCTGTTTTGCAGATTTTTGCCCATAATCAAAGGTTAATGCAAGAGTTATGTTCAATTCTTCTTTTTTTAAACCCAAACTTACAAGAGAGTCTAAACCGCCCGATAAAAGTATTGCTGATTTAACCATAATTATTCATCTTCCTCATCATTTTCATATTCTTCAATAATCCCGACAGCTTCCATTTTTAATACATCCGGAAAGCTTGGAGAATTTATAACTTCATCCAAAATACTTCTGTCAGACATATTGTAAAGCGCAATCATAGCGTTTTTGCGAACTTCAATGTCTTCATCTTCGAACAAAACTTTTTTAATTGTTTCAAAGGCTTTCGGATGTTCTGAATCCATCAACGCTTCTACAGCATTGATACGAATCTGAACGGATTCATCCGCAAGAGAATTTTTGAGAGCTTTGAATACACGTTCAGCCTCTCCAAAACCCATTTTCATCAACGCTTCTATTGCGCGCTCTTTTAGAAAGGTAAACTTGTTAATTATTCCCTGTTTTGTTTCTAAAATTGACACAATTGGGTCAAGCGCGCGTGCATCTCCAAGAAGTCCGAGAGCAGAAACAGCGGTTTCGCGAAGATAAACGGACTTTTCATCCTCGTCTTTGACAACATCAATCAATGGTGCAACCGCAAACCTGTCACCAATCCTGCCAAGTGAATCAGCACAAGCCAGCCGCACTTTATAGTGTTCGTTTTTATTATTAAGACAATATAGAAGAGACGAAACAACATCAGTATTTTTCTGGTTTGCAATAGCTTTTGCACACATTACCCGAACATTAACAAATTTTTCTTTTACCGATTCGTCCGGATAACTGCCGTTTTTCAAAAGCAAAATATCCACCAGAACTTCAAGACTTGAAGGGTCTCTATACATATCCACACAACGAATAAGGTACATAATAACATCTGGTTCTACAGCATTTAAAAGCAAGTAGTTATAAATAGTAATCAAATCTTTTTGAGAATACTGCTCTTTCAAGGCATCAATTCTTGCAGTCACAGCAGTCAAGTCCGTGTTGTTAAACAACCCGCAGTTTTCTGCAATCAATCTCAAATTAAGCCCCGTATTATTGCCCATCAAAAGCCCTCTTTTTACACACAAAGATAACCTAAAAAACCTAAATTTTCAAGAGTAATAGCTCTTGCCTTATTTGATAATTAACTACAGCGCACAGAAAGGAATAATACAAATCTACACGGGAATTTTTACGCAAAATTCGGTGCGTACATTTTCCTCACTTGTTACAGTAATTTCACCGCCATGAGCTTCTGCAATCTGCTGGGACAAATATAATCCAAGCCCAGTACCAACCTTCCGCAATTTTTTTGCGGCAGAATAGTATTTGTTAAAAATCATTTTTATTTCTTTTTTCGGGATCCCCTGCCCAAAATCAATTACACAGACTGTCACAAAATTATCAATACATCCAACGTCAACTTCAATAAATTCTTTGGTGTTACTGTGGTCTATGGCATTAGAAATTAAATTTTTTACAACACGCTGAAACTGCATCGGGTCAATTGACAGAACAGGACTTGCAGCAGACGGATGGAATATGATTTTAATCTTGTTATCATATGCAATTCCCTGCATTTCCTCAACGATTTCTTCCACAAAACTATTCAGCTCAACACTTTCTTTGCAGAGTTTAATCCCTTTTTCTTTAATTTTATATGTTTCAAGAAGTATTTGAACAAGGTCTAAAAGTTCGTTATTTGACGATTTCATACTGTTTAGTGCAAATTCTTGCTTACCGGAAATATCACCGAATTTTTTTGCTAAAAACAGCTCAATCATATTTGACGCCGCAACAATCGGAACTTTGAGGTCATGTGTTAAAGTCGCAACAAAATCTTCTTTCAAGGTTTCGATTTCTTTTTCTGTTGTAATATCTTTGATAATCAAAACATAACGCTTTTTTTCCAAAGACGATAGCGGCTGGGAGTTTATTACGAAATTATTTGTCGGAGTGTGTTTAATAAAAATCTCCATATTGTTCATTTTTTCAACATTTGCGTTATCATCAGTAAGTTGTATAAAATCAAACACATTTTTTCCGATAATATCTTTACCTTTTATGCCGAACCATTTCAAAATTTTAGGAGTCGCACGCAGAATATCAAACTTTTCATTAATAATCAGAATTCCGTCAGAAAGCGAATTAATAACTGATTCAAGAAGTTTGTTCTGGCGCATCAATTCAGCCTGATATTCAATAATCATTTTTTCTCTGTCATTGAGAGTTTCAACCATTCTATTGATACTGTCCGTTACGTTTTGATATGTCGGATGTTCAACTTTTTCAATTTTTGTTGAAAGATTTCCGTAACGAATTGAGTCAACGGTTGTGGTTACTTTGCCCAGATAATCATTAATTTTTGACCATCTTTTGTTTGTCTTTCTAAATATAAAAAACAAACACACAAATACAATGATAACTCCAATATTAATGATATAAAAATATGAAAACATTTATTACTTTTTACTCTCTACAGACTTAAAATTTTCGCAATCTATGTTATAATTATACCAAAGAGTATGGAGTTTGTTAAGACGGTTAGGACAGAAAATAACAAAATGCAAAATTTGAATTTGCCGAAGTCAATAAAGATGGTAATAACCGACTTTGACGGTGTTGTAACAGATAACTGTGTTTATATTAATGAAGATTTTACAATGTCACGCAAACTCAATTTCAAAGATGTAATGGGGTTTTCACTGTTGAGAAAAAGCGGTTACGAAATTGCGATAATTTCAGGTGAAAAAAATTCTGCAATAGAAACAATGGCAAAAAAATTTCAGATAAAAGAAATTCATCAGAATATCAGAATAAAAATCGAGGTGCTGAAAGATATTGTAGAAAGATATAACCTTTCACAGGAAGAATACGTTTATATTGGTGATGACGTAAACGATATCGAATGTCTGAATTATGCAAAATACAAAATTACAGTTCCGCATGCGGTAAAAAAGGTTAAAATGGTTCAGGGAATACAAATTACAACAAGTGAAGCCGGAAACGGAGCATTCAGAGAGGTAGCGGATTGTTTAGCTGGGTAAAAAATATTTGTGAAAATATAAAAGACTTAAATTTTTCTGTCGATAAGTACAAAAGTGACTCTATAATACAATCACTGCCGACAGTAGCATACGTCAATAAAGCAAAAAAACTTATTGAAAGTAATAAATTCGACGAAGCCGAAATTTTACTGAAAAAAGCTCTTGATATATCAAACCAAGATGATATGGTTTACAAATATCTTGGAAAAATTTACGAGTTTCGCGGTGAATTTAAACAGGCAGGAGAATACTACGAGCAATCCGCCAAACTTAATCCTCAGGACAAAGAAATTTGGCTCCGTCTTGGAATGTGTTATTTGAACTGTGAAAAACTTGAAGATGCACTTGTTTCCTTTGAAAAAGCTGACAAAGTAACCCCTTTTAATACTGATGTTCAAACTGGCTGGGGCATGGTTTTAATGAAGCAAAAAAAATACGCACTTGCACGTGACAAATTTTTAAGTGCAATTAAAATCAGCAAATACAACTTCACTGCAATACTTTTGTCTGCCGTTATGGAAGTTAAATTAAACGACTATGAAGCCGCTGAAATGAAACTTCAGTTCCTTGCAAAAGTTGCACCAAATGAAGGCAGCATTTATGAATATGCAAATCTTAAACTCTTGAAATCCGATTATGCAGAAGCTGAAAAATATGCAAAAAAAGTTCTTGAAATTAATAAACAAATGCTTCCTGCATATTTTATTCTTGGTGAAATTTATTCTATTCAAAAAGACATTGAAAAAACAGAAAATATATTTCAGAAAGCAATGTTTAACGAACTTGATGACCCATCTTTGCATTTTGAATGGGGAAGAGCATACATTAGATTGTTTGAATTTTCAAAAGCAAAAGCCCAATTTGAAAAAGCTCTTGAACAGCGGACAAATTACCTCGGTCCCAAAATTGGTCTTGCACTTGTGAATGCTTATGAACAAGATTTCACCATCCTGAATGAACTTAAAGAAAAATACGGTGAAAATGTTTATATTCAGGAAGCAATCGGACTTGAATGGATAAATCAAGGTAAAGTTCAGGATGCTGTTGAAATGTTTAAAAAAGCACTCCGTACCGATAAAAAACAGGTTTATAACTATCTTCATCTGGCTAACTGCTACAAATCAATCGGTGATAATTGTAAAATTCGCGAATATTATGAAAAATTTATAGCAGAAACACCTGAATATACCTGTGGTTTTATTGATTATGCGAAATGGCTTATCAGTATTTCCGACTTCGCTGATGCCGCACGCAAGCTTCGCAGAGCAGAAAAACTTAACAATGAAAATTGCGAAGTGTTAAATTTATTATTTTTCACGCTATACACTCTTGTCAAAGATAACATTTGTGAATATAATATAAAGGAAGCAATTTCAGTTGCACAAAAAGCTCAAGTTCACGGGAAGTTTGAGTACGAAAATGAAAAACAGGAACTTGAAAATATTTTAATAGATATACAGGGAAATAGTTAAATTGAGAAAAGTAATAGTTCAAAAATTTGGCGGAACATCGGTTGCAGACACCGATAAAATAAAAAATGTTGCCCAAACCGTCATAAGAGAAAAGAATAACGGAAATGATGTAGTAGTAGTAGTTTCAGCAATGGGACACACAACAGATCACCTTGTTAAAATGGCAAGAGACCTGAATCCTAACCCTTCAGGACGCGAAATGGATATGCTTCTGTCAACAGGAGAGTGCGTTTCTATTGCGCTTTTGACAATGGCAATTCAAGCAATGGGACACAAAGCTGTTAGTTTTAATGCAATGCAGATTGGAATTTTAACAGAAAATGTACATTCAAAAGCCCGCATTATTGATATTAAAACTGACAAATTAAGAAAAAATTTAGATGAAGGCAATATAATAGTTGTAGCAGGATTTCAGGGAGTAACCGAAGACGGTGAAATAACAACCCTCGGCCGCGGTGGTTCTGATACATCAGCAGTCGCGCTCGCCGCAGCTTTAAATGCCGAAAGATGTGATATTTATACAGATGTTGAAGGAGTTTACACAACAGACCCGAGAGTTGTCCCTAACGCTTCAAGATTGGATATAATTTCGTATGAAGAAATGCTTGAACTGGCTCACGCAGGTGCAAATGTGCTTCATCCGAGAAGTGTTGAAACCGCTAAACAATACGCAGTACCTCTTCGTGTAAGAAGCAGTTTTAAACTTGATAATTTGGGAACACTAATTGTAGGAGTTGAAAAAATGGAAATAAATAAACCTGTAGCAGGTGTTGCTGCTGATTTATCACAAGTAAGAGTTGTTGTTTGCGATATTCCGGATACACCGGGTGAAGCGGCAACATTATTCGGATGCCTTGCAGATGAAAATGTTTCAGTTGATATGATTATCCAATCTTATGCAAGAAAAGCTTCAAACACTAATGACATTGCTTTCACTATCAATGAAGAAGATCTTCCGAAAGCAACTCAAATTTTGAACGAAGTTAAAACAAGACTTGGTGCGGCAGATGTAAAAATCGACAGCGATATTGCAAAAATTTCAATTATCGGTGCAGGCATGATTGACAGACCCGGTATTGCATCAACAATGTTTAAAACCCTTGCGGAAACAGGAATTAACATCCGTATGATTTCAACAAGTGAAATTAAAATCAGCTGTTTAATAAACAAAGAAGATGCCCAAAAAGCCGTAAAAGCGCTTCACAGCGTTTTCAATCTTGAATGTGATGAAGTTGCTGAGGTCAAAGGCACTCTTCCTGACGTATAGAGTTAATGCTATGTTCGGATTTTTTAAGGATAAATTTGAAAATTTAAAACAAACGGTTTCAAACACCGCACAGTCTCTTGTCGGAAATGTTTTGTCTAATGTTGACGAAAATGAAGAACAGTATTCGGAATTTGCACTTGAGGATATTGAAGATACACTAATCAGTGCGGATTTAGGGGTTTCTTATGCGGCTGAACTTGTCGACAGTCTTCGTGCTAAAAAGAATTCCAAACCGTCAGAATTAAAAAATTTTCTAAAAGAAGAATTTAACAAAACCCTCAATATCGCGGGTTCTACAGAATTAAATTATAAAGAAAACGAACTTAATATTTATTTTATTACAGGGGTGAACGGTGCGGGAAAAACCACCCTGATTGCAAAAATGGCATACCGATTTAAGCAAGAGGGCAAAAAGGTTCTCATTGCAGCAGGCGATACTTTTCGAGCTGCGGCAGAAGAACAGTTAAATATCTGGTCAGAACGAGCAGGTGCTGATATTGTGCGCCGTGATAAAGCTGACCCCGCGTCAGTTGTTTATGAGGCAATTCAAAAGGCTAAAAATGAACACTATGATGTGATTTTGGTTGATACAGCAGGAAGATTGCAAAACAAATTCAACCTTATGGAAGAATTGAAAAAGATTAAGACTGTTATTGATAAACAAGCTCCAGAAGTCCTGAGAGAAAGCATTCTCGTAATTGATGCAAATACGGGACAAAACGGATTACAGCAGGCAAAAGTATTCTCGGAAGCTGTAAATCTTACAAGCGTTGCACTGACAAAGCTTGACGGAAGTGCAAAAGGTGCAATAATTATCGCAATCGCAAAAGAAATGCAGCTTCCAGTAAAACTTGTCGGCGTAGGCGAAAAAATGGAAGATTTAAAAGCATTTAACCCTCAGGATTTTATTGATGCATTATTTAACTAGGGGTTGTGTATGGAAATTTTAGATTCTGTAAACACTAAACTTGGCAATACCGTAGAACTTATTGGAAAAAACGGAAAAAATAATATTTTAATTATCGGTGTTGTTCACGGAGACGAACCGCAGGGCAAATTTCTTATTCATGAGTATTTGAAAACACATTCTCATACGGGAATGCTTTTTATACCTTGTTTAAATCCTGACGGAATGGCTCGAGGCACAAGGACAAACGCTAACGGAGTTGACCTCAACCGTAATTTCCCGACAAAAAACTGGGGTAAAAATGAAGGAGATAATGCAACTTGTGACGATGAGACAACAAATTATTATGGTGGCAAATCTCCTGCAAGTGAAATTGAAACACAGTTTCTAATTGATACTATAAAAAAATACTCTCCAACCCTTGTCCTGACACTGCATACACCGTATAAAGTTGTTAACTATGACGGAGATGCAAAATTGATTGCTGAAATGATTTCTTCTATCATAAAATATCCTGTAGAGACAAGTATAGGCTACCCTACCCCGGGAAGTTTCGGCACATACTGCGGGGTTGAGCGTAATATCCCGACAATTACACTTGAGATGGACGAAGAATGTCCTGTTGCGGAACTTATACCACCGATTTTCGAAATTTTTGACGAATTAATTCCCTTTATGGTAAAGTAAATAAAGAAATGAGGGATTATTATGAGATTATTCAATTCATACACAAATAAAGTTGAAGAGTTTACACCAATCGACGGAAACAAAGTTAAAATGTATGTTTGCGGTCCGACCGTATATGATTTTGCACACCTTGGACATGCCAGATGCTACATTACGTGGGATGTTTTGTACAGATATTTAAAATTTCGCGGCTATGATGTTACATATTGCCGCAACGTAACCGATGTTGATGATAAAATCCTTAAAAAAGCCGAAAAAGAAGGCAAAACACCGACTGAAGTTTCCCAATACTGGTACAAACAATTCGCAAACTCAATGAAGGCTCTTAATAATTTAACTCCGGATATTGAACCTTTTGCAACTAAAACTCTTGGTGAAATGATTTCAATCGTAAAAGATTTAATCGCAAACGGTTATGCTTACGAATCAAACGGAGATGTATATTTTAGAGTAAAAAAATTCTCAAAATACGGTCAATTATCAAAACAACCTATTGATCAATTAGAAAGCGGTGCAAGAATTGAAGTTGGCGAACAAAAAGAAGACCCGCTTGATTTTGCACTATGGAAACGCGATGAAAAATTTGGATACAACTCTCCTTGGGGTGTAGGACGTCCCGGCTGGCACATTGAATGTTCTGCAATGAGCCGTAAATATTTGGGCAAGACAATTGATATCCACGCTGGCGGAGCAGATTTAATATTCCCTCACCACGAAAATGAAATTGCTCAATCAGAATGCGCAAACGGTTGCAAATTTGTAAATTACTGGCTTCATAACGGGTTTGTGACAATTAACAAAGAAAAAATGTCAAAATCTTTAGGTAATTTCTTAACTATTGATGACATGTTGAAAAATTACGACGCAAATACCTTGAGATTATTCATTTTAACAAACCACTACAGAATGCCTGTAGAATTTTCAGATGAAGCTTTGGGTGCGGCACAGACAGGCGCAAAACGTTTGACGAATGCAAAACAAACACCGATTAACGAAAATTTAGATATCACATCAACTGCGGAATACAAAGCATTTGTGGAAGCGATGGATGAAGACTTAAATACATCCAAAGCTCTTGCAATTCTTTTTGACCTCGCAACAAGAGCAAATAAAGATGAAAAAGATGCTTTCACAATTCTGTATAAACTCGGTACAGCTTTAGGTTTTACTTTTGAAAAAGCTTCAATTTCAGAAGATGAACTCAATAAAGCCACTGCTCATGTTTCAGAAGTTCTCGGGCAAGAATTTAATTCAATGAATGAAGTGATTGAACTCCGAAAACAAGCTCGTGCAGATAAAAATTGGGATATAGCAGACAAAATAAGAATTGCATTAGATGAATGCGGTATCGTGCTTAAAGATACAAAAGAAGGTACAACAATAGAAGCTAAATAAAAAAAAAAGCCCTCAAATGAGGGCTTTTTTATGCTTCATATCGTTTGAACGATTTTTCTATAGACTTGGTAATAATTTGTTTTGTTGTATCGTATTCTGTTGTCAATGAAGATATTTCAGTGTCGAGGTTTTTCATCTTGATATCAATTTTATCTTCTTTGTTTTGGATTTTAGTTTTTTCAGTATTATATTTAGCTTCTGCTTTTGCAATAGCTTCAGTATCCGCAACCTCGTTGATATAAGTGTCCGTCGAATAATTGCCCTGATAATAGAAACCATCTTCTGCTATCGATGATATATAGACCATGCCGCTCTTCATCATTTCCTGCATGTATTCTTTATCATCAATCATGTCATTTTCAGACCAGCCGTTTAAGCAGATTTTGTTAAACAATGTGTCATAGAAATTAGCTTCTAAATTTGTATCGCCGGTTTCAACATCTTCTCCTGTAACAACGGTGAATACAAAATCATCTTTGTTAGGGTCGTATAAGTTGCCTGTACCTTGACCTTTGCTGTATCTGTAATCACAATCAAAGTCTTTTTGATATTCAACGAAAGCTGTTAAGAATACTTCTGCAATGTTGTTCAAGTTAACACTGATTTGAGATCTGTCATTACGGTCAGCGTGAAGACCTGCGTGATCATAGTCGTATGTATAAGTCATCCCGATTGTATTAATAGCACTTTTGTCGACTCCGTCTTGATAATCTCCGGTTTTATTGATTTTTGTACCAACCGCAAATTCATCTAATGCATCTTTTATGTCGCCGCCTTGTCTTGAGTTACACCATTCTTTCAAATCACCTTTTTTCTGTGACTGGTCACCCAATCTTGGAACTTTATCGTTATAAACATTAGTTAATTTATCACTCGGGTAGAATATGTCGAACACTTGATTGTATGCATACTGCAATGCTAAATCATTTGCAGTTGTTCCACCCAGAACTTCTCTAAATTGGTCAGTAATCCAATTCAAGACGGAACCGGAGTCATTTTCGCTGGTACCAACTATTTTGTCCTGCAAATATTTACCTGCAAATAGAGGAATTTTTTCACCTTTTCTTGTGTGAATTGACAGGTTATAATCATTACCGCTTTCATTAAATAACAAATCTGTTATTGATAAAGTTTGACCTGAAGGGCTATTTCCTGTTGCAATACTGCCGGCACCGACTTCATTAGTATATTTTTTTAACACTTCCCAATCTTCATAGCCGCCATTAAAAGGACTACTTGTATTAGGAACACCGCCTTGACCAAGGGTTACACCATAAGTAGCGGTATCAACTGTCTTCGCTTTTAACAGTTCCAACAATTCATCATAAGTAACTTGAGAAGTTGATACTGTTGCATTAACTGTGGAACCGATACCAATTGTGTTAGCATACGGTACACTCTGAATAGTTACGGCTTTTGCTGGAGTAATAATATCATTTGCCGCAAGCGCTTCAATAAATGCATTACGAACATCTGATGACGGTGTTCCGGTCAAACCTTCGGCAGGAATACCTGCTGCTCTTGCGGCTGCCGCGTATTGAGAGTTTAATACAACTCTGTTTTTTGAATCGGTAACGAGTTTCGGATAATAATCATTATAAACTGACGGCGTCATCAACAAACCATAAGTTAAATCCATTTCGCTCTTGCCGTTTCCATAATAATCATAAATTAATTTTGTATTATTCAAAGAATTTTGATATTCAGTTGAAATTCTTTCCATATCACGAGAGAGAGCTATCTTCTGGTGAGATAAACTCATTGATTGGAATTCGCAGTCAGATTTTCTGGCTGTGATGGTTAATAATCTAGCTTGTGATGCTGATAATCCCATTGTTTTCCTTTCATCGTCTCGTAACTTAAGTGCTATCATGGTCTATTACGGCTTTTTAGTCTTAAATCTTTAGTATTTAGAGTTATTAATGTAACAAAAGTTTACAATTTTATAAATCTAATATTTAAGGTAAAATTAATTTATAAATATTTATGGAGAGAGATTATGGCAAAGAGAATTGGTATTGATGTAGGCGGTACAAATGTTAAAATCGCACTTGTTGACGAAAATGGTAAAATTATATATTCAAACAGCGTACCAACCTATGCAAAAATGGGTTACGAATACACTGTTAACAATATTAAACAGGCAATTAAGGACTTGATGAAAGAAACCGGAACCGATTCAACTTCTATTGAAGGTATCGGATTTGATTTCCCCGGGCAGGTTGATTGCGAAACAGGTGTTGTAAAATTAGCACCGAATATTCCTGGCTGGGTAAATGTTCCTATCGCTCAGATGATAGAAGACGAATTCCATATCCCAACAAGAATTGATAATGACGTAAGATGCGCGGCACTTGGTGAATTAAAATTTGGAGCAGGAAAAGGATGCCAAAACTTCGTTTGTATAACTGTCGGAACAGGTATTGGTTCAGGACTTGTAATAAATGGTAAAGTTGTGCGCGGTGCGGCAAATGCGGCAGGAGAAATAGGACATATAAAACTTCAAATGAACGGCGGTCCGATTTGCGGATGCGGCGACACAGGATGTTTGGAAGCTTTTGCATCAGGTCCTGCAATTGTTGCTATGGCGCAAGATTACATCCGCGGCGGTAAATCTACAAAATTCAGAGAAATGGCAGCCGCTGAAGGCGGAGAAATTACTCCGTACATGGTTGCTAAAGCTGCAGAAGAAGGCGATCCTGTTGCAAAAAGAATTTTCGAAATCGTAGGTGAATACATTGGAATAGGTTTGACCAGTGTAATTAACCTTTTAAACCCTGAAAAAGTAATTATCGGCGGCGGTGTAGCAGAAGCGGGAGATTTACTTTTTGACCCTATCAGAAGAACAATAAAAGAAAGAGCAATGGTTGTTGCAGGAAATTCGGTTGAAATCGTTCCTGCAGAACTTGGAAACAGCGCAGGTGTTATCGGCGCCAGTATGCTAATCGAAGGCTAGGGGGGTAAGTTATAATAAAAGAGGCGGTTGCTTTGCAACCGCCTCTTTTATTATTAAATTCTGTTTTTCCAAACTCCGCCTTTTCTATCAACCAGTGCATCGTAGCAAGACCAAATTCTAAATACACCTGTCAAACCAAGAACCGCGTGTGTAACATTTTTTTCTTTAGTATTTTTGTTTACTGCCTGTCCGATTCCCGGCCAAATCAAAAGAGAAAGCGCCGCCGCGCCTACAGAACGTCCTGATACTTCACCATCAACTCCGTGTGTTGATTGCGCAAATGCAGGCACTCCAAGAGTTAACATTGATAATGCAATAACTGATAATAAAACTTTTTTCATACTTTCCTCCTTAATTCCTACTCGTAATTATACTCCAAACGCTTGGGCAATAGATTTATTGTAATCCGGTCTAAGAATGCCTTTCTCTGTGATAATACCCGCTATTAAGTCGTGCGGAGTTACATCAAATCCCGGATTGATAACTTTTACACCTTCTGCGCAAATCGGTTTGCCGTTGATATGAGTGACTTCGTCGTGAGAACGTTCTTCAATAACTATTTCGTCGCCTGATTTAATGCTTGTATCAATTGTTGATAATGGCGCGGCAACATAGAACGGTATATTATGATATTTTGCGGCAATCGCAACTGTGTATGTGCCGATTTTATTTGCGGCATCACCGTTTGCGGCAATTCGGTCTGCACCTACAACAACCATATCAATCATACCTTTTTTCATAAAATATGAACACATACCGTCAGTGATAAGGGTAACAGGAATACCGTCCATTGTAAGTTCAAGAGTCGTAATTCTTGCACCCTGCTGACGCGGACGGGTTTCATCTGCGAAAACCTGAACTGACGGGTCGTTTGCAAAAGCCGAACGAACAACACCTAATGCCGTGCCATAACCAACTGTTGCCAATGCGCCTGCATTGCAGTGTGTCAAAATTGTTGCACCTTTTGGCACTACTTCCGCACCGTAATCACCGATTTTTTTGTTAATCTCAATGTCTTCAAGCTCAAGTTTTTTGCCGTTTTCAATAAGTTCTCCTATCAAACCTTTAATGTCAGAAGTTGAATTTTTTATTATTTCTTTTTGTTTTTCAACAGCCCACATAAGGTTTACGGCAGTAGGTCTTGCGCTTGCCATATAATCTGCTTTTTCAAGAAGTTTTTTGATAAATTCTTCCTTTGAAAAATTTTCTTTTGCAAGCTCCAGTGCGAACAAACAAACCCCATGCGCACCTGCTATTCCAATAGCCGGTGCCCCTCGGACAATCATTGTTTTTATGGCATCAAACATTTGTTCTCCGCCTGTTATATTTACATATTCAAAATGCTCCGGAAATTTCGTCTGGTCAACCATTTTTGAATATGTATCAATCCATTCAATTGTTCTTATTTTTGATGTAAATTCAGCCATTCTTTTTATCCTTATTATTGTTTGTGTTGATTTTCATAAATATCACGGATGAAGTTTATGATGTAAAATGTTGCAAATCCTGTGAACGCATTAGTGGTAGCACACAGAACGCCTAAAAATATTATAAATGCACCCAAAAGCCATATAGGAGAGTTTTCTACCATGGCAGTCAAAAATAAGTTTGGACTGTAATGAAAAATTTTTGATAATAAAACTATTAAAACACAATATATAGAAGCAAATGTTAAATTAGCCGAAAATCCGGCAACTGCGCCATGAATAATACTATCTTTTGCTGTTGTTAAATCAAGCTTTGCGTCCATTATCATGTATATCATTGCTACAGGAGCAGAACCAAGCAAAAGCCCGAAAAGCATAATTAAACCAATATATGGAACAGGTGATAACAGCCCCATTACCATTCCGAAAATTAAACTTAAAACTATAATATTTTTTATAACAACTTTATTCATATTTTCCCTTGAAGTATTTTAACATTTATATAATTAAAACTCAAATTTTTTCAAATCTTCCTTGACATCAGCGCTTCTTGTATAAGAAATTCCAATAGCTATAGAGTCAACAGTATCGTCAAGTTTTGGTAATTTTTCAACACCTAAAGTAATTTTTACCATTTGTTCAACTTCTTTTTTGTCAGCGCGGCCATAACCAGTGAGTATTTGTTTAACTTCCATCGGAGTATATTCATAAATAGGAACATTATGTTGTTCAAGCACAGTTAAAATCACTCCGCGCGCATGAGCGACAGGCATAACTGTTGTATAGTTGCGGAAGAAAAACAATTTTTCAATAGCACAAACATTAGGCTGATATTTTTCAACGATGGCAGTCATATCGTTAAAAATTTCGACTAATCGTGCGGTTTCTCTTTGTCCTTTTTGAGTTTGAATTGAACCTGAGTGTAACAGCTCAATATTCTTACCATCATAATCAATGATGCTATAACCAACTATTGCCATACCCGGATCAATACCTAAAATCTTCATGAATGTATTTTACCAGAAAAAATTTTATAGATAAACACTTGCAAGATTAATAAAATACATTATAATATATCTATAAGGATATATAATATTTAAATTTGTAACGATAATAACAGAATCCCTAAAGATGGAAATTAAGAATGCCGATTAGATATTCGGTAGAATATTATGAATACACCAAAATATTTATAATGTGACTTCAAATTTGAAATCATATTTATAAATAGGTTTGAGTATTTTTTAACTTTTTATGTTTTAGCAGTTTTCACTTCATCTTTTGTAAAAATCCTTATCGTGTCAAGCTTTTTGACTTATGCACACTTTTAAATAAAATGATGCGTTTTATTTGAAAGAAAGTGAGGATACACGATGAGAATGACAAGAAACAACTTCAAAATTTTATCTGCGACAATGTTAACAAGCGTAGTTATATTAGGAATGCCTGCGAATGCTGATGAAATTGGCAATATAAAAACTCCTAATATTTCTTGGGATCTGACCACTGAAAACTCTAGCAATTCTATTGAAATTACTTATCCAGATGGCTCATCCCAATATTGGCAATATAATTATAAAATGCCTGAAAATTACAACGTTATGTCCACAATTATTCCCGCAAATGCATTAACTTCTGAAAACGTAAATAATGTACTATTTAAAAATATAAATCTTTCAGATGGAGATAAGGTTATTTCTAATACTGAGAATAAGTCAGATTTAGATATAAATATTGATATGCTAAATGTTAATGTTCCTGTAAATAGTCAACATAAACAGAGTTGGGGAATTCGAAATTCTGGAGAGTTGGGGAATATTACAGGTTCATTTATTGATAATAAGTTTGTAGGAAGTTCTTACAGCTATGGCGCTCTTTTTCATAATACAGGAAATATAGCAAGTATTTCAGGAAATTTTATCAATAATAGAGTCGAAACAGATGATTATATATTAAGTGCAGGAATTTTAAACAGGGTTGGTAAAATCGAATCTATAAACGGGAATTTTATCGGAAATAAAGCTGTATCAAAAAATAATTTCATATTAGGTGGGGTAATTCGTAACGCTTCTCCTATTGGTAAAATTAGTGCAAATTTTATTGCAAATGGAGCGATTTCTTACAGCAAAAATGTTGATGGCGGTGCAATTTCAAACAGTGGTACCATAGATGAAATAATTAATAGTAACTTTTATGGTAACTATGCAATATCAGAAGCCGGTGATTTGGTTAGAGGAGGTGCCATTCTTTCTGCAACAACCTTAAATATTACTGCTGATGGCGAAAAGAGTATATTTAAAGGTAATTATACAAAATCTGGTGACATTATAGATGATAATGCAATATATTCTGTCCGTGGAGCTGCAGTTAATTTTAATACCAAAAATAATGGGTCAATTCAGATGTATGATAATATCCGCGGTTCAGAAGGCTACACCGTCAACATAACAGGCGACGGCACAGGCACCTTCGGTATGTACAACAACATCTACGATGCTAACGTTACCATAGGTAATACTAACCTCAATACCGTTAACAACCTAACTCATACCTACAACTTTAACTCTCTCACTTTAACAGGAGATGTTAATGCTACCCTGGACGTTGACTTAGCTAAAGCTGAGATGGACAAATTTACTGCTGATTCTTACGGCGAACACAATGGTAATCTTAACGTCATTGCTATGAACTTACTATCCGACGCCAATGAAGATAATACACAAATTCTTTTTGCTCAACAAGGTCTCAAAGATTTCGTTTCTTCTGATGTCAAAAATGTTGCCTATTCTCCTATATACAAATATACAGTAAACTACGACAACAGAGATGATGCAGGATACTTCGTTTTCACCAGAGGTGCAGGAAGCTCAAATAACCAATCTGATGCATTTAACCCAAGTGTTCTCTCAGCTCCAGTATCAAGTGTTGCAGCTTCTCAAGCTACTATTAACGAAACTTTCAAATACGTCTTCGAACACGCTG
>CAROLD010000016.1 GCA_949035555.1 uncultured bacterium | reverse complement strand
AATACTTGGGGGGCCACCCCCTGGGAAGATAACTAGTTGCCAGCACCTAAATTTAGAACCCGGATTTAACAGGAGTTAAATTCGGGTTTTATAATAATCCTCCCTCTCTCTTTTTTAGATAGGTTAAGGATAATAAAAAGGAGCCTTAACGGCTCCTCACATCGTATGAAATATGTTTCCTAAAGACTGTAATTATATTAAAATCAATAAGTGTTTTGAAAACAATTATCCGACTGGGTAATTTATTATGCTTTCAACCGAAAATAAACATACAGAAATCATACAACTGTATTCTCGTGCAGATATGATTTCTGTTCATTCAGCATAAAAAAAGAGCCGTTTGTACGGCTCAATAAATTAATATGAAAAAGATAAGATTTCTCTTTTAAAAGAGAAATCTTTTAAAATCCTATAGTAAATAAAGCAATAAATCCTGCTATAATCATTGCAGGACCAAACGGCAGATATAAACCATTTTCAGCTTTGTTTTCTTTTATGCCGCAGATGAGCTCTCTGCAAGTTAAAAGTCCAAGAATTAAAAGAACAACTGTACTTGACCAATAAGCTACGGTGTGGCTTAACCATCCAAGGTTTTGAGCTGAAATAAAACCAATGGTGTATATCACAAAAATACCCAGAGCGCCAATGGTTAACCAGTTTTTATTATTGATTAATTTTTTTATGAATACCGGTAATGTAATAATTATTTGTATAATACCACTCAGAACAAGTATAGCTACAATTATTTGAAATATAGGTAAAAAGTTTGTATATATAGCAGATGCGCCTAATAAGGCTCCGAAAATAGAGCCTAAACCTGCTGCAATATATGAATCTCCTTCCCCGAAAGCTCTAGAACCTACTAGTATAAGTCCTAATCTGGAAAGTGCTTCCATTATCAAATATCCTAAGATTGCAGCAGCAACAGAATATAACACAGGACAGGTTAAGAAGAAGTCCAGAGTTAGTTTGGGTGCGCCATTAATTTTGGTGTAGGCTATGAATGTTATAATTGAGTATATCAGGCTGTATAATATTCCTAGTAAAATTAATGGAATTGTATGGGCGTCAGATACTTTCTTTTCTAATATATCTGTTCCTGCAATTGAAATAAACAGACAGGCAACAATTAAAGAAAATACATAGACAATGATTTGATACCAACCGATAGGATTCATTGCCGAAAGCCCGAATAGCGGGTCAAACGGGGTACAAAATCTTAAAAATAATCCGACAAAAAGGCAACCTGTTAACAATTCAACAATCGGATATTGAAGACTGATATGTTCTTTGCAAAATGCACATTTTCCTCTTAAACATAAGTAAGATAACACTGGAATATTGTGATACCATTTTAATGGTGTTTGGCATTTTGGACATTTTGATGCCGGAAAAACAATGGATTCTTCACTCACTGTTCTTAATATAACTACGTTCAAGAAACTACCTATAACAAGTCCGGTTATAAATATGAATGTTAACACTATAAGAGAAAATATCATTTTGCCTCCTTTATTGTCTCTTTTGTTTTATCTGATATCTCATTTTCTATAATAATATATAATCTGTTTAATGCTCTTTTTAGAATTCTTGACACTTGGGTGGGAGAAACTTTTAAAAGTTCAGAGATTTCTTTTCTCGATGTTCCTTCCATATAATACTGATAAACTACGGTTTTATCCGGCTCAGTAAGCTTTGATAATGCGAATTCTATAACCTTTTTATTTTCGTAAGTTTCTTCCCAGCTGGTTTCTTCTTCAGACTGAATTCTGTCAAGAAGAGTTTCGGTTCCTTCTGCTGAATATATGTTCTGATCAAGAGAAACCATGTTTTTTAGCAGTTCAATATTCATGATTTCTTCGACTTTTTCCTTAGGTAAATTTACATATTCTGCTACTTGTCTGACAGAAGGCATTGTGGTTCCGCCTTCAGATAAGTCTTCAATGGCATCTTTTACTTTTGACATGTTAGCAATTGTTTCTCTGGGTGTTTTAACAATGCTTGCTTTATCTCGAAGATAATGTAATATTTTACCTTTTATAAATTTACTAACATATGTTTTAAAACTTCCGCGTTCTTCTACCTGATATGTTTCGATTGCTTTTAAAACACCTACTGCACCAACTTGAATTAAATCATCGCGCGAAATGGTACTTGGTAGAGGATAAATACCAAATGCAATTCGTTTAACCAATTTCATTGATTCTTGAACGAGATTGAGATATAGGATACGTTTCTTTTTCATATCCTGTTCTTCCCTATATGTAAGAATTAAATCTTCCAGTTTTTCTAAATCGGACAACTTGGTTTCCACTTACCTAAAACTCCTCTTTTCAATACTATAACACAGATATATGGTTATATCTAAATTTTAATTTTCGTTAATAAATTTAAGCATGCTGTATGTTTATGCTATCATTACCTTATAATTATATTAATAGGAGCAGATTAATGATTACTGTAAAAGATGTTGAACATGTTGCAAAATTGGCAAGATTAGAGTTAACAGAAGAAGAAAAAGTTTTATATACAAAACAGTTAGGTGATGTTTTGAAGTATGTTGATCAGATGAATGAAGTTGATACATCGGATGTTAAACCAATGACTCAAGTAATTGATTTTGTGAACGTAACCAGAGAAGATGTTCCGTGTCAGGAAATTTCAAAAGAAGCATTAATGTCTAATGCTCCTGATGAAGAAAATGGGTTTTTTAAAGTTCCTAAAATAGGTTAGGCGAAAATAAAGAGGTGTTATCCTCTTTTATTCTGTAATTGCGGGATTGAGATAATAATTTAGGGGTATTGTATATGACAAAATATATTTTTGTAACAGGTGGTGTTGTTAGTTCTTTAGGTAAAGGTATAATTGCCGCATCTTTAGGGCGTTTATTTCGTTCAAGAGATTATTCCGTAATTATCCAAAAATTTGATCCTTATATAAATATAGACCCTGGTACAATGAGTCCGTTCCAGCATGGTGAAGTTTTTGTAACGGATGACGGAGCTGAAACCGATTTGGATTTGGGACATTATGAACGATTTACCGATACAAGTTTCGGACAGGTAAATAATGTAACTTCAGGCAGAATTTATCAAGAAGTTATAAATAAAGAACGCCGTGGGGATTATCTTGGTGCTACGGTTCAGGTTATTCCGCATATTACTAATGAAATTAAATCAAAAATTGTTGCGGCAACAAAACAATTTAAACCGGATTTTCATATTATAGAAATCGGCGGTACTATAGGGGACATCGAAAGCTTACCATTTATTGAGGCTATCAGACAATTTAAATCCGAAGTTGGATATGGCAATGCAATTTCTGTCCATTGTACGCTTTTACCGTATTTGCCTACATCAGGTGAATTGAAAACAAAACCATCTCAACATAGTGTTAATGTTTTAAGAAGTTATGGTATCCAGCCTGAAATTCTGGTTTGTCGTACTTCAAAACCTATTCCAAAAACTGAAAGAGAAAAACTTGCTTTGTTCTGCTCAGTTCCGAAAGATGCAGTTGTTGAATGCCGTGATATGAAAACTATTTATGAAGTTCCTCTTGCATTGGAAGCGCAGGGCATGTGTTCTGTTGTTTTAAAAATGCTCGGAATGGAAGACAGAACGCCTGATTTGAATTCATGGGAAGGTTTGGTTAATAGAATTAAAAATCCTGAAAAAGCGGTTAAGATTGCAATTGCAGGTAAATATACAAAACTGTCTGATGCATATATCTCGGTTGTGGAATCGCTTAAACATGCAGGATATGCAGATGCCGCTTCTGTTGAGATTAAGTGGATAAATTCGGAAGAATGTGTTGATTATGCCCAATGCAAAAAACAACTCGCAGATGTTGATGCTGTAGTTGTTCCCGGCGGTTTTGGGATTCGAGGAATTGAGGGTAAATTGAACGTTATACGCTATGCCCGTGAAAATAATCTTCCGTTCCTTGGTTTATGTTTGGGGATGCAGTGCGCAGTTATTGAATATGCTCGTAATGTTGTAGGCTTGAAAGGTGCTAATTCTAAAGAATTTGATGAAAATGCCGCTTATCCTGTAATTGATATTATGCTTGAGCAGAAAAATGTTAAAGGCTATGGCGGAACTATGAGACTTGGAGCTTATGAATGTCATTTGAAAAAAGGTTCTAAAGCCGCAAAAGCTTACCGTTCTGAGGTTATTTCTGAACGCCACAGACACAGATATGAAGTTAATAATGAATATTTAGAAAAAATTGCTGATGCCGGTTTGGTATTTTCAGGTATGTCTCCTGACGGAATGCTTGCTGAAGTTGTGGAATTGCCTGAACTTGATTGGTTTGTTGCGTGTCAATTCCACCCTGAATTTAAGTCAAGACCTGACAGACCTCATCCGTTATTCAAAGGGTTAATGGATGCGGCAATTAAACAAAAATACAGTAAATAATATTTTTTTAAGGGAGAGAGTTAATGAATAATAATGAAGAGTTGAAAAAATTTACAACAGTAAATTTCTTGAACTTTGCACTTGGTTTTTTAGGGTTGCAATTTGCATGGCAGATGAGAATTATTTTATCTGCACCTGTGACTGAAAATTTAGGTGCTGATCCGTTTATTTATGGGTTAATCTGGCTTGCGGGTCCTTTTACCGGTATGGTTGTCCAGCCTCTTATCGGAGCTTTATCTGATAAAACAAAGTCTCGCTTTGGCAGAAGAAGACCTTATCTTTTAGGTGGAGCAATTATCGCATCAATTGCACTATGGTTATTCCCTAATTCCGGTAATATTGCAGGTTTGTTCGGTAATGTGCCGGCATGGGCAGGCTTGCTTGTTGCAGCAATTTTAATATGGGTTATTGACGCTTGTATAAATATTGCTCAGGGACCTTATCGTGCTTTAATTCCTGACGTGGTTCCAAAAGAACAACATTCGCTTGCTAATTCTTATATAAGTCTGGCGATTGGTTTAGGTTCCGTTGTTGCAGCTGCAACAGCTCCTGTTTTGAAAATTTTATTCGGGTATCAAATGTCTATTCCTGCACAGTTTATCATGGCTGCGCTTGCGTTCACTCTCGCGATGACCTGGACTTGTATGACAATTCATGAGAAAAGCACCCTTGATGCTGATGTTGAAGACAAAAAAGACGAAGTCGGTTTTTGGCAGTCAATGAAAGAATTTTTTGCATTGTCTCCTGAGGTTTCAAAAATCTGTGTAATGCAGTTTTTTACCTGGATTGGGATGATGTGTATGATGATTTTCTTCACTAATTTTGCTATTCATACTGTTTTTGGGGTTCCTGATTTAACGAAACTTGCGCAGGATATTCAGGCTCAATTTGTACAAACTCAGACAACGGCGACTAATTATTCTTCAATTTGTTTTGCAGTATTTAATCTTGTATGTTTTGTTATTGCAATCCCAATTGGTATGCTGGCGGGAAAATTTGGTAACAAAAAAGTTCATATTATATCATTGTTATCTATGGTTCTTGCATATTTGATTATGGGAATATTTAAAACTTCACCGATTGCAGTAGCTTTTGGTATGGCATTATCAGGTATCGGCTGGGCAAGTGTTTGCGCGCTTCCTTTCGCTATGCTTTCAAAATACATAAAACCGGGAACCGAAGGTTCTGTAATGGGGTTGTTTAATATATTTATTGCAGGTCCGCAGGTATTTGTGTGTACGCTTGTTGCGTGGATTATCAATAAGTCCGTAATTCAAGGGGAATATTTAAATCACCATTATGAATATTCGTTCTTTATCGGTGCGGCATGTTTGCTGATTGCGGCTGTGATTACGAAATTTATTAAAGAATAATTTTAGGGGAATGAATTTAATTCATTCCCCTTCTTTATATTTCTTTATATTTAGGCAATTTTTTTTATTTCTCATTTTTAAACCTGACAGGTATCAATAAAAAGGAAGATATATGAAGGTTTTAAATGTTAATTCGTTAAATTTAACTCAATTTGGTAGTAAAGATTTAGAACAGAAAGATGCATTGCAGGAAGCAGCATTATCGCAAGTGAATAATAAAGGTTCAAATAAAAAAGTTGTAACCTATTCGTTATTAGGTTTAGCTGTTCTGGGTGGGGCAGTTGTACTGATTAATAATGCACGCCGCGGAAAAGTTAAAACCCCTGATGCCGGCGGTAAGGCAGGTGAAGCAATTGCCGAAACAGGTTCAAAATTAACAGAAGAGGCTCAAAAAGCATTGGATTCAGTGAGAGCTAAACTTGACCCTAAAAATAATCCTGTAATTGATGCGGATTTTATTGACAGACAATTGTCTCAACCTGTAACCCCTGACGGTAATTGGGAATTATATTCTTTAAATCGACAATTGGCTAAAGAAGAAAGAATTTCAGAAAAAATAAAAGCTAAAGGTCAAAAATTAGTATCTGATTTGGAAGCTTTTGAACGAAGAGTTGACCCTGATTTAGGTGTTAAAACTGATGCTGAGTTAGATGCTAAACTTATGCCTCAGAAAACAAGAGAAGAAATGCAGAAATTCTATACTGAAATGGCTGAAAAAGCTGAAGCTGAAGCAAAAATAGCCGCTGAACGTCAGGCAAAATATGAAACAATGATGAAACTTAAAGAGGAAAACCCTCAAGAATACGCAAGATTAAAAGCTGAACGTGCAAAGGCTCAAAGATTAGAAAAACAACAGCAAAAAGCCGACAATCTTGTCAAAAATACAAAAATTGTAGAGCTTGAAAACGGTACAAAAGTAAAACGTGTAGTTGAAAAAACTTCTGCAGGTTCAATCATTAGAGATTATTCGGTTGATAGTGATAAATTAATTCGCGAAGTTCGTGTTGAAAAAGATAAAACTATTCATACCATTTATGAGGAAAACTCCAAAATTACTTTTATAAAAGATAAAAATGGAAATTCTGTTCAAAAAGTTTTTGAACAGAATGATAAAGGTCAGTACAAATTAAACTCAAGAGAAGTGTTTAATAAGGATCTCTTACAGACAAAAACTGTTACAAGACTTGAAAACGGCAATACTAAAATTGTTTGCGAAGATACTAAAACAAAAGTAATTACAATAAAAGATAAAAAAGGTAATATAGTATCAGAAGAAGTTATTGATAAGAAACATCCGACAAAAGGTCCAGATAAACCCGATGCTCCAAAAGTTCTTGCTCCTTGGTATATAAATTATCTTAAATTGTGTAAGGAATTTGGAGTTTCACCAAGACCTTGCGGTAAAGGTGGAGCATGGAATCATTTCTATGAATTAAGGCTTAAAAAATCTGATCCTGAAGCTTATGAAGCTTATTGCAGATTGCAAGAATATCGTTCAAGATATGATGATAAAGCTATGCTTAGCAGAATGTTAGATAAAATTGATAATAATTCAATCTATGCTCAGAGTCTTACTGAGGAGCAGGTTGCAATATTAAAAGAATATATAAAATCTGCTGATCTTGATGAAAATACTCTAAAAAGTTTCCAAAAAATTATTCAGATTGCAGAAGATGCAATTGCAGAACGAATTGTGGCTGCAGAAAGATCCAGACATTATCAACCTGTATGTAAACCACAGGTGATAGTATATGCTTAATAGTATTTGTTTTAATAGTCTTTCGCCGGTAAGATATAAGCTTCTATCTAAGAATGTTACTTCATCAAATAAAAATCTTGAACAAAATAATTCGGATTTATTGATGAATTCTCTAAAGTGTATGGGGGCAATATCTTTTGGTTCCTTACAATCAGGGTTAAACAAAGTTTCTTTATTAAAGCGATTAGAGAAATTTGTTGCTCAAGAGCTTCCTGTTGATTTTGATACTTATCAGTTTATGAGACGCAATCCGAGAGGTTTTTATATGGAATGCGGGCGGGAAGTTAATAAATTTCTGAGAAGCGGTACATTTAAAGATTTGCCCGTAGATAGTGATGATATTCCGCCTCAAATACGCAAATATTTGCAAAAACAAGTTGAGGAGAAAAAAGCTTTTAACAGAACAATAGTTGAAAGTATTGATATTCTGGACAAAAATTTTACTTCAAAGACAACTGAACCAATGACTGTTTATCGTGATGCCCCGCGTCAATGGATGGATACCGCAAAAGATGGCATTTTGACTGATGCAGGTTATTTATCAACTTCAACTGAGCGTGGAGCTTCAATGGAAGGTATTATCTGCGACGGTGCGGATAATTTTACATACGAAATTCGTCTACCTAAAGATACTTCATTCTGGGATTTGAGAGATACGGCAGAAAAAGAAATGTTATTGCCGCGCGGTTGTAAGTTTAAAATTATTGGAAACGGTGTGCTTGAGCTTATTCTATAATTGTACCGTTTTCGATTTTGTAGATTTGAACATCTTTTAAAAACTCTTCCTCAAATAAAATCGTATCAACTGATGTGATAATTGTTTGAGTATTTGAATCTATGGATTTCAGCAGGTAGTTTTGTCTAAGGTCGTCGAGTTCTGCAAGAACATCATCAAGCAGTAATATCGGCTCATCTCCCGTTTTATTCGTTATAATATCAAGTTCTGAAAGTTTGAGTGCAAGAACAATTGTTCTTTGCTGACCTTGTGAGGCAAATTTTGTGGCTTCCTGATTATTTATGTAAAAAATAATATCGTCTCTGTGTGGACCTACACAAGCTTGGCATCTGCGCATTTCTTCAATTCTGCGCTCTTGCAGTGTTTGTTTAAAGTTCTGCTGAATTTCGTCAATACTGTTGCTTTCACAGCTAAAACTGCAATTATATTTTATTGAAAGCTGTTCAGTATCGCTTATTGTTTTGTGTTTGTCCTGTGCAATTTTTTCAATTTCTTTTAAAAACTTTTTGCGGATATAAATAATATTGCTTCCCGTGATAGAAAGTTGTTCATTATAAACCTCAAGCAGATCTTCGTTGATTTGCCCTGTTTTTGCACAATCTTTTAGAAAATTGTTTTTTTGAATTCGGATTTTATCATATTTAGATAATCTGTCATCATAAGCAGGATAGATTTGCGAAATTGCTCGGTCCAGCCAATCTCTTCTGTCCTGCGGTGCCCCTCGGAGCAGTAATAAGTCTGTTGTTGAAAATAAAACTGTTTTCAGAACTGTCTTGAAATCTTTTATTGTCGATTTTACACCGTTGACCTTTATTTCACGCTTTTTATCAGATGTATACGCGTAAAATAAATCAATGTTTGTATTTGACTTTATCAATTCAGCTTCTAATTTTAACTTATCATCATCAAAATTTATAAGCTCTGTTAAGTTTGAAGTTCGTTGAGATTTCAGACAGGATAAAAAATAAATGCTTTCTAAAATATTCGTTTTACCTTGAGCATTTTTTCCTATAATCAATATTTTAGACTTTTTAAAATCCAATTCTAAATCTCTACAATTTCGATAATTATTGAGATAGAGCTTTGTTAAATTCATAAAAATATTATACTGCAAACATATGATTTTTATTGAAATCTGGACTTAAGTTGAAATTTAGTGTATAATAATTGTGTTGTAATAGTATTATAAAAAGGGTTGGTCGTATGTTACCTGTTATATCAGAAGATATTGCAAATACTGCATTTAATGAGATTTTTGAAGATATGCCTGCTTGGCGTAAGCGTATGATTCATTATATAAAGGAAGAGAATCCCGAGGTTAATACTGCAATTATTGAAGCCGCAAATAAGACGGATTTAGACCCGAAAGCTGTAGCTCTGGGTGCATATATGACTTATTTAATGATAGAGTTAGCGGCAAAAGAAAACGATGCTATTATGGATTACAATGAATAAGTGAGGGCTTTAAATTGATTATTGAAGATTTATTAAAGGAATTGATGGATCGTAAAGGATCCGATTTGCATATTTCGAGTGGTCTGCCGCCGGTTATGCGTATTGACGGTAAGCTTGTCAGGGCAGATCATGAACCGTTAACATCTGAAGGTGTCGAAACTCTGTTATTTCCAATGATGTCAAATGAACAAAGACGTCGTTTGGAGCAAGAATGGGAGTTAGATTTTTCTTATGGTGTTGAAGGCATCGGTCGTTTCCGTGTGAACTTCTATAAAGATAAAGGTTCATACGCAGCTGCATTCAGAACGATTGCTACAACAGCTCCTCAGTTGGAAGATTTGGGTATGCCTCCTGTTGTTACAACGATTGCTGAAAAACCGCGTGGATTGGTTCTGGTAACAGGTCCTACAGGTTCCGGTAAATCTACTACTCTGGCTGCTATGATTGACTATATTAATAGAACAAGAGCGGAACACATTTTGACAATTGAAGACCCAGTCGAATTTGTTCATACTTCTAAAGTTTCAGTTATTCACCAGCGTGAATTAGGTATGGACACAAGAAGTTTCGCTAATGCTTTAAAATCTGCACTTCGTGAAGACCCTGATATTATTCTGGTAGGTGAGATGCGTGACCACGAAACAATTGCGTTGGCTTTAACTGCCGCAGAAACAGGTCACTTAGTGTTCGGTACACTTCACACCTCCTCAGCTTCTCAAACAATTGACCGTATTATTGACGTATTTCCGGAAGGTCAACAGCAACAAATTCGTGTTCAATTGGCTAACTCTCTTGTTGCTGTATTTTCACAAACACTTCTTCCTAAACGTCAACCGGATGGCTCCAGAAAAGGTCGTGTAATGGCTCAGGAAATCATGGTTGTTACTCCTGCAATTGCTAACCTTATCCGTGAAGCTAAGGCGGCTCAGATTTATTCTACAATTCAAACCAGTTCAGGGTCAGGTATGCAGACTCTTGAGTCTGCACTTGCAGGTTTGTTTAAACAAGGTCTGGTTACTATTGAGGATGCTCTTGCTAAATCATCTAAACCAGCCGAACTTAAACGTTTAATTCAAGGCGGCTAAATTTTTACAATTTATAATTAAGGAAGGAACTACGTATGGCATCTATTGTTGACGCATTTAGTGAATCCATTAGCGAAAATTTATCTTTTGTTAAGATAGTACTTTATGCAATCCCTGTGTATTTTTGTACAAAGTTTTTTCTGGTAGGAGAAATGGGATCTTTCTACTTTTACGCAATAATTAGTGCCATACTGTTTCTTGGCTTGTTAACTCAGGGCATTAATAATGTTAGAATGAATAAAAAAGAAGTTTTAACACTTAATCCGTTAAGTCTTGCTAAATCTATTCTTCTTGCATCTTTGGTAATGCTTCCGCAAATTTTTATATGGTATTTTATCGGGAATTTGATAGTTACAATGATTCAAATCCCGATAGACTTACCTCATACTCAGCTTATATTCAGTATTATTGTGTGGTCAATTATTGGGTCTATATTATTGACTGCTTATCTATCTTTTGCAAAATATCATAATGTTATGCAAGCTTTTAATTATAAAGTAATTCTTGAATCTTGTGTAGATATTTTTGTATGTCTGTTGTTTTTTGTACCTCAGCTTGCAATTGCTGATGTTCTTCTTGTTGGTCCTGTAGCATACCTGTTCTCATTCTTTAATTTACCGTTTACGCACTGGGGATTTATTTTCTATTGTTCATGTGTGTTTGTGGTAAATATCTCCATCATTGCAAACTATCTTGCTCAGTCTGCTTATGAGCAAATTAAAGGCAGTAATGAAGAATATGATGATAATCATAACAAAACAAACCTAATTGATGACGCAGTTGAAAGAATGAAAAATTAGTTACCTTTCATTTCTCTAAGCTTTTTAAGCTGGTCTCTTATTTGTGCAGCTCGTTCAAAATCAAGTATTTTAGCGGCTTTGTGCATATCTTTTTCCAGTTTATCAATGAGCTTAGGCAAATCTTTTTTCTCTATGCCCAAATCAACCATTTCTTCTGCAACAATATCTTCAAGGTCTCGATAGCTGGCAACAAGTGATAAAAGGTTGTTTTCAACAGGTTTTTTGATTGTTTGCGGAATAATTCCGAACTTTTTATTGTGTTCAATCTGTAATTTTCTACGTCTTTCGGTCTCTTTAATTGCTCTGTCCATTGAGTCGGTAATTTTATCAGCATACATAATTACTTCACCGCATGCGTTTCTTGCAGCACGTCCGATTGTCTGGATAAGGCTGGTATCTGAGCGCAAGAAGCCTTCTTTATCTGCATCCATTATTGCTACAAGAGAAACTTCTGGAATATCCAGTCCTTCTCTTAAAAGATTGACCCCAATAAGAACATCAAATTCACCTAGTCTTAAATCTCTAAGAATTTCCACACGCTCAATTGATTTAACTTCACTATGCAGATATCTAACGCGTATTCCTTCTTGCAAAAAGAAATCAGTTAAATCTTCCGCCATACGTTTAGTTAATGTAGTGATAAGAATTCTTTCATCTTTATCTGCACGTTTCTTGATTTCTTCTTTCAAATCATTAATTTGAGTATCAATCGGACGTACCGAGATTTTGGGATCAAGAAGTCCTGTAGGGCGGATAATTTGTTCCACAATCTGTGCTGATGTATCTTTTTCGAAGTTGCCGGGTGTTGCTGAAATATAGATTTTTTGTTTAACTTTGTCGTAAAATTCTTCGTTTTTCAGAGGTCTGTTATCTTTTGCACAAGGCAGACGGAACCCGTAATCAACAAGAACATTTTTCCTAGCCGCATCTCCATGACTCATACCTTTGATTTGCGGTAGTGTTACGTGCGATTCATCCACAATTGTTAGAAAATCTCCTCTGAAATAATCTAACAAAGTCGCCGGAGCCGAGCCTACCGGACGCCGTTCTATAATTCGGGAATAATTTTCGATACCTGTGCAGTAGCCCATTTCTTTTAACATTTCAATGTCATATTTGACCCGTTGTTCAAGTCTTTGGGCTTCAATAAGTTTGTTTTCATTATTAAGTTCAATAAGGCGCTGTTGTAATTCCTGTCGTATTAAGGTAATAGTTTCTTCTTCGTTTTCGTCATATGAAATATAGTGAACAGCAGGGTAAATTACAACACTGTCCGGAGTTTCAAGTATTTCTCCTGAAACATTATCAATGCGAACAATTTTTTCAACTTCGTCACCAAAAAAGTAAATTCTAGTGATGATTTTTTCATAAGCCGGCATAATTTCGACGATATCGCCTCTTGCTCTGAATGTTGAACATTTTAATTCCAAATCATTTCGTTCGTAGCGGGTTTCAACCAGATGTTTTAAAAATACGTCACGGTCAATTTCATCCCCTACTTTAATTTCAACCGAACCTTTGAAATAATTTTCGGGTAATCCCAAGCCGTAAATACAGCTTACGGAAGCGATAACAATGACATCATCCCGTTCGTACAGACTTCTTGTGGTGTTGTGTCGAAGTCGGTCGATTTCTTCATTTATGGAGGATGATTTTTCAATATAAGTATCAGTTCTGGGAATATATGCTTCCGGCTGATAATAATCATAGTAACTGATAAAGTATTCAACTGCATTATCAGGAAAAAGTTCCTTAAACTCGTTATATAACTGAGCGGCAAGCGTTTTGTTATGTGCAATAATCAGTGTAGGCTTTTGAACTTTCTCGATTACATTTGCAATCGTAAAAGTTTTTCCGGAACCTGTAATCCCAAGTAAAGTCTGGGTATCATATCCCTTAATTATTCCTTCTGTTAGTTGGTCGATAGCTTTTGGCTGGTCTCCTGAAGGTTTATATTTTGAACTTATTTTAAATTTTTTATGTTCCATAACAATATTTTAGTATAAAAATTTGATTTCTTGTAACTTTTTATATAGAGCTTGATTTGAACCTAAAAATATTGTAATATCAAGTTTGTAATTAGTTTGAGAGGTTAATATGGATAAAATTCTTAATGCGTTCCAAAATTTGTTTGAAGGCGAAGAGATGAAAAAACAACACTTTTTTGCAGCGTTATTGTTCTTTTTGCCTTGTATGACGGCAACAACAATTCAAATGATAGATAAAGATGCATCAAAAAATGTGATAGTATCTTTGCTAATCGCAGGGGTGGTATTATTAGTGCTTTCTCTTGTACCCATACTTATGCTTCAGGGGCTATGGTATAAGTTTTTAAACAGAAGATTTAATGAACCTTATGGCATTCCGCAAATTTCGTGGGATTGTTTAATTCACGGGATAAAAGGACTACCGCTTGCAATTGTTTGGTCATTATATGTTTCAATCCCTTGTTTTATTTATATGGGATTGATTATAGGCGGTTTTGCTTATGTTATTGCAAACTACCAAAATAATACGCCATTATTAATTGGTTTTTCATTAATTTTCTTGATTTTATTATTCTTAATTATAATCCCATTGTTTATTCTTTCTCCATTTTTGGCAATGGTGTATATGAAATATTGTGAAAATTTTGAGTATAGTAAAGAATTATTTAATCCTATGTTAGTTTTTCAATTTATGAAGAAAGAATTTAAAGAAACTATATTTACAGCCCTGAAATTTATAGTAGTAAATTTTGTTACAAATATTGCAGCTCAAATTATAGTTATGGCGGGTGTTTTATTAGGTATAATTTTGGTTATTGGATTTGGGGCAATGTTTATTATTGCAGGTAATGAGAACTTTGCAACTCAATGGTATTTTCTTGTGCCGGCAGTTTTATATCTTTCAATTTTTACAACATTTTCTGCTTATATTCACTGGATTACTCAGCTTGCTTATGCTGATTGTTTGGAAGAAATTTATGTAGAAAAAATGATTGATGTGAAATAAATTTTTCATAATAAAACGAAGCGGCGGAGCATTTGCTCCGCCGCTTCGTTTTATATTATTATCTGTTATTAGCTAAAGCCAATATATTACTGATAAATTCCTGCTTTTCTGAAATTGTAATATTCTCTGTCGTATATTTAGATTTTTTTATTTCAAAATATTTGCTAATCATATTTTTCTGTCGATTTGTAGAATATTCATCCCAGTATGGAGTTTTTCGAATTTTTGAAATTATTTCGGTTTCTAAATCTTCGAGTTTAGGGGTTGTTTGTTGTGCCTCAATTTCCTGCACCGGCTCTTGTAATATGTTACACTCCGGTTTAAATTTTTCAATCGGTTTTGAAATGAATCTAATATTATTAGTTTCTAAAGTTTTATCAATTTCGTTTTTTTGAAATATATCTTTATTTTCAAGTTTTTCTTTAAATCTGTCTGCTAAACCCATTTTTCTCCTTTAACTGTTTAAAATATTTTCAAATTTTGCTGCCATATTTTGTCTGTAAATATTGTCGGAAATAATTTGTGCAAGTCCTTTGTAGCTTTGTGCGATATTTGTAGAATCATTGATTTCACTAACAGGAATCCCTTTATTTATTGCAGACATAATTGCAAAATAGTTATTCGGTATTTTCCAATAAATGTCTTTTGAAAGGACTCTTTCGACATCTGCTTCTTTTATTTCGTCGTTTTCCATATATCTGTTAACTATAATTTTTGTTTTATCTTTTTCATATCCCAGTTTGTCAAAAAGTTCAAGACATCTTTGGGTATTTCTTAACGCCGGAAGGTTTGCAACCGTCACAAGCATTATTAAGTCTGAATTGTCAAGCGCAGTAATGTTTTTTCCGTCAAAGCTCGCTTCTGCATCTACAATTATATAGGAAAAAGTTTCTTTTAAAGTATTAAAAAGTTTTGTAATTTGTTTAGGCTGAATGTTGTCGGCTTGCTTGAAATAAGGAGGATCTGCCAATACGTATAAGCTTGATTTTTTATATCTTTCAAGAGTGCTTAACAAAAATGTTTCATTAATTTTGTCCAAATTTTCCAACATATAAGAAATATTGAATGACGGCTTTAGGTCTAAAAATGTTGTAATGTCACCCATCTGGAAATTAAGGTCAATTAATGCAATATTTTCTTTTGTTAGTTTTGCAAGTTCCAGAGCTAAATTTGAAGCAAGTGAGGTTTTACCAATACCGCCTTTGTTTGAAAATACTGAAATAATTTTACAGCGGCTGTGTTTTTTTTGTTCATCAAAATCAGAAATAAGTTTTTTTACAGCTGAACAAAATTCGTTTTTTATAATCGGAACGGGAAGGAACTCTTTGGTTCCTGCTCTCATGATTTCAATAATAAGGTCAACAGATGGATTATCAGATAACGCCAGAACTTTACAATTTTTATTTTCTTTTGTTATGTTTAATATTAAATCTATTTTAGCTTGTTTGTTCATTGATAAATCAACAATCAAGATAGATTTCTCTTTTGTCGTTGATATTGTATCAAATGCGCAGGTGCAATTGTGGGTTTCTCGCACATCAAGATTGTCAAATTCATCGGCAAAAAGTTTTAATACTTCCGATGTTGAAAGTTCTTCTGATAATATTACTGTTAAAATTTTATTCATATCATACCTACAGGTAACACATTTTCCCTGATTTTAGTATAACATATCGGTGCAGTAAGTGCAAATAAAAAAGCCCCGTATAAGCGGATTTTGTTACCTGCTTGGACTCGCAGGTGGGTGAGAACCCGGGAATAATCCGTTTCCCGCTGGCGATAAAGTTATCGGCGGGTATACTTCAATGCCCTGGAGTTAACTCTCCCTATTTATATAAATGTAGGAACAAAATTAACGCCTATACCGAGCTTATCTTATTTTAGCATATTTTTATTTTGTTTGCAAACTCAGCATATGGCTAATTCATTTTGAGAACACTTTGTGCGTACTGTTCAGCCGCATCAACTTGTGCAATTGCCTGATTGTAAGCACTCATATCAGGACCTTGCGGAACCATTCCAACGGGTGAAGGAATATAAGTTCTTACAGGTTCTTGTTCTGTTTTGTTATCTTTTGTTTCTTGTTTTGCATTAGACTGAGCTGTTTGTTGTGTTTGCTGTGTCCCATTTACCCCATTTACCCCATTTACCCCTGTAGCTTGACCGTTTGCTCGCATTTTTATCAGGTTTGTGTCGCTGGAATATTCATTAGGATTTCTATGGTTAAATGTATGTTTTTGTATTTGTTGGATATTATCTTGCGTTTGATTTTGTTGCGGTTGTTGTAATTCTTGCGGTTCTTTATCTTCATCAAGCACAGAATTTGTTGGTTTTCCGAAGATTTTATGTGTTAGTTGAGTTGTGAATTTTGCTAAGAAAGGTGAGACCATCCCCATAGCGATGTAAACCCTAAGAGGCACACCTAAAAGGTTTCCGTTAGCAAGTTTTCTTAACCAATTCATATTTATTTTGCTCTTAGAAACATAGCTTAGTTTGCGTTCGTTACCCATGTTGACGAATTTTCCAACTTTGTAGAGCATTTTTTCAAAGAAATTGAGGTTTTTCTTGCCCAGTAATACATCCAAGCGTTTTTCTGCGAATTTATAAGCTTTTTTTGTGCCCAATAAACCTGCGTTGCGTTTAAAGTTAAACTGTTCAAGTCCTTTTCTATATGCTTCAACACCTGCTTTATTTTTAATTCCGAGGTATTTAAAACCGCCGATTTTGTGGATTACAGCAATACCCGCAACCATAGCAAGGAAGTATGTAAAGTCATTTACAAATCTTTCCGCGAACGTTTTACCCTTTTCTCCTTTTGGAGCTTTTATTGTATGGTACAACATATCGGCGAAAATACCAGCCTGCATTGCAACAGCAAGTTTACCGCCTGCAAATCTGTTTGTGCATCCTTCTAAAAACCAGCTGAGTGATTTTGGTAAAAATCTGCCTAGTTTAGTATGGTTACCTTTGCCTAATGTTGCCAGATATTTGTTGTGATATTCCTGCAAAGATGCCGTTCTGCCAAACAGATGATTTTTAATTTTGCCCCAAGTTCCGTGTTTTCTCCATATAGATACTCTGATATTTTTGTCAGCTTTAGATAAAGCATTCATTATTTTATCAGGATTATCAAGTAAATGTTCTGTGATTTCTTTGTATTCTCTTAGTGATTTGAATCCTAGTTTTTTAATTTTTAAATTTCTGGCAAATTTTTCTAAACCTGTTAAGCCTGTTTTTGCTTGGATTTTGGCTGCAATACCCATATCAGCACCCAGAAGTTCCAGTTCCTTGAGCTGTAATTTCATTGCTTTTTCAGCAGGTTTCAGACCTTTTAAGCCATCAACAAAAGCGTTGATTTCTTGCTGTGTCATTTTACCGTATTGTTCAAGACCTTGATAGTAATTATGTTTTAGTCCTAAAGGCATTCCAAAAATACCTTTAGCTTGTCTGCCGGAAATCGGTTTTAGGAATTCCTCCATTATATTTTTTGTATCCATTGCTAAGAAACCGTGTAAACCTGCCCCCGGTGTTCTTGCAAAATCCCATTCAGGACGAGTTGAGTGATTTCTTAAAGCATTAACAATTTTATTTTTTGAAGCCAGTGCATCAAGTTTTTTATCAAGCCATCTTAGAGAACCTTCAATTCTTCTGCCTACAGGATTCTTAATAGAAAAATTGTCACCCCAGCTGCCGAGCTTGCCTAAAATGCTGTCTCTGTATGCGCCTTCACATTTTGGGTTAAATTTGTCCATCCCTTTGCTCAATCCATACCAAACGGCAGTACCAAGTCCGAGTGTAGCAAGAGGATTGCTGTCTTCGGATGCTTTTGCCCGGTTTGCAAGATATGAATTATCAACGGATTGTTTTACTGTTTCTCGGTCAATACCTTGCATTGAGGTTTGTGCACCAGCCGGATTTTGCTGAAAATTGACTTGATTTTTTACCTGTAAGCTAGGTATATTCAGTGGATTTATTGCTTGATTGGACATGCGAATTCTGCTTTCTGTTTTCCCTACAAGTATATAAAAACATTGTAATCTGATAAGTTGCTATATTATTAAAATAATTTATCAAATGTAACGAAATGTAACAAAGAAATGCAGGTTTGAAATTTTAAAGCTTGTATATACTTTATATATATAAGAGAGATAAATGAACAATCGAGAGAGGCTTTAATATGGCAGTTGCAGATTTAAAAAAAATTGACAGCAAATTAAAAGATTTATATAAAGATCAGGTAACAGCGGCACCTGCAACTAATGAAGCTTTTGTTGATAGATCAGATTTGTTATTTATGCAAATGAATTTTATAGCAACGTATAACAAACAAATGTTACATATTGCATAACAAGTTTTATTTTATATTTTAACTCCAATTTAATTTTTCCCCTACAAATTTTATCCCTGATTTCTATGAAATCAGGTTTTTTTTGTGCCACCGAGCAGAGGCAGGAGCGTCCGCGACAGGGGAGCACGCGTTAACGAAGACGTTGAGTCTCGTTGCTAGTGCGAGCGGTGCTGTTTAAGGCGAGGCGGCATTAGTGAGCAGAGCCTTAATTAAATTTCATGGCGACCTTCAATTGCTTTTGCAATTGTTATTTCGTCGGCATATTCCAAATCTGCGCCAACAGGCAAACCAAATGCAATTCGAGAAACTGTTATGCCAAAAGGTTTAATTAGCTTAGTTAGGTATAGGCTTGTAGCTTCACCTTCAACAGAAGGACTAAGAGCAAGAATAACTTCTTTAACTTCATCGTTAGTCAGTCTGTTTAAAAGTTCTTTTATTCTAATATCATCTGCACCAATTCCATCCATAGGAGAAATAAGCCCTTGCAGAACATGATACAGTCCTTTGAATTCGTTAGTTTTTTCTATTGCAATCAAGTCTTTTGTTTCAGCAACAACGCAAATTGTGGAACGGTCACGCTGGGTTGAAGCGCATATTTCGCAGGGGCTTGCCGCAGATAAATTGAAGCAAATTTCACAAGTTCTTGTGTTTTGTTTTGCTTCAATCACTGCTTTTGCAAAATTTTCAACATCAGCTGAAGGCATTCTTAATATATGGAATGCCATTCTTTGAGCAGATTTTGGTCCTACTGAAGGAAATTTCTGAAACTGCTCTATTAATGCTGCTATTGATTTCGGGTATATCATAATTCTTACTTAAATAATCCCGGAATTGGGATCCCGCCTGTTAGCTGTTTCATTCTTGATTCCATTTCAGCTGCAGCTTTTCCGCTTGCATCTTTCATTGCTTGAGTAATAATATCTTCAAGCATTTCTACTGTTTCAGAATCAACAGAAGCAGGGTTTTCAGGATTAATAGCTTCCGGTTTTAGAGAAATTGATTTAAATTTGCCTTGACCGTCAAATAAAACACTTACGGCACCGTTAGCCGCTTCTCCTGTAATTTCAAGATTCGCAAGTTCTTCTTGCATTATGCCTGCTTTTTTCTGAACATTTTGAACTTGTTTCATGATATTCATTAAATCCATACCCATAATTTTTCTCCTTAGTCTGTAATATCTTCACTTTTTTTCTGGTACTTTTTATTATACAATAAAAATATGGAGAAGAAAACATATTTACAAGAATCTGTAAAAAACGGACGCCTTATGAGGTGGAATTTTATGCCTCTGAAAGTTTACATTGCGCCTATGCAGTTTTACTCCAAAAAAGGACAGGATTTAAAATACAGACAATATGTTAAAAAGGCTCTGGATGAATGGCATCGCGTTTCAAACGGAAAAGTTTCGTTTGTCGTGGTTGACAATTTGATGTCTTCAAACGTAAATATCGAGTGGAAACGAGTTGAAAGACAGGCGCTTGGTCACTGTATCTTTCAGTATGACAATTCAAATCGTCTTTATAGCGCAGAAGTTGCTATTGGTTTGACCGAAGGGCTTGTGCATGCAGATTATATGGATGAAGAAGAAGTTTATCATACAATCCTTCATGAAATAGGGCATGCGGTAGGGTTAGGTCACAGTCCGTTTAAAAAAGATATTATGTACACTCCGCATCAAAAGGGGATTATGCATGTAGGAGAAGGTGACAGATTATCCGTTAATTGGCTCTATACTTTTCCACAAGGTAAAACTGTGTCAGAAATTGCTTCAAAATATGGAGTGTCTGGAAGTGATTTAGATGAAGTAGTCGCCAGAATTATTTCTAAAGAGGCAAAAACCGAGTTTGAAAAAGTTAAAGACGGGGTAAATGTCAATAAACCGAAACGCAATCTGTTGGAAGAATCCGAAAATATTGCAAATTTACGTAAATACCATATGGCACTTCAGAATGTTAAAATCTCCGGAGATTTGCAAGAACAAATCAGAAAACATTACAGAGACACCTCAATGAATCAATAATTTTTTGTGTTTTGTAAACTAACTTAACCCGTTTTTGCCTTTATCACTTTTTTGTGTATAATTATCTTGTAAGTAAATTTAATTTTTATTTATAGGGATATAGAAAAAGGAATTTATATATGACAGTTCAAGATTGGTTTGAAAAGCGTAAAGAAGCTCAAATTCAAAGAAGAGCTCTGGAAGCGAGAGTAGAAATTGAGGCAAACCCTGATTTGTGGACTAAATGTGTTCATTGTGATGCTCAATTACTAAAAAAAGATATAGAAGAAAATAGCATGGTTTGTCCTGTTTGTGATTACCATTTTAGAGTTAATGCCAGAACAAGAGTAAATCAACTGTTTGATGAGGGGTCTTTTGAAGAATTATTTACTGATATCAAACCTACTGACCCGCTTGAATTTGTTGATACAGAGAGCTACAAAGACAGAATTGATGCGGCTCAGAAAAAAACTAATCTCAATGATGCCGTTATTACCGGTATAGCTTCAATTGACGGTCACAAAGTTGCCGCTGCAATTATGGATTTTGATTTCATGGGCGGTTCTATGGGTAGTGTTGTAGGTGAAAAAGTCACAAGAATTATGGAAAAAGCTATTGAACTTAAACTTCCTGTTCTTGCAATTACATCTTCAGGTGGTGCAAGAATGCAGGAAAGTGCTTTGAGTTTAATGCAGATGGCTAAAACTTCTTGTGCGGTTGCAAGACTTGATGAAGCAGGCTTGCTATATATAAACTTAATTACCGATCCTACTTTTGGCGGAGTTACCGCAAGTTTTGGTACTCTTGGCGATATAATTGTTGCAGAACAAGGTGCCAGAGTTGGGTTTGCAGGCAGAAGAGTTATTGAACAAACTATTCGTCAAAAACTTCCTGCTGATTTCCAAACTGCGGAGTATTTGATGAAATACGGTCAGGTCGATGTTGTTTCTTCCCGAAAAGATTTAAAAGATACATTAGCAAACATCTTGGCTATGCATGAGTAAGGAGTGTTAATTATGGCAGCAGCTTTAGATTTTGAAAAACCTATATTGGAAATTCAAGAAAAAATTGAGGAACTAAAAAAAAAGAGTTTGGAGTCCGGCATGGATTTAAATAAAGATATATCAACTTTGGAACAAGAAGCAGAAGAATTTAAAAAAGAATTGTTTGCAAACCTTGATCCAACCCAGAAAATGCAGATTGCAAGACATCCTGAAAGACCGAAGTTTTTGGACTATGTCAATCTTATGACTACTGATTTTGTAGAGCTTCACGGGGATAGAGTCGGTACTGACGATAGAGCGATTGTCGGCGGTCTTGCCAAGCTTGACGGACGTCCGATTATGATAATCGGTACTATGAAAGGTAAATCTACAAAAGAAAATCTTGAATATAACTTTGGTATGCCTCAGCCGGAAGGATACAGAAAAGCTTTAAGACTGTTTAAGCATGCTGATAAGTTTAATATACCGATTGTTACAATTATTGATACGCCGGGCGCTTATCCCGGAATTAGCGCAGAAGAACATGCTCAAGGTGCCGCAATTGCTACAAATCTTCGTGAAATGCAAAAATTAGGTGTCCCAGTTATCGCAATTATCTCGGGCGAAGGCTGTTCAGGTGGAGCGTTAGGTTTAGCTGTTGCAAATAAAGTTTATTTGCTTGAACATGCATATTACACAGTTATTTCACCTGAAGGTTGTGCTTCAATTTTATGGCGCGATGCCTCTAAAAATCTTGAAGCCGCTACTGCACTTAAAATTACAGCTCCTCATCTGTTGGAGCATGGAATTATTGATGGTGCGATTAAAGAACCAACTCGAGGTGCACATACTGATTATGAATTTATGGCAGCTGAAATGAAGAAAACAATTCTGGAAGCTCTTGACAGTTTGGCAGGCATGTCATCAGATGATTTAAGAAATCAGCGCTATGATAAATTCCGCAAAATGGGAGCTTTTCTTGAAGGATAAAATTTATTAAAAAATTATAAACGGTATTGTCGGCATTTATTATGCCGACTCTGTTATTTAAGGAAGACTATGGATAATAATTATTTTGAATTGAGATTGCAGATAAATCCTGAAATGGAAGATTTGATTTCAGAAATCTTTTTTGAAAATTTTGACTGTGAAGGTGTTGTTCTTGCTGAAGAAGCCTACAAAGATTTGGAAATGGTTTCAACTACAGAGGGAACTTTAAAAATCTTTTTGCGCTATGACGGTGAAGATGCTTATGAAGAGTTGAAATTTGATATAGAAAATATTCTTGATATGTCTAGAGAAGAGTTTTTGGCACGCGGTTTGATAGAAGAAGAACTTGGCTCATGGGATTTTGTACTTGAGGAAAAGAAAACAGAAGACTGGTCTCAAAAATGGAAAGAGAAATGGGATGTAACACATGTTACGGATAAAATAGCAGTAGTTCCTGACTGGATTGAATATGAACCAAAAGAAGGTGAAGTTGTTATCAAGCTTGAACCTGGCTGTGCATTCGGAACAGGCACACACCAAACGACTCAGCTATGCATGAAAGCTCTTGAAAAGTACCTGAAGCAAAACGACCAAGTAGCAGATATTGGTATGGGGTCTGGTATATTGTCAATTCTGGCTAAGAAATTCGGTGCAAGCTATGTTTACGGCTGTGACAATGATGAAACTGTAATTGATGTGGCTAAGGAAAACGCAAAAAAAAATGAAGTAGAATGTACTTTTGAACTTGGTACAGCCGACAAAATACAAGATAAGTTTGATTTTGTCTGTGCAAATATTCTTCATTTTGTTCTTGCCGAAATTATGGGTGATTTGAAAAACCTAATGAAGCCGGGAGCGATAATGTCATTGAGCGGTATTCTTTATGAAAAGCGTGATATGGTAATTGAAGCTTATGAGCGTGAAGGTTTAGAACTTGTAGAAGAAATTGAACAAGACCAGTGGACTTCATTTGTAGTTAAAAGAGTCTAAATTTAGAGGAGAAGAAATGTCTAAAACAGCAATAATTATACCGGCTAGATACGGTTCATCAAGACTTGAAGGAAAACCTTTATTAGAAGTTATGGGAAAACCTGTTATTCAATGGGTGTATGAGAAAGCGCAAGCCGCAAAGCTTGCTGATATGATAATTGTTGCTACTGATGATGAACGAATTTATAACTGTGTGAAATCTTTCGGCGGAGAAGTTGAAATGACTTCGGTTGACCACAAGTGTGGTTCTGACAGAATTATGGAAGTTGTAAGCCGTCACCCTGAAATATCTTATATTTGTAATCTTCAAGGGGATGAACCGTTAATTAAATCTGAAAGTATTGATGATGTCATCAGAAACGTTAAAGAAGATGATAAAGCTGATATTTCAACTCTCATTCGCGTGTTGGAAGATGATGAAGAAATCGATAATCCAAACCTTGTTAAATGTGTCATTGATAATAACAAGTTTGCATTATATTTTTCACGCTCAAGAATTCCGTTTGAACGAAATTCCGGCATAGCAACCTATTATGGTCATTTAGGAATATACGGGTACAAACGAAAAGCTTTAGAAGCAATGACAACACTGATGCAGACACCTTTAGAAAGAACAGAAAGTCTTGAGCAACTACGAGCTTTAGAAAATGGTATGAAAATAAAAACTTCGGTTGTAAACTTTGTCCCTGTTGGGATAGACACCCGTGAAGATTTGGAAAAGTTTAAGAAAATTCTTGAGGCAAAGTTATAAAAACTAAAAAATACATGCTTGCAATTTTTTGTAACTTAGTGTAACATAATGTTATAAAAATATAGAAAAATAAATATAACGTAATATTTCTTTTTTAAGTAAAAGTTTGTGTAAGATTTTGTAAGTAAGTAAGGAAAAGACTATGTCAGAAAATGTTGAAATGCCTAATGAAACAGAAGATCGTCAACGTATCCTTTTAGCTGATGACGAATCAAGTATCAGACGAATTTTGGAAACTCGTCTTAAAATGGCAGGTTATGATGTATATACAGCTCAAGACGGCGAAGAGGCTGTAGCATCCTTTAATAAATATAATCCGGATTTGGTAGTTCTTGACGTAATGATGCCAAAAATGGATGGCTATGGTGTAACAAGAGAAATTAGACGTTCTTCAGATGTTCCAATTATTATTCTGACAGCATTAGGTGATGTTTCAGAAAGAATTACCGGTTTAGAATTAGGCGCTGATGATTATGTGATTAAGCCTTTCAGCCCAAAAGAACTTGAAGCTCGTGTAAAAGCAGTATTAAGAAGAACTAATAACAGAGAAATGGTTACTCCATCAGGTAAAGTTACCAAAAATGTTATTACAACAGGTAATATTAAAATTGACACAGCAAGACGTCAAGTTTATAGAAAAAATGAAAGAATTAGACTTACAGGTATGGAATTCAGTTTGCTTGAATTACTTGTAAATAATTCAGGTCAAGCATTTTCAAGAAACGAAATATTACAGCACGTATGGGCATATCCGCCTGATCATAGAATTGATACACGTGTTGTTGATGTCCATATTTCAAGATTACGTTCAAAATTGGAAACTGACCCGGCAAATCCGGAGCTTATCCTAACTGCTCGCGGCATTGGGTATATGTTCCAAAGAATAAATTAAGTTTAAAAGTCCGATTTTATAATCGGACTTTTTTATAATAAATATAATTTTACCTCTTGATTTTAAACCTTTTTTTGGTATTATAAATATACGTTGATGGCGCCTGTCGTCAAGCGGTTAAGACCTCGGATTGTGGTTCCGATATGCATGGGTTCGAATCCCATCAGGCGCCCCACTAAAAATAATGACCTCAAAAGAGGTCTTTTTTGTTGTAATAACAATGTTTTTCAGAGTTCGAATCCCATCAGGCTGACAATAAGTTTAATCCTGTTATTCCGCATAGGATTAGAGCAATGCATGCAATTCGTATTACGCTTACCGGTTCTTTAAACAGAATAATTCCCAAAATTACTGTTCCTATGGTTCCTGTATTTTTTTGAGTAATTTGGTCGGAAGTGTTTGTCAGTCATTGCGAGCGAAGCGTGGCAATCCATCGGGCTTTGAACCAGTCGGAAGTCTGTTGAGCATTCCAATTTAAAATTACTCACTTTACTCTTTCTCTACTCACTTAAAATTTTTATTTTTCTAAAAAATTACCTTATCTTTCCTCCTCAAGGCGATTTTGCCACTGAGTAATTAAAGAGCAGTTTGAGTATTTTAAACTTGTTGGGCATACTTGCCCAACAGACAATCCATGTAACTATTTACAAACATATTCAAGAGTTATTTCAAAAGGTTGACGCCTTTCTACTTTTTTACCATCGGGATTATAAAAAACATACGGTTCCGGTCTCGTTGCTTCTTCAACTACCCTAAACTCCGCATTTCTTGGGAATAGCAATTCGTTTTGGTCATAATGAGAACCATTAGATACTCTGGCACCTTTTGGAACAATTATTTTAAGCTTTACTGTATCTGTTCCAAGATCAGCTATTCCATTACATGAACATGCTCCTTTTTCGCTAAAAGAGGAATATGAATATCCTTTATCAATGAAGGTCTCCCCCTTTTTTGCTTTGATAAGATTATTTATAAAATCAATGCTACCATCAGCTTTTCCCCCGCTTACGGCTCTGTATACAGTAACAGGATCTTCAATTGGTTCAACCGTTCTAAAACCCTCATCAAGAATTACTTTTAGTGTATCATCAACATTATAACCGAGCCTTAGCGGGCTATTTATTGTATAAGCTTTACTATGCCCTATTACTTCACCATAGCTAGCGAATTTACCTGTTGTTGCGAACTCTTCTATCAATTCTCTTTGGTCTGATATAATTGTCTTTGCTAAATCTAATTCATCATATTGCAATTTTTTACTATCTAAAATCCATTTAGCATTATTATATAAATCCAATTCTTTAGGTTCCATTTTTTTTAGAATATATTCCAAAGATAATTCTTTTCCTCTTGGAGTTTTACCCCAAATATAAAGAAGCCAATTTTCGGGTTCTTTTGCCAGTTGTTTTGCCTCGAACACGTTGTCTCTAAAGCTTCCGCCGTATTCAATTCTCATTAGTGGTAAAAATGCCTCATATCTTTCCTCTTCGGAAGGAATATTATTTTTATTCGCGGCAAAGAATTCATTTCTTTCTTTTTCCATTATTTCCCAAAGTTTTTCAGCTTCTTTTTCTTTTACTCTATGCTGTTGACGTAACCCCATTTCATTTGCATTATTACTTAGCTCTTTTTTGCTTTCGATTTCTTCTAATTCTTTTATGCTTTCGTCTATTTCATCCGAAATTTTAGAAGTTTCTTGTATTTCAGTCTTTATAGGTTCGGATGTAATTTTAGGTTTTATCTCATGAATTTCTTTATTTTGTTTTGGCTTAATTTCTCTAGTTAGTTTACTCCATAACATTTTTACATGTTTACCTTTTGCAAACAAAAACTCCGTAGCTATTCCTAAAACTGTAGCTACAGTCAAGGCAATTACGCTATAATTTAATTTCTTCTTACTTACATCTTTGCCTGTAAAAGTATCTTCTTGAAGCTGTCCTTGTTGAATATTAAATTGATTGGTATTAATATTTACATTACCTTGTTTAACTTTAAAAAGGCTGGAGGATGTTTCTATGTTATTATCCAATAAAATTTGAGATACTGGCACAATTATATTCCTTCTACATAAATATATAAAGTATGTAAAATTTGAAAATTGCTTAATTTTGAATAATTGTTAAAATTTTGTAATATAATTTCACCATTAAAGTACCAAGTCTTACAATCTGTGATTTTTACATTTATGAACTTGCCTGTAATATCTTTATCATATGGGATATGAACAAGAAGTAGGATGTGGTAAATCTGTGATTTACCGCATCAATGATGTATGTGTTTCGGTAATTATAGATTATCAAAACCTACTTTTAAAATACTCAAACTCCCAGCTCAAAATCATCAAACTGACTGTCGTTTTACAGTTCCTATTCCTGTCCATATTGCGTATGCTGTGCCAAGGGGTAGGTTTTTTAGAGCAAGTGCTAAAAAATAAAAACTCAATATCATACAAATTACTGTCAATGCTGACGGAATAATTTGTGTAAATCCGTGTGAGAATTTTAGTCCTATTGCCCAGCTTATTTCAAATAAACCTGCAATAAAAAGAAGTATCCAATGCATATTTTATTCCTTTCATAAATTTAGCCCGAAAGATATTTAAAATATCTCCCGGGCTTTTATCCTTCCGTGTACACAAATTACTTGTGCGTTTTCTCTTGGACCTGACCGATAATAAATTTATCGCGGAACCCTAGAAAACTTTTTTATTTAAATTTACAAGAATATTATATCTAAAATACTTTATCTTTACAAACCCTAAGCATCTTGATAAAATTTAACTATGCAAGACTTAAATATTTCTAAAGCAACGAAGAATAATTGGGAGCGATTAGGGAAAAGTACGGGAAATGAGGATGATAATCGTTCTCGCCTTACGAAACGTGCTAATAAACAGTATTCAGTTAAAAATATAATACCTGTAGAATATTTTTCTCATTCTGAAAATGAAATTTTTTTGTCATCTATTTTAGACTATCTAAAGGATAAAAATATTGATGTTAGGACAGTAATTTATAACATTGCGCGGAATCTTCTGGCTAAAAATGGACTAATCAAATTCTCTTCCAACGATTACCAACAGACAAGTAATGAGTATTTAAACGAGATATTGTACAATTTTAATGTACAAATCAATGATGACTATTTGTTGAATATCCCTTTGCCGTTGGACGAACAGGATTTTATCGGAATTGTTTATCAATCACTTTTAAATGAGGGTAACAAAAATCAAAAAGGCTCTTATTATACCCCGCAGTCAGTAGTGAAATCCATAACCGCTGATTTGTCTAAAAATGCTACTTTTCTGGATCCTTGCTGCGGAACCGGGAGTTTTTTGCTGAGTGCCGCATCAAAAGTTTGCAACCCGCAAAATATATGGGGGTGTGATATAGATGAGATTGCATGTTTTATTGCTAAAATTAATTTGATAATAAAATTTAAAGATGTTGAGTTTAAACCAAACATATATAATGTTGATTTTATTTCCGAAAATATACTCTTTAAATCAAAGTTTGATGTTATAGCAACAAATCCTCCGTGGGGAGCTCAAGTTAAACCTGAAAGCCGAAAGCTTTTTCCTAATATAAAATCGGGGGAATCTTTTTCTTATATTATTGCTAAGTCTGCAACACTCTTGAATGATGAAGGTTCTTGCAGTTTTGTGCTTCCTGAAGCTATTTTAAATATAAAAACACATAAGGATATTCGTGAATTTATTTTAAATAATTTTGCTGTTCGCGAAATATCTATGTATGGAAAAGTTTTTTCAGGAGTTTTAACAGATGTTGTACTTCTTAAACTTGATAAAACTAATCCTCATACAATTTTGGTTTCTTCAAATGGTTCAGTTACCAGGATTGATCAAAGGTTATTTGAGAAAACTGAAAATTACAATTTCGCTATTTTTAATAATAAAGACGCCGAACTTCTCAAGAAAATATATTCAATCTCGCATTCGACACTTGTAAACAGTCGTTGGGGGCTTGGTATAGTGACCGGTAATAATAAACAGCATATAATTTCAAAACAGCCGGGAGCTGAAATGATTTATACAGGAAAAGAAGTAAACAAATATATTCTTAAAGATACTGATAAATATATTTATTATATGCCTGATAAATTTCAACAATGTGCACCGGATGATTTATATAGAGCGCAGGAGAAACTTATTTATAAATTTATATCAAAAAATCTTGTTTTTGCTTATGATAATAAAGGTTTATTAGTATTGAATAGTGCAAATATCTTAATTCCAAATGTAGAAACTCACAATATAAAAACCGTTCTTGCATTTTTAAATTCAAAGCTGTTTCAGTATATTAACAAAAAGAAGTTTAATGTTTTGAAGGTGTTAAAGAGTAATCTTGTGCAATTTCCATTTCCGATATTGTCATCAAGTGATAGCAAGAATATAGAAACTCTTGTGAATGCATATATATCAAATCCTAATGAAAAATATTTAGAGGAAATTGACGATATGGTTTATAATATATTCAAATTAAATGTTGCAGAAGTTGAATATATAGCGCAAGAGCTTTAAATTATGGTATTATATACCTGTAAGGAGAAGGGATAATGGACAAAAAGAAATTATTACAAATTAGTTTATTTTGTATAATAATAGCTTCAGCAATATTTTTACGCGTTTTGTATATGAATGGTGATTTGTGGTACGACGAAGCCTGTTCATGGGTAACCGCAAAACAAGCTTTTCCATTTGGTATAATGGATAATCTTTTAAATGTTGATTTACAGCATACACCTCTGTATTTCTTTCTTCTTCATTTTTGGATAAAAATATTTGGAGACGGAGAATTTGCTATGCGTTCTTTGTCGTTAATTTTTGGAATTGCATCTGTGCCGCTTGCTTATACTGTCGCAAAAAAAATAATTCCTCAACTTCAGGCATTTTTTCTTGCCGCAGTAGTTGCAGTAAGTCCTTTACTGGTTTTGTTTTCTGTTGAAATCAGAATGTATCCGCTTGTTGTCTTTTTAGTACTTCTTTCGCTCAATTATTTGATTGATTTTGAACAAAAAGAAGATATAAAGTCATTAATTAAACTTATTGCGGTAAATGTGTTAATTCCATATACTTTAGTTGGCGGAATCTTATATAACTTTTCTGTTTTGATTTGTTATTCTGTTTATTTATTTAAGAATAAAAAGGATGCATTTTTAAAATATATAAAAGGTGCCGGTGTTGAAATACTTGCCTTAGTACCATATTTTGTACTAGTAAGTTATTATGCAAAAATGAGAAGTGTCTTTGTAATAAGCCATGAAGGAGATTTGCAGTTTTTTCATCTCGTTGATGTAATAAGAAATTTCTTTGGTTCTTCTATTGTTGAAAATATTTATTGGCCATCAACAGAACCGTATTCCATTACTTTTTTATTTACATTATTAGTTATAGTACCTTGTGTTTACTTTGTAATAGGTTTTATAAAAGGTTTTAAGAAATCAGATGGTTTTTTGAAGCTTTTATATCAAATATTTTTATTGAGTTTTGGGTTATCAGTTCTGTTTTCTTTATTTAGGGTGAATGTTTTTACTGTACGATATATTCTATATTTATTACCGCCGATTGTGCTGCTATCGCTTAGCGGACTTTTTAAAAATTTTTCAGATAAACATTGTAAAATCTTTTTAAGTTTATTTCTTGCAAGTTCGCTAATCTTTACGTGGTATAATGCGTCACGGTTTGAACATCTTAAAACTATTGCATTTAAAACTGTCAAACTGGAGGCTGACAGGTTAAATTTAACGAGTGATGATGTTGTCATAATGCCTTTTGGCTCGGATGCGCCATATTATTTTAGAGCGTTAAGTGCACCGAGAGTATTTAATTCAGATTTTCATAAGGAAGTCCGAAATCCATACAATTCTCATTATTACGATAAATCTCAGCAGAAAGATATCATAATTCGTCCCGCATTAATAATTTATCATTCTTTAATGGCGGATAAGATATTTAGCAGAAGTTTTACTGATTATTTTGTGTCAAACGTAAATGCGACAGTACCATCAGGACGCTATGTTCTTGTTGCAATGTATGGAGGAGATGCTAATTTTATTACCGATATTGACTCGTTAAGAAAGTCGGTGCCGAATGAATATGAAGTCCCAAAAAGAAAACTTGAAATAATGTTTAAAAAATATTTATGTGATGTTGCTGCATTGCTAAGTGTAGATTTTGATGCTGTTGACAGTTTCAAACAAGACAACTATACATTCTTTTTGTATAAAAAAAGATAGATTAATATCCGAAAATAAGTATAATTATCTATAGAGTATGAAGAAGATTTGTTTTACAGTATTAATATTATTATTTGCGGTTTGTGCTAACGCGGAAACTGTTGACGTAATGTGGCATAAAGTTGATGACAACAATTATGTCTATAAAGATGGAATTGTAGGGACTGAAGATCGTTACGGTTTTACCTTTCTTTTGAAATCTTATAATAAAGGGCAGTATGAATCGGTTAATGGAAACAAAATTCAATATACACTGACACAATATACACTCGACTGCGGAAAACGATCTTATAAAACAGGAGTAATTGACTCTTATGGAATACGAGATAATTTCGTTTATGGCGATTATAATAAGTTTGCGCAGTTCCAACCGATTGTTCCAGGTACTGCAATCTCTGAACTTTATAAAAAGTTATGCAGACCATAAAAAAAGCGGGTCAGAAATTTATTTCTGACCCGCTTTTTTTTATTCTTTTTTAAGCTGTAATATCAAGTTTTTGACCTTCTGTTTTTACAGGTTCTGCTTTGACTTCTGCGGCTGGAGCTTTATCTGTTTTATCTGCCGTGTTTGATGTTGATAATTCTACAGTATCTTTTTCCGGACTTTTTTCAAGTTTTGGTAATTCATTTTTAAAGAAATCTTCTACAGGCATTTGGCGTATGCCGTTTTTGTCGCCTACAAGAGTTACTACCCCATTGTTTTTTGTTGCTGTTACATTTTCACCGTCAGGAGTTGTGTATTTGATTGTTGTAAACGGTTGTAATGGTTTTTGTCCTACTGCTTCTACCATATTATTTGTCCTTTCTTTTATCTGTATTTTACAATGTTAGTAATGAATATGAAAATTATTAATTGATTTTTTTTGATTGAATATTTACATTTCTTAATTTGTTTTTTGCAAGTTTATTAGCAAACTTACGTCGTTCTTTTTGAATAATTTCAACCCCCATACATTTGAGTAACTGAATTTTTTCGCTGAACATAAAAATATTGTCATATTCATCAATGGCATCATCTGTATTAATTTTTATTCCTGCATCTATCATTTTTTTTGCATATTTAGATTCTGTAAGATAAGCCTGCCGTTCCATTTCAAGTGTATATCTGGCATCTTGAATATAATCCAATTTTTCTTCTACAGGTCTCCGTCTTAAAAATTTGTGCAGTTTTCGTTTGACGATTTTTAAGATTTGTGTTTTTTCTGTTTTGCTTTGAGGAAATTCTGGAGTATATAATATATCATTGTATAATTTATCGTATTTTTCAGTTGCGTAATTTGAATTTTGCATATGCTGAACTCTGCTTAAGTATTTTGGATGGAATATTTGATCTGTCACGTGTTGAAATTCATGTATTAATGTTGGCAAAGATGCTTGACTGAACTTGTGATCGGGACTAAAAAATTCTATTGTTGTACCTATGATTTTTTTTATGTTACTTGCAAATATAATATCGCTGAAAGCTCCATTAAAACGGGGGTCATAACCTTCCTTTACTACAACATTAAGTTGTTTGGGGATAACTGCCGTCACATGTTTTTGTATATTCTCAATCGACATTTTGCCGTTTTCAAATTTATCATGAATATTTTCAAATAACTGATGAACCATTTGACGGGCTTTATTTTGACGGGTTGCGACAGAACCTCTTGTTTGGGGATAAGGTAACCTTACTGAGCGTACTAATTTATTGTTCATAATATGTTGTTATAACGTAAGACATATTATTTTTTGCTGTTGTATTGCGATTTGTTAAAATTGATTATTAATGATATGCTTCTTATATGATAGATTTGATGATTTTATTTGTATTGCTAAAGCATGATTTGACGATGTATGCGATACATAAAAGAATAGAGGAAAAATTTTTAGCTTTTACAAACCCTAGTTTTGGGGCATTAAAGCCTGCACTTGTCAGATTAGAAAAAGCAGGATGTATTACGTCAGCTAAAATTATGTCAGAAGGCGGAAAGTTATCTGTTTTTTATTCTATAACAAAAGAAGGTATGAAAGAGCTTAAAAATCTGTTGTTAAAGCCGTTTTCTAATAATCCTCTGCAATTTATCTCTGATGCTAAAGTTAAATTGTGCTGTGCTTCATTTTTAAGTAAAGATGAATGCACACAGATGTTTGAAGATATAAAATCATTTGCATATTTGCATAAGGTTAATGCCGAAAATATTATGGCGGATGAATATACTCCTATTGATTTTTATCAAAGAATTGTCTTAGATAATACAATTTGTGCATACAATAATTTTATTTCAATGATAGAAGGGTTCGAAAAGGAAAATGCCGGCAATAGTAAATAGTGTTCTGGAAAATTCTATAGCAGAAGAATTGGAAATTGAAAAAGGTGATGAAATTTTAACCGTCGATGGTATCAAAATGCAGGATATGATTGATTATAATTTCTATATGAAATCAGAACTTATTACTGTAGAAATTAAAAAGGCTAACGGTGAAATTGAAGAAATAGAGATTGAAAAAGATTTTGATGAAGATTTAGGCATTGTTTTTGAAAGTGCTGTATTTGATAGAGTTAAACCATGTTTAAATCATTGTATATTTTGTTTTGTCGACCAGCAGCCGAAGGGGCTTCGCGATACGCTCTATATAAAAGATGATGATTATAGATTATCATATCTTCAAGGGACATATATTACGCTGACAAACCTTAAAGAAGAGGACAAAGACAGAATTAAACGTATGCATCTGGGGCCGTTTTATGTCTCAGTTCATACGACAAATCCTGAACTCAGGGTAAAAATGCTTCGAAATCCTAATGCAGGTTTGGCGCTTGATAATTTAAAATGGTTTAGAAAACATAAAATCCCGTTCCATGCACAAATCGTACTTTGCCCGGGAATAAATGACGGAGCCGAACTCGATAGAACTTTAGCTGATTTAGCAAAATTGAAAAATACAGTGCTTTCTGTGGCAATTGTGCCTGTCGGAATTACTCAATTCAGACCTGACGGAGAGCTTAAAAGAGTTGATAAAAAATGTGCGCAGGAAACTATTGAAATTGCCTCAAAATATAAACGAGTTTGCTGTTCGGATGAGTTCTTTCTCCTTGCAGAAAAACCTATTCCTCCGTCAAAATATTACGGTAATTTCTGCCAGCTTGATGATGGAGTAGGAGCGTTAAGATTAACTCTGGATGACTTTTATTCTCAACAGCTTCCAAAATCAATATCAAAACCATACAAGTTGATTTTTGCCTGTTCATATGCGGCAAAAGATATGCTTGAAGAAGTTTGTACAGAGTTAAATAAAATCGATAATTTAACCGTTGAAACACATCCTGTTAAATCAAATTACTGGGGACAGGATATTTCTGTCGCGGGGCTTATTACAACTGATGATTTAATCAGAACGGTCAAAGATGTAGAGTGCGATATGGTTGTAATCCCGTCAATTATGCTAAGACCTTATACCGAAGACTTTTTAGACGGTAAAAATCTAACCTTTGTAAAAGTACAGACAAACAAAAACTTCTTTGTTCAGAAAAATATTTATTCATTAAAAGAAGTTGTTGATTTTATAAAAACTATTTAAGTTTTTCCGGCACAGGGTCGTAACCTCCGGGATTTCCCGGATGACAGCGGCAAATGCGTTTTATCCCAAGCCAGCCGCCTTTTAATGCTCCGTATTTTTCAATTGCCTGTTTTGTATATTCTGAGCATGTAGGATAAAATCGGCATACTTTTGGGGTGAATTTAGAAAACCACTGATATATTTTTATTAAATATAAAAATATTTGTTTCATTAATATGCCGAATCTCCAACAGTATCAATAGCTTCAACCTTGATATCCGTAATAAGTTCGGAATAAGAAATTACAACAATCGTCGGAATATGACGTTCTAATAATTGATACAACGGCAGACGAATTCTCGGAGAACACAATACAACTGGCTGTTTACCGCATGTCTGGTGAGCCCTCATAAGGGTTGTAGCTGTAGTTTCAATAAGTTCCTGCACCTGCACAGGGTTAAGCAGGAACATTGTACCAAGTTCGGTTCTTTGACAGCTGTCATCAAGTGTTTTTTCCCATTCAGGGGATAATGTAAGCGCGTACAATACCCTGTCGTCTTGAACATTAGATAAACATATCTGACGACCCAATGCAGCTCTTAAACGTTCAGACAGAATATCAGGTTCTTTTGAAAATCTTGCGTAGTCGCAAAGCCTTTCAAATACAAATATAATATCTTTTATTGATACTTTTTCTCTGATTAAGTTAACAAAAATCTTACGCAGGTCACTTGTTGAAATAATTGTCGGAACAAGGTCATTAACAAGGGTAGGGTCTTGGGAACGTACAAGTTCCATAAGTTTAAGTACATCTGTTTTGGTCATAACTTCATCAACGTGTTTTCTTACGCATTCTTGAAGGTGAGTAACTATAACGTCTGTAGCATCAACCGCAGTAACCAGTCTTGCGGATTTTGCGTCTTCCTGTGAAATCCAGTAGGCTTGAGTTTGATATGTAGGGTCAATACCGATAATTGCGTCTTCAGGCACTTCTTTTTTCATAGAATCCCACTGGTCAGCAATTACCATAAAGCGCCCCGGATAAACGTAGCCTGTTGCTACCGTGTTTCCGCGGATAGAAATCATATATTCATTAGCATCAAGTGCTGATGAGTCCATAATACGAATATTTGGCAGAATGTAGCCGAGTTCATCAGTTACCCTTTGACGAAGAGCGGCAATCTTAGCAAGCAATTGACCTTCCTGATCAGGGTCTGCAATTACAAGCAGATTTGAACCGACCTGCAAGCTTAAAATATCAACCCCTAAACGTTCGTACATTCTGTTAGGGTTAACAAGGTCTTGCATATTCTGGCGTACATTTTCCAATTGACCCAATTGAGACTGTACATCGGCATTGATAAGAACCTGAAATCCTGCAATAAAAAGCCCAATACCCATTATAAAGAATGGTAACGGCGGCAGACCTGTACCTTTCCAGAACCATGTATGACCACTTATACCCAATAAGAATAGGAATGCCGCAGCAAAGAATAATGCATAAGGTTTACTTGTAATCTGTGCGGTAACGTCAGAACCTAAAGACGGACTAGCCGCAGATGCACGGGTCATGAAAATACCTGCCGCAATTGACATCAATAAGGATGGAACTTGGGACGCCAGACCGTCACCGATTGTTAAAACCGTATATTTAGAAACGGCATCCGCAACCGGCATTTGGTTCATTAAACAGCCTACACACAATCCCCCGATAATGTTAATCAAAACGATAATAATACCCGCAATAGTATCCCCTTTTACGAATTTCATCGCACCATCCATGGAACCCATTAAGCTGGATTCTCTAGATAAGTCTTCACGTTTTTTTGTTGCTTCTTCCGGTGAAATTAAGCCCGCGTTAAAGTCCGCGTCGATTGTCATCTGTTTACCCGGCATCGCGTCTAAGGCAAAACGTGCCGAAACTTCTGCGATACGTTCCGCACCTTTTGTGATTACCATGAACTGTACAACTGTGATAATCAGGAAGATTACACCCCCTACAATCATGTTACCGCCGGTTACGAATTCCCCGAATGCGTGAATAACTTCTCCGGCTTCACCTTTTGCAAGAATAAGACGGGTTGATGCAATTGATAATACCAGACGAAACATTGTTCCAATAAGAATAATTGAAGGAAATGAGGATAGTTCTAAGGTCTTTTGAACATACAACGCAAACATTAATAGTACAATCCCTAGTGTAATATTAATACAAATACATGTATTAATAACCCAGTTTGGAAGTTCGCAAAGCAGGATAATCAAAAGGAACAGTACAAAGACTGCCATAAAAATTTCACTTAATGCGTTATTATTGCTTCCCTCTGGTGCTGCCATTAAACTTCCTTCAATGCTTCACTTATTATTGTTAACTGTGTTTCTATTGTTGCATCTATAACTCCGTTATCGGTAGTTAACATGCATCCGCCTTCCATAGTATCTTCGTCAGGCATAATTATAACTTTCGCTTCCAGTCCTGCCATTGCAACTGCTTCAGGCATTTCTTGCTTTAACATTACCGCTTGGGATGGATTAACCTTCAAAACTATTTTTGATTCTTCTTTTGACAATCCTTTTAAAATTCCTTTGATATTCTCAAGAAGAATTTCAGGATTTTCTGACATTTCTTTTTTAATGATTTTTTTTGCAATATCAAGACTTATTTCTAATATATCAGGCGCGATTTCATCATAGACATCTTGTTTTGCTCTGAAAAAGTCTTCTATTGCTTCTTTCAAACTTTCAATATCTTGTTTTGCCGCATCAATTCCCTGTTGGTAACCTTCTTTTGCCGCGGCTTCTCGTATTGAGTTTGCTTCTTCTTTTGCCCGAGAAATAAGATTGCGGTCATCTATACGGCGGAAACCTCTTCTTCGGTCTCCGCGTCTTCTTTCCTGACGCTGTTTGAAGTCAATATTATCAAGGTCAAAAAGGTCGATGTCCTTTTCTTCTTGTTCAGGCACTTCGACTTCGTTTTGGTCTTGTTGTGGAACTTGTTGTTCCGCTCCCTCCTCAGCTGATTTTTTTCTATTTTTCTTAATAATCATGATACAACATTATTATACACTATTTAATAAGTGTGTGGCAACAATACTTGCTACTTTTGGCGGAATTTTTTCATAATATTTATCTTCCAGCGCATTAAATACAAGACGTTTTACACCTATTCTTTCCCTAATCAATACTGTGTCCAAATCTTGAACAGAGTAATTTGATGCAAATTTCTTTAATTTCAATATTACTCTTGTTGGCGTTAAATCAGTACTTTGCGGCAAATTTGTTTTTATTTCCTGCAAACATTTTAAAGCGTTATGAGTGCCTACTCTTTCAGGTAGATCAGGCATTCTCATAAATTTAATAACCGTTTGTGCATCATTCTCATCAAATTTATTCAATATTGCCTGAACTTTATCTTGCTTCATCTTTTTAAACAACATTGCAACAGTTGCAAGTTTCAGAACTTTCGAATCAATTTTAGGGAAGTCATTTTGTACTGGCTGCATAGAGCCGTCAGGTGCAGGCATTGGCGGCGGCATTGAACCGTCAGGCATCGGTCCTTGCTGTTGCGCTTGCTGCATCTCCTGTGCCATCTTGTCCATATTGGACTGAGTTGAAGCATATTCCATTAACTCATCGTCAATTGCGCCTTTATTTTTTAATTCAGTAATTGCTTCAAGATAACTTTTCTTAACATGATGTTCAATAAGTTCAAGAATTTTGTCATGCGGTAATCCTTGGGCAAAAGTTTGTTTTGCAATTTCAAAAATTGTGTATGCAATTTTTTGCATAACACCATCCCAATATTGCTGCGGAATACCTGAACGAATTACGTCAACAGATTTATGAAATGACCATTCTGCTATAATTTGAGTTATAGTAATTGCCTGTTCTTCATTAAAATTTAGCGCAGGGTCTTCGGCAAGAGCTTTCCCTGACAGTAATGAAAAGTTTCCAAGTGTGTTTATGACATATTGTTTCTGCACATCATTAAAGTCTGCAGGTACAAGGTCTTGCGCCTGTGCTGCTAAGTTTTGTGCAAAGGTCTCATAATCAAAATTTTGGGTTGCCATAATTTCCTATCCTTCTTTAGTTGAACCTTCTTCAATCCAGCTCTTAATATTATCCGCAGCATCTTCAGTGATTTCATTTGATATACTGTCAAGTGAATCAAGAAGGAGGTTTTCATCAAACTGCGGCAGTTGAACTCTTTGTTGCTGCGAATTGATTAAATCCTGAGCCAGTTCGGATTGACGCTGAGTAAGCTGACTTGCTCTGGAATTTATATCATTCAGTTGTCTTTCTTGTTCTAAAGCTTTTTGACGGAGTGCTTCAACTTCAATTTCGTTTTCTTCTCTGACGCGTTTTACTTTAGCAGAAATTGCTTTAAATATAATTATCAACCCAAGTGCTGATAATAATAGCGCTAACCACCAAGGATTTCCTGACTCATCAACTTTCGGAAGATTTTGTTGTCTTTCCGGAGTTAAATAAGGATCGTTTGAATTTGTAAACGCAATAGAAACACTGTCAGCAGTAACTTTTGGGCTGGCTGCCCTTGCAATTAATTCTTTTAATTCTTCAATTGTTGTGTCGCTTGGCAGATTGTTTCTGTCTAAGGTTACAGCAATTGATACATCTTCAATTATACCGGGTTTGATATATTCATTAGTTTGAGTTTTTGTTACTCCGTATTGAGTTTCTGTTGCCTGACGGGAGTAATTTCTGTTCTGGCTCGAATCTGAACCGCCTGTTGGTAATCCGTTAGGAAGATATACACTGACTGCATTAATACCGCGGCTCTGGTCTTGAGTTTTGTCACCTAAACCTTCTGTAAATGATTGTTCTGATACGGAAGCTTTTTTATTCGGGTCATATTCTATAGAAAATCTTTCAATAGGAGCCTGTCTCAAGAATGTACTTACTGTTGCAACATAATTTCCCGGGCCCACAAGACGGTCTAACTGTTTTGAAATCTTTTGCTGCATGTATTTATCATTTTCTTCAAGTTTTTGAAGCATTTCATCTTCTGCGTTCATTACACTGTGATAAACATTACCGTTAGTGTCTGTAATTGCAATATTTTCAGCCGTTAACCCTGATACACTTCCTAAAAGTAAATTTGTAATAGCTTTAACTTTAAGCTGATCTAATTTTTCACCAACCGGCATAACTATTTGGACAGTTGCAGTTTTAGGTTTGGCATCTTCAAACATGTTGCTGGATTCAGGAATAGAGATAAATACTGTAGCATTTTGTATAGGTTTTATTTGTTTTATAAGTCTTGCAAGTTCACCATTCATTGCTCGAGCAAGACGAATTCTTTTATCTTCTTTAGTTGATGTGAAATCACCTTTATCAAAAATTTCCAGTCCAACATTCTGGTCAACAAGTCCGCTTTGAACAATAGTGATAAGCGCGTTATCACGGTCAGTAATTGTACATTTTTTAGTCAATGTAGAGCAGTTATTTTTGTTTAAAACAAGTTTTGACTTTGTACCGTCCATCTGACGTTCAACCGTGATGCCTTGTTTTGCTAAAAGTGCCTGAATTTCAAGAGCTTTGCCTAAATTGTCAGTTGTTAAAAGGTCAACATTTGTTTTTAAGGGCTCACCGCCTACTACATTGTTTTCTTTGCCGCCATTATTTGCCGCAACTGATACCCCTATTATTAAAACAGCAATAACCAGAATAACTGCTCCGATTATTCCGTATAATAAAGGTTTATTTTCTAATAATTTACTAAAATCCATCTCCGTCCCGCTTGTCTGTAATTAGTAGTTATTACTAAACTGAAATTTGCATAACTCTATCGTAAGCATTGATAACTTTACCTGTAATTTGTGTAGCAACGCTTACGCTTATTTCTGATTTTGCCATAGCTGTCATGACATCATGGATATCTACGTTTTGATTTCCTGACATAACATCTTTTAGCATATTATCAGGGGCATTAATTTCTGAATTCAGGTTTTCCACAAGACCGCTCATTACCTGCTTGAAGTCTTGAGTTTCAGGTTTTTCAACCCTGTCCATTCTGATACTCGGCATTCCAAATCCTGATGAAAATTTAGTATGCTGAATTCTTGATGATAAATCATATTGTGGAAAATTACTGTTCATAATTACTACCTCTCTATTCTATAATACCTTATGTTTGCACTTTTTTTCAACTTTTAACGAAAAAATCAACCAAAAGGTGTAAAAGCCTTAACCTTACAGGATTTTTCCTACTTCATATTTAATAATAATTTTGTTAAAATCAAGTTGGTGGATAATATCTTAAGAAGGTACTTTTATTTTTGTTTATTTTATCTATAATAACTTTATAAAGGGGATTTATTTATGGATAAAGTTTTTTCCGGAGAGGTTACATTACTGAAAGCTTTGGCTATAATGCTTGTTGTTTCAGGGCATTTGGAGTTTTCTATATTTGGAATGTTTCCGCCTTATTCGTTTCAGTTGGCTTTGTTTTTCTTTATATCCGGGATGTTGTTTAAGGATAAATATTTAGAGGATGTAACAACATATTTTACACGTAGAATAAAATCTTTGCTTATTCCGTATTTTGCATATGAAACTGTTTATCTTATGATTACACTTGCTCTTGTTCCCGTAATCGGTGAATTTTTTGGTGAACCGGTTTCTTTTAAAAACTTTTTTATTACTCCATTTATAAATGGGCATCAACTATATTTATGTGCGCCGTTGTGGTTTGTACCTCAGTTGTTTATGACTATGATTGTATTTTTATTTCTGATGCGCGTGTTATGTAAATCTAATAATAAATATATTTCATTAGTATTCTTTACTGTTTTAGGCTTTGGAGCAATTCCTTTCTGGAAAGTAATACATCACACTCCGCTTGCTTTGGTTGTTATGAGAACGATGTTTTCTTTGTTCTTTGTATATCTGGGATATTTTTACGTGAAATATATTAAGGACAATTACAATATTTTTACTCCTAAGTGGCTTGGCTCGATAATACTTTTTCAGTCTTTTTTATGGCTGTTTAACAGAGATTTTGATCCGGTGCACGGTATTGGGTTGAGTTACGTGCTGGTATGGGGCAGGTTTGATTCCCAGATAATTGTTCCGGTACTTACATCTTTAACGGGAATCTGGGTTTCTCTATTTACAGTAAAACTTCTTTATCCGTATTTTAAAGAGGTTAAGCTTTTTCAAGATATTGGACAAACAACATATCATATTATGGCAAATCATGTTTTTGTAATGTATATGATTACTTTACTGCTGTTCTATATTACCGGAACTCCAATTTCAGATAAGGGTGATAAGATTTATTCAATATTTAACCCGGTACAGACAACTTATTTTTATTTTGTGGTAGTCATGCTTGTAACAACATATTTCGGTAAATTTCAGAAATATGTTTATAAAAAGGTTACTTCGGCAATTTCAGCCAAACTACAGAATAAGGATACATAAGCAGATGAGATTTTTTATCATTTAATGAAATTTTAAGTTTATACTGTTCATCAGTTAATATATTTGATAGATAAACATAACTTTTATTCTTTATCGCTTTTAGGTAAATATCTGCCGGAAGTTCAACTTCTGCGGCAAGTCTTTTATTTGAAAGATTATTTACAATAAGGTATTTTTCACCTTTATAGCTTCTAACATATGCAAAAACATGCGGATAGTTTGTTTTTAAAATTGCAAGGCTTCCTCTACTCAGTGCTGGAGTAGATTTTCTAAGTTCAATCATTTTTTGAACTTTATGGAATATTTTCCCGCTGTATGTTTTTGTTGAAGACGCAGCATCATAAAAAGCGTCTTTTGTTAATAATCCTCTGTTTATATCTCTGCTATCAAAGAATGACAGCAATTTAATTTTGCTTTTTGCCTGTTTCTTCTTTCTTAGTTCTGCACTTTTTTTAGCATTATCAAAGTTATTCTGGGCTCCAATTTCATCTCCGTAATAAATAATAGGAATCCCCGGCATTGAAAGCAATACAGAAAATGCCATTTCAATATGATCATGGTCTTTATCCAAGAAATTCGCCATTCTGCCGGAAACACCGAAGCCTTTTCTAAACGGTGCGCCTTTTTCTTCTAAGGCATTATAGATAAGTTGTCGTAATTCAGGAGTTACCATCTCAAGAGTAAGTTCATCATGTACTCGTAAAAAGGTAGCCCAGCTTGCCGTTTCTGGAATACTCGGAGTCTGCTTCATTGCTTCTTTAAAATATTTGCTGTCTTCAGTTATAAAACTAGCCCATAATGCAGGCATGTACGGGAAGTTGTATGCAATTTGCACTTCGTCAGTTCTTTTTAAATCTCGTGTTTTTCCGTCTATAATGGTCTCAGTTTTTCTGTCAGAGCCAAAGTATGGTATAACATCTTTGGGCAGTTGACACGCTTCAGCTTGAAGAACCGAGCGAGGGGCAATAGCTTGCAGGTATGTGCTTAAAAGTCTTATAATTGCATGAGTTGCAGGGAGGTTTTCCCCCATTGTTCCTGGTTCTTTATCAAGATATGGGATTGCATCAAGTCTAAATATATCAACCCCAAGGTTTGCCCAGTAATTTATTGTTTCCAAATTATAATAAAGTACTTCCGGTTTTTTCCAGTTTATGTCAAGCTGGAACGGGTAGAAAGTATGATAAACATAGTAATCTTTTCCTTCAATAGTTACTTTACGCCAGTTGTGCTCTGTTATTTCCGGAAAAATCAGTCTTCTTTTACTAATTTTTCCGTCGTCTTCTTTGTATTCTACAACAGTTCCCAGTTTCGGGTCTGTGTACTTGGTATATTCCGGCATGTCGTTTCTTACGATAAAGTAATCAAGCTTATCAAGGTCCCCTTTTAGCGCTTGTTGAAACCATTCATGCTGATCCGAAAAGTGATTTAGTACAAGATCCGCTTTAATGTTAAATCCTTGAGATTTAGCCTCTTTTATAAATCTTTCAAATTGTAATTTGCCGCCTAAATCAGTTCTCACGTTTTGAGGATTTTTTACGTCAAAACCTGCATCTTCCATTGGAGAATCCGCAAACGGTAACATATAAATTGTCGTTACTCCTAGTTTTTTTAAGTAGGGCAACATTTTTGTCGTATCTTTAAATTGATTAGGTTTTTCTGGTCTAATTGTGCCAAACTGGTCAACATAAAACATATAGATAATTTCATCTTTGTACCAGTCGTTTGCTCGAGTTAAGTCTTCATCTTTCAGGTTTTGAGGTCGTCTTGCTTTTGCATTTTGGGCAATTTCTACGATTTTTGAATATATTTCATCAGTTTGAGTATCCCCGTAAATTTTTGCGATATCAGCTTTTAGCTCTTTTTCCATTTTTGCGGATATTACGGATTGCTCCATAGAAATATAAACACCATTATTAACACTATCCTGTGCGGTTGCGCAGGTTGGTATCTGTATATAAATTAAAAGTGTTAAAAGAAGAGATAGTATTATTTTTTTCATCGTTGCTCGTCTAATTCTTTTCTAATGTCTTCAACTGATACATATACAATCGGAGAATTTTCGTCTTTTTTCAATACGCAATGGGTAATACCGGATTGTACAATAAATCTTTTGCATAGTATGCAGATAAAGTTATGTCCCCAGATATAAATAGTGCCATCTTTGCATCTGTCCTGTCCTGCCTGAATTATTGCATTTTGTTCTGCGTGTATTGAACGACAGGTTTCGTATCTGGTGCCGGATGGGATATTATTTTTTATTCTGTAACATTCTCCTCTTTCTGCGCAAGATTCAACTTTTGAAGGTGTTCCGTTGTAGCCTGTTGCTTTAATTTTCTTATCTGGACCGACAATTACGGCTCCAACTTGGGCTCTAATGCAGTTTGAGCGGCTTGCACATGTTTTTGCTAAATCTAAAAAATATTCATCCCAGGGTTTTATTTCCATACTTTTGCCTCTTATATTAATATCTGTTATTTTCGATTGATGTGTGAATTATTGATAAATTATATTTATCTGCAAGTTTTACAATTTTTTCTGAAATTTTGCCTGTGCCGGCTTCAATAATTAGTCCTATCCTGCCTTGTATTGCCGCATTTATAGTTTCTTCGTTTTCAATTGTACCGTCAACTGCAAGTACTGCATCTTTTGTTGTTTCGCAAGCATAGTCAGCTGCAAGTTCGGATGTTATGATGCCGTTTGTTTTGCCTTGAATAATAGCTTTTGCGGCTAAATCTTTTGCAATAATTGCGGATTTGCTTTTCAGATATTTTGATATTTTCCACGCAAATACAGCATCTTCAGCCTGTTCCTGAGTTGGTTTTGATTTTGTTACAACTTTGAAATTATCTTTTGCGAGTTTGCTTGTATTTTGTTCTTGTACAAGAATTCCAAATGGTGTAACTTTTATGTCTTTTGAGCTGAAGGCAAGAAGTTCTTGAAGCGGAGAGTTTACTTTAATTACGTTGATATCGTTATTCTTTAAAAGAAAAGCCAGTGCCTCTTTATCAAATTTTGGAGCAATAATATTGCGAATTTTCATTGATTTTAACTGTTTTGCGATAACTGCGGTAACTTCTTTGCTAAAACCGACCGTGCCGTTTAAAATTGCCGCAGGGTCAGTGTCTATAGCTTTTGCTAATGCAGCTTCTCCGTTGTTTGCTAATGCAGCTGAGCAGATAGAAGCTTCTTTTGCTATTACGGTGCAATGTACATCAAAAAACTCTGCTAAAATTTTTACAGCTTCTGACAAGTTTAAAAAATCAATGTATTCTAAAGATTTATTCTCGCTTAAGATTTCGTAGTCAATTTTGTCTTCAACCGCCGCGATTGCAGCTGATTGGTATATGTTTTCTCCGCAATTAAGCATTGTAAAATTGTTAATTTCTATTGTTTCCATAATATCCCTCACTTACTTTTTGATGCTAACATAAATGCAAATGGGGAGCAAGTTAATATATCTTAAGCTAAAATCAGGAGATTTAAAATTTTTTCTTGATAATTTACTATTTCTTTAATATAATTATATTGTTTTATTTATAAATTAAAGAGGGCAAGATGGCTGAAGATAAAATGAACGACAATGTAGGCAGAAAAATAGTAGAAGCTTTAAAAATGCAAACTATTGAAGATGAGCATGTTGATGCTCCGTCCGAAGAAAATTATGATAATTCTTTTGACGGATTTGCTTCTATCACAAATGAAGAAAGTGATTCTGATACGTATAATTTAGGTTCTGATAATGCAGTACTTCCATCTGTGTTGCAGTCAAAAATTCAAGACCAATTAAGAGAGCAAACTCAATTCCAGTCTTCTTTTCAGTCTCAAAGTTCAGTAGTTGATAATGTTTTTCAACAAAGTATTGCAAGAAATTTAGGAGCTGATGCTTATGCACAGGTCCCTGATGATTTTGATTACCCTGCAAATGTTGCAGTTCTAAGACAGCTTATTAGCAAGTTGCCGGCTGGAGTTTCCAAGCAAACCGGCGCTGTTATTATCCGTCAGACTATGGAAGCCTTAGGTATTTCAATGCCGTCTGTTATTCAGGAAGCTAAACAGGTTCAGGAAACGCTTGTAAGCAATTCAAAAGAGTGCCAGGCTAATATTATTGAATACCGTAAACAAATAGGTATCTTAGAAGCAAAATCACAGCAGTATCAAAGACAGTCTGCTGTGATGAACGATATTATAAATCTTTTTATTAAGTCATAACTTATCCGACTTTATAAGAGAAGGATGTTTGAATACCTGATTGAATCATGTCTTGATTTGATTTGATTTCTTCGTTTATCATTGCAATTTTTTGTTCATATTGCTCTTTTTGCATATCTAATTTTTCTTCTAAGAGCTTTAACTTATACTGTCGTTCTTGCAGTTTTTTAGAAATCAGTGAATCTGATTCGTAATCCGTACCAACTTGTAATAAACCGGCAGCGGCGGCAGTCGCAGTCATTTTAGCCTGGGTAATAAGATGAACCTTCCATTGAAGGGTGGATTTCATCTGTTTAAGATAAACATTCCTTATTATACCTATGAATAAACCCATTGCTTTTTCCTGCCTTTATCTTTTTTGATCTAACGTTGATCCTTTCAAGAAATTGTGCTGGCTGTTTTCTGCTATCAGTTGTTCCATCTTTTGGAGCTGATGCTGATGGTAGTTCAATCTATACTGTGCCATCTTTAATTTCTTTTTTATGGTAAGAAAATCTTTTATACCTTCTACTACCGATGCGGAAATTGCCTGTACCGGATTTTTCCTGATTATATAATTCTTTGAGTATAGTAGAAAATCTAAGATTCTCTTTATGTATAAATCCAGAGTTTCGCGAAACATGTTGCTCCTTACACTTTGGACCTACATATATCTAAAAACATTACTTTATAAATTATTGTCTATTTTTATAATTTTATGTAATATTTCTTAATATTGTGGTCGGTCTTTTTATAGCTAATAATCTTTTTATCGGAATATTTTATGGATTGATAAATATCACAGATTACAGAAACACATTTTTCAATCCCAATC
>CAROLD010000015.1 GCA_949035555.1 uncultured bacterium | reverse complement strand
GTAAAAGAACTGCAGCTGCAGCTGTGAAAATTGCCGTTGATATGTGCGAAGAAGGTATTATTACTAAAGAAAGAGCAATCCAATTGGTTGACCCATATTCAGTAAATCAAATCTTACTTCCTTGTTTTGATGCAAAAGCTATGGAAGAAGCTCACAAAATCGCTCAAGGTGTAAACGCATCTCCTGGTGCTGCTGTTGGTAAAATCGTATTCGATACTGAAGAAGCAGCTCAAAGAGGCGAAGCCGGTGAAAAAGTTATCTTAGTACGTGTTGAAACTTGTCCTGATGATATTCACGGTATGGCAGTTTCTCAAGGTGTTTTAACTCTTCGCGGCGGTGCAACTTCTCACGCAGCAGTTGTTGCTAAAGGTATGGGTAAACCTTGCGTTTCAGGTTGTGAAGATATGAAAATTGACCTTACTAACGAAACTTTAACAGGTTTTGACGGTAAAGTTTACCATAAAGACGATGTTATCTCTTTAGACGGTGGTAAAGGTATCGTTATGGAAGGTGCTGTTAAATTAGTAGAAGCTAAAATTGACGATAACTGGAATAAATTCTTCTCTTGGGTTGACGAAATCAGAGAATTAAAAGTTGAAGCTAATGCTGATACTCCTAAAGATATCGAAAATGCTTTGAAATTCGGTGCTGAAGGTGTTGGTCTTTGCAGAACTGAACACATGTTCATGGATCCGGACAGACTTCCTTGGGTACAAAAAATGATTATCGCAGGAACTCCTGAAGCTAGAAAAGAAGCTTTAGATAAACTTCTTCCTATGCAGTATTCAGATTTCTATGCAATGTTCAAAGCATTAGGCGAAAAACCTCTAACAGTTCGACTTTTAGATCCGCCTCTTCACGAATTCTTGCCTTCTAAAGAAGATTTAATCGCTGAAGTAGCAACTCTAAAAGCTCAAGGCAAAGATGCTTCTGAAAAAGAAGAACTTCTTCACGTTGTTGAAGGGTTATCAGAATCTAACCCTATGATGGGTCTTCGCGGATGCCGTCTTGGTTTGACTTACCCTGAAATCAATGAAATGCAGGTTAGAGCAATCTTCGAAGCTTGCTGTGATTTGAAAAAAGAAGGCGTAGCAGTTAAACCTTGGGTAATGATTCCTCTAATCGGACACGTTAACGAACTTAAAGTTGCTAAAGAAATTTTAGTTCGTGTAGCTCAAGATGTTATGACTGAAAAAGGTATTGACGTTGAGTATAAATTCGGTACAATGATTGAAATTCCTCGTGCAGCATTGACTGCTGACGAAATCGCTGAATATGCCGAATTCTTCTCATTCGGTACAAACGATCTTACTCAGATGACATTCGGTTATTCTCGTGACGACGCGGAAGGTAAATTCCTTAACCGTTACGTAGAACAAAAAATCTTACCTTCTAACCCGTTTGAAACATTAGATACAAAAGGTGTTGGGCAATTGATTGAAATGTCAATGGAAAAAGGTAAAGCTGTTAACTCTTCATTAGTTGGCGGCGTTTGCGGCGAACACGGCGGAGACCCTGATTCAGTTAAATTCTGCCACAGAATTGGTTTGAATTATGTATCTTGCTCACCATTCAGAATTCCGCAAGCAAAACTTGCTGCAGCTCAAGCAGTTGTTGAAATGCGTAAATTAGCACTTGTATAAGTGATAGTTTAATAATTTGAATGGCGGGAGTGAAAATTCACTCCCGCCATTTTTTATTTTAAAAGTTCTTTTTGAAAATTAATTAGTTTGTCAGAGACTATATAAGCCAGAGTGACATTATTGTATGCATTTTCTTTATTTGCACTAGCCTGCATTAGAGAATCTGCTAACGATTTTGCGAGATTAGTAATATCGTCAATTTCTTTAAATACTTCCATAGCTTTACCTTTCTATATTTACTTTTATACTTAATATTATATAATCGTACATAAATATAAGTACATGTATAACATAATATACACAAGTTGTCAAATCATATACTATATTACTATGGGAATACGTGAAGAGATAAAAATTTTAATAACAAAAGAAGCAAAGACACTTACAGAAATTGCTTCTAAAATATACAAAGATAAAGATAAACGAAAAGCTGTGAATAGTTTATCTCAGAAACTTCGTCTTAAAACAATAAAGTTTGAAGAAGTTAAAGAGATTGCAGATTTGCTCGGGTATGATATAGAGTTTAAGAAAAGAAAATAATAAAACGGGCGGGAATGAAATTCCCGCCCGTTTTGTAATACTTTGATGTATAATTTTTTACATCATTCCCATTCCGCCCATGCCTGCCATTGCTGACATATCAGGGGTTGAAGATTTTTCTTCCGGAATATCTACAACTGCTGCTTCTGTTGTTAATAACATTGAACCAACTGATGCTGCGTTGATTAAAGCTGATCTTGTAACTTTTGCAGGGTCAACAATACCAGCTTGGAACATATCAACGTATTTGCTGTTCAATGCGTCATAACCGTAAGCACCTTCTTTTTCTAATACGCAGTCAACTACAACGTCAGCTTTAGCACCCGCGTTGCGAGCGATTGCTCTTAGAGGTACATCTAGTGCTGCTGTAAGAATTTTGAAACCAACTTTTTCATCATCTGATTCAAAGTCAATTGTATCAAGTTTTGAATTAAGTTCTTGTTGAACTCTTAATAAAGCAACTCCGCCTCCTGGTACAATACCTTCTTCGTTAGCTGCTCTTGTTGCGTTCAAAGCGTCTTCAATTCTTAATTTGCGTTCTTTTAATTCAACTTCTGATGCTGCACCAACTTCAATTAGAGCAACTCCGCCTGAAAGTTTTGCAACACGTTCATTTAATTTTTCTTTATCGTATTCGCTGTCAGAAGCTTCGATTTGTTTTTTGATAAGTCTAACGCGTTCTTGAACAGAAGCTTTTGTTTCATCGCCCACAACGATTGTTGTTTCGTCTTTAGTAACTGTTACGCGTTTTGCTTTACCTAGCATTTGAGTTGTAACGTTTTCTAATTTGATTCCAAGTTCTTCTGTGAACATTTCGCCGCCTGTAAGAATTGCGATATCTTCAAGCATAGCTTTTCTTCTGTCTCCAAATCCAGGAGCTTTTACTGCAACTGCTCTTAAAACTTTTCTCATAGTGTTTACAACTAAAGTTGCTAAAGCTTCGCCTTCGATGTCTTCAGCGATAAGAAGTAGTGAGCGACCATCTCTTGCAACTTGTTCTAATAGAGGAACAAGGTCAGAGATTAAGTTGATTTTTTTGTTGCAGCAGAATACATAAGCGTCTTCCAAAACTGCTTCCATTCTTTCAGGGTCAGTTACGAAGTATGGAGAGATGTATCCTTTATCAAATTGCATACCTTCAACAACTTTTAGATTTGTGCCGAAAGATTTTGATTCTTCAACTGTAATAACGCCGTCGTGTCCGACTTTTTCCATTGCTTCTGCAATAAGTTCACCGATTTCTTTGTTATTACCGGCTGAAATTGCCGCAACTTGAGCGATTTCTTCTTTGGTGTTAACAGGGCGTGACATAGATTTAATTTTGCAAACAGATGCTTCAACTGCTCTATCAATACCACGTTTCATAGACATCGGGTTAGCACCTGCTGTTAAGTTTTTCAAACCTTCGCGAACAATTGCTTGAGCTAATACTGAAGCTGTTGTTGTGCCGTCACCTGCAACATCATTTGTTTTAGATGAAACTTCTTTTAATAATTGTGCGCCAGAGTTTTCTAAAGCGTCTTTTAATTCGATTTCTTTTGCAATAGTTACACCGTCATTAACGATTTGAGGTGCGCCGAATTTTTTTGTTAAAATTACATTTCTACCTTTTGGTCCTAATGTAACTTTTACAGCATCGGCTACTGCATCAATTCCTTTAAGAAGCGATTTTCTTGCTTCTTCTTCAAAAATAATACGTTTTGCCATTTTATTTCTCCTATTCAATAACTGCTAATGCGTCTTTAATTGATAATATTTTATATTCAACACCGTCGATTTTTACATCTGTTCCTGAGTATTTAGCATAAAGGATGGTGTCGCCTTCTTTTACATCCATTGGCTCTCTTTCGCCTTTGTCATTAAGTTTGCCTAAACCAACGGCAACAACTTCACCTCTTTGAGGTTTTTCTTTAGCACTGTCAGGAATAAAAATTCCGCCTGTTGTTTGTTCTGTTTCTTCTACAACTTTAATAACAATTCTTTCACCTAATGGTTTAATCATAATTTCTCTCCTTTTTCGTCTAACATATATAGTTATATAACAGATTTGAGAAATTTTTGTAAATATTAAGGAAAAATTAATTATTGCTAAGGGACTCAGCACTTAGTGCTGAGTCCCTTAAATTTTTATGTATATTATCCGCCGAAATAGTTTATTAAACCGTCGTGTAATTTTTCATTTTTGCAGAGCTTTTTAAGTTTTGAAATTGCACGGGTTTCGATTTGACGAATTCTTTCTCTGGACACTCCGTATTGAGAACCGATTTCATCAAGAGTTTTTTTCATTCCGTTATTGTCCAAACCGTAACGCAAAATCAAAACATCTCTTTCTTTTTGGCTCAGTTGATTAAGTATTCTGCGAGTATCTTCCAATAAATTGTCTTGAGAAACTTTCCCGTCAGGTGTAATTGTTGATGTATCAACAATAAAATCTGCAATTTTAGAAGAATCTTCATCCGAGGTTGCGGGGGTATCCATACTTACTGTTGATTGTGCAGATTTAATAATTGCAGTCAATTTTGATACAGGAATACCCAATCTATATGCAATTTCCTGTTTGTTTGGAGTTCTGCCAAGTTCAGTTGTTAATTCTAAAGTCGTTCTGCGGATTTTACTAATTGAGTCAATCATGTGAATCGGCAATCTGATAATTCTTGCCTTGTCAGCAATCGCTCTTGTTATGGATTGCTGAATCCACCATGTTGCATAGGTAGAAAATTTGTAACCTTTTTTGTAATCAAATCTTCCTGCCGCTTTTATTAAGCCAACATTTCCTTCTTGAATTAAATCCAGAAAAGATAAACCGCGTCCTATATATTTTTTTGCAATACTTACAACCAGTCTTAAGTTTGCATTAACAAGTACGTCTTTTGCAAAATCGTCATGGTGTTCTTGAATTTTTTTAGCTAAATCCAATTCTTCTTCTGAAGACAGAAGAGGAATTTTTCCGATTTGTCGTAAGTATATTTTTACGCTGTCATCAGAATTTACTGATAGTAAACTTTCTTGAACTTTTGGATCTTCCACTGATTTTAAGACATCTTCGCCGTCTTCATCTTCTGAATCCGTTTCAAGTTCTTGTAATTTTTTAAAATCTATATCCTCATCGGAAATTTCGTCTGTTATAATTCCTAAATTTTTAAATTCTTTAACCACTGTATTGCTCCAATCTTACATTAAGATGATATAATTAATATAATAATATAGGGTCATCTAATTGAATTATTTTTGATGTTTGAGCTTTTGTCGAAGTGTTTCGAAAATAATTGCGCTAAGTGCATTGGATACATTTAGGGAGTTAAAACTGTTTTGCATCGGGATTTTTACAACAAAATCAGATGCTTTCAAAAGAGATTTTGAAACTCCTGCGTGTTCTGCGCCCATAATTATTGCAAAATTCATATCATCATATTTAACATCATAGTAATTATCATTCGCAGATGCATCTGTTGCAATTATCCACCAGTTGTTATCCTTTAATTTTTGAACAGCGTTAACAAGGCTATTTACTTTTATTATAGGAATATGATTTATTGCGCCGGCACTGGTTTTTTCAACGGTAGAATTAACCTGAACATTGCGGCGTGACGGAATAATTATACCGTCAACTCCTGCGCATACACATGTTCTGATAATTGCCCCCAGGTTGTGTGAGTCTTCTACTCCGTCAAGTATTACAACAGATGAGAATTCTTTTTCTCTTGATTCTATGAATTCATCTATGTCCATATATTTTATGGGCGAAATTTGGGCAATAATTCCCTGATGATTGAATTCTGCATACGGCTGAAATTTTTCTTTTGCCACAAATTGAAATACAATTCCGTTTTGTTGAGCTAATTCTTTTATTTTATTAATTTTCACATCGGAATGAATATTTTTTGAGATTAAAATTTTATTGATTTCTCTGTTGCCTGCGATAAGTGCTTCCATAACAGAATTTTTGCCGTAAATAATTTCTTGGTTTTCCATGATTATTTTGAAACCTCCAGCATTCTATCAATACATTTGACCGCTTTTTGTGCAATATTTTCATCTACAAATATTTCATTCTCTTCTGTTTCTAAAACATGTAAAATATCTTCCAATGAAGTCATTTTCATATTCGGGCAAACAATATTTTCTTTTACCGGAATAAATTCTTTTTCAGGGAAATCTCTTTTTAAACGGTCAATAACACCTTCTTCTGTAGCGATAATGAAGGATTTATTATCACTTTCTTTTGCAAATTTCATAATACCGGTTGTGCTTCCGACGTAATCAGCAATATCTGAAACAGAAGTGTGGCATTCAGGATGTGCAAGAAGAAGTGCTTGCGGATGTTCTTGTCTTGCTTTTTCAATATCCGCAGGTCTTATTTGAAGGTGTGTAGGGCAAAATCCCGGATAGGTAATTACTTCTACATTTCCCAACTGTTTTTCAACCCATTTGCCCAAATATGTGTCAGGCAGGAATAATATTTTTTCTGCGTTTAAGCTTTCAACAATTTTCACAGCATTAGAGCTTGTGCAGCATATATCACATTCTGATTTAACCTCTGCTGTTGAATTTACGTAGCAAACTGTAGGAATATCCGGATTGAGTGCTTTAAATTCTTTTAACTGGCAAAAGCTTATCATATCAGCCATTCTGCATCCTGCTTCAATTTGCGGTAAAAGAACCTTTTTATTTGGAGATAATAATTTTGCAGTTTGAGCCATAAAATATACTCCGGCAAATATAATGATGTCTGCGTTGGTTTTTGCCGCAACTTGGCTCAGGTAAAGTGAATCTCCTACATAATCTGCAACAAAATCAACTTCTGCAGGTTGGTAGCAATGTGCCAAAATTACTGCATTTTTCTCTTTCTTTAAACTATTTATCTTCTCAACCAGATTATTCATAAAAGTATATTATCCTCCGTTTGGTGTAAATTTATGTTAAGATTTTTCTATTTATAAAATATATTGTATAATAAAAATAAGATTATAGTAAGAAGAGTGAAAAAAGGTAGATATGGTAAGCAATATATTAGACAGCTTGGGTTTAGGTGGCGGCGGAGTTAACGTTCATATTACCGTTTCTCCGGCATGCGGATTAGAAATGACAGTTTTAGACGGGCATGGTGGTATTAAGTCATATGCACAGGTTCCGTTAGAGTATAATGAGGCGCAAAGAGAAATTGCAAATTATGATGAGTTCAAGACTAGTATTGAAACATTATTCCAAATGCGAAATGTTAACCCTAAAAAGGCTAATGTTTATTTGAGTTTGCCGACTGTTTGGTTTGGGTTAAAAGAAGGTATTCCTTTACTTCTTGATGACAATTCTATTAATAATATGGTAATTGGAGAACTGGAACAAACTTATGTATTTAAACGCAAAGACCCTATTCCTTTCTGGTTTGAAGCATTTGCTTCTACTAATTCTGATTCCAAAAGTGTTTTCTATACAGCTATTCAAGCTGATGTTGTTGAGAAAATAAAGGGTATTCTAACTGAAATGGGTTCATCTCTTGCCGGAGTATCTTGTTCATTATTCTCACAATTAAAAGGTTTATATGTAACAGGATTTGCTACAGAGCAGATGGATAATGACAGCAACTCTTGGAGTTTGATGATTGTTAACAACAGCGGTTATCAAATGCTCGGTATGCAAGGTAAAAGAATTCTTGAATTCTTTGAAGAACCTCTTCCGTTGAAATCCTATGAAGGTGAAGAAATTTATGCGGCTATTGAAAACTCTGCACAAATTGCATTGATGAGTACTCCTTCAAGTTCTTTGGTTGTAATTTCAGAAACAGATTTGGTTTCTGCGGAAATCCTTTCTAAACGTTTACAATTCAGTGGTAATGTTATCCCTGTTGAAGATAACCAGTTTAGAAAAGAACCTTTGATGGAAATGAGTTTGAATATCGTTCCTGAAGATCAAATTAAGGTTTCAATGCATTCAATTGGTTCTTTTGCCCCTGATATGGTTTTCCCTCAAGTAGTAGATTTCCTTGTTGCATCAGGTCAAAAAGCGGCAAAAGTTGAAGTTGTTGAAATCCCTATCGGTAACGGTAAGGTTATTGCATTAACTCCTACTAAAGCCATAGGTATCGCGGCAGTTATTTTTGCTCTGGTACTCGGTCCGGTTGGATTTGGGCATGTTTTTGTTCAAAAAATCAGCACACAAGCTTTTGAGACAAGCGCTAGTCTTGATACACAAATAACAGAACTTGATAACCAAATTAAACAATATGAAGCAACTGATGGCGAAGTTCACTTTGACCCTATTGCTGAAATTGAAAAAGTTCTTAAAAATAACAGAACCAAAATTATGGCATATGCCGCACTTGGTGAATCTATTCCAAAAAATCTATATCTGACTTATTTTATGACAGGTGATGATGGAGTTATTGACATCAAAGGCTGTGCAGATTCTGTAGAAGATGTTTATGTTTTCTTCAAAAATCTCAAAGATTCAATGGCTGAATCAAAATTGCGTTTGAGCAAACTTGATTTGAAATCAGGTTCTTTGGATAAGATTGTTACAAGTACTATTTCAACAATTGACAATGCTCCTTACGTATTTGAAATTACAAATATGAACGAAGCACAGTTGAAATCTTTTATGGCTAAATTAACAGCGCCTAAAAAAGATGACAAGAATAACAATTCCGATTCTGATAATAACAGCTCAGATAACAGCGCAGATGCTAATAACGGAAATAATAATAACCAACAACAACAATAATTAATCTTAAAGGAATTGAATAAATGAACAGTGAAAAATTAAAACCATTTTTAATACCAATACTATTGTTATTTGTTACACTTGGGGGTGTATGCTATTTAGGCTCTCAAATTGCTACAAACGTTCAAAGTTATATGGCAGTTAAAGATGAAATAGCTCAAAAAGAAGCAACTATTCAGGAAAAAACTACTAAATTAGAGGAATATAAAAGAAAAGAAGCTGAACAAAAAGCTAAAGAAGCAGACAATAAAAAAAGTCGAAAACCGTTCTATAAGCCTATTGAAAGCGGAATGGACACCGAAGCTGTAATCGCAGGTGAATTTGCAGAAATTCTTCAGTTAGTTCGAGCTAATCAAATTAAAGTTAGATCTATTAAATATGATTACGATCCTACAGATGATAACTTTGTTCAAGGTGCAAAAGAAAAATATAATGTTGCTCGTTTGAACATGGAAATGATTTCGGATTATTCAAGTTATGACAATTTCTTAAAAGAAATGTATAAACACGATCACTTCTTAGATCTTCAATCTGTAGAAATCGTACCATATAAAAAGAATAAAAGAGTTTTGTTAATCAATTTCAAAGTTAAATTGTACGCACAAAAATAATTATTCAAATTGAGAGAAATCTATCCCGAAAATTTGTTTTCCGGATTTAATACAAGTTTTACAAAAGCTCGTTTCCAGCGAGCTTTTTTTAGTGTAATCGTTAAAAGAGCCTCCACATCTGCCGCGGTAGTCGTTTGCTAAAAACGGACAGGTATAAACACCGCCTGCTGTAAGTATTCTTCCGCATTCGCAATCCAGTTTTTCCCAGCCGCCTTCTATTTCGCCGTCAAAGTTTGAATTTTTATCGTGCCAAGGAACAATTTGAAGATTGCTGGTGTCCATATCAAAATGGTTTTTTGTAAATAAGTTTGCAAATCCCTGATGCAATTCTTCTACACTTAGTTTGTGAAAATTTGTAACCGCAATAATAGGATTGAAATTATATTTTAAAAGATGTCTAATAGCGAAAACGGCTTGACGAAACGCGCCACGGTATCTTACATCATCGTTTTTGATTTCATCAAAGTGATCAATGCTTATTTTGAAAATAAGTTCGTTTACAGATTCTTCCTCTACTTTTTTTAAAAAACGAGCTTTTTTCTCATTAATGAATGAACCGTTTGTGCAAATACAAACATTAGAACGTTTAAGGCATAGTCTTAAAATTGCATTAAAATCAGGGTGTGTCATAGGTTCTGCCCCTGTCAGATATATGCACTCTATGTTTTCAAGAGTTGTGTCGTTCAGCGCTTGTTTTATTGTTTCCATATCAATAAAATCATGAACTTTTTTATATTGAGGAAAATCGATATAGCAGTGTTTGCAGTGTTGATTACAGCTTTTAGCTGTCATTTCAATGAACAAATTGTTCAGTTCTTTCATATTTATAACTTCTGATTGAAAAATATTACTCTTCATAATAGCTCCTCCCTGTTTAAAATCATGTTAAACTTCCAAAGATTAAAATAAATTACCCTCCATGGTAAATAATTTCATGTTAAAATACACTTATGACTAAGATACTGGACTGTACAACGCGTGATGGCGGGCATATTACCAACTGGAATTTTGATGATGACTTTGTTTTTAATCATATGAGATTCCTTAATGATAATAAAGTAACTTATTATGAAATCGGTTATAGAAATCACTTTGATATTGATGGTAAAGGTCGATTTTATAAATGCAGTCCTGATTTTCTGGAAAAGTTTTTTAAAAATAAGAGGAATCTTCAAATTGGTGTAATGACTGATACAAAAAGATTTTCTGAGGAGGATTTTCTTGATGCTCAAAACGATTTTGTTGATTTTGTAAGAATTGCTTGTCATCCTGATAAAATTGATGAAACCTTAAAATTTGCAGAAATTTTGCACGAACGTAATTATAAAATTTTTGTACAGTTGATGGATATTTCAAATGTTGATGCAAACGGTTTTATCAAATTATTTGAATGGATGAATAAAAATGTATTGGAAAGTCTTTATTTCGCGGACAGCTACGGTACAATTACTCCGCAGGATGTTGAAAATTACTATAATAAGTTGAAAATTTTAGGCTATGATAAAATTAGTTTTCACGGGCATAATAATTCGGGGCTGGCTCTTGAAAACTCTCTAAATGCTGTTGAGCTCGGTGCTTATTCTATTGATACAACGTTTGAGGGTATGGGGCGCTGCGGCGGAAATCTTGATTTGAAAATTTTGCTTGAGAAATTACGGTAAAAATTTGCGGTAATTTTCGGCATCAGAGTTTCGTACAACTGTTTTTGGCAGAAATTCTACTTCGTTTCTCTGTGCAATTCTTTCTATTGAAGGGGATGCCGAAACTATTACTATTCGTGAATTTTTGTATTCTTTGTATGTTTTAATCTGTTTTACAAACCATTCACCAGCAAGCATTGGTAAGAAATTAGATTCCATCTGTAAATCCGTAAATATTACATCATATGGGGAATCAATCGAAGCTTCAATTTTTGAAAGCCCTTCCAGTGCTGAATTTGCACTATCTATTTCCAGATTAGCAATTTTAAGATACTCAATATTGTTTTTGTGAAATCTAACCCATCCGGGAACATCATCTACTATTAAAATTTTTGGCATAATATTTTCCTTTTTTATAATTATATCTTGTCGGGGAAATCCTGTCCATACTTGTTAAATATTATTTTTTTATAGTAGAATATTACTTGTAGGCGTACAACATAAGAAAGGGGTTAGAATGTTGACAAAAAATTCAAACGTTACAGCTAAATTCTCAGGTGTAGATTTTGGCAAATATTCATCAAAAATTTCAGAATTTGTTAGCGAATTTTCTTCTCGCGCAAATCAAAAAGGTCAATTCTTGAACTGGGTAAACTTACCATCTGAACAGGCAAAAAGAGTTGACGAAATTTATACTCTTGCAGAAGATTTAAAAAATCAAACCGGAGCTTCTAAACTTAGCGTTATGGGTATCGGCGGTTCAAAACATACTGTTGAACATATGCTATCAATTAATGGTCTAAACATTAGACAAGATGTTGTTGAATTTTATTCAGATGTTGACTCATCTAGTTTTGAAAGATTTTTATGCAGATTGGGAAATGATGTTATGTCATCTAACTACCTTATTGCTTCAAAATCAGGTTCAACTTTTGAAACTAAAGATGGTTTCTTAAGAATTTTAAATATGTTAATCGAAGGTTATAAAGCACAAGGTAAATCTGAAGATGAAGCAAAAGTTGCAGCGAACAAACACTTTATTGCAGTTACTGACGGCAATGCTGAAAAATCTGAACTTAGAAGAACTTCAAATGAAAACGGTTGGTTAGGCGACTTGTTTATTCACGATGATGTAGGCGGAAGATTTTCAGCATTTGATGATCACGCTTTATTCACTCTTGCATTTGCAGGTATGAAAAAAGAAGATATGGTTACAATGTTGAATGCTGCTCAAGAAGTTTCTACTGAATCTTTAACAGTTGATTTAGATGTTAACATTGCATTAAAAGAAGGTATCTTCTGGGCTGATGCAAAAATGGACGGTATTTCTGCTTCTGTTCATCAGTATATGGGTTCAATTTTTGAAAACACTGTTTACTGGCACGCTCAAATGCAGAATGAATCAGTAAAAGATACATTAAAACAGGTAGCAAAAGTTCCTGATGCAATGCACCACTCAGCAGAAGCTCACTTTAATCCTGCAAATAAACTTGTTTTTGCGTTAACTGTTCCTCAAGATAATGGTGTTTGCAGAGAAAATGCTGAAAGCTATATTGATGCATTAACAAAATCTTATGAAGTTACAGGTGCTTTCTTCTTAGAAACAGCTAAAACTTTAGGTATGGGTTTAACTCCTGCAGCTGCAGGTGCTTTAACTCAGTTAAGAGCATTTGCTACTGTATACCAAGAAATCGTTGAAAAAATTATGTCAGGTACTGAATTCCCTGAAGTTCTTGATAGTGTACTTCAACCACACGTTGAATTCTACAAAAAGAATTTAAAAGGTGGAGTTGTTGTTCCGGGTAGAATTTCTGAATAATTTGATATAATAAATTCTAAAGCGGATACTTTTATTTATAAAAGTATCCGCTTTTTAGTTGATGACTTAACAGTTTGTAAATTATAGGATTTTATTATGGCTACTAATTTTGATTTTCTAAAATCGGTTGATAAAAATTTATTTGAAATAATAACCGAAGCCGAAAAATTATACAGAGATGAATATTTTGAGCAATGCATGGGACAGACAAGACGGTTTGGCGAACATGTCTGTAAAAAAGTGCTGGGCAGAAATCGCACAAGTGAAAATACATTTGATGAAATGCTTGCAACCTTAAAAGATAAATCCCAAGGTGCAGATCAGGAGAAAGAATTTATAAATGATTTATATTTTTTGAAAAAGCATGGTAATACTTCTGTTCACGCCGAGAAAGTAAAAAAAGACGGTATGGCTGCGCTTGAATGTCTTCAGCGTGCATTTGAAGTCGGCTTGAATTATGCTGTTTATAATAAGAAGGCTAAGCCTAACCTTTTAAAACTTCGTTATGATACTGAATTATTGGTTACGGGTAAAAAATCAAAAAAAAGTCTTGCCGAACGCTACACCGAAGAAAAACAAAAAACATTTACTAAAAGAAAAACTAAAACTTCGACTAAAAAAACTGCTCTTAAAAAACAAGTTTATACAATGCAGTCAGATACAGATAAACAGGGAGTTTCAATATTCTGGATAGTTGTTGGTGTGTCGTTGGTTATAGCACTTTTTGTAATGATTTTTATCGCTATGTAAGATTGTTTATGTTATAATTGACCCTGTATAAAGGGAGAAATAAAGATGTTAGATTTTATTCAATCGCATGGCATGATTATTTCTGGTGCAATTCTTTTAATTGCATATATTTTCATTGCCAGTGAAAAAATTCAAAAATCTGTAGTCGCACTTGTTGGAGCTTCTTTGACAATGCTTCTTGGATTAATTCCTCTTACAGGTCATATGGATGAAGCAAAAATGACTTATGTAAAAGGGGTTTTTGAACATGTCGATTTTGAAGTAATTTTCTTACTTATCGGTATGATGATTATTGTGAACATTGCCAGCAGAAGCGGCGTGTTCAAATGGATGGCACTTAATTTGTTGAAAGCAACTAAAGGTCATCCAAAAACTGTTTTATTTGCACTTGCAGCATTTACTGCAATTGCATCAGCATTTTTGGACAACGTTACTACTGTTGTTCTTATGATGCCTATTACTTTTGTTATTGCAAAAGAATTTGATACAGATCCTATTCCGTTTTTGATTACAGAAGTTTTGGCTTCTAATATTGGTGGTACAGCTACATTAATTGGAGATCCGCCAAATATTATTATTGGTACCAGAGCAGGATTAAGTTTTATGGATTTTGTAAAGGAGCTTTCTCCTGTTGTTGCTGTAATCTTCTTTGTCGCTATTAGTTTATTGGTTTTCTTATTCAGAAAAGGTTTAAAAGCTACTCCTGAAAAAATGGAACATATTGCTAATCTTGATAACTCTAAAACAATTACCGACAAAAACTTAATGATTAGATCTGTAATTACCCTTGCACTAGTTATTTTAGGATTTATTACTCACGATATTACACATATTTCAGCATTCGTGTTTGCTGTTGCCGGTGCATCATTCCTATTATTATTTGAAAAACCAAAAGAAATTTATAGAGATGTTGAATGGTTAACTATATTCTTCTTTATTGGTTTGTTCATAATTATCGGCGGTTTTGAAGCAAATGGAGGTATTAAATATCTTGCTGATCAGTTAATTATTTTAACCCACGGAAGCTTGAATGCCGCAACAATGATTATTCTTTGGGCATCAGGTATATTATCAGGTATTATTGATAACATTCCTTACACAGCAACAATGGCTCCGCTAATTGAAGAATTAATCAGTCCTGCAAATCCTAACGCAATCACCGGTCAAACTCATGCACTATGGTGGGCATTGTCCTTGGGTGCTTGCTTAGGCGGTAACTTAACTATTATTGGTGCGGCTGCAAATGTTCTTGTCAGCGAAACTGCGGCATCTAAAGGTCATAAGATTTCATTCTTGAGATTTATGAAATACGGTGCATTGGTTACATTTGTTTCACTTCTATTAAGTTCAATATATTTATATTTTAAATATTTGCACTAAGTTTTAACAAAGCGGGGCGGGAATGAAATTCCCGCCCCGCTTTGTTGTTTATTGTCTTTTTTTAAACTCAATATCATATCCAAGCAAATCTGCAATTTCTTCAACCTTATCAAAAGGAATAGTTTTATTTCTTAACTTATTTGAAAGATTATTTACAGAAGTATTTATTCTATGAGCTAGTTCAGTCATTGTCATATTTTCTATTGCTAAAAAGGTAAAGTTATGGAAATATTTAAAGAAATTTTAAAATAAAACTCCGAGCGAAATATTGACTTATTAAAATTTATTGTTAAAAAATAAATATGCAATGGAGTGATTTATTTAGTCTTAATAAAAAATGTACACATCCGAAAGTTCCTTTAGAAGACGATATCGGATATTGCCCTGATTGCGGGGAACTGGTGGAAAATCGCTGGTATATTACCAGATGTGCGTGCTGTGGAGTAAAAGAGAGAGCCACAATTCGTAATGGTGAAGTTGTGCCGGAAGAAGATTTTTGCCACAATTGCGGAAGTAAAATGTATAAGGTTGAAGAAATCGACAAACTTGATTGTATTAATATAAACTACGCAATTGTGGTACGAAAAATTGTAGAAAATGAAATAACCGAATACACTCAAAGCTGGATGGATGCTATGCAAACATGCAATTACACACCAAAATTGCTGCAACAATTCCGATAAAATCAGCAATTAGTCCGACAATTAGAGCATAACGAATTTTAGTAATTCCAACCGCACCAAAATAAACGGCAAGTACATAGAAGGTTGTTTCACTGCTTCCGACCATTACTGCGGCAAGCTTTGTTGCGTACGAATCGGGACCTGAATTATTTGCAATATCAGAAAAAATTCCTAAAGCTCCTGATCCTGAAAGTGAACGTACAATCATTAGAGGTAATGTGTCTGACGGTATATTAAATTTTGTCAAAACAGGTGCGAGCCATCCGGCGATAACTTCAATTGCTCCGCTTGCTCTGAACATTGAAATTCCAACAATAATTGCAACAAGATAAGGTATTATTTTTACTGCAACTTTAAAACCGTCTTTCGCACCGTCCGTAAATTCTTCATAAATTGGCACTTTTTTAACAAGTCCCATTGTTAAAACTGTAATTAAAATGACAGGTAATGCCCAAAGTGAAATGAGGTTAAGAAATTTAGTCATTCTTACCACCTTTTAATCTCTTTAACATCTTTAGCACCTCTAACCTATTTACCCCCCGGAAAGTTTTTGCCAGAATTATTGCTGACGAAAAGGCGATAGATGTTACCAACAGCGTAGGTGCAATTATTTCTGTAGGATTTTTATAACCAATTCCAATTAAAACTGCAATTACTGTCGTCGGAATTAGCTGGAAGCCTGCGGTATTCATACCTAAGAATAAACACATCGCGTTTGATGCTGTATCTTTTTTTACATTTACATTCTGGAGTTCTTCCATTGCGCGAATTCCAAAAGGGGTCGCTGCATTGGCAAGTCCGAATGCATTTGCTGTGAAATTCATCGCAATATCCCCGATTGCAGGTGAATTTTCAGGAAGTTCATTGAACAGAACTTTTGTTATTGGTTTTAAACATTTTGCAATCCATTTAATAAGTCCTGATTTTTCAGCAATTCGCATAATCCCGAGCCAGAATGCCATTATTCCGATTAGTGAAAATGCTATTTTAACTGAAAGTTCTGCCCCTGACATCACAGCATTTACGACATCTTGCAATTTGCCGTTTATTGCTCCAATTACTATTGAAAAAACTATCAGAAAATAAAAAATGTAATTCATAAATTGATTATGGCATTAAATATTTTATGGGTCAATCTTGTTAACTGAAATAATCGAGCATTCTGTCCACAAGTATTTTATCCATTTCTTTTGCACCATTTCGAACAACTTCCGGAGAATGAACCTGTTTCATAATTTGTTCGTAATGCTCACCGTAATCTTCCCGCAAATCATCACCGATAATTATTGAAGTTGACGCATCTGTTTCTATATAATTTTTATTAACAATAAATTCGCTGTCTTTCATCTGAGAAATTCGTTTCAATAACTTGCCAAAATAACTGAATAGTGCCAAGTTTTCATCTTTAACTTCTAATTCATCTGCACAGTCATTTATGTAAAATTCTACCTCCGGTTTTGTCACAAATTCATCCGTAAAATCAGTTTTTGATATAGAAAATGATAACAAATCAGGATTTTCAGGGTGCAAATACTCTGCAAATTTGGTGTTTTTAATTTTATTTCTGAATTCTGTTAAGTCTTTGCCGTTGTAATCATCGGTTAACTGTACAGTAATATAATGGTCATAGATGTCTTCATCATAATCTTCTTTGCTCATGTCGTTATCCGGACATAAAAATTCACAAGTGCCGTCATCATAATAGATGCTTCTTGTTTGTCTGGTTTCATATCCTATGTTTTTAATACCTGTGAAGTTTATTTGCATAATTTAATTCCTTTTTATGGTAAGTAAAACATAAATAAAATTTTTTTTGCTATTAAAAAGGGCGGGATTTTTAAATCCCGCCCTTTTGTTATAAAGATTATTTTTACGCTTCGTCTAAAGCCGCAACACCCGGTAACACTTTACCTTCGATGAATTCTAAAGAAGCTCCGCCACCTGTAGAAACGTGAGTGAAGTCTTCAGCTTTACAGAATTTTTTAGCCGCAGAAACTGAGTCTCCACCGCCGATAACAGAAACCGCCCCATTTTTAGTTGCTTCAACAATAGCTTCTAAAACGGCTTTTGTACCTTCTGCAAATTTAGGATTTTCGAAAGCTCCAACTGGACCGTTCATCAAAATAGTTTTTGATGATTTAAGAACTTCAGCAAATGCTTTTCTTGAATCAGGACCAGCGTCAACACCTTCAAACCCGTCAGGGATTTCGTCGATTTTAACGAATTTGTTTGTTCCGTTGCCAGAGAAATCGTCAGCAGCAAGAACATCCGTTGCCATAACAAGTTTAACACCTTTAGCCGCAGCTTTTGCTTCAATTGCTTTTGCAACTTCTAATTGATCATCTTCGCAAATAGAATCACCAATTTTTCCGCCGTTAGCTTTAACAAATGTGTAAGCCATACCACCGCCGATGATTAGGTTATCAACTTTGTCAATCAGGTTTTCTAAAACTCCGATTTTAGAAGAAACTTTAGCACCGCCAACAACAGCAGTGAAAGGTCTTACAGGATTATCAAGAGCTTGAGACAAACATCTGATTTCTTTTTCCATCAATAAACCTGCAACAGCCGGTTTTAAGATTTCAGCAACTTTAGCTGTTGAAGTATGTTTTCTGTGAGCCGCACCGAATGCATCGTTAACATAGAAATCACCAAGTTTTGCAAGTTCTTGAGCAAAAGACATATCATCATCTTTAGCTTCTTCTGCTTTATAGTATCTGATGTTTTCCAACAATGCTACCTGACCGTCTTTCAATGCTTCTAATTCTTTATCAGCACCTTCACCAACAGGAGATTTTACAAATAAAACATCTTCTCCTAAAACTTTAGACATATATTTTGCAACAGGTTCTAATGTGAATTCAGGATTCCATTCACCTTTCGGACGACCTAAGTGAGCCATTAAAATAATTTTAGCTCCTTTATCTTTCAAGAAATTCACAGTAGGTAAAATTGCTTGAATTCTTGTGTCATCAGTAACATTTTTGTCTGCGTCAAGAGGAACGTTTACGTCAACTCTGATTAACGCTCTTTTACCCTGGATATCACCAAGATCTTTGATTGATTTTTTCATTAGTCTCTCCTTTTTAAAAGTACCGCATGACTATATTACAAAAAACATAGTGGATTGTAAATTATTCCTGCTATATGAATAAATCCTCCGCATCAATAACAAGATAATATGCGGGGATTTATTATTTTTAATATTTATTTTACTTATAACTGTTTAATTGTAGCGCGGTAAGTTGTTTTTGTTGTGTTTTTTGTTTTTGAGCCATAAGTTATTTTTTGCGCATCGTTTAGTTGTTTTACTATTTTTCTGTCAGTTTGTGCTGCTAATGAGTTATTTACTCTTTGAACTTTTTCTATCGGTTTGCCTTCTTTACCAAATTTCCATCTAAAGCCGGCAGATAAGGCAATACCGTTTCTGCCGCCGTTTCTTACCATTGCTTGAACGAAGGCGGTAAATTTATCTTTAAAATGTTTTTGTACTCCAACACCATATTCTATGTATGGTTTGGTGTGCATTTCTGGCAGTTTTATGCCATTTGCGGTCGAACTTGTTTCGTTCAATAGGTTCCAGACCATACCTACGCTTGCGTATGGCTGCCAGTTATTTTTTGTATTGGCAATGAATCTTATACTCGGGTTAAGCTGTATGGTATGCAATGGGTCTGAATTTATTTTCACACCGGCTGCATTAGTGTAGTCGAATGTGTTTACAAAGGTATAACTCAGGAACATTATTGGTTGAAGGATGTATTTACCTTCTTTGAATTCTAAGTTATAGCCGGATTTTGAACCGATGCCTGCCATTAGCATTGTGGACTCTTCTTTACCGTACATTGTTCTTGATTCTGCAACTCCTGCGCCGGCTGATGCAGTTAAGGCAGTCCAAAAGTTTCCTTTGTAGAAGGTTTGTGTAAACCCAAGGATACCACCATTCATTGAGGTATCAACACTATTGAAATGGGCTTGAGAACCGTTATAACCGAGATAACCGGTGCTTATAGTCGTCCATCCATTTTTGAGATGATGGAAGTCGGAATCGTAACCAACGAGGGAACCATAGTTAATAGTGCTTACTTTAGGTCCGTTGGAAAGACGTAATGTTTCAAAGCTTGTGTAAGGTATAAACCAACTGGCCTTATTGTTGAACTCGGTAGCAATAGATCCTAGATTTTTGTTATAGTCTGTTGATAAAGCATACTGGTTATTTTTAATATGTGTAAGTCTTTCTAAAGAAGGAAGCTTGGTAAAGGCGTCAGCGTGCTCGAAGACATATCTAAATGTTTCATTGATGGCGGATTGACCAACTGCCTGGGTAGATACGGGAGAATCTAAAACTGGCAGGGTTATATGCCTCAGATGGATTACCAACTGGGGTTGAGGTATTTGAACCAGGGCGTAAGTATTTGTCACCTTTAGTGAATAAGAAGTATCCGCCATCACCTTTACCGTCATATTCGTTTTGGATGTCGTATGCTACGTTGTATTTGTATATTGGCGTGAAAGCTTGGAAATTCTGGTATTTTTCATTCGGAACTTTTAAACCGTTGTGAGTTACGTTATTTTTCAAGCCGGGTTGAGCGAAGTAGATTGCAGTAACATCAGAGCCTTCAGTTGCATCGGATAATAAATTCAAACCAATGATGTTTAATTTGCCAGAGTGGCTGCCATAAGAATTTGCAGTGAAGCGATCCATTACTTTATTTTTAAGGTCTACGTCTCCGATGAAGTTTGTATCACCACTGATTTTTAGTGTGTTGAGGGCATACATGTGAGTATTATTGTTTGCAGTGTTGATTGTTATATATAAAGTTGGCTTCTATGGTTTTAATAGTACCAGGTGTCCATATTGCACCACCATAAGCTCTATCAGAAGCAGAATTAACAAAATTGCCTATAAAATCCCCTTTTACTTTTGTAATTGTACCTTGGTTATTGATTCCTGCAGCATAAGCTATCTCCGAACCTGAAATAACACTATTACCAATAAAATTTGCGTTAATTTCATTTATGTTTGCAATATTATAAACAGTTCTTCCGCCTCCACGTTGAGAGTCTGAGTAGTTATCAATAAAGTTTCCGCTGATATTATTAATTGTGCCGTTATTGCGGATTGCAGCCCCTGAAGCTAAGGGGGCAACCGTTGAATTATGGATAAAGTTTCCTGAAATATCTCCAACAACTCCATAATTATTATGTGTAGCTCCTCCACTTACTACAAAACTATTATCGCTGGTGGTATTATTGATAAAATGAGCAACTATGTTTATACCGGCATTCTTTTTTGTGTTATAAATTACTCCGCCATCTCCCAAAGATGAAATATTTTTAAAAATAATTTTAATTATTATATACGTTTATTTTTTTTAAAGTTTTTGTAGTTTGTTCCGATATATTACTTGTTGACTTAGGGTAAAAAAACATTAAAAATATTCCAGAAAGGCTGTATCAAAATGGAATTAACAGGTGTATCACAATATAGCGGTTTTTGTATTTTAGGCGGCTCAAGTTTAAGTGAAGAAACTCGAAAAAAACTTTTGGAACTCGGTATTGATCCGAGTACTGTTTCGTCAGAAGCACAGGCTCAAGCTCTTATTGCATCTGTAAAAGCAAAACTTGAGGTACAGATTATAACAGAACAAAACGGATGCTCAAGCGAGCTTGAGCTTGGAACGCGTGCTAAAGCTCTTGCTAGAAAGTTAGGAATTTCTATACCTGCATCAAATAATATGAAGCAAATTATGAGAAGTTTAGAGCAGGCTGTGAATGATAAAAAAGAACACCAAGATGAATATTATTCCTTGAAAAAGGATGCCGAACAAATTGAGCAAAGTCAGAATTCAATATTTACAGCAATGAATGTTACTGCAAATATGAACAAGATAATGCTTGGTTTAAATTAAACAAATTGACAACGTTATGACAAAGTTATATTATTTAGTATAGGTTTTTAATTATGGAGAAGAGATATATGGAAAATAAAGTTTGTCCGTTTTGTAATGCTGAAATTGCAACTGATGCAAAAAAGTGTAAATTTTGCGGAGAATGGGTAACAGAAGACTCAAATGTTTTGCCTGTAGAATTGAGACATTTTAATTGGGGTGCTTTTTTGCTCAACTGGATTTGGGGCATTATGCATAAAAAATATATAACACTCCTTTATTTTCCTGCGTGTATAATTCCTATAATTGGACCACTTATTATATCTGTATGGTTTGGTTTTATGGGTAATAAATGGGCTTGGCAAGCTCAGGATTGGGAAAGTTATGCAAGGTTTAATGATGTACAGCGTAACTGGGTTAAATTGTGGTTAATTTTATTTGTATTAGGACTTATTTTTGCAGTTAAGATTTTTTTAATTCTAGCAATCGTTGGTAATGCTGAAGTATAGAAATTAAGCCGATATAGCTCAGATGGTAGAGCAGCTGATTCGTAATCAGCAGGTCAGGGGTTCGATTCCCCTTATCGGCTTATATTTTAATCAACTGATTATCTTTGTTTACTCTATATATGCGGAAACTATTCTTGGAAGTTTGAGATAAAAATCCCTCAATCGGGTATTATCCTGTTGGGCTAATTATTACAAAAAGTTCAAATATGGGAATTGTAAATTTTTTAGTATATAATATAATTGAAACGTAGGAGGAACAATGGACAATATAATTTCAAATTATGATAATAACCAACGCTCAAAGATTAACCCTACTCGAATAAAAGTAGTGGGTGTCGGCGGCGGCGGCGGAAACGCTGTTAATAGAATGATAAAAGCAAAACTTGCAGGTGTTGAATTCTGGCTTATGAATACTGATTTACAAGTTTTGACATACAGTAATGTGCCAAATAAGCTTCAACTCGGAGTTTCTACAACTAAAGGTTTAGGATCCGGCGGAGATCCTTCCACCGGAGAAAAAGCTGCTTTGGAAATGAAAGATGAAATTACAAGAGCTCTAGACGGTGCTGATATGGTATTTATTACCGCCGGTATGGGAGGCGGAACTGGTACAGGCGCGGCTCCTGTCGTTGCTCAAATTGCTAAAGATTTAGGTATTTTAACTATTGCTTTCGTTACAAAACCATTCTGTTGGGAAGGTAAAAAAAGAATGGCTCAGGCTGAAGCAGGAATTGAAAAACTTAAAAAATATGTTGATGCTATCCTTGTTGTTCCAAACGATAAATTATTGCAGGTTGTTGAACGTCAAATCGGTTTAAGAGAAGCTTTCTGTGTTACTGATGAAGTTCTTTACCGTGGTATTCAAGGGCTTTCAGATATCATTACTATACCTGGTATGATTAACATTGACTTTGCGGATGTTAGAAAAGTTGTTAAAGATTCAGGTACTGCGCTTATGGGTATCGGTAGAGCGCAAGGTGAAGGCAGAGCAATTAAAGCCGCTGAAATGGCTATTAATTCTCAGCTGCTTGAGTCTTCAATTGATGGTGCTTCCGGTATTATTGTTAATATTACAGGAAGCTCTAATATGACATTATATGAAATTAACGATGCAACAACTATTATCAATAATGTAGTTAAAGATGATGCGGATGTAATCATTGGTACCGCAATCAATGAAGCATTCCAAAACGAAATTCAGATTACCGTTATTGCAACAGGTTTTGCGGAAAAACCAAATCAGAGTTCAATTAATACTCCGCAATTATCTGCTGCAGAATATTTTCAAAGTAAATCAACAACATCATCTTCAGGATTTCCGAATATGCCGCAAATCCAATTAGATGTTCCTGATTTCTTAAAGAAAAACTAGTAATTTAAAGGTAAGCTTTTCTGCTTACCTTTTTTTCGCAGAAGTATGAAGAGGATTAAATTATGACAAATAAACCTGAAGTTATACAATATCAAACACGTGGAACCTGCTGTCAAATGATGCAGGTGGCTGTACAAGACGGCAAAGTTACGGATGCTGAATTCTATGGCGGATGCAACGGTAACTTAAAAGGAATAAGAGAACTTATTAAAGGTATGCCGGTTGATGAAGTTATTGAACGTTTGCAAGGTATTACCTGCGGTCCAAAACCAACAAGCTGTCCTGATCAGCTTGCCAAATGTCTTATAGAATACAAAAGCAAAAAACTTGTACAACAGTAAGTCTAATAAAAAAGAAGCTCCGAATATTATTCGGAGCTTCTTTTTTATTATTAAACAATTTCTTTATTTCTAAAGTTTTCCTGCTGAACGATTGAGATTAGTTTATTCAAAAATGCTTTATATCTAGCACGGACAGCTTCACCTGAAAGAATTATATCGGCATCATATTTGCAAGGTCTGATATAGATTTCAGCTTTTTGTGAAGCGTTTTTATAAATTCCGTCGGCAGAGTCGCCTAAATCTCTTTCAGCGGCACGAACATAAAATCTTTCTTTTTGTATGTGGCTTCTTACGTCAACATAGATTTTAAAATCAAATGCATCTTTAATTTTGTCTGTTAGCGTAAATAATCCTTCCGAAATAACGATTCTGGAAGGATTAGCAAGTGAATAATTATCATGACGAATAGCAGTGCCTGACATGTCATATTTAGGAAGGTAAACAGAATTACCTGCAAGAAGTTCCTTAATATGTTTGCTCATAAGCTCTAATTCAAGCGCTTGCGGCACATCTAAATCGTAATTTTTCGCAAATTCCGCAAAACTTCCTGCGGCTTTAACCATTTCTGAACGGTCGTAGTAATAATCATCGGTGTTAACTCTTGTGATTGCATTTTCAATTTCAAATTCTGTCGCAAAGGATTTAATTGTATCAATTATATCTAAAGTGATAGTTGATTTTCCGCTTGCGGTTTCACCTGCAATACCAATAGATGCTGAACGGTTAATATGTCCTAGAATAAATTTTGCGAGTTTTGAAATAATTTCAGGTTTGTAGCTTACAAGGATTGAACCTTCTGATTGCAATTCTTCTTTAAAAATTTTGTTTAAACGGATTTCTAATTCCTGTACTCTATTAATCGGGGTTGATACATACATCTTTGTTTTTGAATTGATTGAAGATGCTGTTTTGCTTTGATTTAGTACGTTTACCATCTTTTTCCTTTTTTTATTATTACTACTTTCATAGTCTTTTTCATAAACTATAGCAGAATAAAATCAAAAAAAAAATATTTTTTGTCAAAATATTAACTTTGGTAAATATAATTTAACAATTTATGTTATAATTTCAATGAGAGAATATTTATATAAGGGAGTATTGAAAGATGAATATAAACACAAATTATCAAAACATTGCGGATAGTTATTTGTTTTCAACAATCGCAAAAAAAGTAAACGAATTTGCACAGGTAAATCCGGATAAAAAGATTATCAGATTAGGTATTGGCGATGTAACATTACCTCTTTGCAAGGCTGTTGTTGAAGCTTTGAAAAATGCATCTGATGAGATGGGTGTTAAAGAAACTTTTAGAGGTTACGGTCCTGAACAGGGTTATGAATTTTTAAAATCAAAAGTTCAAAGCTACTATGCAGACCACGGTGTAAATCTTGATAATGATGAAATATTTATTTCTGATGGTGCGAAATCAGATTTAGGTAATATTTTGGACTTATTTGCAGTTGATAATACTGTTCTTGTACCGGATCCTGTTTATCCTGTTTATGTTGATACTAACACAATGGCAGGAAGAAAAATCAAATTTATTGATGCCAATGCTGAAAATAATTTCCTTCCGCTTCCTGATAAATCTATCAACGCTGACATAGTTTATATTTGTTCGCCAAACAATCCGACAGGTGCGGCTTATAATAAAGAACAGCTGAAACAATGGGTTGACTGGGCAAATGAGAACCATGCAGTAATTCTTTTTGATGCAGCATATGAATGTTTTATTACAGATGCAAATTTACCGCGCAGTATTTTTGAAATTGAAGGTGCAAAAACCTGTGCAATTGAGTTCTGTTCATTATCAAAAATGGCAGGATTTACAGGAACGAGATGCGGTTACACAATAGTTCCGAAAGCAATCGAAAATGGTTTGTTGAACAAAATGTGGCTTAGACGTCAAACAACTAAATTCAACGGTGTTCCATATATTATCCAACGCGGTGCAGAAGCTGTGTTTACAGAAGAAGGGCAAAAAGAAATTCAGGAAAATTTAAATTACTACAAAGAAAATGCAAAATTAATTTCTGAAGTGTTGAAAAAACACAATATCTGGCATATTGGCGGAACTCATTCTCCGTATATCTGGTTGAAATGTCCTAACAATATGACTTCCTGGGAATTCTTTGATTATTTATTAGAAAATATTCAGGTTGTAGGAACTCCGGGGTCAGGATTTGGCAGAAACGGGGAAGGTTACTTTCGTTTAACATCTTTCGGCAGCCGTGAAAATACAATCGAGGCCGTTGAAAGATTAGATAATTTATTGAAGTAATTATTTATAAACAAAAAGCGCCGCAAATATTAAGTTGCGGCGCTTTTTGTTTTAGTATCTGAGAGGAATTTTTGAACGAAATACTTCTTTGTCTTCGTATCCGAAATTCAAAAGCATACGGTTGGTGCTAGTGTAGAAAATATTTTCATCAAAAGTTGGTCCGATATTTACCGAAGTTACGGCTTCTTTAGAAAATTTGTATTCAAGATACGGAACAAACAAGCCGTTTTTTTCGACAATCCCTGTTTGTTTTGAGTTTTTTGAACCAAAAACATTAACAATTACAATTCTGTATTCGTGTTCGTTTTCAAATTGTGGATTTTTAAAGAAAATACTCACTATACTCAGAACATCTATTAGTTCAAACAGTATATCAAAAAGTTTTACTTCATTTGGTTTTTTGCATTTTAGTGCGCGTTCAAAAAGCTGGTTCCATTTTTTGAATATTGCGTGAATAATTTTGACCTGTTTTTGTTTATCATAAATAACTTTTCCATAAACAGGAAGATAGTTGTTTGCAGACATTTCATTTATAAGTTTTTTCTTATCAAACCCTATATTATAGCCGGTGTAGTTTTTACCTTTTGCATAATTGTTCCAGAGTGTTAGATTATCACTTTCTGTTGAAAAGGAAGTTGTAAAATATTCAAGTTTATTTGTAAAATCGTTATCTCCGTCAACAATGTGTTTATATTTGTTTCGAAAATGATTTTTGATTTTATCAAATAAATCAGGATTAAGCCCGTCTATTTCATCAATCAAATGAACAATCAATCGGTAAGAATACGCGATTTCTTCTTTGTCATTAAGGTAAAGTGCGTTAGAAAATCTTATAGCACCGCAGGATAAGATATTTAAAAGCTTCTCAGGTTTTGTGTAATGATAAATTATACAATTATCATCTTTATCCAGTACTCTTTTAATTTTTGGGATTTTGTGCAACAAATCATCATAATAAGACATTAGGAAACCTCTTAAGGGATTATATCTTTATTATAACATATTGTTTAAGTTTTTTCTATAATTTTAATGTTTTGCAGAATTGTGAAGCTTATTTTTAACTTGAACCATTTCATCTTTTGTCAGGTATTTGGAAATTCTTGCAAATTCTTCCATAATATCCCAGGATGAATAGTTTTTTGTTTCTACCTTTTTAATCCAGTCATTTACTTCTTTAGTAATCATATCCTAACTCCTTACACTTGTGAATCCTTTAATATTCATGATTATGTCATGAAAAAAAATTTTTAGCGCAATGTTTCAATTATTTCGAAATATTTGGAAACAAAATTTTGTTCTGATAGATTTTCTACAGATGATATTGAATTTCTGCACATTTTGTAATAATTGTTGAGTTTGGTATTTATTATAGAGGACATTACTTTGGCAAGTTCTTTAGGTTTTCCGTTGTAAGTATATCCATTTTTCCCGTTTTGTATTAAATCGCAGGCACCACAATGAATGGCAGTTATAACAGGACATCCTGTACTCATTGCTTCTGTTGCAACCATTCCAAAAGGTTCAATCAAAGATGGCATAAGCAGGCAGTCTATTGAATTATAAAACTTTCCCATATCCTTCTGTACCGGTATAAATTCGCAGTATTTCCCTGCCCCGTTTAGAAATTTTGCCAGTTTTACAAACAAATTTTTTGAGGGATATATGAATTGAACTTTGAAATTTTTGTGTGATTTTTTTAATTCTTTAATTGCTTTAAAAACTTCATAGCCGCCTTTTCTGTTAAAACCTATTGCAGAAATTCCAAATGTAAAAATCCTGTTTTTGTAAGTGTAAATATTATATTTTTCGACTGGCGGTGGCAGAATTATAATTTTATCAGGACTTATTCCATAATTGATTATCATGTCATTTTTTAAAACAGTTGATGATACAATAATTTTCTCTGTTTTGGATAAGTTTTCTTTTATTTTTTTGTATTCATCAAGTCTTTTTTTGTGTTTTTTATAGTTAAAAATTTTGTAGAAAAAATGTAAAACTTCATTTGACATCATTTCTGTTCGGTATGGATAACTGTGGTCATGAATATATGTAATATTCGATGGTACAAGACCTTTTTCGGACATAATAATATCATATTCTTCTTTATTATTTTCAAGGTTTTCTAACGGATATGTTTCATCTAAAATTCCCGAAGTGTTATTTTTGATATTATCACAGTACAAATGAATAAGGCAGTCTTCAGTTTGTTTAAGCTGCTTAAGTAGCATAAAATTTAGTTTTACACCTCCTGATGTAAAATCACAATCTGTATAATAACTTGCTGCGAAGGCTATTTTTTGCATAGTTATATTAAAGGACAATAACTGCGACAGATAACTTAGCCAATATGGTAATTTTTTATTAGCCGTGCGGGGGATTTATTTAATATCCCCCGCACGGCTTATGATTAAATTTTGTTAGTGTGTTAAGATATCATTGTTATAAATAAAGGGGTAATTATGCTAATCGAATTAAATAAAGATAATTTTGAAAACGAAACATCAACAGGATTAAAGCTTATTGAATTTTATACAACTTGGTGCACATATTGTAGAAATCAGAGAATTGAACTTGAAGACTTAAAAGATTCAGATATGTGGATTGGGCTTGTTGATGCGGAAGAATGTCCTGAACTAGCTATGAAATACGGAATTAAAGGTTTTCCAACTTTTGTCTTATTAAAAGACGGGAAAAAAGTTGCCGAATTTGTGGGTTTTCACGAAAAACCTCAATTGCTAAATAAACTTATGGCTTATTTGAAGTAATTTTATTCAAATCATTATCAATCATATAAACTTCGCCTGTATTATGGTCAAAGTGGCATTTTGCAATGTATAACTTACCTTCATCGACTTTTTCTTTGATAATTTGTGAGTTATCAAGCAAATAGTTTTCAACCCAGACTGTGTGTTTACGGGCGAATTTGTTATTGCAGTCGAACTGTCCGGCATGGTCAATAACAGGGTAAACACATTTCAATATAGATTGAAAGTTTTCGGTCATTTTAGGATAATGTTCGTTTGCGTAAGCCATAACACCGCAGTCATCATGTCCTAATAAGATTAACAGTGGCACATGGAGTTTTTTTACGGCATATTCAATACTTTCCAGAACATTAGGTCCTACAGCAATCCCTGCAATTCGAACAACGAAAAGCTCACCTATTCCGCAGTCAAAAATGATTTCAGGAACTACGCGAGAATCAGAACAGCTGAGAACACATGCATATGGTTCTTGATAGAGTGCAAGTTTTTGTAATGTTGAAAGGCACATGTTTTTTGCTGTCGGGGTGCCTTTTATAAAATTTTTGTTGCCTTCAAGCAGTTTTTCCAATTCTTTTTTCGCATTTTCAGGTAAATTCATTTTCTCTTCTCCTTGTTTATATTTTATATAATGATTAGTAGTGTGTCAATTTTGCAATTTCTTCTAATGTTTGAAAAATCAATTGATTGAATGAATGAAAATCTTCTTCATAAATATATAATTATTGTGAGGTAGATTATGATTAACAACTTTACGCTATTAAAATTGAATCGTTCAATTTGGGTTTCTCTTCTGGAGCAGGAAAAAATAGTTGAAGCAATCAATTATTTTGAAAGTTATATTAATAATTTAATGTCTATAAAAACAGACAAAAAATTCCAACAGCAGGCCGAAGCAGAAATCGGCGCCAGTGAGGTGAACTTTTTGTTAAAGATGACTGAACTTGCGGATAAATATTTTGAAAATGAGGATTATCCTAATGCGTTGATTTGTTATACTGCCTTGTTTAAATACTGTCAAGATAATATTGAAGTTATAAAAAATTATTCTACCTGCCTTGAAAAATTATATCAATTTGATTTGGCGGCAAGCCTTCTTGAATATTTAGAAACAACTGTTCCTGAGGATGTTTCGGTATATAAATTTTTAGCAGAAATTCATGACAAGAAAAAGGATTATAAAAAATCTGCCGCGTATTTGCAAAAATATGTGGATAATCTCGGTGAAGATACGTCAGTGCAGGATTATAACCTTCTTGGATGTTATTATAATAAGCTTTATACAGATGTGAAACCTCATCGGATTGAAGATGCAATAAAATCTTATGAATATTTTAAAAAGTCTTATGAAATGGATCCATATACAAAAGTCTATGCAAAAAATGCAACAATTCTTGCGTGCAAAGTTAATGATATTGAAGGTGGAAAATTCTATTGGGATAAAGTTTTTGAAATGGGCAAAATTACTAATGATGATAAATATGATTATGCCGCATTCTGTTTGAGAAATTCTGATTTTGCCGGATGGCATAAATATTTTGGCTCAAGATTTCAAAAAGAAACAGGTCCAACTCCTTTTCCTGCTTTGAAAAAAAGTCAGTGGAACGGAGAAAAAGACCTTTCTAATTCAACATTATTAGTTTATTTTGAACAAGGCTTTGGCGATACATTTTTGATGTGGGGCTATATGCCAAGACTTGTGAAAATGGCTAAACACGTAATTTTTGTTGTTCAGGATGCCATTCATCCATTGTTGATGCATAACGATTTAGGCGTTGAGGTTTTAGCCAAAAGTTTGGTTGATTTGAACAAACTTAAATATGATTATTATATCCCGGCAATGCAAATTCCTGTAGCTCTAAAGCTTACACGTGAAAATATTTCTGTTGGAGAAGGGTTTATCAAGGTTCGACCGGAACTTGTTCAGGAATTTAAAGAAAAATACTTCAATAATGATAAATTAAAAATAGGTATTTCTTTTGCGGGAAGTCCTAATGGTAATCATTTCAGAGATATTGGAATAGAAGAATTTTTACCGCTGGATAAATTAAAAAATGTTGAAATTTATTCTTTGACAAAAGATGTTCCGGATAGTAAATTTGAATGCTTTAAAAAACACCAGGTTAATAATATTGCTAAATCTTTCAGACATTTTGAAGATACTGCGGCGGCAATGATGAATTTAGATATTGTAATAGCAAGTGATAATTGTATTTTAAATCTTGCAGGAGCGCTGGGTAAAAAGACTTATGGTTTATTTAACTGGCATTACGAATTTCGTTGGTTTGATCTGACGGGTGATGATGTTGTTTGGTTAACTTCTGTTAAACCGTTTGTTAATGACAAAATTGACAACTGGGCTTATTCTATGAATAAGGTAATAAAAGAATTAGATAAGAAGTAATTTTATTGCTGAATGTCAGCGGAACTTCCTTTCAATCCTCGTTTAATTATAATTTTTTTATCAATGCGGTTTCTGAGTTCGCCAACGTGAGAAATTATTCCGACAATTCTGTTACCTTCAGTTAGTCCATAAAGTGTGTTAAGCGCCTGTTCAAGAGAGTCTTCATCAAGCGAGCCAAAGCCTTCATCAACAAACATAGCATCAATTTTTATCCCGCCCGAGTGGTTTTGAACAACGTCAGATAAGCCTAGAGCAAGAGATAGTGCGGCTTTAAATGATTCCCCGCCGGAAAGCGTGCTGACACTGCGGAATTTTCCGGTGTGGTAGTCGAATACGTTTAAATCTAAGCCGACTTTTGCATTTCCTTTTTTCTCTTCTTTACGTTCAAGTCTGTATTGAAAATTCGTCATATGGGTAAATCGTTTGTTTGCTTCGGAGATTATCATATCAAAATATGCAGCTTGAATATATTGTTCAAATGTCATTTTTAATGAGCCGTTCAATTTGCCGTTTGCTGTATCAGATAGAAGTTTTAAGGTTTTTAAATGTTCATCTGTGGTTTGAATTTGTTCGGCTGTTTTCAGAATTTCTTTTTCCAGTTCTGTGTTTTTTGATAACCTTGTGATAAGGTTTTCAATTTGAGTTTGGAGCTCTAATTCTTTTACTTTGGTTTCAGAAATTTTTTCGCGCAGAGCTTCTAAATTAATCTGAGGAGATTTTTTTAATTGATTTTTTAGAGTTTCAAGATTTGCTTTTTTAACTGTTAATTCTTTAGTTAAGAGTTCAAAATTATTTTTTGCATCGTTGTAATCTTTTGTGAAAGCTTTTTTTAGGAGTTCTTTTTCTGACAGGATTTCTTTCGCTTTTGTGCCGTCTTTATATTCTAATTTGGAAGCTAAAGTTTCAATTTTTGCGGATTTTTCCGCAATATTTTTTTCAAAATCAGACTTGTTTTTTTCTAACGTTTTCAGATTTTTATCGGTTTCTGAAATACTTTTTTCTAAAGTTTTTTCAATTTGTTCATTCTGTTGTTTAATTTCTAAATTTTTGGTCAAAGCTGCAATAATTTCTTCGGTTTTTTGGAGATTATTTTGTTCATTTTTTAATTCTTTTTCTATATCAAATTTTTCGACAAAAAGTTTTGAAATATTTTTGTTTAGAACTTTTTCTTGAGTTTCAATTTCGGATTGAAGTTTTATAGCTTGAGACGCAGCTTTTTCCAGGTTTTTTTTTGACGTGTCGCAAATTTTTAAAAGTTTATCAACATTTTCTTTTGATATATTTTCGCCGTTTGTTTCTGCAATATTCGGGTGTAGGGTAGACCCGCAGACAGGACAAGGTGTATCAGGTTTTAATTCTTTTGCAAGAATTCCTGCCTGTTCTTCAATAAACAATGTATATGCTTTTACATATTCTGAATTTTTTGTCTGCCAGTCTTCGTTTAGTTTCTGAAGCTCGGTTTTTGCAGTTTCAAGTTTTGTTTTGTTTTCTTCAAGTTCGCTTGAAGCTTTGTTGATTTCTTTTAATTTTTCAATTTTTTCTGAAATTTTTTGTTTGTTATTTTGTTCTTTTTCCAGCTCAACTTCGGTATTTTTAAAGGCTTCCCGGAATTTTTTCAGTTCTTCGATTTTTAATTTGTCAGATTGTAATTTCTCTTCTGAAGTTTGCAATTCCGCCGCATTTGCGAGTAATTGATTTTTTAATTCTTCCAGTGTTTTGGAAAGGTTTTCCAGTTCTGTATATTTTTCCAGATCTTCTTTTAATTTTGCAATCTCAATTGTGCGTTTTTCATTCTGCGGCTTTTGTTTTTCAAGATTTTCTAATTCGTCCTGTGCCAATTTATAAATGACATATAATTCCGGAAGAATTTTGGTTTCAATATTTACAATTTCTTTTGCACTGTCTTCGTTTTTCTCAGCTATTCCTAAGTCTTGATTAAGTTTATCTAAATCTTTTTTTACAGCTTTTCTGTTTTTTTCAAAAGTTTTTTTGTTGTTTTCGTCGTTTTTAATCTGTAAATGCAGTTCTTTTAAAAGAATTTCGATGTCATAAATGTTTTTTGAAGCTGAAATTTTTTGGATTTCTTCTTTTAAACTTATGTTTTCCGATGCCGTAATTTGTTCAATAAATTGGCTTTGACGTTCTTTTAATTTTGCAAAATCCGAGTTAATTCCCATGAATTTGTCATATAATTTTGTTTGAAAAATTTGAAGATTTTGGGTAGAAAAAATGTTTCTAAAAATCTCTACACGGTCGTCAGTTTTGGCATTTAGGAGTTTTTGGAATTCTCCTTGTGCAATCATAACAATTTGTGAGAATTGTTTTTTATTAAGACCGATAAGATTTTCAATTTCTTCAGAGACTTCTTTTTCTTTTGTAAAAGTTTTTCCGTTAGGAATGGTAAGTTCGACATCCGAATTGTGGTCTGCGGTTTTTGGCGAGCGTTTAATTTTGTAGATTTCGCCGCGGCAGAAAAAGGTTAGTTCAACAAAAGTTTTGTCATTTTTTGCCGCAAAATCACTGCGCAATGCGGCTTTATCTTTTCGATATTCCCCGCTTGCTTCGCCGTATAGAGCGTAGGTTATAGCATCAAAAATTGTAGTTTTGCCTGCTCCGGTGTCTCCTGTTATCAGGTACAAACCACTTTCGCCGAGTTTATCCAGCGGGAGTTCAATTTTTCCTGCATATGGTCCGAATGCATTCATTACAAGGTTCAGCGGTCTCATCTTACACCTCCGAAACTTATACTTTCCAGTATTTCAAAAATTATTTCTTGCTCGTCTTTTTTTAGTTTTTGAGTTGTTTGTTTCTCAAAAAATTCTGAAAAATGTTCGGGGATGCTTTTTTCTTTCAATGTTTTTAAGTTTTGTCCTGCGCTCGAAGATAAATTATATTCCTCAAAATCAAGCTTCATTATGTTAGGGAAAACTGTTTCAAGCTTTGATTTTGCATCCACAGCAGAGTTGTCTGTAAGTGTAATATGCATATAGTCTTCACATTTTTCCATTTTTAAAAGTTCATCAAGACTGCCTTTGATTTCTTTCATATCACGAAGGGGGACAAGGTTGATAGTGTCAATTTTTACTTTGTTTTTCTTATCAATTTCAATAATTGTGACAGATTTTTTCTGATTAACTTCCGAAAATGAGTATTTTAAAGGCGAACCGCAGTACCTCACTTCTTTTCTGCCCATTGCTTGAGGCTTATGAATATGTCCGAGTGCCGCATAATCAAAATCTTCAAATATTGAATAGTCAACACAATCAAGAGTTCCTAATGAGCTTGTTTCTGAATCGCTTGTATCGGGCGATTTTGAACCCGCAATGACAAATTGATGCGCCACAAGAATATTTATTTTTTCTTTGGATAATTTGCAATGTTCAAGAACAGTTTTTACTGCGTCTTGATAACTTCCGACTTCGATTTCAGGATGAAATCTTCTGACATCAGCCGGACGAATAAAGGGAAGAAGCCATATTTGTACATTCCCTGCCTGTATTGGTTCAAGCTTGCCGCTGTAAGTTTTCGATATATAAATATTATTCTTTTTAATAAGATTTGAGAACGCAGATAATCTTTCTGCGCTGTCATGGTTTCCGCTGACGATATATGCCGGAACTTTAAGCAAAACCAACTGTTCGATAAATTCTTCAAATACCTCAATAGCTTCCACAGAAGGGATTGATTTATCATAGACATCGCCTGAAATAATTATACCATCTGCTTTTTTATCTCTGGCAATGTTTAAAATACAACGCAAAATTTCTTTCTGATTTTCAATCATCGGAAATTCGTTAACGCGTTTGCCTATATGAAGATCACCTATATGTAGAAATTTCATATAACTATCTTATCACAGAATGAGTTTTTATATAATTCTTTCAGATTTTGGTTCTTCTTTTTTCTTGCCAAAATCTTCAATGTTTACTTTACTGTTTCCGTTAAATCTTGCAATCTGCGGTTTTACAACTTTTTTAATAATTATATTTTCAGTGAAGGTATCAATAGGTTTCACCGTTAGTAATAATGCAGTAAATGCACCAAGAGATTTCCAAGCCTTAAGTTTAAATATTTTCTTATCAACAAGGGTGGCTACAGCTTCTCTGTTTTTGCAGTTTCCAAGTACGTTTTTGAACTCATCAACTGCAAATTTTTTCAATTTTTCTTCATTAGAAATTGCAAGCGCACCTTTTTTGGAATTCGCAAGAAGATTATCGTATATTTTTGAGAAAATGTTTTTTGGGCTAAATGATTCTTTTTTGCCTTTATAGTAAACATCAAAGCGTTTTTCAAAATTTTCAAGTATAGATTTCTCATCAAATTGGTTATTAAAAATGTCGTTTCTTTCGGTGTGACGTTTGATAAATCTGAGGGTTTGTTCTTTTGCGTTGGTAGATAATTTTGCCCCTCTGAATTTATCAGCAGAAGAGAATGCACTTTGTCCGATATGTCCTACAAGTGTAGGCAGGATAACACTTGCACAAGCTTGGAATATTGCCTGAGAGAAAGCTCTGGATGCATTAGGGTCATATTTATTGCCTTTATTTTTATATTTATCATAAATGTCTGCGCCAAAATACATCAGTGCAGGCACCCAGAATAAAGTTGCCGTAGTTGGAGCTATTTCATTGATTGCCACACCGATATCGTTAGTGTAGCCCAAACCTCTCATTGGCCAATTTGCAAGGGGGTCAACGTATTTTTTTTCTTTTTTCTTCTTTTCGGATGCGTCAAAATTTACATTTTGTTCATTTCCGGTAAATGTATATGCTGTTGCCGAAGTTATTTTCATTATTTCTCCCAAGTCTAGGTAAATCTATATACAATTCATTTTCCAGTGACTTTTATACTAACTTAAAAAAAAATATTTTTAAAGAGGTTTCTTCTACAACTGTAACAAATCGTTATATTTCCATTATACATTGTTTAAACAGCCGGTATCTTCCAGTAAATTATCACTATTAGCGGATTCTACCGCCATTCTGTCGCATCGTTCGTTAAACTCGTGCCCGGCGTGTCCTTTCACCCATATAAATTTTACATTATGCGGTTCTTTTGCTTTTAATAATCTTTTCCATAAATCCTGATTTTTGACAGGTTGTTTATTGGAACCTTTCCAGCCTTTTTTTATCCATCCGTCAATCCATTTTTGATTAAACGCATCTACTAAATATTTTGAATCTGATGTAAGTTCAACCTCACAAGGTTTTTTAAGAGCTTCAAGTCCTACAATTGCCGCAAGGAGTTCCATTCTGTTGTTTGTGGTTACCTTAAATCCTTGTGTAATCTCTTTTTTATGAACCGTGCCGTTTTCATCTTCTGCAATCAGAATTGTACCGTATCCGCCTTTACCCGGATTGCCTGAGCAGGCACCGTCAGTATATATTTTAATTAACATTATTGCTCCTTTATTCTGCCGTAATATCCCAACCTTCAAGGATTTCGTCAGGAATATTGTCCAAAAATCTTGAAGGTTTTGATAAAACCATATTCATTGAGTAATCATACATATCAACAGGATATGTTATGTAAAGATTATTCTTCGCACGTGTCGCCGCAACGTACATCAATCTTAATTCTTCATCCATTTCTTCTTCAGAGTTGAACGAATAAGCACTCGGAAATCTTCCGTCAACCGCACCTATTATAAATACACTGTCCCACTCAAGACCTTTTGCGGAGTGAATTGTAGAAATAGTAAGAGCTTCATCATCAGAGTTGTTTTTGTACATCCCTTCTACCGTTTTATCAGGCGGTTCAAGTGCTAAATCGCTTATAAAATCTTCCAAATTGGAATATTGAGTTGAAAGATATTCGAAGTGGTCTAAATCTTTTTCACGTTTTGTGAAATCGTCGTATTTATCTTTCAAAATCGGTTTGTAATATCGGATAATTTCTTCTACTATTTCGGACGGTTTCTTTTTAGGTAAAGATGCCCTGATTTTGCCGAGTGTAGTGAGCAAAGGAGTCAGGCTGGTCATTTTATTTGATGGTAGAAGCTTCACGTCAGGGGCTGTTTGTCCTTTTAAGACAGGCATGATGTTATTCACAGTAGATGAGCCGACACCTTTTAGCAAAAGTAAAATTCTAGTAAGACTTATTACATCATCAGGATTTAAAATCACTCTCAAGTGTGCTGTGATGTCTTTTATGTGCGCAGTTTCCATAAATTTCGGACCGCCGAATTTTTGATAAGGGATTGCGCGTTTTGAAAGTTCAATTTCAAGGTTATACGACATTCTGGCATTTCTTGTAAGAACACAAATCTCTCCAAGGCTTACATCTTCATCAAGAAGTTCAAGAATTCTCTGGCAGACAAAATCTGCTTCCATCTGTGTATCTTTTGCGCATATGAGTGCCGGAACCTGCCGGGATACAATATTGGAAAAAAGTTTTTTTGTATATTTTTCTTTTGCTCTGTCAATTATTGTGTTGGTAAATTTTAAGATATTCTGAGTACTACGGTAATTCTGTTCCAATTTAATGATTTTTGTATTTTCAAAAATCTTAGGGAAATCAAGAATATTACGGTAATTCGCGCCGCGGAAAGAATAAATACTCTGCGCATCATCTCCGACAGCCATAATATTATTATGTTCTGATGCGAGAAGCTTTATTACATCTGCTTGCAGGGTGTTTGTGTCCTGATACTCATCTACCATAATGTATTTGTATTCGTTAGAAAGTCTTTTTCGCAAGTCTTCGTTATTTTCAAGCAAAAGTTTAACATATAAAAGCAAGTCGTCATAATCAAGAACCGAATTTTCCCGCTTATAGTTTACATAAGCCTTATGAACTTCTATAATTTTATCTTCCGCATGTGCAAATTGCGGGAATTCGTCTTGAATAATTTGTCTTGTCGGAGTTACTTTATTTATGCTTTTTGAATAAATATCAAGTATGGTTGATTTTTTAGGGAAGCGTTTTTCTTTTTTGGGAAACATCTGTCCAACAATGTGGTTTATAATATCTTCACAGTCACTTCTGTCCATTATTGTAAAATTGTTTTTTAACCCTAGCAGTTTTGAATATTTTCTAAGAATTATGTTTGAAAAAGAGTGAAAAGTGCCGCCTGCAACTTTTTCACAACGGCTATCCAGAACCGTTGAGGCTCGGGAAAGCATCTCTGCGGCTGCTTTTTTGGTAAATGTTAAAAGTAAAATGTTTTCAGGCGGAATGCCGTCTTCAATAAGTCTTGCAACGCGGTATGTCAGTGTTTTTGTTTTTCCTGAACCTGCACCTGCAATAACAAGGATTGCACCATCTGTTGATTTAACCGCTTCTAATTGCGCTTCGTTTAAATCCTGTTCATAATTGACTTTATAATCGTTTTTTACGGCGGAGCGTTTTTTTAGCACGTATTTTTTATGTGCCGGTTTATTTTCCCCCGTTGTGATAATTTCTTCTGTCATAATTCTCCCTGCAAGCTTATTATAATTCAGTTTGCTGTATATTTTCAATAATTTGTTTGTAAAGTTTTGATAAGTTTATTCTAATTAGGTTAAGTTTTATTCTCAATAAACCGATAAAAATAAAGTGTGTAATTAGAGAGAGTAATTATGAGAAAAATATGTACCTTTATATTATTAGTCTTGACGTTGTTCATGTCTGGAACTGTTGCGCAAGCCATTCAAGGCAGATGGTATCATGCATCGGGTGAATTTAAAACTTATATCCAACCTAATCATAAGTATTCTGTGATGATGAAACACGGTTTTCAGGAGTGGCAGAGAGTTACAAAACAAAGGTTTAAATTTCGTTTTGTGACGAATGATAAAACTGCTGATTTTCGTGTATATTTTGTCAAAAAAATAGACAAAAACAGATTTCCGGATTTGGATAGAGCCATCGGGGTAACGCGTACTATGTACCGCGGTAAAAAAATTTATAAAGCTACAATTTGGATAGCAGACAGAACTCAAGACAACAGAACTTTGAGTCGAGATGAAGTTTATACGACAATGCTTCACGAAATTGGACACGGTCTTGGGCTTAATCACGTAAATGAAAGAGACAGCATAATGTACCCTCAGGCTGATGTTAGATTAGAAATCAGCAGAAGAGATCTTAGAACTCTGGCAAAAATGTATCGGTGGTATTAGTATGAAAAAAATATTTGCGGTAATATTTATAATTTTTATTACAACAGTGTCTGCGTTTGCTGTACCGGGGCAAAAAATATGGCCGCAGCCAAAACATATTGATGTATATATCCAGCCGGGATATGAACGTTCAACTATGGCAAAAAATGCATTTAGAGAATGGACACGATTAACAAAAAATAAAATGGTGTTTTACTTCGTTGACGATATAACAATTTCACAAATAGATGTCCGCTTTGTAGAGAAAGTTCCCGGGAATACTTCGCCCGGAGTTATAGGACTTACAATGTGTCAATATACCCGGACTGGAAAAATGAGGCATGCAACTGTCTGGATTCCAACCCATACAAAAGGCGGTGCAAAACTTTCTAGAGACGAAGTCTACACATCTATGCTCCATGAAATTGGTCATGCTGTGGGTATTGTGCAGCATTCGACAAATAAAAATAATATTATGTATCCGAGTATAGATGAAAAACGCGAAATTACAAAGTATGATTTAGGCGAATTATACCGTATGTATGGCTGGAAATGGGATTACTAATTTTAATATCTTCTTTCTTTGTAAGACCAGCCGTTTAATTTATACAGATTTTTTACATCAGGTTTGATTATATCTTGAGTGTCTGAAATAGGCATATACATAATGCTGGATTGTTTTCTTGTTTCATCAGGAAGTCCTAATACATGACCGATTTCATGAAGCATTGTGGTATAAATTAGATTATTAGAATATTTTTTATTTCCACGGGTAGCAATTTTAATTTCTGCTTTTGAAATGTAACCTTTTTTGATAGTTCTTTTATAAGAGCCGATTGGACCATCACTGCCGTCAACTTTTTCTGTAAATACAACATCGATATCAGCGGGACCTTTATTAACAAATTGAAATTTTATTGAACCATTTGTTACATTTTGCCATTTTTCAAAAGCTCTTCGCATACTCATTGATTTTGCATCTTTAGGTATATAAACTGTAATTGCAGATTTATTCCAGTGATATCCTGAAATAAAAGTTTCAGCCTGCGCTGTTGAAAAACTAAATAAAAATGCAAATATTATAAATAATACGCTTAGAATTTTCTTCATCATTACTTCCCCTTTTTGAATTGATTATATGTTATTTTTGTGGAAAAATCAACAAAAAAGGAGATGGATTATGAACGAACGTGAAAAAATGATTTCAGGAAAGATATATCAACCATTTTGTCCTGAGCTTGAAGCTGACAGAGCAAGAGCAAAAGAACTTTGTCTGAAGTATAATTCGCTTTTACCATCTCAAAAAGATGAAAAACAAGTCATTTTGAAAAATTTATTGGGAAACGCAGGTGATGACAGTGTGATTGAGCCGAATTTCTTTTGTGATTACGGTTATAATATTGAGTTTGACGGTTTTGTTTATGTGAATCACAACAGTGTTTTTCTTGATTGTGCAAAAATTAAAATCGGTAAAAATACTTTTATAGGTCCAAATTGCGGCTTTTATACTGCAATACATCCGATTGATGCAAAACAAAGAATCGAAGGGATAGAATCTGCAAAACCAATTACAATTGGTGAATCAGTATGGCTTGGCGGAAATGTTGTAATTTTACCGGGTGTAACAATTGGTGACCGCGCAGTAATCGGTGCAGGGTCTGTTGTAACCAAAGATATTCCGTCTGATGTTGTTGCCGTTGGTAACCCGTGTAAAGTTCTCCGTTCTGTATAAAAAAGCTGAGCAAATTTTATTTTCAGGAGTTTTTATTTAGCTGAAATGATAATTACTTCTTATAATCAAAAATCTCAAAATATTTCATTTGGTATACGACCTGATGCGGTTGTCAAAAGGTTTGCGCTAAGTGCGGATGAATTAAGTAAAATTACAGAACTTAAAGACTCTTATGAGGTTTCTCATAAGGTTTATACCGCTCTGAACGGTCCTTATAAACAGAAATTCAGAGAGATATATAACGGTTTGGTTAATGGCGGTAAGCTTCCGGGGTTTATGTTTGACAGAAAAGGCAAAAAACTCCAGATTGGAAAACTTGATTGTACTCCTCAGGCAAAACATGAACTTCTATCCTTTCGATTGTGGGAAAAAGACGGTGAAAATTATACTCACTTTAGAATACACAATAACGGTGAAGTAGTCGTATCCAAAACTCCGGATGCAGTTTTGCCCGAGCTTGGAGTCGGTATCGATAAAGTTATTAAGGAATTCAAAAGTTTAGAATTCTTTTCTACCCATTTTGCGGAGGTAAGAAAATATCTTCGTCAGCACAAAGAGGATTTAAGTCTTCAAAAAATTCTTTCAAATCTTGCACAGTTAGATAATAGCAACGGTATAAAATCAAAAATTAAGAAGGTCAATAATACATATAAAAGAGTTTCTTCAATTTTAACAGGTAAAAATATTCGTGAAGCACTGCAAAGAAAACGCAATTTTTTGGGATATGAAGTTTCTCCTAAAACAAAAGGATTAATTTTTAAAAACTTTGGAGAAAAAGGTGAGGCATATGGGTTTTGTCCTATTTTCAGCCAAAAAGATGACAGACTTTTTAAACTGACAATTTGGGATAAAGATGATAATATCCGGGATGTTTTTGTGTTTTTCGAAAACGGTAATGTCTCAAAATTGAAACGTAATAATGCTGACAGCAAAAAGGGGCATAGCTTTATACCGGTATCAGATAAGGAGATTAAAAAAGAAGGTTTGAATAAAATTCTGAACAGACTGACTGAAAAATTGCAGGAATTTGAAGAATTTTTAATTAAAGACGAAAAAGCAAAAGAGACCGTGATTAAGGCTAAAATATCAAAAGCGGAATCTGCGACGGTAAACGAACCAAAAATTAAAACAGTCGAGCCGATTAAACGAATTCCAACTTATGAGGAGTTAACACTCAATAGTATTGTTGACAATTTAGCTAAAATTTTCAAAACTCCTGTAGAAGAAAGAAGTTCGCATCTTATTCATGAACGGCTTTCTAACGGCAACCTGTTCAATGGTAGATTTTCAATAAAGGCGGCAGATGGTGCTGATGTTGTTGTCACTCGTATGAAATCTCCGAAATATGTGGATTTTTTGTACTATGCTATTAAAGTTAATAACAAAAACGGCGGTTTGGTTCTAAATTTAGACCCTGATTTTATGAAAATTTTGGAAAGCACAAAAGACGGAAAACCTGTAATTGATAAACGAAATATGGTCAGACATATTTCTAAAAATGAATTTTTGACTCAAAATCCTGAAGCGATAAATTTGCCAAAATATTTGAGTGAAATTTTTGAAGTCCGCAACGATGCTGAACGCGTGATTGTAAAATCAAAAGCAAAACAACGCTCAGTGAAAGAAATTATACGCAAACAGGAAGAAGAAATTCAGGAACTTCTTGCGCGTGACGACGATTTTGGTGGTTTGGATTAGTTATCAACAGAAAAAGAATAAACGATTTCTCTGTTGTATTCTTCGCCTTGTTTTAAAATTCCTTTTTCTTCAAATGAAGGGGTGTTGATAGCGTTTGGATAGAACTGTGGTTCGACACAGAAAGAAGAGCGTTTTTCGTATTTTGAACCGTGTTTTCCTGCGGGCTGCGCCGATTTACCCAGATGGTTTGCCGTATAGAATTGGAAGCCGGGCAGATTTGTTGAAACTTTTAATTTTATTCCTGTTTTTTCTGATTTAACATTGGCAACATCAATTAATGTTTTACCGTCATAGTTGTTAATGCAGTAGTTCTGGTCAAAACCTGAGCCGATTTTCATCTGTTCATTATCAGAATTTATTACATCTCCGATTTTGTGTGGCGTTTTGAAATCAAACGGAGTTCCTTCAACTTCTAAAATTTCACCTGTCGGCACTGCAATTTCATTATTTTGAGTAATTTTTGAAGAATTTGGCAAGGTCACAATATGTTCATAAACAGAGTTTTCTTGTGTATTTTCAACCCCGTCAAGATTAAAATATGTGTGGTTAGTCATATTAATTAAAGTGTCTTTATCTGATTTAGCGCTATAGTTAATGTGAAGATTGTTGTCGTTATCAAATTTATACGTAACTTTCGCTTCTACATTTCCGGGGTAGCCGCTTTCCATATCTTTTTTTAGGTAAGTGAATTCAATGCCGTCTTTTAATATATTTGCTTTCCAGTTTTTTACGTCAAAACCTTGAGTACCGCCGTGTGAGTGAGATTTGCCGTTATCCTTGTTGCATTCAAGCGAGTATTCTTTTCCGTTAATTGTGAACTTACCATCGCTAATTTTATTTGCGCATGGTCCGATTGTTCCGCCGGCATGACCTACAGGAGCTTCTTCATAAGGTGTTACACTCTCATAACCTTGAGTTACATCTTTAATTTTACCCTCTTTATCAGGAACTTTTATAGACGTAATTGTTGCGCCAAATGTTGACAGATCAACGCTTGCGCCGTTTTTATTGGTAATTGTGTATAGTGTGGCTTCTTCACCTGTTTTTTTTATGGTTCCGAATGATTTTTTGTTGATTTTAATTCCGTCATAATTTGTATCAATATCAGAAGATATTTTTACAGTTTTTGTGAAGGTATCTTTCTGAGGTTGATTAAGCGCAATTGATTGATGTACAATTCTTTGCGGCATGTTGTTGTTTGAATTAAACATTACGTGCGGATTAAAATCTATCGGCATAATTACTCCTTTTTTCTCTAATTATAAATAAAAAACAACAAAAAGGAATTATTTGCTTAATTTACATATGATAATTTTTTTTCAATTCTTCAATAGAATCTCCGCCAAATTTCAGTAGAATTTCGTTAGTCAGAACCCAGGCTATACGTGCTTCTGCGACTACCGAACAAGCTTCGACGGCGCAAACATCGGAGCGTTCAAAGTGCGCTTCTGCCGGCTCGTGAGTTTTTGAATCAATACTTTTTAAAGGTTTTTTCATTGTTGGAATAGGCTTCATTACAGCAGAAATAACCAATTCCTGTCCGTTAGTCATTCCGCCTTCAACGCCGCCTGCATGATTTGTAACTCTTCCGATTTCGCCGTTGTCAAGTGTAAACTGGTCGTGATAAGTACTTCCATAAAAACCCAAAGGATTTTCGCCGATTTCGACAGCTTTTACAGCAGGAATACTCATAACCGCCTGCGCTAATCTTCCATCAATCCCTCTGTCCCAGTGAACATGAGAACCTAAACCGACAGGAAGATTTTTATATACAACTACAAATTTCCCGCCTACAGAGTCTCCGTTTTCTTTTGTTAAATCAATTTCTTCTATGAATTTATCGCAACAGCAAGCTGAGCCGATTTGGGTAATCTCAGATGAACACTCTATATCAAACTGTTTTAAAAACAGTTTTGCAATAGCCCCGACGGCAACCTCTATTGCTGTTTTTCTTGCGCTGGAACGTTCAAGTACATTGCGTAAATCTTTCTGGTTATATTTTACACTACCAGCAAAATCCGCATGACCCGGGCGAAAAGTAGAAAAAGATTTTTCATCTGTAACATCTTCAGGTGCAGTACTCATAACTTTTTTCCAGTTTTCAAAGTCCTGATTTTGTATAACAAGCGTTACAGGTGAACCCATTGTTTTGCCAAATCTAACTCCTGAGGTTATTTCAATCGTGTCGGTTTCAATTTTCATTCTGCCGCCTCTGCCGTAGCCCTGCTGGCGGCGTTTAAGCTCGTTATTTATAAAATTAACATCAATTTCTAACCCCGCAGGTAACCCCTCAATAATAGCGGTCAGGCATTTTCCGTGACTTTCTCCTGCTGTTAAAAATCTGAATTTTTCCATTAATTTTCACCCTTATCCTTTATTCTCAAAAATGATTGAACCTTTGTCTGCATCATTTCTTCGGTTATTTTTGGACCTTCTTTTGTCGGCTGTACAATCTGGTACATCTTCAGCCAGTATGTCTCTTTTGACGGTTGGCGCTCTGCGCTGATTTTTATGCCGTTTGGAATTTCCTCAACTATAACGTTTTTGTACTTGTTACGGTACTTTTTAAGTTTAGCAGTTTTTTGACCTATTTTCAATTCTTTAAAAAATCTTTTTGTCGGAACTTTCACCGCAATAGTTTCTCCTGTTGGCTTTACGACTTCACGGATAATTTTTGCATCATCTGAATACATGTCCAAAAGCTTCTCATCGTAAGAATTTGCAAGGTTTTGATACTTATCAAAGAAAGTCATTCCTTCTTGAGGAGTGTATGCGTAAACATCCGAAAATGTTAAAATCATGCCTATTATCGGCAATAAGAACTTATATTTTTTCATAATTTGTACCCTTTCGGGTTCAGATTAATAGTATATATTAAATTTGTCATTCCCCGAAAGAGTAAGCTCTGTTTACAGAAAAATCTCCGTTGACGCGGAGATTTTTATTTTGTTAATTTTGAAATAAAGTTTTCAATCCAGGAATTTTTTAATTCTAAAGCTTCTTCAAAATCCTTTTTAGGAAGTTTGGATGCCATTTCGAATGAGTCAAAAGTGTTACTGCTAAAAAGGCTTCCGCGTTCTTCTTTTTCTTGTTTGCGTTTTCCTCGCATCATATAGCCGGTATTGCCGCCGCTTCCGCCGTCATTATTCATGTTGGCTGCCGCTTTGATAATCGGTTGCGCTCTGCCTATGTTTGCGTCGAAACTCATTTTCCCATTCCTTATAGTTTTCCCTTATATATATAAAGTAAATAAACGTTAATTTTTTGTTACAATTTGCAAGATTTGTTACAAAAATTTACGAAGACGCGGGTGTGAAATGTACACTATATATGTGTTTTGGTGCTGTATTACTTTTTGTTACAATTATCGTAGTTTATTGAATTTACCTAAAAATTAATCCGTTTATATATAAAGAAGAGAATTCTGAGGTTTTGGCATGTCATTAGTAATTCAATCTACATTAGAATATCTGCAAGCGCGGCTAAACATTTCGCCTGCGAAAATGCAGGTTTATGCTGATAAAACCATTGAACAAATTCTTGAAGCTGAAGCCGCGGAGGGAAATCAAGCGGCAATACAGCTTGCTGCGGATATGTTTACTGATCCAAGCCAGCTTATTGAATTGTTTCAGCTTGCCGATCCTAGAAATAAACTTGTTATAATGCAGTCAATGACCTCAACCCAGTTAGCTAAACTTGTCCCTATGCTTGAAGTTGATGACCTTGTTCAGGGGTTGCAATTCTTTACGCAAGAGAGTTTGATGGATTTGTTAAAAGAAGTCCCGAAAGAAGAACTTGTTAAAACTGTGTTTGAAATGTTTTCGCAAAGACAGGTTATAGACTATATGCCTGAACAGGAGCTGGATAAGCTTTTGACCGGTACTGATATGGATAAAGATTTGTTACTAAAAAATTTACAGTCATTGCCTGAAATGTATTTACAACAGATTATCGAAAGTGTTACGGGAGAAGAAGCAAGCGGAAACGCATCTGAACTAGTGCTTCAAATCAGTCAGATGGGAGACCGTGAATATAAACAGGCGATTATGAACTTACAGCCTCTGCAAAAACAAGAATTAACTCTTTCTATCACAAGTTCCGAGCCGAAACTTTACGAAAAATTCAGCACTGATGCCTATACACACATAATTATGCGCGAGCGTCAGAAAGATGAAACCATCAAATCAATGGGAGTAATCAAACCTGAATATTTGCAGAGAATGATGGATAATCTTCCGCAAGATTTGCTTGCCGTTGTCGTTACGCAAATTGATACTGAAAAATTTGCAGATGCGTTAATTACAAAATTCCCTGAACTTTTAGCAAAATTTGTTGCAGGGTAGGGTAATTAATGCTAAATCCTGTCACTGGTGATAGTAGAAATCGCAAGCTTTAAGGCTTCGTCAGTGAAACGTTGTTTCATTTCTATACGAGGAGTTTCAGAAGGAAGTTTTATTTCTTTGATTGTGACAATATTATTGTATCGAATTGAAATATAAATAAGTCCTACAGGTTTTTCGGCAGTTCCGCCTGTTGGACCTGCAATTCCTGTAGTACAAAGCGTAACATCTGCACCTGTAGCGTCATAAAGCCCGTTTGCCATTTCTTCCGCGCACTGCTCGCTGACTGCTCCGCAGGTATTCAAAGTATCCCACGATACTCCTAAAATTTTATGTTTTGCTTCATTTGCATAAGTCACAAAATTTAGTTTCACATACTCTGAGCTTCCTGAAACATCTGTTAATCGAGAACTTAAAAGTCCGCCTGTGCAAGATTCTGCGGTTGCAACAGTTAATTTATTTTCTAATAAAATTTTGCCTAATTTTTCTTCTAAAGTCATTTTATACCTCAATAGGTGTAATACATGCCGTTATTGCATCAATAAGTCTTTTTACGGGAACTGTATTGATTTTTTCGTGTCTAATATCTCGATTTGCGTATGGAATAATCGCCTTTTTGAATCCTGATACAGCGGCTTCATTCAGACGTTTTTCGATATTTGAAACGGGATGAATTTCGCCTGACAAGCCGATTTCTCCGATAATAACAGTTTGCGGGTCAACCACAACATCACGCGCACATGTTGCAATCGCCAGTGCTATACCTAAATCCGCACTTGGTTCATCAACATCAATTCCGCCCATTACGTTTATATAAACATCCTGTTTTGAAAGATTTAATCCGACGCGTTTTTCAAGTACTGCAAGAATTTGCAAAACCCTGCTTGTGTCTACTCCGTTAGCAACTCTTCTCGGTGTCGGGTAAGGTGTTGTTCCGACAAGTGCTTGAATTTCAACAAGTAACGGTCTTGTGCCTTCATTTGTAACTATAATTGCACTACCCGGAATTGCCTCCTGTGAACGCTCGTTCAAAAACAGTTCATTCGGATTTTTCACTTCTACAAGTCCTTTCTCCTGCATTTCGAATATTCCGACTTCTGAGGTGTTCCCGAAACGATTTTTCATAGAACGAAGCATTCTGTAAGACTTGTACTTGTCGCCTTCAAAATATATTACAGTATCAACCATGTGTTCTAAAATCTTTGGACCGGCAATGTTGCCGTCTTTTGTAACATGCCCGATTATAATTATTGTTATATTCTGAGTTTTCGCAATTTGCATTAATATATTACAGCATTCGCGGATTTGAGAAACACTTCCCGCAGAACTTGTAATTGTCTGCGAGTATATCGCCTGAATACTGTCAATAACGATTGTGTCAGGTTTGATTTCATCAATCTGCTGTCTGATACTTTCAAGATTAGTCTGAGGGTAAATGTATAAATTTTCAGAATTAACTTCCAATCTATTGGCACGAAGCTTCAATTGGCTTGAGGATTCTTCTGCCGAAACATAAAGAATTTTCTGTCCGTTTTTTGCAAGTTCACCGCTTGTTTGCAAAAGTATTGTTGACTTACCTATCCCCGGGTCGCCTGCAATAAGAACCAGCGATCCTTGAACTAGTCCACCCCCGAGAATTCGGTCAAATTCGGAAATATTTGTGCTTACTCGGACTTCTTCTCCGATATGGATATCAGTAATCAAAGACGGCTTTGTATCGTTAACAATGCCTTGCGGAGATGTAGTTTGAGGTTTCAATGCCGATTGAATTTCTTCCGTAAAACTTCCCCAGCTTCCGCATTCAGGACATTTACCCAAATAACCTGCTGTTTCGTAGCCGCATTGCTGACATACCCATTTTGATTTTACTTTTGCCATATTTCCCCTTGTTTTATTAATGTTTAATTATATTTTTTTATGAATTAGTCATGTGACTGTATTTTTTCAATGATTTTAAGAACTTGAGATTTGAGGGCTTCGTAGTCCGAATCGTTATCAATAACGTAATCCCAGTCTGTTATATGGTCAAGTCCTGTTTCGGTAATATCATCTTCTCCGATTAAATTCCCGCGTGACATGCGAGTTTCTCTTGTTGCTTCAACACGGATTGCAATTGCCCCTGCTTTTTTAAAAACATCATATTCATGCTGAACCCGAACATCTGTGACAATAATATTTCCGTCCTGTTCAAGGATTTTTTTGAGCCAATAGTCAGCATCCTGAGCGCGCCCCCAATTTCCGAGTTTGATTAAATCTGCTCGATATTGAGCTTTGTTATTTTCAATTTCTTCATAAGTGAGTCCTTTTTCTGTGCCGTAAGTTAGTTTAATTATATCGCCCATAGCACAACGTTTGAAATCAGGCATCAATTCCAGCATAATTTTTGCCGCGGTATCTTTTCCCGAATACTGTTTTCCCGAAAAAATAATGACTTTTTCTGCCATTTTTAACTCCTTTGTATTACTAAAAAAATAGACCCGAAATCGGGTCTTCTTTTGTGTTAAATGGCGGGAACGACGAGGCTCGAACTCGCGACCTCATGCGTGACAGGCATGC
>CAROLD010000014.1 GCA_949035555.1 uncultured bacterium | reverse complement strand
TGTCGTTGTCGGCATCGTTGTCGTTGTCGTTGTCGTTATCGTTGTCGTTGTCGTTGTCGTTATCGTTATCGTTATCGTTATCGTTATCGTTATCGTTGTCGTTATCGTTGTCGTTGTCGTTGTCGTTGTCGTTGTCGTTGTCGTTATCGTTGTCGTTGTCGTTGTCGTTATCGTTGTCATCGTCAAGTTCTAACGGAGTATCCGGTTCTTCCAAATCATCGACATAGTAGTTTCTTTCTTTTTCGTCTCGACCGACTTCTTCAACATCTTCCGGTCTTACTGCATGACCCATTGGAGTTTCAGATGCACCGATAACAGGATTAGTACTTGGGTCGGCTTCTTTGCTGAAACCTTCTTTTCCGAAGTGAGCTACGACGCCATTTGCATATACGTGATCGGCAGTAATATCTAAAGTTCCGTTATCCAAAACCGCATTTTTAATTCTTACTGTTGAGCCTGCCCAAGCTTCGTGACCGCCGTCAACCAATTCTTCAGTAGGTCTGATATTGTGGTTAATATCAAGAGCTTTAACAACTACTTTGTTAGGTAATATTTCAGATTTATAGTCATCTTTATCATATCCTTTATCAAATTCGTAACCATCATGGTGTGGTCCAAAGTAGTCTTCTCCGTTAATAATTGCAGGGTCATCAATATGACCTAAGTTTGTAATTTCAAGATTTTGACCTCTTGTAATAATAGTCATATCGCCTTCAGCAGTTACGTTATCAATAGTTGTATTTCCAGCAAATTCAAGGTACATATCACCTTCTCTTGCAATCATAGTACATACAGAGTTCTTAGTAACTTCGCCGTTTCTGCCGTATTCATTGAAGCTGTTTTCTTTTAAGTAGATATTTTCATTTGCTAAGCCGTCCATTTTATAATTGTCAGCATCAGTTTGGATGAAGGTAATCATATTGTCTTTTGCTCCAATGCTTCCGTTAGCAATTAAAGAAATACCTTTTCCTTCAATATTGGTACCATTTTTAGATGAACTTGCGTTAACCATATTGTAACGTCTGCCGCTTCCTGAAGCTGCATTTTCTCCGCCTAAAATGTGTCCTAAATCATCTACTGTCAAAATAACTTTACCGTCAGCTTTAATTTTATCAATATTCATATCAGAATCGATTGCTGCATAGTTAATAACTAAATCATCAGGTTTGTTAACTTTATTTGTTGTTGCATTAACTTTACCTTTAATGTTTCCGTTGATTGATTTTGTAAAGTCTCTTGAACCGTTAGATTGTGGTCCAACACCTGTACATCCGGTACCTTTGCAAGCTTCTTGTTGAACAGATTCGCCAATAGTACCGTCAACAACATTCATTGTTAAATCGCCGCCGGCATTAAGTAATGTTTTAATTGTTCCATAATTCAGTATACTGCCGTTATTAGTGTTAATATCAATGTTTTTGCCTGCTGTTACGTAATTGTTATTATCAGTATTATCACCAATTACAACGTTACCGTTGGTACTTGTGATTTTAACATTGTTTTTAGCATTTATTTTACCCTTGATATTAACATTTCCGATTTTTTCATCTTTATTATATAAACCTTCGGAACGTTTATTTGCAATAGTATTATTAATAATTACATCATCATTGCCTGTAATTCGAGCTTCAGAATCAAGTATAATACCATTAGCACCAGTATTAGTCATTGTTAATCTACCGTTAGAATGAACTTTACCTTTTTCAAGAACATTTAATCCGTCATCCCCGGCATTAATTATATCTGTTGTGGTACCGTTGTTTGCAACATTTCCGGTAATATTTAAATGTCCGGCTTTTTGGTTATCAATAACTAATTTACCGTCATTATTAGTAAGTGTTCCTGAAATTTCCAGGTCTTTACTGTTATCGGTATTGGTGAAAGTTGCATCTCCGTTATTAACAAATGAACCGCCAATAACTAATTTACCTGCTTTATTGGTAACTGTAGCTGTACCGTTGTTTTTTGCAGAACCATTAATATTTAAACCCGCAGCGCCTGTATTAAGCATCGCAAGGTTATTTGATGAAATATTTCCGCCTTCTTTAATATTAAGACCGCCTGCACCATGGTTTGTATAAGTACCTTTGCCGCCAACATTAACAGTACCGGAAATATTCATACCGTCAACACCGTGTTCTGTATTTAAGAAAGTAGCATCACCTGTAGTGTTGAATGTGCCCGTAATGTTCATAGCACCTGTGTTATTTTTGGTATTTTCTTTATCGTATCCGAAGTCATTTGCTAAATATCCGTTCTGAACATCTGCATTACCGTCATGGTTCACAGTGCCGGAAATGTTTAAGCCTTTACCGCCTTTATTTTTTATGTTTAATTGACCTTTTGTATCGATATTCCCTGAAATTGTTAAGCTTGTATTAGGGTCAACAGGATTAAGCTGTCCAAACGGGTTGTTGTAAATGTTTGTTTCACCATCATTTTTAATGTTACCGCTAATATTCAAATCTCCGCGGTTATTGTCAAATTGCATAAGACCTTTTGTATTGACGATATCGCCCGTTACATTAAGTCCGTTTTCACCCCAGTTATGGATGTGAACCTTGCTGCCATCTCCGCTTGCTCTGTTTACTATTTTACCATTTACATTTATTCCATCTTGAGATTTTATGTAAATAGTTCCATTTTCTGCACTTGCAATAAAATTATTTCCAGATTTGATATTATCAGTGTTAACAAGTTGATTGAACAGTGCATCTGCTCTTTCATTGCTGGACAAAAGTTCCATAGCATCTTTGTTGATGCCTGTAACAATACCTGCACCTTTGGCTATGTCAACTTGTCCGCCGTAAATTTGAACTTCTCCGTTTGTTATAATTTTGCCGTCAACTTTTACAGCTCCGTGACCGCTAGATTTTTCAACCTCAGTTAAATCTGTTGTCGGATTAGCTTTGTATTTCTCATAAACTCCGTTGCTTGGTGTATAAACTCCAAGTGAACCAACGTTAAGTACCCCTGATGCACCTACAACCATGCCGTTTGGAGAAATGAAGACAGCTTTACCGTTGTAGAAGCCGTTTCCTCTCATTGAGTTAACAATACCGTTAATTTTAATTTGATTGTCAACCATATTGATAAATGTATTGATATCATTAAAGTTTAAGTTTGCAATATCACCTTTATCAAGGTCAAAATCATTATAATGTCTAAAACCTGCGTTACCGTTTTTGTGTGTAGGGTCAATGTTAAATGTTCCGTGACCACCGTTAGTTACGCCTGTAATATTACTGGCAAAGACACTTAGTGTCATAGTTTGATTAACCAAAAATAATGCTGTTAATGCTGAAGCAATAATTCTTTTGGTTCTTTTTCTGCTATTCTTCATGGCCGTGAATATCCTTTCATAACGTTATAAAAATCTAGATAGTTTCAATAATATGCTTATAGTTTATTATAGCAGTGGCATAGAAAAATAACCTAGAATATTACTTTTTTTTAAGCCATGCTTCATTAAACTATTACTATATTAATAACGATCCTGAATTTTAAAAATTGCTATTAATGGATTTTTTATGAAGTTTTGTTAATCAGAAATTTTTAGAATTGTTTTGTGTGAAATTACATATCCTGTATAAAATACAGCTAAAATGATTAACATTTGCCAGCTTCCCGGAATAGATGATAAGTATGTCTTGAGTATATACATTATCAATCCTGTAGGTATCGCAGAAATAAAAATTCTGAGTAATGTATTTTTCGGCATTTTGAGATTTAATCCCGGTAAAACTATAATCATACTCAATAACAGATACAACAAATTTGCTGACAATGTAGCAATACCAACACCGACGAGTCCCATTTTTGGAATTAAAACGATGTTTAATACGACTCCTACTATGCCGGAAATTAATTTGATAAGAAATTCTATGTGAGTCTTATTAGCCAGATGGTACTGCAAGGTTGTATAATCTGTCATTGCAAGGAAAAATACTCCAAATGAAAAATAAGGAACAAGTGTTGATGCTTCATAGAATTTAGCATTTGTAAATAAATGTGTATATTCTACATTGTAAATGCTCATTACTGTAATAATCGGAAGTGATACAAGAATGTAGTATCCTAAAAATTTTGAAATAATTGGTCTTACATCAATTTTTGCTTCATATAAGTTAATAATTCTTGGTATTGCTGCTACTGTAATCATTGCAAAAAGAGTCATTAAGATTGGTAAAGTTAATCCATAACCGACCCCAACCAGTGCAGCCTTAGAAAATCCGCTTATACTGTTCATAATAAATTTGTTGCTCTGGGTTATAATCCACGCACTAAGCGCTGTTGCCGCAATTGGTATCCCATATTTCATAATTGGTAAAATAAATTTCCACTCGATTTTTTGAAATTTAAAAACCTTGAGAATTTCACTTTGATAGAGTAATAATATATCGATTAGTGATATAGAAACTCCCATAGCAAGTAATATGGAAGCTGCGCCAAAATTGAAACATTTAGCAAATACAACAGCAAGAATGATTGTAGCAAATTGGTTTAATATAGTTGTTAGAGTATATGAAATAGATTTTAACTGAGCTCTTAAGATTTGTGATAATAATGCCCTTACCGCAACTGGAATAATTAAAAATAGTACAGCAAGAAAATACTTAAAAGGGACATGGAAAAAGCTGTAAAGACTGTCTCTGAATATGAATGATATACCAAACATTAGAACCATATTTAAGGTCAATATGGTTACAAGGGTTGTTAAATATTTTGGTAAATCATCAACTAGTTGGTGATGTCTGAAAAATCGAAGTCCTGAAAGTCCTACCCAATCAGAAAAGATTATGCAAAGGAATGAAAGCATCGCAATTGAAATTGTGTATAATCCATACTGTTCTGTAGAAAATAAGCTTGTGTAAATCGGTACGGTTATTACATTTCCCAGCATTCCGCATAATTTTGAAGGTGCATATTTAAGCATGTCCGTAAATATGCCTTTGACTTCTTTTTCTTCAAGTTCTTTATTTTCGATATATTCCATAATTCCTCAATTTCTAATCTGTTATTTCACCGAATAAATCATATTCGTCGGCTTCTGTAATTTTAACTGTTTCAATATCACCGGGAACAACCGGTCTTTCGCAAGATGCATAAACTAACCCGTCAACTTCAGGTGCATCGTGTTCGGATCGAAGTATTATAACTCCGTCATCAGTGTATCCCTCTACGATACATTTTAGGCTTGTACCTATATATTTTTCATTATTTTCTAATGAAATTTGTTGTTGTAATTCCATTAATTTTTTGCGTCGTTCTTGTTTTATTTTATCGCTTAAATGTCCGTCTAATGTGTCAGAATATGTATCTTTTTCTCTGCAATATTCAAATGCTCCCATTCTGTCAAATTTGACTTCCTTAACAAAATTAAACAAATGTTCGAATTCTTCTTCAGTCTCTCCTGGGTACCCCACAATTAATGACGTTCTAACTGACACTCCCGGAATATTTTTTCTGATTTTATCTACAAGTTCTCTGTAATCCATTACAGGTCTTCTCATTGATTCCAAAATTCTAGGGTGAGAATGCTGGAGTGGAATATCAACGTATTTAACAACTTTATCAAGTTTTGCAATTGCATAAATAAGTTCGTCTGTCATTTGTGTAGGATAAGCATACATAATTCTAATCCAAGACAGGTTTTTAATCTTGTTTAATTCTTCTAGTAGTTGAGGTAATGCTTGTTTTCCATATAAATCGATACCATATGAAGATGTATCCTGTGCAATAAGAATAATTTCAGTTACGCCTTTTTGAACAAGCTCATTGGCTTCTTTTACAATATTTTCTATAGGGCGTGAAATATATTTACCGCGTAATTTTGGAATAATACAATAGCCGCATCTGTAATTACAGCCTTCGCCGATTTTAATATAAGAGCTTGCTCCCATTGTAATTTGTTGTCGTTTAATATCTTCAGGATAAATATATTCAGGATTAGTGTCTATAATAGCTTCATATTCCTGACCGTTTTGGATATTTTCAATTATTTTGACAATATCTTTAAGATTTGATGTTCCAATCATTCCGGATAATTCTGGGATTGCTTCTTTTAATTCTTCATTATGTTTTTGAGAAAGACAACCTGCAACGATTACTTTTTTGCCTTCATTAATCATTTGCAAAATGCTTTGAACAGATTCTTTTTCCGCATCATGTATAAAAGAGCAAGTATTAACTATTACAATGTCTGCTTCACTTTCGTCTAATGTTATTTTGTGCCCTTTTGCATCAAGCATACCGAGCATAAGTTCAGCATCGACAAGATTTTTGGCACAACCGTGATTTATTAATGCTATTTTCATATATACCTCATATAAATTTTATCATTAATTGTAAAATATATCCTAAATATTACAATATCTTGATAATTTTGTAGTAAAATATTCCTATGAAGGAAGTAGAATTATTAGCTCCGGCAAAGAATTTAGAAACTGCAATTGCGGCTATTAATAGTGGTGCAGATGCTATTTATATCGGAGCGTCCGAGTTTGGAGCGAGAAAAAATGCACCAAACAGTCTTGAAGATATTGAAATACTTGTAAATTATGCTCACAAGTTTTATGTAAGAGTTCATGTTGTTATTAATACAATTCTTAATGATAATGAACTGGGTCAAGCCGTTAAATTGGTGGAAAAACTATATAATATTGGTGTTGACGCTATAATTATTCAAGATATGGGGCTGATGAAAGCTGCAATAGAAGGGAAACTACCTCCAATCCAAATCCATGCAAGTACACAATGTGATAACAGAACCCTTGAAAAGGTTAAGTTTTTCGATAATTTAGGAGTATCAAGAGTTATACTTGCAAGGGAATTATCTTTAGATCAAATTGATGAAATTTGTCAAAATACAGAATGTGAAATTGAAACTTTTATTCATGGAGCATTGTGTGTCTCATATAGTGGTCAATGTTATTTATCATATGCTAATGGCGGGCGTTCTGCAAATCGTGGTGAATGTGCTCAGCCTTGTCGTAAAAAATATTCACTTGTTGATGAAAATGGAAAAATTATTTTAAAAGATAAATATCTTCTTTCTTTAAAAGATTTCAATGCATCTGAAAGTATTGAAAAACTTATTAATTTCGGCGTAAAATCTTTCAAAATAGAAGGGCGCTTGAAGGATATAAATTATGTGAAAAATAATGTTTTATATTACAATAATCTATTAAATAAATACGCTAAACGAGTTTCCTCAGGAACAATTTTTTCAGATTTTGAACCGAAGCCTGAAAAAACTTTCAATCGCGGCTTTACAGATTATTTTCTTAACGGGAGAAGTCAGTGCTTTAATTTCTTGTCACCAAAATCTCGAGGTGAAAAAATTGGTAAAGTTAAGCGTATTTTCCATAATTATTTTGAAATTGATGCAGATCTCTATCCGCAGGACGGACTTTGTTTCATAAAAGATGGTGAAATGAACGGATTTCTTGTAAATAAAGTTGAAGGGAAAAAGATTTATCCAAACAAAATGGATGGAATAAAATCGGGCACTCTTTTATATCGAAATTTTGATGCAAAATTTGAAAAACAGCTTACAAATTCAAAAACAGTGAGAAAAATAGGGGTATCATTTAAGGTCACAGATAGTGCTATTATTGCACTTGACGAAGACAATAATACTGTCATGATGGCACTTCCTGCCGGAGAAAAGCCTAAAAATCTTGAAAAAATGAAGGATAATATTCTTTCTCAGCTTAGAAAGACCGGGGAGACTGATTATCACACTATAAATGTTGAAATAAAAGACAATAATATTCCATTCATGCCTATATCGAAAATAAACGATTTGAGGAGAGAAATATTAAGTTTATTAAGTAAAGAAAGGTTAAGTAATTTTATTAGGATTGCCCAAAAACCTATTACTTATACATATTTTCAAAAAGAACAATGTGACTATCGTGCAAATGTTCTCAATTCAGAAGCTAAAATATTCTATAAAAACTGCGAATGCAATTTATTGGAACCTGCATTAGAAACTTGTGAGAAAATACCATCAGGTGTCGAACTTATGCGTACAAAACATTGTCTTAAATTTGCCGCAGAGCTTTGTGGAAAATCCTGCAAAAAGCTTTATTTGGTTGATGCTAAAGGTAAAAAATACCCTCTGAAATTTGATTGTAAAAATTGTGAAATGGTAGTTCTGAATCCATAAATTTAAACATTATTTAAATTAGCAAATTTTTTTATGTTTGTATTTTAAATCAATATACATAACTAGAGGTTTTGTTCAATAGATGATTAAATTTAGGAAAATTGACTACAACTTTTGGGTTTCTGAAGCTGTTAACTTAAATACAATAGATAAAAGGAAGTTGACATCTTTTCCATATTCATGTGTAAGAAACTATTCGCCGGATATATTTCAAAAAAAATTAAATTTTATTGATAATGTAGTCGCCGAAGTTAGTGATGTTAACTTAAAGACTTGCATTAAAGATGCCTATAAAAAACTTGCTAAAACTAATTTCTTTCCTTCTCAATATGATGCTTCATTTAATGAAATTTCTGCACTTGCAACAAATCTAAATCCAAAAACAGATAAGGTTGTTATTGATGAAATGTGCCGTCGTTTTAAAATATTGTCCCAAAACTCAAATTATAGATCTGCTGGTAGAATTCTTTCTTCGATTGAACAATTAGCAGCAATTCCTGCTTATTCAGCCGGTATCGCTACACCTATAAATAGCTCTGTAATTCAAGGATATAATGCTTTACTTAATAAATATAAGTTTTTGCATTTTGTAAAAACTCATATACTTAAGTCACCGCCGCAAGCTTTAAATCATGCGCTAAAAAAAGAAAAATTAATATCGATTCTTTCTCCTAAAAATAATATTATCTATGATAAAAAAATGGGTGCTATAGTTAAACTAAAACAAGCTTCTTATGAGTTTTCATCAAGAATAAAAAAAGCCCTATATGAGCGTTATTATTTAAGTAATTTACGCCCTGAAAACAGAAGAATTCTTAGCACTATTAATAAAAAATTTCGTACATTTGTTTTTGTGCCTGAAGATGCAAAGCTTTATCATTTAAATAAAGTCCTGAAAGAATTTGAAGCTTGGAATATGGCAGGCGGGAAGTATGTTAGGAATGAAAAAATACTCGATTACTGTCAATTTGACGGGGCATTTGTTGACTGGGGAACTTCTGGATATGCAATGAACAATACTGTTATTAGAATGAGGTTTTTTCATTGTGATGATGTAGAGAAGCTGCTAAGACATGAGAAAATGCATGTTAATGATACAATTCGAAATAATCCTGAAAATATTATTAAATTGCAGGATACAAATTTTGGATTTTTTGGACCGCATAAAGAATATGATTTTAGAGTAAATGGCAAAATTTTGACTGAGAAAAAATGGTTTAGAGACGAACTTATCAATGGTGGAGTTCCAAAATCATATCTTGACTATGCTTACACAGACCGCGCTGAATTTATTGCTGTTGCGGCAATGGGCGATACTACAAGGTATTCGAATAACTTCAAAAAGGTTCTTGTTGATTTGGGAGTTCCGGAGTGGTTTTTTAATATTAAATAAACTATTTTATCAAAGCTTGGATTTGTTTAAACTCAGGGTGCTTTGACGATTTAATCCATTCAAAAAGGGTGATTTCTACGCATGAAATTTTTGCCCCATATTGTTTTAAAAGCTCAAGTCCTGTTTTATATTCTTTTTTATTACGGCTTGCACAGGCATCTTTTATTACGTAAACTTCATACCCTTCTTTTATTAAATCAGAGGCTGTTTGCAGTACACATATATGAGTTTCAATACCGCAAATTATAATTTGTTTTTTACCGGCGCTTTTTATTTTTTCTAAAAATTCAGGTTCTAGCATTGCAGAAAAGGCAGTCTTTTCAATGGTAAGAACATCCTGAGCTAATGCTGAGCGAACTTCAAATACGGTTTGTCCCAATCCCTGCGGATATTGTTCTGTTAATATAGTTGGGATGTTTAATATAGTGGCGGCTTTCGCAAGTTTAGAAGTGTTTTGAGCAACTTCAAGACCGTATTTTGAAGCGCCGACTAATCTGTCTTGTATATCTATAATTACTAATAAACTGTCTTCAATATTTAACATTTTAATCCTCTTTTCTGAATGCATGTTGTTTGTATTCACACATAAGTTGTTTTAATAATTTTGTTAACTCTTTATCTGTTAATTTGCTAAGTGGTATTTCGAGTTTCGTATTTTCAGCACTTTCAAGCCCGCTGTGTATAATCTCAATTTTAAATTTTGCGTATCCATTGAATCTTAATATTAATTCACTGTGTAAATTATTATTTTTTAAACTGAAAACACTTTCTATCTTATTGGCATACTGACTCACATTGGTGTTTACAAGTTTCGTTTCACATTCTCTTTGATATCTGAAAAAAACTGGTGTAATTACATTTTTCATCTTATTTGTGAATGCAATTTTAAATAATTTAAAATCTTTTGTCGGTTTAATCTCATCATCTTCCAGCCATGAATTGCTTGTGTCAATATTATCGCTGATTGATGCGCAGAGCTCATCTTTTTGAATTGCGGATTTTAGACTGTCTTGAGTTGTTTTATCAAGAGCTTCAAATGACTGAATCCCAATTTTTGTTAATCCGGCTCTAATATTGAGTTCATTTCCCATTTTATCTTGAATTTTTTCTAAAAGACATCTTGTTCCTTCTAAATCAATATTGGGAAGTATCAAATAAAATTTTCCGCCCCTGGCTGTTGCAATAATATCATCACCTCGAAGTGTGTTTTTTATCAAGCAAGCTAGTCGGTTTGTTGATATTCTTGTTTTGTTTTTTTCGTCCAGAGTTATTATTCCAAAAATTCCGTTCTGAATTCGTAAATCATCAGAAATATCTATAAAAATTTCCTTAAGGTGATTGTATTTATAAAGTCCTGTTTTTTCATCGATTACGCCTTGCTGGTATAAAAATTTTTCATTACGGTTTTTAATGTTTTTGATGGTGCGAAGTTTAAAACAGTTTATTGTTTTTATAACCAGTTCATAGCTGTCTGCGTCAACCGTAGTGTAATCATAAATTCCGTTATCATAAGCTTTTAATACAAATTCCGGATTTAAATCATTCATAATAAGAATGATTTCTGTATCATTTTTGGTTTCTTTAATGTTATTTATTAATTTAATGGTGCTATCAGGATTTTCTCCGCTATGGTGAAGCAGAACAACACAGTATAGCGAATTAGAAAGTATTTTTTTTGTATCTTTTTTTTCACAGACTGTAATATGGTCATTTTCACGAAGCAAAATCAATTTTTTTAATATTGATTCTGCTATCTCATCACTATCGGTAATTAATAATATATTATTGTTATCTACCAATTTTTTATACCTGTAAATGTTTTTTGATACACCAGTAGCTTCCAACAGCACCAAATAAAATACTCATTGCAAACATTATAAGTATAACCAGATTTTGAGCGTAAGCAGGTGATGGTATCATAAAAAATTTGTGGACATTAACCAACCCGTTTTGGACATAACCAAGCGGTATCAAAGCCAGCAAAGAACCTGTAAATCCGTAAAATGCTCCCTGCATAATGAACGGGAATCTTATATACCAGTTGCTTACTCCCATCAATCGCATAATTTCGATTTCTTCTTTTCTGGATTGAATTACAAGCTGTATAGTATTATTTATTACTGTTATTGTCAGAAGCCCCATAATTGCAATAACAACTACCGTAATTGTTTTTACAACATGATTAACCAGTTCGATTTTTGATGCTAAGTCTTTTGCATAACTCATGTCTTCGACTGATTTTATTGTTTTAATATTGTCAAATACTGATTGTAAATTTTCCGGAGCGTCAACTTTGACGTGTAACGTATCAGGAAGCGGGTTTTCAATATTTGGAAGACTCATTTCAGTTTTAAGTTTGCTCCAGGATTCTGATTTTGGAATAACAGTAATATTTTCCACATGTTCAAATTTTGCAATCTCTGTTTTTACATCTTTAGCATCTGTACTGTTTTTCAAATACACAGAAATTTCGAGTGCCTTACCCAGCTCTTTTGAAAAAGTTGAAATTGAAAGAGCTGTTCTAAAGCAAGTTGCAAATATCATAAGAATTGCCGCCATTGTAGTAATTATTACAATATTAACCCAACCGGTTCTAATAATGTCGTTGAGAGTTTCTTTTCCCAGTCTGTATAATATTCTCAATTCACATAACCAATCTTTCGGAATATGCTTTTTTACATTAGATTTTAAATCTTTATTCATAAGTACCTGCTTGTCTATCTCTTATAATTTCGCCGTTGTCCAGTGTAATAACGCGTTTTCTAAAGTAATCAACCATAGCATGGTCGTGTGTAGAAACAATAACGGTAATACCTCTTTGGTTAATCTGGTCTAAAATTTGCATGATTTCCATAGAGTTATTAGGGTCTAAGTTGCCTGTAGGCTCGTCTGCAATAAGAAGAGGCGGTCCGTTAACAATTGCACGTGCAATCCCTACTCTTTGCTGTTCCCCGCCTGATAATTCAGAAGGTTTAGCATTTTTTTTGTCATGTAATCCGACAATTTTTAATGCTCCGTTTACACGAGCATCAATCTCTTTACTGCTTATACCTAAAGTTCTAATAACGTATGCAACATTATCGTAAACTGTCTGGTTTTGCAGTAATTTATAATCTTGAAAGACAATCCCCATGCATCTTCTTAGATTTGGAATTTTATCATTGGTAAGATTTGCAATGTTTAGACCACCAATAGAAACAATTCCGCTTGAAGGTTTTTCTTCACTGTATAGAAGCTTCATTAAAGTAGATTTGCCAGCACCGGAAGCGCCTACAATAAAAACAAATTCACCTGAATGTATTTCTAAACTTACATTTTTTAATGCATAATGATTGTTTTTATATCTTTTAGTAACGTTTTGAAATGTTATCATTATATATTGCCCTGTTCTTTTTCTTTTTTAATCATTGTACGAATTCTTTTCGCAAGAGTTTTAGCATCTAAGCCGTAGTATTCAACAAGTTCTTCAGCCTTTCCACTCTGTCCGAATTCATCATGAATGCCCACTCTATAGACCTTTGACGGAAATTTATCAGCTAGGGTTTCACAAATTGCAGAGCCTAAACCGCCTATTATAGAATGATTCTCGACTGTTATTGCAAATTTAGTTTTTTGAACACTTTCAATAACGGTTTGGAAATCTAGAGGTTTTACAACCGGAACATTTATAACTTCCAGTGATATATTTTCTTTTTTAAGCTCTTCAGCTGCTAATAAAACTTCCGCAAGAGTTTCACCGTTCGTGAATACTGATACGTCTGTTCCTTCTTCTACTACTACAGCTTTATGTATATTAAAGTGGTAGCTTTCGTCGAAAATGTCAGGGACATTACTTCTTGATATTCTTATATACATTGGACCATCATGGAAAGATGCATATTTAATAACTTCTTCGCATTCTCTGCAATCAGCTGGAACAATGACTGTCATGTGAGGAATTCCTCTCATTAGAGAAATATCTTCCAGAGCCTGATGAGTTGCACCGTCTTCACCAACAGTTACCCCGCCATGTGTTCCGACAATTTTGACGTTAAAGTCAGGATAGCAAACTCCGTTTCTAATCTGGTCGTAAGTTCTTCCTGTTGCAAACATCGCAAAACTTGCAACAAACGGAATTTTACCTTCTGAAGCTAATCCGGCAGCGGTAGCAACCATGTCTTGTTCTGCAATCCCGCAGTCAAAGAATCTGTCAGGAAATTTGTCTCCAAAAATTTTAGTTTGAGTTGAGCATGCTAAATCTGCATCCATGACAACTATTTTTTCATTAATCTCGCCAATCTCGGCTAAAGTTTTACCAAACGCTTTTCTAATAGAATTTGTTTTTGTTTTATCTATGTTCATCTATATCCTCAAGTATATCGTGTTTTTAAACGATTTTCTACCCCCTACATCAATAATTTTATCATAAAAACACTATTCTTTCCATTAAATTAAGTATCGTGTTTGTAAATATTGTAAATCTAAAGTATATCTGCTTTTTCAGCTTTTAATGTAAAGTTTTATTAAAATATGAGTTAAAATTAGCAATATTTTCCCTTCACGAATATTTAAACGGTAGAATGGTAATAGACTCAATTTTTATGTAGGAAAGGAAAAATTTATGAATCAAATTCCAGGTGTACCGTTAACAAGACCATATATGGTACAACAACAGACAACATATATGCCTGTTCCACAACAGCCAAAATATAATGCTGTTAATATTGAAATTAATAATCCGACAGTAGGAACTAAAGGTGTTGGTCAGCCATGTGCTCAACCTACAGCACCTCTTTATAATTATCCGGAAGCTCCAATCTATAATTACCCGACTGCACAACAGCCGGTTTATTACCCAAGTCCGGTAAATTATCCACAACTGCTTCCAGAAGCTCAAGCAGTTCCTCCTGCACCACAAGAAGTACCGGCTCCTGAAGCTGCTCAGGTAGCTCCACAACCTGTACCGGTACCAGCTCCGATTCAGCAACAAAATATAAATGTACCGCCTGTACCGGTTGTAGTAACTAATCCACAGCCAATTCCTGTTGAAGTAGCTCCTACAGCTGTTCCTCAACCAGCGGTATCTGTTCCTCAGGAACAACCGGCTCAACCTGTAGCAGAAGCTCCAAAAGCTGAACCGGTAAAGCCTGAAGTAGTTACGGCTGAACCGGTTGCTCCACAAGTTGATCTGAATGCATTTATTGCAAAATTAACTAACTCAGATTTCGATGCACAAGCTGCCGGTATGGAAGAAATCGCAACAATGGTAAAAGAATCTCCGGATAAAGCTACCGAACTTGTTGATACAAAAGTGTTTGATGCTTTAACTAACATCATTAACTTCGACTCAAGCCAATTAGAAGGTCCTACTCAGGAACAAATTGCGGCAAGAGAAAAAATTATGACAGGAAAAGAAGTTACTGAACAAGAAAAAACTTTAGCAAATACTATAACTCCGAAAGAACAAGCTGAAAGAAACAAAAGCTATGCTTTATTCACATCAGCAATAATGCAAAAACTTTATGCAGATGAAGTTGCAAGATTATCAAATTCAACAGTTCCTTTAACTGAACTTCCTGGTGCTATCACTGTGGTTGAACAGTTAAAAGACAATCCTAACCCTATGGTTAGAGCATCTGCAATTGATGCATTAAGCTATTTGCAAAATCCTGCATACAAAAACGACTTAACAACTGTATTTACAGTAGCTAAGAACGATCAAGATCCTGGAGTTGCAGAAGCTGCAAATGCTGCTTTAGAAAGATTAAATCAAGTATAATCTAACTCTAATCAGCTGATTTATAAAATTCCTTTCTTTAAATAAAAAATAAAGCCCCTTTTAAAGGGGCTTTATTTTTTATACTAATTGTTTTTGTTTATATGTTTCTGGTACTTCTGCAATGTTTTCATAATCTGCCATTTCAGATATTTGCTTACACCATTCATAAACAATTTCTTCTTCAGTAAGTTTGTAAGAAATAGGTTTTCCAACTTTTATAGTTACATTTCTTCTTGTAAATGGTCTTAATTTAGGATAGCCGTCCCAATTTGCAATTGCAATAGGTACAACATCAGCTTTTGCATTTTTTGCAATAGCAACAAATCCTTTTCTAATACCTTCAAGTTTTCCGTATGGTCTTGTGCCGCCTTGCGGGAAAATTCCCAATGACCAACTTGTGCTGACTACATCTCTTACGGTTTTAAATGTCGCAATTTCAGGTTTGCTTCGGTCAACCGCAAACGCACCTAATCTTTTAACCAACCAGCTTAATTTTTCTGAAGGCTCAAAAAGTTCTTTTTTAGCCATAAATGCAATTGGGCAAAGTGCAGCCATAGCGACCATTGGCGGGTCAAAAATAGAAACGTGGTTTGCTGCATATATGTATTTGCCTTTTTTAGCCTGATTTGCCGGTAAGTTTTTTCTTCCTTCAATTTTGTAATTGTAGAATATATTAAAGAAACCGTAAACTACAATAAGAAGAAACGACATGAAAAATACAGTTCTAAACAGGTTATATTCTTTTGCATATCTTCTGTTGAAGTTGCGAACTTCTTTAGCCATTTGCTTCTTCACCTCCATCAGTAATCTCTTCTTCAATATACTTGAAGCCTGTAAGTTTTTGTATTTCTTCAATCCATTTTTCTTTTACAACCTCAGGATCTTTGTTATACGGTATTATTTCCCCAATGTTTACAATAATTTTACCGGTAAACGGTAATCTTTTAACTTCGTTTGAACCAATCAAGCCTACCGGTAGAATGTCACATTTTGTAAGTTTTGCAAGTCCGGCAAATCCTTTGGTTACTCCTTTTATTTCGCCAGGAAGTCCGCGGGTTCCTTGAGGAAACATACCAAGAACCCAGTTGCTGTCTTGGATTGTTTTAACAGTTTTAATTGTTGACGGTCCAAGACTTTCTCTGTTTACAGCAAAAGCTCCCAGCCAATCAATCCACCATCTGATAAAAGGAATGTCAAAAAGTTCTTTTTTTGCCATAAACGCAACCCTTCTTGGCATAATTGCACAAATTAATGGAGGGTCAAGTGTAGATAAATGGTTCGGACAGACTATATATCTGTTGTCTTTCGGAACATTTTCAAGTCCATTAATTTCTATTCTATATACAAGTTTTAATCTAATCATATAACCGATTTTGCAGACCAGAATTTGAAATAATGATCTCCATCTGTTATATTGAGAAGCTTTTCTTGTACTGTATTCTTTTTTCTTTTTTGCCATATTTTGCTCTCCGTTGTCTGTAGAAATATTATACATAAAAATATGTTAAGAGGCTACTTTTTAAAGTTTTTTTATTGTATTATCAAGTAAAAATAAGGAGAGGTATATGTTTGATTTAAAAAAATCTGAAAATGAATTAGAAAATGAATTGTTTAAGAGTGTTTTTGAAAAAACTCCCGATTATATAAAGTGTCTAAACCTTATGGATTTTGACAATAAAGGTGAATTCTCTTTTGTTTTAAGGAAAGAACACTTGAAACCATATGATGCTATTAGTAATCCAAAAGGCTTAAATTTAGAAGAATGGTTTGCCGGATATGCAAAGGAAGCAAAAGTTTCAACCGCAGGTATTCGCGGACCTCAGAATATTTTAAATCCTCAGGATACAAGATTTCCGATTAATCTTGTTGGTATTGTGCTTGCAACTCTGGCAAAAGCTCTTGTGGCAAGAGAAAAATATCAGGATAAAAGAATTGTCAAAGTTGCAGGTTGTGAAGTCAGATACAATTCTCAATTGTTTTTAGACGCAATTACAAGAATACAAGCTGCGCAAGGTATAGAAACACTGGTTCCGGTCGGGAAAAAAACTATTCCGATTTGGCTTGCTTCATTTTTGGCTTTTAAATTGGATTTATTGGGCGGGGAGTATATAACTTCAAGTCATGGTATTTCTGTGAAAAATGCTACAAAAGACTTAAATTCTCAAGGCAGTCAGTATTTACCTGAAGAATCAATGGAATTTGTTAATAAAATTCAAGAAATCTTTGACGAAGTTAATGAAAAAGGAACTTATGAAATAAAAATTGCAGCGGCAAACAATCCTTTGATTAATGAAAATGCAATGAAATTCATTGATAACGGTGTTGATTTATATGTTGAATACTTAAAGTCAGGAGTTGCGCAAGAGATAAATCTTGATTTGATAAATTCTTATCAGAATAAAATAATTATCGAAAATGTCGGCGGCTCTGCTTATAGAACATTATCAAGAGTTTTGAAAAAATTAAGTATTTCAGATAAGTTTGAATGGTTTAATATTAAAGAAGATCCGTTTTTTCATTCAATTGGCAAATATGACGTAACACCAAAAGGAGAAAAGGCATTCTACGATTATTCCGTAGATGCAACCGTTCTTGCTCATAAAAAAGATGGAACAAAGTTTTTTCCTGTAATTGAAACCATGGATTATGCAGAAAAATTAAAAGATTTTCCTGTTGGAACAGTTGTTTTAATTACAGACCCGGATCATGACAGGTTGACGGTTACCCAAACAGAAGCAGTTTCGCGTATTCCGGAGCTTGAAAAACTCGGTATTGATTATATAAGGCTTAATGAAGATGTTGTTTTAACGATCTTTACCGCAAATCAAGCATTTCTTATGTTAATGGATTTTTGGGCAAAACAGTTGCAATTAGAAGGCTTGTGGGACAACCATCCTAGATTTATGATTAAAACAACCGCTTCTGCTCTTTCTTGGGATGAGTGGGCTAAAAATAACAATGTTAAAGTTGTGAATGTTCCTGTTGGTTTCAAAGAAATTGCAAATATCATGAAAAAAGTTGAGCTTAAGTTAAAAAATAATCCTGAGGAACCTGTTGTTGTTGATGATGTATTTGGTAATTCAATTAACTTAGGCGTAAATCCGAGACTTCTGTTTGGAGGAGAAGAATCAGGCGGAATGATTATGGGAACGGAAGAGCTTATCAAGTCGCAACATGGTCGTTGTGCCGTTGCAATGAGAGAAAAAAGTGCTACAGAAGCGATTATCGTGGCATCTGCATTGATTGCACAGCTTGAAATTTTAAATGTGTCACTGTCTCAATATCTGTCAAATGTTTTTAATACAAATAACATTATCGGCCGCTTTGACACCCGTGTAGATATTGCATACTATAACGAGTCTGAACCTGATATTAATAAGCTTAAAGAAGCAAAGGTTCTCGGAGAAGCTTTAAGAACAAAGAATGATATGTTTTATCTTTCTCTTGCAATTGCACTGAAAGAAGATGTAATTACTCTTGAAGATGTCAAAAATACTCTTAATGACAGATTTGCATCAGAAGGTTTAAATTTTGATAACCTTAAGTCAGTCAAATTTGTTGGCGATGGAACATATCTTGAATTTTCAGATAAATATATTGAAATTCGACCGTCAGGAACGGATGCAAAAACAAAAGCATACGGCGGCGGCTTGAATAAAGACAATATTGAGCTTTATTCATCAATTCTGGGTAATTATTCGGGTGAAAGAACAGGCTTCCATAAATCGTTATTCGTTGAAGATTATTATTCTTCATGTAAAGAAAAAGCTATGGAATATTATCTTGCGTTTGTTGAAAAAGATGCAAATAATGAGCCGTTTGAAATTCCAGAGTATAATTTTTAACTTTAATAAAGGAGCAAATAACTATTTGTTCCTTTATTTTTTTTAGCAAATTCAATTTAAGCAAAAAATGTGGTCTGTTAAAAAATATATTCATTATTGTTTGTTCTTGAACTTGTTTCGGGGCCTTTTTTATTATACAATTATTTTACGAAGTATATATTAAGAGGTTAGTATGTTAAGAGATTATTTTATAGAAAAGATTGAAAACGCAATAGCAGAAGCTGTTAAAGCTAATAAGTTAGGGCAAATGACTGAATATACAAAAGGTTCATTATCTGTTGAAAAACCTAAAAATGCAGATTTTGGTGATTTTGCCGTCAATGTATCTTCACTTGCACGCAGTGCTAAACTTGCACCTCCAATGATTGCCAACGCAATTGTTGAATTTATTGATAAAGAAGATAATGAATATTCTGTTATTGGCGGCTTTATTAATTTTAAAGCCGGAAATACTCTTTTGATCGATTTAGTCGAAGAAATTTTTACAAACAAAGAAAATTTTGGACGTCCTGAATTGATAGAAAGAGAAAGAATTATACTTGAATATATTTCAGCAAACCCTACCGGACCTTTTCATATTGGACATGGCAGATGGGCGGCAATGGGCAGTGCGCTTGCTAATCTTTTGAAATTCTACGGACATGAAGTTTTTCAGGAATTTTATATAAACGATGCGGGTTCCCAAATTCAAAAACTTGGACGTTCTCTTATAATAAGAGTTAAGCAGGAACTTGGAGAAGATGTTGATTTCCCTACAGATGAAGCCGAAAGAAAAAATTTCTATCCTGGAGATTATTTAATTCCTGTTGCAAAAGCATTTCTTGAAACTCATTCAGAAATTAAAACCTCTACAGATATTGATAAAATTGATTTGCAAGTATATTGTGACTTTGCAAAAGAATATGAAGAACAGGTACAGCGTGATTTATTAGACAGACTTCATGTTGAATTTGATAATTTTTATTCGGAGCTATCATTGCATAAGTCCGGTAAAGTTGAAGAATGTGTCCAAAAACTTCGTGATAGTGGTAAAATATATATCAACGAAGGTGCAGAATGGTTTAAATCCTCTGATTATGGAGATGATCAGGACAGAGTTATTAAAAAAGCGGACGGCTCAAATACATATTTAACCGCTGATATTGCTTATCATGTAGATAAACTTGAACGCGGTTTTGATAGAATTATAAATATTTGGGGGGCTGATCACCATGGTTATGTCGCACGTGTTAAAGCTTCTATTGAAGCTCTGGGCTACAACCCTGATAAATTGGAAGTGCTTCTCGGACAGCTTGTAAATCTTGTGATTGACGGTAATGAGGTTAGAATGGGTAAACGTAAAAATATGGTTACTCTGGAAGACCTTGTTGATGAAGTCGGACCAGATGCAACAAGATTCTGGATGTCGATGAGAAATATTGATACAACTCTTGATTTCGATATTGAACTTGCCAAAACTAAATCTGATGAAAATCCGGTTTTCTATGTTCAATATGCACACGCAAGAGCCTGCTCAATTATTAGAAATGCAATAAATGACAGAGTTGACACTGAAACAGGCAAAACAACTCCGGCTGTAATTTCTGAAAAAGATTTTAATGAACTTGTTGCAAATTATGATAAGAATTTAATGTCTCTAACAATGAAAGAGGCAAGAAAACTTGTTTTGAAGCTTGAAGAGTTTAAATCTTTGATTGTAACATCAGCTCAAACAAGACAGGTTTATACAATTTGTCGTTATGTTCAAGAACTTGCAGCTGAATTTCATTCATTCTATAACTCAACAAGGGTTATAACTGATGATATTGAACTTACAAAAGCTAGATTGGCACTTGTATATGCATTTAAAACCGTTCTATCAAATGCTTTGGCAATTCTTTGTGTCTCCGCTCCTGAAAGAATGTAGGTGGAAATAGTATAGATGAAAAGTAACAGGCAGTTTGTAAAATTCGGATTATTAACAATTTTATTTTTGTTTGCCCTTTCACCTGTTGAAGCTCATGATGGATTGCGTTATTTGATGGATGCGGTTGTACCGTTAACTCCTTCTGCACCTTCCGCAAAGAAGGCTCAACCCTCTTCTTTAAATGTGCAAAATGTGGATTGGGGTCCGTATATGCGAGAGCTTCAAAGACGTATAAAAATGAATTGGAATCCGCCAAAAGGTACTGAGAATAAAAAAGTTATTCTTAGGTTTAAAATTGCAAAAAACGGTAGATTGTTAACGAATTCGGTGATAAAATCATCAGGAAATTTGAAAACAGATAAGGCGGCTTTGGAAGCTGTTAAATTAGCTTCTCCTTTTAGACCTTTGCCTGCTGACTTTAAAGGAGAAAGTGTCGATGTTCAATTTATTTTTGATTATAATGTTATGGGAGCTTCAACTTATTAATTATTTAGCCTGCAAAGTTCGTCTTCTTTGTCAATTTTGCCGTTGAAGTTATTGTCAACTCCATCAGAGCAGGAACCTATTGATTCGTAACTTTCTGCTTTCGGATTAAATTTAAGATATTTATCGGGTACCATATTCCATAAATATTGGAAAAATTGTTTGTAATTTTTTGCCAGCTTATTATTTTTAATGACAAGCATATTTTCGTCATTTTTATTTTCTCCGCTGTTTGAGAAATTCATAGAACCCATAATTATGTATTCATCATCAATAATCATCGTTTTAGAGTGCAATTTCCCGGCATAATTTTCGACTTTGAGCGGTATGCCGTTTGAACGGAGAAAAGCGTGTTTTGTATTTCTTGTATAAACATTATTTGCGTCCATTAAGATTTTAACATCTACACCTCGTTTATTTGCAGAAACCAGCTCGTTTGCAATTTGGGTATGTGTTATCAAAAATGTTGGTATAAAAATATAATGTTTTGCATTTTTAATTAGTTCAATTATTCTGCGAGTGGATTTATCTTGCGGGGAAAAATAAACTTCAACAGTGCTTTCTCCTAATTGAAATCTGTTCGACATCTCATGTTTTAACTTTTTAGTGTGAAATTTACCGTTGAGCATTTGTTCAAATTCTTCTGTATAAAGCCGGGCAATATCTTTTGAATTTATTATAACAATATCGTTTTCATCATATCCGCTTAAGCCAGTTTTGGAAAAATTCATGGAGCCTGTCAATACTGTCTGTTTATCAAAAATAATAAATTTGTTATGCATAAGCATATCACTTTGGGTAACAATATTTGTTCTGTCTGAACGGGCTTCATCAGCCAAATTTTTTATGATGTCGTTCCCTTTGTAATAAGTTTTTTGCGGATTATATTTTTCATCATAGATAAATCTAATCTTAACCCCTCTGGCTTTTGCAGCAGTTAATGCTTGGGTTACAGCCGGAACTTCTTCATATCCGTAAATTGCAATATCAATTGTTTCGTTTGCATTGTTTACAAGGTTTGTAAAAGCTTTGCATTCATTTGAACGGCAAAGATTATCAGGTTTAAGTTTTTGGGTAAAATCTGTATAATATAGCTTGATATCCCCGCTGGAGATTACAAGCGGCGCTGATTTAATATTTGCAGGAATATTTACGAGATTTACTCCTTTTTTAAGTTTAAATGCTTTTTGCTTTTGTATATTATGGCAGTATTTGCATGGTATTGCTGCTTTTGGAAGCTGTTTTTCCGGAATAATAACCGTGTCGTGTGCGAGTTTGCCAAACTTACAGTCAATTGTGTGATATTTGTTTGAATGGTGATTAAGTATAACAAGATTAAGTTTTCGTGATTGTTTAAGCTTTTCTTTGTATTTGATATTATTTCCGATTTTGTTTTTAAAAATTCCAAATCCGCTGTTTTTAAGAATGTCGTTATAGTTTATTCCATTAATCTTAATTTTTGCGTAAGAGCATTCACTGGTAACTTTCGGGGTTGTTTTCAGCATAACCTTTTTGTTTTGCATTGTGTTTTGTGCAAATTCCTGAGCAAGATAACCCATATTTATCATATCAATTTTCGATAGGTTAAATTCTTTTGAATACTTATCATAAAAGCTTTTTGAGGGTTCTAGAGAAAAACTTTCAATATTATCAGTGCAAAAAATTTCGTTACTTGAGATAATTTTGTCTTTGTTCAAGTCAATTCCGAATTTAGTCGGAGTAAAAACTGTCAAAACTTCTTTTGTTTTGCTAATTTCTATAATAAATATTGAAAACGCTGCCAGTATTAAAAGAAGCAGAATTGATGTTAAAAAATTCTTCATTAGCCCAAATTCTTATAATTTGTAATTTCAAACCCCAGTCTATTAATGGTGTCTTCCAGAGTTTTGTTTTGTGTAATAGAAAATTCTTTTGTATGACTGTCTCGTGTTGCGTTATTATACTTGCAAGGATGAATAAGTGCTTCTACAACACATTCTTCTTCAATAACCTGTAATCCGTATTCAATTGCATCAGCATCCATCATGCCGGTATAACCTACTCCGATTATAAAATCGTTAGTTTTAAGTCCATATTCATTCAATGTATTTCTGTTTTTTAGAGTGAACTGTTGTAGCAGCGCGATTTTTAAAAGATTAATAGGGTATCTGAAGTTCAAGTGCTTCATTGTTTTGGGAATAAAATATAACTCTTCATACTGAGTTCGAACATATGGAATATTATATTCTTTTGCGAGCTTGCAAGTAAGCTTAAATATTTCAGGAATTGCGTGAGTGTGAACATGCGAATCTATATGATCGATTTTAACTGTAGAAATTATTTTTTCTATCTGCGCTCTAAATTCTTTTTCTATTTGTTCCAGTAATTCCCAGCGTTTGTGATTAAGTAAAAGGTATCCGTAACTGACATTGAAATTTCCGTCTTCATCAGTCAGCATAGGGCAGTCTGTCAGCGCTTTTCCTTCCATAATATTCAAGTGTACGCCGACTCCCAGATTCGGGCAATCCGGCAATATGTCATGTACAGCACTGTCAAAGGCTTCTCCGTTAGCACATAAGCTTGCACTTGTTAAGAAACCGTTGTTATAGCCTTCTAGAACGGCTTGATTATGTGCCTGACTTAAACCAAAATCATCGGCATTTAAAATAAATTTTTTACTTATCATTTACTTACATATCCTTGCATAATAGTGTATGAAATATTATAATCATGATAGTAGAAAGAGAGACTAAATGCAAATTCCTAAACTAGCTGTAATAATCCCGTGTTATAACGAAGAGCTGTGCGTTGAAAGTACTTCTAAAAGACTGCTTGAAGTGCTGTCCGAACTTGTACAAAAAGGTAAAATTTCACAAGATAGTTACCTGTATCTTATTGATGATGGTTCAACAGATTGTACGTGGGAAATTATTGAACGCTTGCATAAAGAAAACTCTATTGTGAAAGGCGCAAAATTTATAAGAAATTATGGCAATCAAAAGGCTCTTATTGCAGGTCTTGAAGGTGTTCGTAATATCGGATGTGATTGTGTTGTCTCTATTGATGCAGATTTACAGCAGGATGAACTCGCTATTGAAAAGTTTGTTGATGAATATACAAACGGTTTTGATGTTGTTATGGGAGTTAGAAATAACCGTAAAACCGATAATTTTTTCAAAAAAACAACGGCAATTTTATTTTATAAATTAATGAATTTTCTGGGTGCAAAAATTCCGGTTAATCATTCTGATTATCGTTTAGTAAGTAAAAAAGCACTTGATATTATGGAATTATATCCAGAGAAGGCTTTATTTTTACGAGGATTTTTTCATGAGCTTGGCTTAAAATGCACCACTGTAAATTTTGATGTAAAACCTCGTTTTGCTGGAGAATCAAAGTTCAATTTCGTCTCGTTAATGGCACTTGCTTTGAATGGTATAACATCCTTTAGTGTCGTGCCCTTAAGAATTGTTGCAGGTTTGGGTTTTTTAATGGCTTTATTCGGTTTCCTGCTGGGGTTAGAAACTCTTTTTGAAAAGATTTTTCTAAATGATTCTCCGAACGGATTTGCAACGACAATTATATTATTATGTTTCTTTGGAGGGTTGCAAATTTTTTGTCTTGGAGTAATTGGTGAATATGTTGGGCAAGTCTATCGCGAAGTTAAGGCTCGACCAAGATATATTTTAGACAAAGAATTAAAATAATTTTATTAAGTTTTGTTATTTTGCTTTTAGGACAAGGTCTTGAAAGTTCTTTTCCAGTACAAAAATCATAATTTATTCAAATGACAATTGCCAGCATGGCATAGGTCAGTTGGCGGTATTTTTTATCATAAATAATTACCTGACTGTATAGTTGTTTCTATATAGTCGGTTATAGTATATAGTACATATAAATAAATTATATATCTTTTTCATATTCGAGCCGGATTATCCGGCTCTTTTTTTATTATTTATTTGAAATATATCCGTTAAGTGCAGTATATGCCGCAACATATGGAGATGCAAGATAGATATATCCTTTTGTATTCCCTAAACGACCTTGAAAGTTTCTGTTTTGAGTAGTTAAACAAACTTCATCATCAGCCAGAATTCCGGCATGAATTCCTACACATGGTCCGCATCCGGGTGGTAGTATTGTTGCGTTTGCGTCAATAAATATTTCAAGCAGCCCTTCATTTAAGGCTTGTTTATAAATCTCGCGTGATGCCGGACAAATCAGCATTCTGACATTATTATGAACCTTTTTGCCTTTAAGAATGTTTGCAACAGTTCTCATGTCTTCAATTCTTCCGTTTGTGCATGTTCCTACGTAAACCTGATGAACTTTTATATCATTTAAGTCTTTTGCAAGTTTTGTATTATCAACTGTGTGCGGGCAAGAAACGGTATGTTCTATTGTTGAAGCATCAATTTCTATAACTCTTTCGTAAACTGCATCTTCATCAGGTATTATTTCAATGTACTTATCTTCTCTTGAACGTGATTTTAAATATACTTTTGTTTTTTCATCAGGAACAAATAAGCCGCATTTTGCACCGGCTTCAACTGCCATATTGGCAAGTGTGAAGCGTTCTGCCATACACATATTATCAATAGTATCTCCGCAAAATTCCAAAGCTTTATAAGTTGCGCCGTCAGCTCCAATCATCCCAATCAGATGAAGCATCAAATCTTTAGAGCAGATACCTTCGTTGAATTTACCATTTACTACAATCTTAAAAGTTTGAGGAACTTTTAACCAAGTTTTACCTAATGCCATAGCAACTGCAATATCAGTTGACCCCATGCCTGTCGCAAAAGCACCAAGCGCACCTGATGTACAGGTGTGAGAATCCGCACCTACTAAAATTTCTCCGGGATTTACATAAGTTTCAACAAGTCTCTGGTGACAAACACCTGAACCAACTTCTGACAGGACAGCACCGTATTCTTTTGAGAATTCTCTTAAAGTAGTATGCATGTTCGATAACTCTTTTTTAGGACTTGGAGATGCGTGGTCAATAAAAAGAATGGTACGTTCAGGGTTATTTAATCTATCTTTTCCAAGTTTTTTGAATTCTTGAACGGTTAAAGGTCCTGTTCCGTCCTGAACTGCGCAAACATCAACTTTTGCAATAACAAGTTCACCTGCTTTAACAGGTTTTCCGGCATGGTTTGATATGATTTTTTCTACTAAAGTTTGTCCCATAATATACCCCTCTTTTTCAAATTTATCATATCACAAAATGTCCAAGATTAAAATAAGATTAATTTATGAAATTTGTTACATTATTATTGACTTAACTCATTGTTCGTGTTACATTTAACCCTGTCAGAAGTTAAAAGTTCGAATACGATTTCAAAATAGCTTTAAATAGCTTGTATTTTGGCGTATTTAAAATATAAAAGAATGATTTAAAAAGTAATTAAATTACAAGAAAGGTAAAATCAATGGAAAACAATGAAGAATTAAATGTTACTGAAACAGCAGCAGAAGAAGTTAAAGTTGAAGAAACTACAGCTGAAGCTCCTGTAGAAGCAGCAGAAGAAAAACCTGCAAGAGGCAGAAAAGTCCGCGGCAGAAAACAAAAAATCGAAACAACTGAAGAAAAACCTCAATCTGAATGGACAGAAAGAGTTGTTCAAATCAGCCGTGTAACAAAAGTTGTTAAAGGTGGTAAAAAATTAAGTTTCCGTGCAATCGTTATCGTTGGTAACCAAAAAGGTCAAGTTGGTGTTGGTTGTGCTAAAGCTTCTGAAGTTATTATAGCTATTCAAAAAGCTATTGCAGATGGTAGAAAAAATCTTATCACTGTTCCTGTATTTAAAACAACTATTCCTCACCCAATCACAGGAAGATCTGGTGCAGGTGCTGTTATGTTAAGACCTGCTTCAGCTGGTACAGGTATTATTGCAGGTGGTGCTGTTCGTTCAGTATTAGAACTTGCAGGTATTGAAAATATTCTTTCAAAATCTTTAGGTTCAAAATCACCTCTAAATGCTGCTAACGCTACTATTGCTGCGTTGAAAGCTTTAACTCCATTTACTGAAGTTGCTAAACGTCGCGGCTTGTCTATGGCAGAATTCTTAAACTAATAGTAAACATTTAATTATAAGGAAATAAAATCATGGCAGATAAAAAATTAAATTCAATTAAAATTAAACTTGTTAGAAGTTTAATCGGAGCTTCTGAAACTCAACGCAGAGTCGTTAGAGGTTTGGGCTTAACTAAAAAAGATCAGGTTGTTGAACACATGGATAGTGCAACAATCCTAGGTATGGTTAACAAAGTTTCTCACCTTGTGGAGATTGTAAAATAGTTGCCATTGTATAGAATTATATTATAAAGTACAAAGAAAGAAGGAAATAAAATGTCAAATATAACATTAGAAGATTTAAGACCTGCAGAAGGTTCTACATCTAAATCTAAAAGAGTAGGCAGAGGCCGTTCATCTGGTCATGGTAAAACTTCTTGCCGCGGTCATAACGGTGAAGGACAAAGATCAGGAAACTCTTCAAAAAGAGGTTTCGAAGGCGGACAGATGCCTGCTTACAGAAGATTGCCTAAATTGAAAGGCTTCCAGGTTTATAATAAATTAAACTATGCTCAAATCAATGTTGGCAGACTTGATGATTTAGGTTTGAAAGAAATTTCTTTAGAAGCATTAAAAGAAGTTTTAACAATTCACCCATCTTGCGTTGGTTTAAGAGTTTTAGGTAACGGCGAATTAAAATCAGCTGTAACTGTTAAAGCATCTTACGTAACACCATCTGCAAAAGAAAAAATTGAAGCAGCAGGCGGAAAGGTTGAGTTAGTATAATGGCACAACAAGGTGTAAAAATGCCTACAACTGATGATTTGATGTCAATGTGGAATGCTTCAGGATTGAAACAGAAAATTCTGTTTACTTTTCTGATGATTGCTTTGTGGAGATTTGGAGTCCAGATGCCTCTTTATGGTATCAATAACCAGATTTTTTCTAACATCGCAAACGGAAACAATATAATCGGTTTCTTGGACTTATTTTCAGGCGGTGCGCTGGGTAAGGTTTCTATCCTTGCTTTAGGTATCGGACCGTTTATTACATCATCAATCATTGTGCAGCTTGTTTCTGTCGTTATTCCTTCTCTGGAAAAACTTCAGAAAGAAGAGGGAGAAGCAGGCAGAAGAAAATTATCTCAATATACAAGAATATTTACTGTAGTTCTGGCAGTTTTCCAATCATTTATTTTCATGTTGTACTTGCATCACCTGCCGGGTGCAATAATGCCGCAGGTTAATCCTATAGCATTTTATGTAAGTTCAATATGTGTCTTAACTGCAGGGGCTGTTCTTGTTATGTGGATTTCTGAATTGATTACAGAAAACGGTATTGGTAACGGCGGTTCGCTGGTTATCTTCTGCGGTATTCTTTCAGGTATTCCTATTTATGCCTCAAGGACATTGCAGTTAGTAAAAGCAAGCTCTCAAATGCAAATTGGTCTGCTTGTTTTATTAACTATCTTTTTCCTTGCTATGATTTTGATTGTAATCATGCAGGAAGCTGTAAGAAAAGTTATTATTGTAAATCCAAAAAGACAAATTGGTAACAAAGTTTATGGCGGTATGAATTCATTTATTCCGTTTAAACTTAATCCGGGCGGAGTAATGCCTATCATCTTTGCAATTGCTATCTTGTTGTTCCCATCAACAATTCTGGCACTTGTTGGGCAGGCTAATTTTAAATCAGCGGCAGTGAAAACATTCGTTTTGAATTTAAATCATTGGCTAAGTCCTGATGGAATTACATATTATCTTTTATACATTGGTTTGATTATTGCATTGACATTCTTCTATGCATCAATTATGCCTAACATGCAGCCAAAAGATATTGCTGATAATTTGAAAAAATACGGTTCATCAATTCCTGGTATCAAACCGGGTAAACCAACTGCCGATGCACTTGATAAAATCTTAACAAAAACAACATTTATCGGTGCAATGGGATTGGGTATAATTGCTCTTGTGCCGTCTCTGGCAAGTTATTTAACTCATATTGAAACCCTTCAGGGTATCGGTGCAACATCTTTAATCATTATGGTTGGGGTTGCTCTCGATTTAATCAATCAGGTTAGAACTCACTTGTTGGCTAGAAATTATGAATCATTCCTGAAAGAATAATTTCTTGAATATATTTATAAAAGAGCGGACGTTACAACATGCAACGTCCGCTCTTTTTGTTAGCAATTTTTTTATTAAAAAATACTTTATATGAGTATAGGAGAAAATAGAAAGGGGATATTGTATGAGTTTAACAATAGGGAAAACGCCATTGTCATCTTCTGTGCAAATTTTTAATGACCGCGGTAATAAGTTAATTTCAGATATAACTACTATATTTGATAATAATTTTAAACCTAGTAATTATGAAGAAATTAGTCCTAATGACAGTTTTTTTGATAAAATTCAAAAAAGCTGGAACAATAGCACTGCATATATGCCAGAAAGTGGCAAAAAGGGATGGGATTTATTTAATGCAAAAGTGCATAACTTTATTGCGGCATTAACTTATTCTGAAAATCCATTTGGTATGCGGGAATTCATTAGTATGAACAATAGAGACCACGCTCGATTATGTTAATTCTGCATAAATAATGTCATTTTCAACTTTTAATAATTTTACGGTTTGAAGGGTATTGAACAAATCTTCTCTATCCGAAACTATTTGGACAGTGATATAATTGCGTGTCATACCTTTTAAGTTGCCGCTGTGCTTGTCTCTGTGCTTTTCAATTAATATTTCAACTGTTCTGCCAAGATTTTTTTGAATAAAATCTTCAAATTTCAGTTTCGAAATATCTTTAATAATTGATGCTCTGTGATGTTTTACATCATCTGAATTCTGATCAGGAAGACTTTCTCCTATTGTTCCTGAACGTTTTGAATACGGAAATGTATGAATTTGTGTTAACCCTGAGCTTATAAGATTTTTTCTAGTAAGCTGAAAGTCTTCATCTGTTTCCCCTGCAAATCCTGCTATTACATCACTGCCAATGAATGGTAGCTCAAAAGTTGCATTGATTTTTTCTATTAACTTAAGATAATCTTCAGTTTTATAAAATCTGTTCATAGAACGAAGAGTTTTATCATTTGCAGATTGTAATGATAGATGGAAGTGTGGACAGAATTTTTGAGAAGATTTTAAAAATTCAAGCATTTCATCTGTTATTTCTGGAGGATTAAGTGAGCCAAGTCTAAATCGTTCAATTGTTGTTTTTTCTTCTATTTCTTTCAATAAATCCAACAATGTTAAGCCGAATTCTTTGCCCCATTGTCCGATGTGAATACCTGTCAGCATGACTTCTTTGAAGCCGTTTTTTGAGAAATTATTAATTTGATCAATAATGAATTGACTATCTGCGCTTCTGCTTTTTCCGCGAGCTTTCCATATTATACAGTAGGTGCATCTGTTATCGCATCCGTCTTGTATTTTAAGGCTTGCACGTGTTTTTGTTGTATCTATAAGTTCAACTTTATTAAATTCTGTCTGCTCTAAAATATTTGCGGCACAGAATTTAGTTTCAGAGCGCAGATAATTTGCAATATGTAACTTTTCGTCATTACCAATTACATAATCGATAAAATCATTTTTCAGTAATTCTTCTTTTTGTATTTGAGCAACACAGCCAGTTAAAACAGTTGTAATATCCGGTTTCTTGTGTTTTGCAGAACGAAGGAGGTACATAGCTTCATTATCGCTTTTATGTGTAACGGAACACGAATTTAGGATAAAAATATCTGCATCTTTGATATTGCTAACTTTTTCATACCCGTTATTTTTTAGATTTTCTTCTATAATAGAGCTTTCAAATTGATTCGATTTACAGCCCATTGTGTGAATATTAAATTTCTTCATTCTATGATATTATAAAAAACAATTATTATTGTAAATCTTTCTTTACATAAGTTATTAAATTAGCAAAAAACAATACTTTCTGGTTTAATATATGTATATCAAAAGTGAAAGGTGAAGGTGTATAATATGCAAGTTAATTCTGTCTCTTTGAGCAATTCTTCGGCTAAACCGGCATTCAAATCCGCATCAAGAGAGCAATTGGAAGCATTTGCTCAACTGGATGATAAAGCTGTAAGACAATTGGCTTTAACTAAAACTTCTCATGAAGTAAATGATAAAAAACATCGCAGGATTAACCGTGCAATCTACTGGTCAATTCCTTTAGCTGCGGGTATTGCTGCTGCTACTGCATCTCCAGGGAAAATTGTTTCCAAACTGGGAACTGATTTTTCACGTTCAGCACGTTTAACTAATTTTGCATCTCAAGCTCTTTCTTGGGCAGGTACATTTCTTGCTATTGACACTGTATTTGGTGCAAAACGCAGTATAGACAAACATAGCCCGTCAATGAAAAAGTTTACTCAGGAACACCCTGTTGTATCACTTCTCGGAACTGTAGCGGCGAGTCTAGGTGTCTTATTTGGAGCTCGTTACGGTCTGACTAAATTGGCTACTAAATATGCTCCTAAAAAAGCTTCTGTAAAAGCTTTAAAATCTCTTATCAACGCAAATTCAAAATTGAATAGCAGTAAGGTAATAAATAAAACATCAGAACTTATGGCTAAAGTTCCATCTGCACTTAAAAATTTTGGTCAAGGTGTTCTCAACTGGTCACCAATGCTGTTAATCTTCGGAAGCTTAACTCATTCCATGAACCATGAAAAGGTTAAAGGTCAGCAATTTGTAAATAACTACAGAGAAATAAAAGGTGCTCAAGAGATTGTTAAACAAGGTTTAGCGATGCAAGAAGCTGTAGAAGAAGCAATTCAAGAAGAAATGATGTAGTTAACTGAAATATAATTTTTAAGAAGTGTATCGGAATTTTACTCCGGTACACTTTTTATTTATAATATATTTATGAGGGTTGTTATTTTAGGTAAGGGCTTAATGCTTGCTAATATCGTTCTTGGGGCAGTTGATGCGGGTGCAGAGATTGTAGGTGTATTCAGGTATGAACAGACCTCTAATTCCCGATTTAAGCTGTTTTTTGATGATTTTTTTAAACCCGCACCTGAGGTGACTCTTATAAATGAATTGAAGTTAAGTCAGATACGGTACAAATCAGCGAATTGTCCTGATTTTAGGAAAATGCTTATTGCATTGAATGTTGATTTAATAATTGTTGGTACCTGGAAAGAGCGTATTACAAAAGAAACCTTTAATATCCCTAAGATTGCAACAGTGAATGTTCATCCGTCACTTCTGCCAAAATATCGAGGTCCAAATCCTTATTTACAGACAATTTTGCACGGTGAAAAATATTCAGGAGTGACATTGCATCTAATGAATGAAAAATTAGATGCAGGGGCTGTTATGAAACAGCAAAAAGTGGAAATTCTTCCCTCGGATACCTCAAAAGAACTACGAGAACGCAGTGTTGTTGTCGCAAGAAGTTTAGTCACTGAGTTCATTAATGATTTGAATAATCGAATTTTAACTCCTATCACGCAAAGTGAAAAATATGCAACATATTATCCGAATATATCAGGGAAAGAAAGAATGCTTGATTTTGAAATTCAGACATCGGAGCAGATTTCTCGCACAATTCGCGCATTGCATCCATTTTTGCCTTGTTATATTACTCATAACGATAAGTTTTTTATAGTAAATCCTTACAAATTTCAGATTTTGCTAGAAACAAATAATGCTAAATCTGGTGATATTATTGCAAAAAATGCCGATAAAAAATCGCTGACTATTGTCTGTGCTGATGGTAAATCAATAAGATTTAATGATTTGACGTTATATAAATCACCTTTGATGACTAAAAAATATATTGAAAAAGTAATTTAGGATTAAAGAATTGCCATATAATTATTTGCGGGCAATAGTATTTTTATCAAGCATTACCATTAATATTGAAATATCAGCAGGTTTAACTCCCCCAATTCTTGCCGCTTGAGCAAGGTTTTTGGGTCTGATTTTTGATAATTTTTCTTTTGTTTCAGTAGAAATATGGTCTATACTTGAGTAATCAATATTATCCGGTATTTTAAATTTTTCAAGTTTTCCGGCCTGTTCTACTTGTTCTTCCTGACGTTTGATATATCCGTCATATTTTACAATTACTTCAACCTGTTCATAAACATCTTTTGAAATATTCAATGCTTGTGTAGAGCTGTCTAATTCTTGCAGAATTTTATATGTGATGTTAGGACGTTTTAAAAGCTCTGATGCTTTTATGCCGCGATCAATATGTTCTTCATATTTTGCTAATATTTCATTTACCTCTTCGGTTGGGGAAATTTTTAGACCGTCTAAGCGTGCTTTTTCATCTTGTATCAATCTTTGTTTGTTATTAAATCTTTCAAATTGGTCATCGTCAATCAATCCTATTTTGTGACCAATTGATGTTAATCTTTCGTCAGCATTGTCCTGTCTTAGCAGTAATCTGTATTCTGAACGCGATGTAAGCATTCTGTAAGGATCCTGAATATCTTTTGTTACCAAATCATCAATAAGAGTTCCTGTATAAGACGAACTTCTCGATAGTTCAAGCATTTCAGAGCCGTTTAGATAGTTAAATGCATTTATGCCCGCTATCAAGCCCTGTGCCGCCGCTTCTTCGTAACCGCTTGTGCCGTTGATTTGACCGCCAAAGAATAAACCTTTTATTTTTTTAGACATTAGTGAATGAGTTGTCTGAATAGCAGGTACATAGTCGTATTCTACAGCGTAAGCCGGCTTTATGATGTGCGCTTTTTCAAGTCCCGGTAAGCTCCTTATCATAAGTTCCTGAACATTTGCAGGTAAGCTTGTTGAGAAGCCTTGAATGTATGTTTCATATGTGCCGAGTCCTTCAGGTTCTATGAATATATGGTGCGAGGGATTTGATGCAAATCTTACTATTTTATCTTCAATCGACGGACAGTAACGCGGTCCTACTCCATGAATTAATCCTTGATACATTGGAGATTTGTCAAGATTTTCTTTGATAATCCTGTGTGTTTCTTCGTTTGTTCTTGTTAAGTAACAAGGGTAAGTCTTTCTAATAGGGCGGTTTGGTTTAAATGAGAAGAAACTTAATTCTTCATCTCCCGGTTGAATAGTCATTTTTGAGTAATCAATTGTTCTTTTATCAACGCGCGCCGGAGTTCCTGTTTTAAGTTTTTTTGTTTCAATACCAAGCTTGTGCAAAGAGTCCGATAGACCTATTGCGGCTTGTTCCCCCAATCTTCCAGCGCTATATGCCTGAAGACCTACAAAAATTCTACCTTCTAAAGAAGTTCCGGTTGTGAGTACTACTGCTTTTGCACTGTATTCTATACCAAATTCATCAATTGCTCCGCAAACTTTGTCTCCATTGACTTTCAATTCAGTAATACAGCATTGTTTTAAATATATATTTTCATTACTTTCAATTAAATTTCTCATATAGCGGGTATATTCCGCTTTATCTGATTGTGCGCGTAAGGCTCTAACAGCAGGACCTTTTGACGAATTTAATACTTTTAACTGTAGATATGTAGCATCTGTAACTTCGCCCATAACTCCGCCGAGTGCATCAATTTCACGTACCAGTGTCGATTTTGCCGGTCCGCCGACGGCAGGGTTACAAGGTTGAAGAGCAATGTTATCAACATTTAAGGTACATAACAAAACTTTTGTTCCTAGTTTTGCACACGCCAATGCAGCTTCGCATCCTGCGTGACCCGCACCAACTATTATAATATCAAATTTATTCTTAAGATAATCCATAACCTTATTATAGAGCAAACAAGGAATTTCGCATAACAAACTTCCCGCTTATTAAATAAGCGTAACTAACACACTAAAAATAGATTAAACTCTTCTGAATGGCAAAAACGGAAAACTAATTGTTTAGCGGATTAAATTATATATTTACCCTTCTGTTGTTAATTCTTCCCAGATGCTTGGTACAACGATTAGTGCGGTGTAAACAATGAAACCGAATAGAATTAAATTGATAGCCATGATAGCCTCCTTTGGTTACATGTTTATTAATCCCACTTTTTGAGTTAAAATAACAATATATAGTACAAATAGTTGAAATATTTACAAAAATTAATATAAAATATTATTATGAAAAATTTTACTCAAAAAGACATAAAAACACTGTTTTCAGGGCTTTGTTGTTCCCGATGCAAAAATGAATTTAATGATAATTCAATTAAAATTTTGGAAAGGGATTGCGATATTCTGCTCTGTAGTTTATCATGCGAAAAATGCGGGAAAGATTTTGGCGAAGTCGTTTTTAATTTTAATAGAAAATCCGATTGTCATTTACCTTTGCGAATAGTAGAAGGTCCACCTCCGATTGATTTTGATGATGTTATTGAAGCTCATAGGTTTATTAGAAAAATGAACTAATTTAATTTTCTTAACATTTTGTCAATTCTTTAATTACTTTAATGCCACGAAAAGAGATTGTACGTACTTGTAAAGATATTGGTAAACAATTAGCGAAAGAATGTGATAATGGCGGTTCTGTAAATGTAAAACGTGTATCAGAAATACTTACAGAGCGTATTGGAAGCAAAAAAGCCGGTAAAATTATAATCGCAGATGATTTTGACACGTTTAAACGTTATGCAGGGGCTGTGGGGCTTAATGATGATATGGCTAAGATGTATTTTGAAAGTTCAAAATCAACTGTTTTACCAAATCCAAAAGATAAATCAATATTATTATCCTTACGTCTAGAATGTATGGATACTGTTGACGCTTTAAATACAACATCTCATGAGTTAGAACATGTTTTGTTTAAGCGTTTTAGTCCAAGGGCTTTTTTAGAAAAAGTATATTTAAAGTTACGTGGTCAGAAATACTTAGATAAGTATATCCAAAAATATGGAAATTTAATTAATGAAAAAAATATGGATTTGCAACAAGGTTTGCTTTATGGAAGTAAATTAGGAGACTCAGCTCTTCAAGGTTCAACGATGCATAAACTTAATAAAAAAGGTTTATTAGCCCAGATGGAACTTCCAGATGAAAATACATTTCAAACAGAACTAAAACGTTTAGTTGAATATTGTAAAGTAGAAAATAACCCTAAACAGAGTTTGATGGTTATGAAATGTCTTCGTGGAGTTTTAAAAGATGAATCTCGAGCATATAAAGTTGGTGGAGCTGTTTAACGTTTTTGGGAAGAATCAAAAGGTTTGGCAACTGAAAATGCAAATAAATCAGAAATGTTGGCTATGTTATATGATGAAACTCTTAAAGTTGTAAAAAAAGAAATGAAGAACTTACGTAAAGAACGCATAAAATCTTTCTTTGGTATAAAGCCAAAATCTGTGGAAGATCCTTTATAAGTTTCTGAAATAGAAATTTAAGAAGCTGATATTCTTGATAACTTAAAAGGTTTTATTTGATAATACTACATAATAAAAAAAGACCGCTTAAAACTAGCGGTCTTTTTTTGAAAATGATTATTTTGGTTATTTACCCATATTAGCAGTGCTTTTAATGTGAAGTTCTCTAAGTTGTTTTAGAGCAGCAACTCCAGGAGCATCACTCATTAAGCATTTAGCACCTGCGTTTTTAGGGAATGCAATAACGTCACGGATAGATTCTGTTCTTGCCAGCAACGCAACAAGTCTGTCCAAACCGATTGCTAAACCTGCGTGAGGAGGTGTTCCATACTGTAGTGCATTAACCATAAATCCGAATTTTTCTTGTGCTTCTTCTTCTGTTAAGCCTAAAGCTTTGAATACTGTAGATTGAACTTCTGAATTATGGATTCTTACAGAACCTCCGCCTAATTCAGTACCGTTATATACGATATCATAAGCGATTGATTTTACATTACCCAAATCACCTGATTTAAGTTTATCTAAATCTTCAAGACAAGGTGAAGTGAATGGATGGTGCATTGCTTTGAATCTTCCTTCTTCATCTGACCATTCAAACATTGGGAAGTCTACAACCCAAAGAAGAGCGTGTTTTGATTCATCGATTAAATTTAGAGATTTGCCAAAGTGTAATCTTAATCTTCCCATAATATCATAAACTAATTTTGGTTTATCAGCAACAAAGAAGATAATATCACCGGCTTGTGCTTGTGCTCTATCTTGAATTGCTTTTGCTTGTTCTTCTGTAACGAATTTCAATACAGGAGATTTTGCTGTTCCATCTTCGTTGTAAATAATATTAGCAAGAGCTTTCGCGCCAAATGAAACTGCAAGTTTAGTAATATCATCGATTTCTTTTCTTGAGTATTTAGCACCGCCTGGAATTCTAATACCACGAACGATACCGCCGTTTTCAAGAGTATTTTTAACGATTTGGAATTCTGATTCCATAATGATATCGCCAAGGTCAAATAATTCTAAACCAAATCTTGTATCAGGTTTGTCTGAGCCAAATCTGTCCATAGCTTCTTGCCAAGGCATTTGGATAAATGGAGGTTTTACTTCAACTCCGGCTGCTTTGAATGCATCAACAATCAAGCCTTCTACAACTTTGATTACGTCTTGTTGTTCTACAAATGACATTTCAATATCTACCTGTGTAAATTCAGGTTGTCTATCTGCACGCAAATCTTCATCTCTAAAACATTTAGCAACTTGATAATATCTTTCGATACCGCCAACCATCAATAATTGTTTAAAGATTTGTGGAGATTGTGGAAGTGCATAGAATTTACCTTCTTGAACGCGTGAAGGTACAAGATAATCTCTAGCTCCTTCAGGTGTTGTTTTACACAAAATAGGAGTTTCAACTTCTAAGAAGTCCAGATCATTCATATAATTTCTGATTGCCTTAACAATATCGTGGCGCATAACCATTTTTGATAGCATTTGTTCACGTCTCATATCAAGGTATCTGTATTTAAGTCTGATATCTTCTGATACATTTTCATCGTCTAAAACAAATGGTAAAACTTTTGATTCAGAAAGAACTTCAATAGATTCAGGATACATTTCAACTTGTCCTGTAGGGTATTTTTCGTTATATGTTTCTTCTGGTCTTTTTGAAACTTTTCCACTTACAGTTATAACATATTCTGTTTTTACTGTTTCTAAAACTTTATGAATTTGCGGATTTATTTGAGGGTTAGCAACGATTTGGAAAAATCCACTTCTATCTCTTAGTTCTACAAATAAAATACCGCCTAAATCTCGAATTGTAGAAACCCAACCTGACAATGTAATAGTTTCATCTACATTTGCCAAAGTAAGTTTTCCGCACTCGTGGTCTTTAAACTTAGTTTTAATCATCTTCTTATTTCCTTTTTTGTCTATTTATATCGCAACTATAATATTAGCAAAAACACAAAAAAAAGACTACAATATGTAACATTTGTAATCTTTTTTTCGCCTTTTTTTATTAATCTTCAACAATTCTACAAGAATGGACTATATTAAGATTAATGTTATAACTTTTAACCTGCTCCGGCTGATATTCAACATTCTCTTTGTTCATGATTATACAGTCGTGTAAAGAAATAAACATATTTCCGCAATTCAGTGTGTAGAATAACAGATTATCAATTGTAGGATTTTCAACAACACTTGCAATTGGAAGTGATAGCTTACCTCTAATAAGATGTTCTTGAGTTGTAATTAGTACAGTAATTACTTCATTACCTTCAATAAGGTTTGAATTTTTCTTTTCTTTAGCCATAATGTCCTTCTTTCTTCTGATATATTTTAGCATATAAAAATGTATTGGACAATATTTCTGATTTTTGTTAACCTTTTTTTATGATTACATTTGACAGTTTGACATTAAAAGCTTTTTTAAAGGAACAATCTGAGTTTTTAACAGGTTCCAGAATTAATAAAATCCAGCAGCCGACAAGAAGAGAACTTGTTTTTACCCTGCGTAATAATGGTGAAACAAGACAATTTTATGTAAATATAAATCCTCAGTTATATCATTTGTGCTTTATGTCAAAAGAGAATGCCGAAAAAAGAATGTTGGAAATTCCGCAAAAACCGCCGATGTTTTGCATGCTTTTGCGTAAATATCTCGGAAATTCAAGGATTGCAAAAGTTGAACAGCCCGAGAATGAAAGAATTCTTGAGTTTTATATTGAAACATATAATGAACTCGGAGATAGGATTTATTTGTGTCTGGCGTTTGAATTGATGGGAAAGCATTCAAATGTTGTTTTATATAACTATGATACAAACCTTATTTTAGGCTGTGCACATAATGTAGGGGCTGAAAAAAGTAGTGTCAGAGAGATGTATGGTGGTATTCCATATACCTATCCACCAAAACAATCAGGTGCTGTCAAGCATTGGACAAGCTTACTGGATATACATTCTGTTAACTCATCTGTTAACGGCATGATTGATGATTATTATGCTCATTACATTGCACAAGATAAGTTTAAGGCCCTTAAAACTCAATATACAACTATAATCTCGCAAAGACTAAAAAAAGTGGATAAATCTTTAAAGCAAATGGAGTATCAGGTTCAGCAAAGTTCTGATTGTGATAAGTATAGACTGCGCGGAGATTTGATTATGGCTAATTTGTATAGTCTGAAGGATTATTCCTCTTCTATTTCTGTTTATGATTATGAAAATGACAGGTATATAACGATTGAGCTTGATGGGTTAAAATCTCTAAAAGAAAATGCCGCTAAATTTTATAAACAATATAATAAGTGCAAAACTTCACTAAATAAATTATCAGAGCTAATTGAAGACTATATGATTAATAAATCTAATCTGAAACAGATAAAATATTCAATTGAAAGCGCTGAAAATATTAACGATTTATTGGATATATCCGATGAAGTGATAGAAACAGATAAAAAATCAACAAAGGCTGCAAAATCCTCATTAGAACCAATAAAATTAGATTTAGGAAATGAAACTTGGATTTATATAGGCAAAAATAATAAGCAAAATGATTATATTATCTCAAAACTTGCGGCAGATGAAGATTTATGGTTTCACACCAAGGATTGTGCGGGGTCGCATGTGCTTTTAAAATCCCAAAATATTACTGATGAATTAATTTTGAACTGTGCAAAATTAGCCAAAGAACATTCTTCCGGGGCGGAGTCTTCAAAAGTCGGTGTTATTTACACAATGCGAAAATATCTTCGTAAGCCGCCAAAAGCCGCATTAGGATATGTTACTTACAAAAATGAAAAAGAGATAATTATAGATTAATAACCTTATGTTATAATATATTTAACAGCAGAGGTAATTTATGCCGCATTTTTTTATAAATTCTAACCAAATAAGTAATAATTCTGTAGAGATTTCAGATAAAGAAAACTACATTCATATAGCTCGCTCGCTTCGTGCGCGCGCCGGAGAGAAGCTTCTATTGATTGATGAAAATAAAATACAGTATGAAACAATAATAACAGAAATTACAAATAGCTCGATTTTCGCAAAAATAGAAAAATCTTACGTATCAAAGCGAGAATTGGATTTTGATTTGTATCTTGCACAAAGCCCTCTGCGCTCGGATGCTCAGTCAATTGTGGTTGAAAAGGCAACAGAACTCGGGGTAAAAGGTGTTTACCCTGTTATGACTGCCAATTGTGCTTTGAATAAATCTGTTGCTGAAAAGAAGGTTCCAAAATGGAATAAGGTTATGTATGAGGCTTCAAAACAATGTGAAAGGGCAAGTATTCCGGAATGTTTTGATGTCACAACAATAGAAAAACTTATCTGCGAAAATTCTTTTGACAGGATTATTGTTTTTTGTGAAAGGATTGCAGATAAAACAATCCGCGAAATTGAACCGATTAAAAAAGGGGATAAAGTGTTAGTAATAATTGGGCCAGAGGGTGGATTTTCTCCGCGAGAATTCGACTGTTTTGTCACTAATGGGTTTGAGATGCTTACTCTGGGCGATTTGATTTTGAAAGCTGAAACTGCTGTAATTGTAGGACTTGGTAATATTATATATGAATATTCAAACTGTAACAGATAGTATCAAGAATGATGAAATTTTGAATAATCTTGCAAGCTTTTTCCCAAATAAGATTTATCTTGTCGGCGGCTCTGTGAGAGATTATTTTTGCGGTAAAACTTCATATGACAGAGATTTAATTGTTACGGATGCTGAGGCTCGGGAGTTTTCTTTGCAGGTTTCGGAATTCTTTGGTGCAACATTTGTTCCACTTGATGAGGTTAATAAAATTTACCGTGTTGTAATGCCTGATAAATTGAATTTTCTTGATATCACCAATCCTGTTGAGGGCTCTCTTGAAAAAGATATAATGCGCAGGGATTTAACAATCAATGCCATTGCGACTGACATTCGTACAGGTGAAATTCTTGACTTTGCAGGCGGTGTGGTTGATTTACAAAACGGTATTTTGCGCGAGATAACAGAACAGAATTTTGTAGATGACCCTTTAAGACTTCTCAGAATTTTTAGATTTTATTCGCTTACAGGTTTTGAAATTGCTCCGAAACTTATAACTATTGCTAAAAAATATTCCCATATGGTCAAAGAACCTGCATGTGAGCGTATCGTATATGAATTAATGAAATTGTTCAACGGAAAATATGCATCTGAAGCTTTATTAAAAATGGATGAATGCGGTTTATTGGAATTGATCTTCCCATTTGTGAAAGAGTTAAAACAGGTTCCGCCGAATTTGCATCATCATCTCGATTTGTTCAATCATAGTATTGAAACAGTGAGGCAGGTCGGCATCCTTTATGAAAATTCATCAGCGAATGTAAAAGAACATATGGACAAAGTTGATTTCGGAGGATTTTCAAGACTAGCGCACCTGCGTCTTGCATGTTTTATGCACGATATCGGAAAATTTTCAACATGGACTATTGAAGAAGATACCGGACGCCACAGATTTATAAAGCATGATGATGTTGGGGCAAAGTTTGCGGTGCCGATTTTGAAATCAATGGCTTTTTCAAACAAACAAATTGATTATATTAAACTTATGATAAAAAAACATATGTATCCGACAGCTGTTGTTTCAAGTCCTGAGTTGAGCGAAAAAGTTATGATGCGATTTGTTAGAAAAATGGAAGATAACGCTATTGATAATATATTAGTTGCTCAAGCTGACAGACTTTCTGCTCGAGGTCCGGAGATTACGGAGGAAATTGTAGAAGAAAATATTTCGCTGTTAAATAAACTTCTTCATTTTTATCTTGAAGCAAAAGAAACGCTGCAGCCTTTGCCGAAACTTTTAGATGGAATCGAGGTTATGGAAATTTTAAATATCAAACCTTCTCGCAGGCTGGGTGAGATTATGGAAGCTTTGCATGATGCTCAAATTTCAGGAGATGTGTTAACAAAAGACGACGCGATTGCATTTGTTAAGACTATCATGTAGTATAGCTTCAAATATAGAGTTTTATGCTAAAATAAAATTGAAAAACTGAGGTGGGGATATGAATAATAAATTTAAAAAATTTGGAATTTGGACTGTGTCTGTATTTGCAGGTCTGTATCTGCTGTTTTTAATATTGCCAGTATTGCTCTCTCCTATTGCAAATTCATACAGTCAAAATATTGAAGATGCTGTAAAGTCTGCAACAGGATTCGATACAAAATTGGAAGGAATTTCAATTGTTACGGCACCAAATTTGTCAATCGGCGCAAAGGTTAAAAATGTTCAGCTTTCTGTACCTGCATCAGAGACTCCGTTTTTTACAGGGGAAAACGTAAGCCTGCGCGCGTCATTGTTACCCTTGATTATCAGACGAATTCAGATTGCTAATATATCTGCTAAATCACTTGATGTTAATCTTGTAGTTAAAAAAGACGGCAATTTCCAAATTTTAGATTATCTGTCAGAAAATAAAAATAATCAATCTGCCCAGTCTGCGGCTTTGCCTGACGGTTTTAAACTTTCTAATCACCTGCCAAATATAAGAGTAAAAAATTATAAACTTGGATTTTCTGATATTGTCGATGGTAAATCATATTATATTCAAGGAGAAGATTTTAAGGTTAGTGATTTTATACTTGATAAAAAAGTAAAAGTTTCTTCTAAAGGTAAAATTGTTCTGGATAAATCAGTCATATCAAATTATGATATCAAAATTTTGAATAAAATCATGCCGGATGTTCAGCTTGATGATATGGTATTCCCGAAAACTGTTGAAATTAAAGACACGGATACTGCAGTTACCGAACCTTTGCCGCTAAATTTTAATATTATAGACAGTTTTAAGGCATTGGCAAAAAACGACCTGCATGGAGATGTAAGTGCTGATGTTAAAGTTAGCGGTACTATGAAAAATCCTGATATAAAAGGCAACTTCAAGGTTGATGATATGACTGTTGCTGTTGACGGGAAACAGCTTCCTGAAAGTTATTTTGATTTGCATTTTAAAGGTAATAAAACTGATATTGACTCAATATTTTTCACTTCACTTGATGAAAATGAAAAAACTCAAATTATAGGGAATATTCATACGGGTAAAAAACCATCAATTGATCTGACTTTACGCTCAAATGCGAAATTTAATAACATTTTTAACCTTGTTGACAGCATTGCACAATCTTTCGGTGTTAATGATTTTGAAACACTTTCTGCCACAGGAGGAATAGATGCTGACTTTAATATAAACTCAGACATGAAAAAAGTTCTATCTACAGGGTATTTAAAGGTTGTGCCGTCAAAAATTTCGTATGGGCTTTACAATATTGTGATTGACAATATAAATGCTGATATAGATTTCATGAACAACAATGTAAATATAAGAAATTTCAGATTTTCTATACTTGGTCATCCGTTGAAACTTGTTGGTACTATTGAGCAAAATGCTGATACGGACTTGAATTTAAGTGCTGATAATCTTTCAGTAAAAGGCTTACTTGCGGCAGCAGGGCAATCCGCATTATTAAAAGATAATGATATAAAAGACGGGGTTATCTCAATAAATGCAATTATTAAAGGTAAATTGAAAAATTTAACTCCGGATGTTAAGGTTACTCTAAATAATTTGAATATTTTAAACAAACCGTCCGAATTAACTGTTAATATTCCATCCGCACAAATAGTCATGGCTAAAAATAATATTAGTATCAAAAATTCATACTTATTATTGAATAATTCAAGAATTGATGTAAAAGGGCTGGTAAAGGATTACACAACAGATAAAATGTCTATGAACATAACAGCCGGCGGAAATATTAACGCTGCGGATATTTTAGGAATGATGCCGCAGGAAGTTCGTTCAATGTTTCCTTATAAGGGTTCTTTGCCATTGTCAATTCAAGCTGACGGTAATGCTAAATCTCAAAATATCTCAGTTTTAATCACTGCTAATCCGTCTAATTATTTACAGTTTGCTGATATTGATTTACTTAGAGGTAGAGATACTAAAATTCAGGCAAATATGAATATTTCAGGAGATAATCTTACTTTTGCCAATTCAGGTGTTTATACCGGCGGTAATTCTATTGCTTCACTAACAGGTGGAGTTTCAAAATTGACCTCTTCTCCTAAGTTAAATCTTGCAATAACAATTCCAAACAATGTATCATTTCCAATCTGGGGAATGGGGCAGTCAAATATTACCGCAAACGGAAACATTAACATCTCCGGCGTTCCAATTAATCCTCAGTTAAAAGGTACAGTAAAACTTCCCGATATATCTATAAAAGATATGGATTTTGCATTAAAAAATCTTACTGCTCACCTTAATGGCTCTGTGCTAAACGGCAGTGCAACCGCAGATGAGTTTAAATTCGGAGGAATTATTGCTAATAATATTTCATCCAAATTTTCACTGAAAGATTACACAACATTTTACCTTACAGATATGGTCGGGGATGCTTTTAATGGAAAAGTTAACGGTAATATCTCCTATGGTATTAATGATACTTCTATTGGTGTAAATTTGAAAGGTAAGGGACTTAATTCAACGGATGCCGTATATGGTGCGGCTGGAATTAAAAATGCACTTACAGGAACTTTAGGGTTTTCAGCTAAGCTTGCTATGCGCGGTGTTACAGATAAGGAAATTATCAATTCAATGAAAGGTAATATCACTTTCAATATTGATGAGGGTAGATTTATGAGTATTGGTAAGCTTGAAAATCTTGTTGCCGCACAAAATGTTTCTTCAAATTCAATTTTAAAGGCGGCTGTATCTTCATTATCAGGTCTTTCTACTATTCAGGAAGCGGATAAGTATAAATCAATTACAGGAGAATTGAATTTGGCTAACGGAACTGCCAATATATCATCAATAAAAGTTGCAGGACCATTAATGGCGTATTATGTTCACGGTTCTTATTATATTTTGCCGAACAGTGCAAACTTAACAATTCTGGGCAGACTGGATTCAAAAGTTGTTTCTTGTCTCGGACCGCTTGGTGAACTTTCTGTAGAAAAACTCCTTGCTTATATTCCTAAATTCGGTACTGCGACTGCTAACATTTTGAAATCTATGACATCTGACCCCGCAAATGAAAATACGGCTCTTATTCCAAATTTAACAAGCGGAAGTAAAACCTTCAAGGATTTTAAAGTAATTTTTAATGGTCCTGTTGAAAGTTCATCTTCTGTGCGTAATTTTAAATGGCTGTCACAGTGCGATACTACACCCTTGGATTTGAAAAAAGATCTTCAAAATGCAAAAGATGCTGTGAAAACTAATATTACTGACCGTGTAGAAAATGCGAAAATTAATGCTCAAAATGTTAAAAATAATATTAACAATATTATTGAGACGCAAAAGAACAAAGCAGAAACAATAAAAAAAGAACTGGAACAAGCTAAGGAAGATAGACCGCAGAGTTCCGGAAATTTTAAAAACTTACTAAAAAATGCAGTAAAGAATTCACAAACTAAAATGCCGGAACCGTCAGCTCCAACTTCGGAGTAAACTTAAAAACAAAAGCAAAGCGCGGACTTTTAGTCCGCGCTTTGCTTTTGTTGATTATTAAAGGATACAAGCAAGCACCATTAAGATTATTGTTCCAATTTGCATAGCCGTTGCCATATTTTGACCAAATCTGTTGCTGTCATATCGTTTTGCTGTTTTTTGCGCGTTTATGGCGCTTGAAATACGTGCAATTCTTTCGGATTCGCTGTCATTAGCAAAATTTGTTCCAAATACACTTGATTCTATACGACTGAGTCTTGTTGCTACGGGTTCATTTTCATATTTAGTTTTATACAGCGCTTTTTCTATGCCGGATAGGTTCATTGGTTTTGATGGTTTAAACACATTTGGTTTGGATGAGGACATATAATCATCTTCTTGCGGGAATGAAAAATTATTGTTTCTATTGTTGTACATATCATAGTCAAAATTCGGACTGCCATACTGGTCAAGATGGTAATTTTGATCCATTTTTCCAATTGTGTCATTGTAATAATTATTTTCTTGTTGCTGCATTCCGTTTGCCATAAAGGTCTGAGGACGTACTTCTGCTTTCAGCCTATCAACACGTGATGATAAATCATCATTTTCGTATGTTTTGCCAAGTGTTTTCTTTTCAAGATTCGATAATCTAGTTTTTATATTCTGCTCTTTGAACTCTTTTTTAAAGACTTCTTTTTCAAGTTCATTAATTACAGGATAATCAATTTTAGTACTTTCTACAGGTTCTTTCGCAAACACCCATGAATCTTCCGGTGTCGCAAAAGTATCTTCAGTCGGGGTAATTTCTTTTCCCATCTGATCTACAGACAGGTCTTTTTTTAATTTTGCAATTCGGTTTGGCATTTGAGCTGTTGAACTTTTACCGTAAACATTTTCTTCAATACGGTTTACCCTTGCTGTTTCAGATTCATTTGAATAAGTAAAGCCGAATAATGAATTTTCAATTTTATCCAGAGTTGAGGTATATTGTCCTGCATTTGCACTCTGGCATGTAAGTAATAGCACTAAGAAAATAATCAGTTTTTTCATAATTAAAACTCCTTAGTGCAAGAATAAGTTTATTTACTGCCTAAACCAATTCAACAAATAAGGAGTTTTTTATATTTTAAATTCAATTATTTTTGTCTAAGACAAAAGTCCTATAATTTAACCAAGTTACTTATTTCTTAGTTCTTTTAAAGCTTGAAGTTCGTTTTGATAAGGAGAAATTGAGGTTACTTTTTCAATAATAGAAGGTAACTTTTCAATCACGTAGTCAATTTCTTTTTCTGTTGTGAAACGGCTCAAGCTCCATCTGATGCTTCCGTGAATAGCCGTGAACGGAACATTCATTGCTCTTAATACGTGGCTTGGTTCAAGCGAGCCGGATGTGCACGCAGAACCTGAGGAAGCGCAAATACCCAGATCAGAAAGATGTAGAAGTATAAGTTCGCCTTCAATATATTCAAATCCGATATTTGTGGTGTTCGGGACACGGTTTGCAATGCCGGTATTTAATCTTGCATTATATATGTTGCTTAAGATATTTGATTCAAGTTTATCTCTCAATCTTTTAACTTCTGTTATTTCATATTGCAGACCGTCTTGTGCAAGTTGAGCTGCTTTTGCCAGTCCGGCAATGTATGGCACATTTTCTGTTCCTGCACGCTTTCCACGTTCTTGATGCCCGCCGATAATCAGCGGGGTAATCATTGTTTTTGAGTTTATATAAAGCGCACCGATACCTTTTGGTGCGTGAAATTTATGCCCTGAAATTCCTAATAAATCTATGCCGTTTTCTTGTACATCAATAGGGATTTTACCTGCAACCTGAACCGCATCTACAAAGAATTTTGTCTCTTTATTTTTTGATTTAATTATTTCAGAGATTTTTTTGATTGGATATATGACACCTGTCTCATTATTTGCCCACATAATTGATACCAGTGCAGTATCTTCATTTATTGCGGCAGCAAGTTCTTCAAGGTCAAGTTCTCCGTTTGAGTTAACACCTATATAATCAACTCTATAGCCCTGTTTTTCAAGTGCTTTGTATAAATTGAGTACACACGGATGTTCAACTTTAGTTGTGATTATGTGTTTTTTATTTTTATTGTAATTTAATACTCCGCGGATTGCCGTGCTGGCACTTTCCGATCCGCAAGATGTGAAAATAATTTCTTTTTCATCTTTTGCATTTACAAAATCTTTGATAACCCCGCGTGCTTCTTTTATTGCATTTGAAGATTTTTTGGCAAAATCATACATGCTGGAAGGGTTTGCATACTCTTCTTTTAAATAAGGAAGCATTGCTTCTAATACACGTTCGTCAACTTTTGTTGTTGCATTATTATCTAAATATATAAGATTAGTCATTTTTATACCTCTACTACGGTAATATCAGAACCTAGAGAATCTTGAAGAGTTTTTTCAACAAAATTCTTTAATGTCATAACCGAATTTTTGCAACCTGAACATTTGCCTCTTAATTTGACGTAAATTGTTTTATTTTTAATATCAACAAGCTCAATATCCCCGCCGTCTTTTTGTAATTCAGGAGATATTTGGGTTTCGATAACATTATTAACCTTTAAAATCCATTGTGTTGGTGTTAGTTTCTGTTCTTCAGCTTTTTCTTTGTTGTAATAAGTGTCAATTACATCTTGAATAGCTGACTTGCATTTTCCGCATGCCCCGCCTGCCTTGGTGTAATTAGTTACTTCATCAACTGTTTTTAAACCGTTTTGTTTAATAGCATCCCATATCATGTTTTCTGTAATTTGAAAACAAGTGCAGATGGTTTTTTCTTTCTTTTGTGTGCCGTAATGTTCGTCCAGAATTTCATCCAAATCTACATATCCATCCGCAGAGTAATGTTTCAGTGCATCTTCAAGAGCCTCATAACCCATAACAGAACAATGCATTTTTTCAGGCGGAAGTCCGCCGAGTTCGTCTGCAATATCTTTGTTTGTAATTTTTCTCACGTCGTCAACGGTTTTTCCAATAATCATTTCAGTCAGAATGCTTGAACTCGCTACCGCAGAGCCGCATCCGAAAGTTTGGAATTTTGCATCTGTCACGATATTATTTTCTATTTTTAAATATATTTTTAACTGGTCACCACAGGTTAAAGAACCTGCAACTCCAACAGCATCAGCATTATCTATTGAGCCGACATTGCGCGGGTTTCTGTAGTGATCCATAACCTTTTCTGAATAATCCCACATAGTATTTTCCCTTTCTTATATAAATATTTTAACTCAAAAATAACGATTATAAAGAGGAGTTAATTTTTATTTAATTATTCAATTGTAAATAAATGTTACAAACAAGCATAATTTATTAAAGAATTAGAGCTGGCACGCCGATACCATAAATAAGGAAAGCAAATGAGAAAGGAATCACGCCATGGGCATGAGTGCATCACAAGCAAGATTTTTAAGCCTAACAGCTCGCAAGAACA
>CAROLD010000013.1 GCA_949035555.1 uncultured bacterium | reverse complement strand
CAAATCGAGGCTGCACGTCGTGCAATGACTCGTGAAATCAAACGTGGCGGTAACGTTTGGATTAAAATATTCCCGGATAAACCGATTACTGCAAAACCTGCAGAAACTCGTATGGGTTCAGGTAAAGGTAACGTAGAATACTGGGTAGCCGTAGTAAAACCAAACAGATTGTTATTCGAACTTGACTATTTTGATAGAAATACAGCAGTTCACGCTTTAGAACTTGCAGCTCAAAAACTTCCTATCAAAGTTAAAATCGTAGAACAACCAAGAGAACAAGCAAAATAAGACTCTTCCTTAACGAGGGTTAACCCCCACGGTCGGTATAAGGTAAGGTCAAAAGATAAAGGAAAATAAAAATGAAATTAACTGAAATGCGTGAAAAATCAGTAGAAGAATTGCAAGATGCGATTGTAGATTGGAAAAAACAATTATTAGAATCAAGATTGCAATTATCTACTCATAAATTAGAAAATACAGCAAGTATTTCTAAAACAAAAAAACTAATCGCTCAAGCAAAAACAATAATAACAGAAAAAGGGGTACAAAATGCCTAAAAAAGAAAAACAAGGAATGGTAGTTAGTAACAAAATGGACAAAACAGTTGTTGTAAAAGTTGCTGATTATGAACCACATCCAAGATACAAAAAAATTATTGAATCAAATAAACACTACAAAGCACACGATGCTGAAAACGTTTGTAATGAAGGCGATATCGTAAGAATTGTTGAATCAAGACCGGTATCAAAAGACAAACGCTGGACAGTAGCAGAAGTAGTAGAAAAAGCTAGATAGCGGATTTTGGCAAGAACGGATCAAAGCGAGTTCGTCAAATCAAGAATTGCGTTGAGCCGGTCGAAGTGCCAATAATCCAAGATGAAAATGCAACATTACCATTGAGTAATGAGAGGCAAAAGTAGTAGATTAAAATACTAAAAGGAAAGAAAAATGATACAACAAGAAACAAGACTAGAAGTAGCAGATAACACAGGTGCTAAACAATTGTTATGTATCCGTGTTATGGGAAGCTCAAATAAAAAATTTGCAGCAGTAGGCGATGAAATCGTAGCTTCTGTAAAAGATGCGACTCCTAATATGGCTGTGAAAAAAGGTGAAGTTGTACGTGCAGTTATCGTAAGAACTAAAGCAGACATCAAACGTAATGACGGATCAGTAATCAGATTTGATGAAAATGCGGCAGTAATTATTAACAAAGACGGCAACCCTAGAGGAACTCGTGTTTTCGGACCAGTAGCCCGCGAATTAAGAGACAAAGGTTACATGAAAATAGTTTCTCTTGCACCGGAAGTTATCTAATATACGACAAACCATGTTATAGATGTTATAATATTTAGCATCAGTCCATGTAAGGAAAACCAGGAGAAAAAAATGACAAATAAAGATAAAAAAAGCTTGCATGTAAAAACCAGCGACAGAGTCGTAGTTATTGCAGGTAAAGACAAAGGAAAAATCGGTAACGTTAAAAAAGTTGACACTGAAAAAGGCAAAGTAATTGTTGAAGGTGCTAACATGGTTACTAAAGCACAAAAACCTCAGCCAGCTGCAGGTATTCAGGGCGGTTTAATCAAATTTGAAGCTCCATTGGATTCTTCAAATGTTATGATAGTTTGCCCTGCTTGTGAAAAAGCAACCAGAGTAGAAATGAAAGTTATCGATGGCAAAAAAGTTCGCGTTTGCAAAAAATGCGGTGAACAACTAGATGCTTAATGTGTAATATGCTATAATGTTATTACGACATTAATACCAATAGTAAAGGAAATAGAAAAATGACAGTAACAAAAAATTTAAAAGCAAAATATACCGAAGACGTAGTTCCAGCAATGAAGGAAAAATTCGGTTACAAAAATGATCACCAAGTACCAAAATTGGTTAAAATCGTTTTAAACATGGGTGTTGGTGAAGCATCACACAACTCAAAAATTGCAGAAGCAATTGAAGCTCAGTTAACAAAAATTGCCGGTCAAAAAGCAGTTGTAACAAAAGCTAAAAAATCAATCGCTTCATACAAATTGAGAGAAGGTATGCCGGTTGGAGCAATGGCAACATTGCGTGGCGAAAGAATGTATGATTTCTTACAAAAACTTATCTGCGTAGTTCTTCCAAGAATTCGTGACTTTAGAGGTATCAGCGCAAAAAGTTTTGATGGTCGTGGAAACTATACATTAGGCTTGAAAGAACAAGCATTGTTCCCTGAAATCACTTATGAAGAAGTAGATTTAGTTAAGGGTATGAACGTTTCAGTTATCACAACTGCTGAAACAGATGAAGAGGCTAGAGAATTATTAAGACTTCTCGGTATGCCATTCAAAGGTAGTAAAAACTAATTAGTACAAGATAGGAGAAATTCATGGCTAAGAAAGCGATGATTAACAAAGAACTTAGACGCGAAAAACTTGCTGCTGCCGGAAAATACCCAACAGTAAGACTTCACAACAGATGTTCTATCTGTGGAAGACCTCACGGATTTCATAGAGATTTCGGATTGTGCAGAATTTGCTTAAGAAAAATGGCTCACCAAGGTTTATTACCTGGTGTAACAAAAGCAAGCTGGTAGTTTGTTTAGGTCAAACTTGTTAATAAAATATTAAAAAGCGCGGTTGTAATGACCGCGTTTTTTATATCCATAATAATCATGTAGTCATAAAAACAAAAGGCGGGATTTGAAAAATCCCGCCTTTTGTTATATTACAAGATACCTTTGTATTGCTGTTATTAAATTTTTAAAAGAACTTTAAGTGTATTTTTTTCTTTATTTTTTTCAAAACCGGCTAGGGCATCATCTATAGAGTAAGTTGCTGAAATTAGAGGTGAAAAATCGACTTTACCTGATTTTAATAACCTCAATGCCGCAGGGAATTGACCACAGCGCGAGCCGAGTACTGTAATTTCATCAATTACGATTGGCGCAAGGTTGAATTCTTTAGATGCCGCAACTGTACTTTTCAGAACAAGTACTCCGCGCGGTTTTGTAAGAGCAAGAGCTGTTTCAAAACCTGAAATTGAACCTGTTGCTTCAACTACAACATCATAAATCTTTTCTATTTTAAAATCTTGAAGTAATGAAGTTTTAACACCTTGAGCTTTTGCGATATCCAGCTTATTTTGGTGTTTCCCGACAAGTGTCACATCAATATTTTGGGCATTAAGTGCAAGTGCAGTAATAAGTCCTAATTTACCGTCCCCTAGAACAATAACTTTTTCGAACGGTTTGATGTGATGTTGTTCTGTAATTTCCAAAGCCGCAGCAAGAGGTTCCACGAATACTGCTTGAGTGTCAGGTACATTTTCCGGCACCTCAAAAAGAACTTCTGTAGGCATTGTAAAATACTCGGCAAAAACACCGTCTTTTCTCCAAATACCGAGTGTGTGGCGATCAGGACAGTGTCGGTACATCTTTTCAGCACACCATCTGCAATTAGGATCTTTGCATCCGTAGCTAATTTCAGGAACAACCCTTTTACCGACAAGCGATTGGTCTTCGCCGTTAACTTCTTCTACTATTCCGACAGCTTCGTGCCCAAGAATTCCAACATATCCCATATAGCCTTTTGTTATTTCATAGTCGGTATTACAAATTCCCGCAAGTGATACCCTGACAAGTGCTTCTCCTTTTTTTGGGGTAGGTTTTTCATAATTATTTACTAACTTTAACTCATTATCAAATACTACAGCTTTCATTTATGTACTCCTTATTTTTCTTCTAAAGCTTTCCAATCTTTTGCAACCTTGTTCAAAATATCTGCGACAGGTGCTTTATCAAGCAGAATTTCTTGAACGGCTGTATTTACAATATTATTTATATCTTTTTGATTTTTTTGTGTTTTGAATGACGGCTCAATTTTGTTCAACTGGTGAGCGCTTATGACACGAGCTTTTGACATTAAATCATTTTTATCATATTTTGTGTAGAACTCATTTTGGAGAGTTTTTTCATTCACGGCAAGGACATTTGTAAGTTTTGCAAGTTCAAGCTGATTTTTGTCGTTTGTCAGAAACAGTGCAAATTTTAGCGCATTTTCTTTATGTTTTGCTCTGATTGGAATAACAAAATTCATCAAAGAAAAGTCATTCTGTCCTAAATCGCCCGTAATTTGCGGTGCAATATCGGTTTTTTTGTATGCAGCAGGGGCATTTTCTTTAATCATATTAAGAAAATTCGCACCCGCACCTATAAGAACAATATTTTCAGACATATACTTTTCAAGTGCTTCTTGAAGTGTCATAGTGACGGCTTCTTTTGGAATTAAGTTTTGTGTGTATAAGTCTTTGAACATTTTAAATGTCTCAATTGATTTTTCTGAATTTATATCAGATGAATTTGAAACTCCATATTTATTCAATATTTTCAGCATAGTGTCATTTTCAGTGATGTTTGGCAAACTTATATATGCACCTGTTGCTGATTTAACGTTTCTGGCAGATTGCGCAATCTCTAAATATGTTTTTGGAATTTGAATGCCGGCTTTTTTTAAAAGGTCTTTATTATAGATTGTGATTGCACTTGTTGCGTACCAAGGGATTGAATAACTTTTCCCGTTGGTTTTTAAGGAGTTCATAATTTCTTTGTTAAATTGAACGGTTTTATCCTGTGGAATTTCAAACAATGCACCTATATGGGCAAGTGTTGATGAAAAATCCGGGTTAAGATTGACTAAATCAGGCGGATTATCACTCAATACAGATGCAAGAGTGCGTTTTTCACCTTCAGAAAACGGTACATCTACCCATTTTATTTTGATATCAGGGTTTTCTTTTTCGAAGTCTGAAATCACTCCATTAATATACGGTGCAAAATCATTCATCTGCAAAGTCCAGAAAACAACTTCATTATTCTGCTGTTTTGGACGGAATACAAAAAATATCCCTGACAAAATTATGAATGTTGAAATTATTACTAACCAAAATTTATTGTTCAAAATTACCCCCTTATGACAATAAAATTCTGCAAATTTCAATAAAACTGGTGGCAACATTTACCCCCCTATGATATAATTATACTATGAATAATCTATTTACGGAACTCGAAAATCAGAATAAACAAATCCCGCTTGCCGAAATTTTACGTCCAAAAACTATTGAAGACTTTTTAGGGCAGAGCAATGTTGTTGCGGCAAACAGCCCGATTTTGAATTTGCTAAAGACTAATCGATTGTTTTCTCTGATTTTTTGGGGAACTCCAGGCTGTGGTAAAACAACATTAGCAAGATTGATTGCAACAAAAACTAATGCAAATTTTATTGAAATTTCTGCGGTTACATCAGGTGTAAAAGATATAAAAGAAGCTGTAGATAAGGCAAAAGAGGCTTTGCGTGCAGGTCAGAAGACAATATTGTTCATAGATGAAATCCATAGATATTCCAAAACTCAGCAGGACGCACTTTTGCCGCATCTGGAAAACGGTACTCTGTTTTTAATTGGTTCTACTACCGAAAATCCGTCTTTTCAGGTTGTTCCGGCACTTTTGTCAAGGGTTCAGGTCGTTCGATTAAATTCGATTGACGATGAGAGTATGGCAAAAATTATCAAAAAAGGTTTCCAGTATCTTGCCCAGAATTATACGCTTATGGAATGTGAAAGCGGTGTTCTTGATTTTATTATAAATCTTGCGCGTGGAGACGCACGCTATGCGTTGAATATTGTTGAGAATGCATATTTTGCGAGCGATTTAAAAGATAATAAACGTATGTTGACGGTGAAAATTATTGAAGAAATATGTCAGCAGAGGAATACAAGATATTCAAGGCAGGAACATTATGACTGTGCTTCGGCATTTCAAAAAAGTTTACGAGGAAGTGACCCTGATGCGGCAATTTATTATCTTGCAAAAATGATAACCGCAGGAGAAGACCCGAGATTTATAGCAAGACGCCTGATTACCTGTGCAGCAGAAGATGTCGGGAATGCTGACCCGAATGCTCTTAATATTGCGCTCAATGCTCATCGGGCAGTTGAACTTTTAGGACTTCCGGAAGGGAGAATTCCACTTGCTCAAGCTGTAATTTATGTTGCACGCGCACCAAAATCTAATGAAACAATATGTGCAATTGATTCTGCGTTATCTGATATAGCTCAAGGAAAAGATTTTCCGCCGCCAATGCATCTTAGAGATGCCCATTACAAAGATGCGGTTAAGTATGGTTTTGGAACCGGATATGTCTATTCTCATAGTGCGCCTGAGTTTGAACAACAGTTTTTGCCCGATGAATTAGTTGGAAGAAAATACACTAAGGATTAACATTTGTTATTGCTGGAACATCTGGAATGTTTTTTCGATACTCTTAGAAATAAGTTGTTTTACAGTATCATATTCCGCGCTCAGGGAAGAAATTTCAGCATCGAGTTTTTTAGACTTCATATCAATAGAGTCTTCTTTGAATGTTAATTCTGCTTTAACTCTTGTGAATTCTGCTTCAGCTCTTGCAATCGCATCCTGATCAGTGACTTCAACAATGTAACCTGTTTCATTATATCTGTGCTGATAGTGATAACCGTCTTCATTTAATGAACTCATTGAATATCTGCCTGATTTTAATGCACTCTCAAGATATTCGCTATCTTGAATAGCATCATCCTGTCTCCAGCCGTGTTCACAGATGTTGTTATAAAGCTGATCATAGAAATCTGCAAGTTTTTCGGTTTGAGACGGTACATTACTAGATGCTTGTCCAAAGTACATATATCCGCTGTCATCAGTAACAAAGTTAGTGGTATCCTGAGTTTTACCAACAACGTAATTGGAATTTACACCGTTCATATAATTATCAAAATATGTTAAAAATGATGATATCATATTTGAAAGACTGACTGCCTGATAACCTGCCGCATTCGCAATTCTGTTGTATTGTGTTGCATCGATATATGCGCTGTTTTCGCTCATTGAAGTGTCATTATTTCTTGAGCCTTCGGTTACAGCATTTCTAGGCTGTAAGAAAATATTTTTCATCATGCGCATTGCATATTCCATTGCTTCATTTGTACTTGAATCAATGTTTAATCCGGTTCCAAGGGGTTGTCTGTAACCTAAAACTCTGGCAAAATATTCCATCATTTTTGTTGCAGATTTAGACATTTCTTCTGAATTTTTACCTTGAGTCATCAATACAATATTTCCTGATAAGACGTCTCCGATAGTCATTTTTTCAAGTGAGTCCTGATTTTTTTCAATGATACCGTTATTTACAATAGTAAAGCCGGTATCATGAATATTATTGCTGGAAGTTTGGAAATATCCTCCATCGAAATCTTTCACTTTGTCCTGATATCTAGTAACAAAATTATTCTTGTCGTTTTTTGCCTCAGTAAGAACTTGTTCTTTCAATGTTTTATCATTAGCATCAATAGCATAAGTTACTGCAAGTTCAGCATCTTTTATTCGTTTATTGTAGTTTTCTAACTGTCTGTCGTAATCATGTTTAGAAATTTCACCATTACTAGTATCAACAAGAAGCTGAGTCAAATCCAGATTTTGTTGACCGATAGATTCTGACAGAATCAAGCCGGAAATATCCATCATATTTAAGGATGCTTTGTCCATAGGTCTTGAACCCATACCAGCACTGGAGTTCCAAAGAACGTTATTCGGATCGTAAGCCGGGTCAGCCTGATATGTTGGCGGGGTTGTTCCAATAGGCGGTTCTAATTTTTCTAAATTAACTGAACCATCAGGGTTATAGCTTGCTTTGTAATCAGTGTTAGTTATAGCTGCAGCAGTTTCCTGTGTAATAATACCGCCAGGAACAAGAGCTGCAATAAATTTATCTCTTGCCTCTTGTGAACCGACTGCACCGGCTTTAGAAATTCCTGCCGCTTTTGCCGCTGCTGCATATTCAGAGTTCAATATAACCGCTCCTGTCGGGGTAGTTATCATATATGGGTTGTAATTATTCATATCGGAAGGAGTCATAATAAGACTGTAAGTTAATCCATAATCTTGATTACAAGCTTCATTATTCCAGATTAACTTAGTTGAATTCATGGCATTAGCATAAGTTGCAGAAATATCAGATAACTGATTTGTTATCTCCAATTTCTGTTGAGCAAGTTCGGTTGATTTGTATTCACAATCAGCCTTTCTGGCGGTTATGCCCAAAAATCTTGCTTGTGATGCTGCCAATCCCATTTTTTAAATCCTTTCGAATTACAGTATTCCTTTAGTATTCATGTTTTCGGCATTTTTTGCGGAAACTTTAGGTTTTTAGGATTGGTTTGTAATATTTTGTTACAATGTTAATATTCTATACCTTTACGAGCAGAAATACCTGTATCCCAGTAGTGTTTTACAGGTTCTATTTTTGATACCAGATGTGCAATTTCGATGATTTTAGGGTTTGCGTTTCTTCCGGTTAGAACAATTTCCATTTCTTCAGGTTTGTTTCTTAGTACCTCTACAACCTCATTAACATCAAGGATACCTAAATCTATTGCTATATTTGCCTCATCTAGAATTATAAGCTGGTATTCATCATTTTGAATAGATTCTTTAGCAATCTTCCAGCCTTCTTTTATTGCGTTTGTGTCAGCTTCTGTCTGATTATCTTTATAAATTACGCGGTCAAGACCAGCCTGAATAATTTTAAGGTTGTCAGAGATATTAGCCGAAAGCTCGCGGAATGAATTCAGTTCCCCGTAATCGTCGCCGCCTTTTGTAAACATTATAATAAGCACTTTCCAACATCTGCCAAGTGCACGCATTGCAAGTCCTAATGATGCCGTAGTCTTACCTTTACCGTCTCCTGTGTAAACCTGAATATATCCATGCTGACCCCAGTTAGGGTTTATTAAATTGTTGTTACAGCTTTCCATAGACTTTACCCCTTTATCCATTTATTATATAGTAAAAGTATGAAGAGTAAACCGGAATTAAGACTAATCGCGAAAGATATTCGAAAAACTTTAGATATCTGTAAAATTTCTGAAAATATTGTTCAAAACATTCGAGGGCTTGATTTATATAAAAGTTCAAAAAATGTCATGCTTTTCTATCCAACAAAGTATGAAGTGAATTTGCTGTTATTACTGGAAGATGATAAAAATTTTTATTTCCCTCGAGTGAACGGGGAAAATCTTCATGTTTGCAGATATAATACAGGAGATATCCTTATAAAATCAGAATATAACATTTTAGAACCCTGTAGTGAAGGTGTTTCGGCTGAGGTTCTGGATTTGGTAATAGTTCCGGCTTTAATGTTTGATAAAAACGGTTTTCGCCTGGGTTATGGCGGCGGGTATTACGACCGATTTCTCGCAAAGTACAGTAAAAATTTTAAAACAATTGGTGTAATTCCGAAAAATTTATATCAGAAAAGCCTGCCGACAGAAGAATTTGATGTCCCAGTGGATGTTGTCATATCAAGTTGAGTAAAATGTTTCAAATATCAATATAATTAGTAAAGACATTTACCCCCTCTAGACTTCGGGGTGAAAATAGGATATAATTAATATGTTAACGGAAGTTTATGAGGATTGGTTTAACGTGAGTTTATTTGATAAAAAACGAGGTTTTACACTTGCAGAATTGCTTATAACTATTGGTCTTATAGGCTCAATCAGTGCCATTACAATACCGACACTTGCATTTAACTATAGAGGAAAAGTTTTGGAACAGCAGTTCCGCGCAACCTATAGTGAAATCCGAGAAATTGGCTCACGTTTGAATTATGAACGCGGCGATGTTGGTGAGTTTGCTTATGCTTGTGTGTATAGTGGCAGCTCAAATTTCCGCTGTGGAACCCAAACCGCAGCCGGCCAAAATCAATATAGCGGTACTCAAAGATGGGCAAGTGAGTTTATTTCATATCTTCCGGGCGGAGGATTGTTTAATAATGATTCTAATCCGGGTAATACTCAAACTAATTTAAAAAAAATTTATAAAGAGGCTGGATCTCCTCAAGGTCCAATGAGGTTTGACAGAAACTCATATATCGGTACAGTTTGTGATAACGCTGGTATATGGACAGATTCAAAAGGCAGATTGTGGACATTTAATGGTGAAAATCAATTTGTTTGTGTGGATATAAATGGTACTGCCGCTCCTAATAAACTGAATGTTGATACATTTATTTTTAAGCCAATGAGTGCTAAGGAAATGGCAATTTATATCTATGATGACAATGACCCTGAACACTATCAAAATTATAATGGACAATTTGTTCCATGTGATATCCAAAAAGTGTCAGATGATAACTGGGGTAATTCTATGCCTCAGCAAAAAGGTTTTAGAAAAGGTTCAGGATCCGCTGTTGACTGGTGCTATTTTAACGAACCTGTTGAAAATAGAGCCGCAATGGATTTTGCAGATAGACTCGGAAACAAAAAAAGTACAGGAAAATCAGCAAGAGGAAAAGCACTTACTCCAAAAAACGATTATTGGAGAGATTATATTAACTACAGATAATAGAATTAAAACGGGGCTTGAACATATTTGTTCAAGCCCCGTTTTTTGGTTAGGGTTAGTTTATATTAGGATAAGTTAGTTTATCTTATTTAGACATACTTAGGAGCCATATCTTTAATGCCCTGATCGCGAGCTTCTTTTGCGGCTTTAAGTTCCTGCTTAATTTCAGCTAATTGAACTTCACATTTTTCCTTTTCGTATGCGATTTGTTTTTCTTGTTCGTTTAAATTTTTTGCTTCAATTTGCGCCATGCGTTCTCTGCCTTGCATATATAACATTCTTTGAATGTAATTTTGCATTTGCATTTGCTGTTGTTGATTTTGTTGCTGCATCTGTTGAGCATACATTTGCTGCATATAAGGAGCGTTCTGCTGCATGTACTGCAATGAATTATTGTGAGCCCAGGACAGATAACCTAGAGTTCTTCCCATCATTGAACTTGGAGCATTCAACAAGTCGCCTATCGATACACTGCCTTTACCTACCATCGATGCATACTGTTGAACATCCATAAGCTTTTTAGTGAGTTTCTGCAACCGATACTCCGTATTTAACTGGAGGTGTATCAAGTTGTTAACTCGAGCCGAAAACATAAAAATGCCCATTGCTAACCTACCTTTTTTAACCTTGTATAACTAACCTTTTTCTAACCTACATCTATATAAAAACATGCAATCACAAGTAATTGCATGTTTTGAGGTCTTTTGTTAATATTTCTTAATAATTGGTTACTTTGAATTTCTTTCAACAACTTTGTCAATCAAACCATAATCTCTTGCTTCGTAAGCTGTTAAGAAGTGGTCACGTTCACAATCTTCTTTTACTTTGTCAAACGGCTGACCTGAATTTTCTGCCATAATTCCTATTAACATGTCTTTCATACGGCGAATTTCTTTTGCTTCAAGTTCAATGTCTGTTGCTTGACCTTGAGCGCCGCCAAGAGGTTGGTGAATCATTACTCTTGCGTTCGGAAGTGCAAGTCTTTTGCCTTTAGCACCTGAACATAATAAGAATGCACCCATTGATGCCGCGTCACCTAAACAAATTGTAGAAACATCTGATTTAATTAGGTTCATTGTGTCATAAATCGCCATACCTGCTGTTATTACACCGCCGGGGCTGTTAATATATAACATAATGTCTTTTTCAGAATTTTCACTGTCTAACAGCAATAGCTGTGCCACAACAGAGTTTGCAACTTCATCGTTAATTTCTGTTCCGAGGAAAATAATTCTTTCTCTTAACAGTCTTGAAAAGATATCAAACGAACGTTCTCCGCGTGAAGATGCTTCAATAACTGTAGGGACGTAACCCATTATTTTCATATATGTTTCTTGATCCATTTTGCTCTCCTTTTGATACCAATTTTATACTAAATAATTTTATTAAGCAAGATACATTATTCCTTGTAACCGATGTATTTTAGGTTTCTGTAGTATCCGTCATAATCCAGCCCGTAGCCTACAACGAACTTGTCATCAACTTCAAAACCGTAATAATCAGGTTCTATATCGACTTTTCTTGTGATTTTTTTGTCTAAAAGTGAGCAGAATTTGAAGGATTTAACATTAAAGTTGCAATGTATGAAATCTGTCAGAAATTTTGCAGTCAAACCTGTATCAACAATATCTTCGATTATGAGTACATTTTTGCCGTTCAAATCAGGAAGCTGGATGTCAACGGCATTAACTTTTCCTGATGTGGTGGTAGATGAACCGTAGCTGGAGAGTCGTATGAACTCCATCTTTAAAGGCATATCAAGATTTTTTACAAGATCTGTTGCAAACATCACCGCGCCTTTCAGCACACAAATTGCTACAATTTCTTCGCCGTTATAGAATTTGTTCATTTCATCTGCAAGTGCTTTTATCCTTGTTTGAAGCTGTTCTTCGCTGAATAATACTTTTAAGTCTTCGATTTTTATTTCCATTTATGCCCCCTCTTTTTTATAAAATTTAATTCTGTGTGTCGGTTTATCCGTAACTTTTATTTTCTCACTTATTCCAAGATTTATCGCCCAGAGAATTTCTTTGTCCTGCGCTAGGAATAGTAAATTATCTTTCTCGTGGTTTGGAATTTTCTTTTCATTAAGATATTTTTTTAGTTTTTGAGAGCCTTGCATTCCGAAAGGCTGTATATAATCACCGTCTTCGCGGGTTCTCAATTCAAAATTTATCTCAATTTTACTCAAATCAACGTATGCGGTATTATCCGTATCTTCTGGGAATTTTTTCACATCTTTTGTAAACTCATCCAATTCAAAGATATATTGCTCGGTTTCGTACCTGCCTGCCTTTAATATATTAAGAGACAGCGGCGCGGTTTTATTACTGTTAATTACCGCGATAAATTTATCGCTTGTAAAAATCCACAAGTCAGTTGTCAAGGAGCAGGTCTTTCCGGATTTTAATATTGAATTTTCTTTGATAAATTCTTGGATTTTAAGAATTTTTTCGCGTGTATAGTCAAGATTGTTGTCGATAAATATTTTATAGATTATTCTTTTTTGTACTGCGTCTGTTTGTGCCAAAAATTTTGTGGTTTTTATTTTTCCGTCGTGTGTAAATTTATCCAGAATGAGTTTTAAATACTCTTCTACAATTTCAGTTTCTTCTTTCGCAACTGTGGAAAGAGTATTCACGGTGTCTATGATATGCGGGTTAACCTCGCAAAGTGCAGGCATTACCTTTGTGCGAATGAAGTTTCGTTTGTATTTGGTATCGTTATTTGAACTGTCGAAATTAGGGTTCAGGTGATGATTTTGACAGTATTTTTCAATTTCAGCACGACTTACGTCAAGCAGGGGACGATAGTATATCCCGCGGTGTGCTGCAATCCCTTGAAGTCCTGAAATCCCTGTCCCCTTGCATATTCTGTAAATAAGTGTTTCCGCGTTATCGTTTTTGTTATGTGCCGTAAAAACAATGCGGCTATTAAATTTTTTGGCGCAATTTTCAAAAAATTCATATCTTGCTTCGCGTGCGGCAGTTTCTGTGTGCGGGATATTCTCGTCCAGACGTTCGCTGTAAAATTCAACCCCGATTTTTTCGCAGAAATTTTGACAATTTTTTTCTTCTCTGTCGCTTTCTTCACCGCGCCAGGCGTGATTAAGATGAATGGCAATAACTCTGTTTGAGGTAAGTTTTTTTAATGAATCAAGAAGACACATGGAATCAAAACCGCCAGAAAATGCACATAAATAAATCAAATTTGATTTATTTAATGAGTATTTTTTTAGAAATAATTCAATTTTTTCACTGATTTCATTCATAATTATTGATTAACAGAATGTTTTTTTATGCCTTCGCGAATTTCAACAACATCGGAGCCAAGCTGTTCCAGAGCCTGCATTGCAAGCGATGTTGGTTCAGTTGTGATAGCCCACAAAAGGTCAGACGATTCAATTTTTGTCTTATTTGCTTTTTTAGCGTGTTCCCATGCTGTTTCTAGTACGCGTTTTGCACGTTTTGTGAAAACGATTTCTCCATCAGAATATTCGTTACCGGAACCGATAATTTGTTCAACAATAATTCGTGCATCGCGAATATTTATTTCCAGTTCATTTAGAACAATTGCACCGATTCCTGTTGCTTCCCCGATTATACCTAGTAAAAACATTTCTGTTCCCACAATGTTTCTGCCGAGTCTGCGCGCTTCCTGTTTTGCTAGTCTTAGAATCGTAAGGGTTTCAGGCATTTGTTTTTCGATTGGTTTAATAATTCCATGAGCCAAATCATCGTCATTTATTCTCAGTTCTTTGAAAATATTATAGGCAACTCCTTTTTTAGTCTTCAAAAGTCCCAGAATCATGTGTTCCGGAAGAACTTCTGAAGAGCCGAGTTCTTTAGCTGTTTGGAGTGCCAAACTCATCGCAATAAATGCGTTTGGAGTAAACACTACTTGACGCCCTTCGTATTCAGCTTGACGTGATTGAACTCTTGAAAGCTTTTCCTCAAAAAGTTCTTCAGTGACTCCAAATTGTGCCAAAATTTTAGCTAAATCAGAGTCTTTATCTTCTAAAATTGATGAAATAATTTGTTCTGTACCCAAAATTTCGTAGTTTGATGCAGAAAGTTTTGAAACTGCACGTTCAAATATTTTTGAGGACTGCGGGTTATCAAACAGTGCATCTGTTTCCTGTGTCAGATTAATTTCAGGTTCTTTATTTTCATCAAGTTCAGGGTGAAAATCTTTTTTTGCTTTACGTTGAACAAGTTTTTCAATAAGCGGTTTTGATTTTTCGACATCAAATCCTACATTCTCAAGATATTGAGGAATTTGTGAATTTTTGTCCGTAAATGCCGCAAGAACAAGATGTTCGTAGTGGACAGTGGAATTGCCTGATTTTTCGACAAGTTCCATAGTCCGCATAAGTATTTGTTTGAAAGCATCACTGAACGGAATGGACGAATTCATATCCACATCTTCAATGTTCAATGTAAGATAAATTTCTTCGGCAAGTCTTTCGTAGGTCAGGTTATATGACTTGAAGATTTTTGCGCAAAAACCTTTTGTCTCTTTCACCAGAGCAAGAAGCATATGTTCTGCAAGTACTTTGTCAGAGTGGTCATATATTGCGATATTTTGTGCCTCAACTATTACGTTCAGTGCTTTTTCTGTAAACTTTTCAAACAAATTCTTAATCCTTATTCTTCGTCTTCGTCAGTACTTTCTGTATCTAAGTTTTCGATATATTCTGAAACTTTTTCAAATTCATCATCATCGTCAATTGTTTCAAAATAACTTTCTTCGCCTTCTTCTGTGTATCTCATTAGTACAAGTTCAGGCTCTTCGTCAGCAGATTCGCTTTCTGTTAATAATGCGTACTGTTTTCCTTCAAATTCAATTATATCATATAATTCGCATTTGATTACAGTGCCGTCGTCGTCTGTGATTTCAATAATGTTGTCAATTTCTTTTTCTTCTGTCATTTAATTTACTCCTTTATTTTTGTCGCGATAAATATTGTTCCAGTATAATACAAGCGCTCTCAATATCAACTAACCCTTTATCTTTTCTAAAGTCTATTTTTTTTGCGCGCAAGTTTTCTTCTGCTGTATCTGATGTAAGTCGTTCGTCTTCAAATATTATTTCGTAACCTTTGATTTTTGAAGCAAACTCTTCGCAGTTTTCTGCTTGAAACCCTTTTGTTCCGTCCATATTCAGTGGAATTCCGACAACTATTTTTTCTACGCGGTTGTCTTTTGCAATTTTGTAAATGGTTTCAAGTGCTTTATCTTCGGGTTCACGCGCAATGTAAGAATGTCCGTTTGCAAGCATTAAAAGAAAATCACTTAGAGCGATGCCTATTCTTTTTGTGCCGATATCTAGCGCCATTACTTTATACATGCTGAACCCACTTTTCTTCAATATATTTGAGTTTTTTCTCAATTTCCTCAGGTGAAAAGTTTTCTGCATTGAGGTCTTTATTATATTTAATTGTCATTAAATACTCATAAACACTGCGTTTCAATATGTGAGTAAACATTTCACGGAGCTGTCCGTCATCCTGTGATAGTCCGTATAATAAAGACGCCTCATCGTCTTTGCCTATGGAATATTTAATATAAGCACACATTAAGAGTTTATCAATCCAGCAGATTTTTTCTTCATAGTAAAAAACTTTGCCATTAAAGTTTTCTACGAGTTGGTCAATATTATCTGTGGATTTCAAATCTCTGATTAAGTCTTCAAATTCATCGCTGTAGTTCGCATCTAAGAACCAGTGAGAAGACACTTTAATATCTTCAAGTTTTGAAATAGTTGAGCTGTCGGGTTTTTTCGGCAGAATTTGTTCTTTTAAAATTTGTTTAATATCGTCAGTATCGTTTTCTATATCAAGCAGAAGGTTTTTCCAGCAAACATATTCGTACGGAAGTTTCCAGTTATTATTATTTCTTGAAATTGTCAGCATTTCTGCGTTATGAAGTATTGTTTTAAACGCTTCGGGTGCGATGTCAACGGTTTTTTCATCGCGCAGGAATCTTTCTAAAATTTTGTCGCATTCAAATTGTGAAATCTCAAAAAATCCAAAGCAGTCTTTTACACCTGTTTCAATATTTATAACTATTGATACAAAACGAATTTTGCTGTCAGTGGTTTTTCTTGTGAAAATAAGCGCCATATCGCCGTGACCGTCAGGGTATGTAATGTAGAATTTATGCGGTTTGCTGTCGGCAAGGATTTTTTTGTAGAATTCTTTTGTATTATCTTTTCTTATACCGGAAATTTTTAAGGTAGAAAGCGCTCTTCTGACTTCCTGTGAAAGTTCGCCTTTTGCACATTTTGACATTTCTTCAAGTATGTGAAGCGCTAATTGTGATTTAGTTGTGCCGAGAATTTTTAGTGCTTCTTTTCCTTCTGCGCTGTTCGGGTTTGAGACAAAAACAGGTATAAGAATATTGGCAAGCGCATCTTCTGAGAAGTCTTCACCAAAAGAATTAAGCAGAGTGATTTTGTCTTGAACCTTGATTGACGCCATAAAATCAAGAAAATCAATCTGAACTTCAGGGTTAATTATTGCTGTATTTAAAAGATTTTTTGTGTTTTCGTCCAATATATCGGCAGACTCATCGCCAAGATATTCTTCACATGTTTCGTAAGACCAGTCAGCATCAAGTTCGCGCAGTAAGTTGATTATTGTTATTTTTATTTCACTGCTCAGTTCGGGAGTTTTTAGAGTTTCCCAGAGTTTGTTTATAAGTTCGTCTTTCGGGGTGTAGTGTTCAAGTAAAAAGCATATTACAGGGATTTTTTCAACTTTTGCTGTTACAAGTTCTTTAAACAAAAGTTTTGATAAAAGAGTTTTATCCTCCTGCGCATCAAGCATTTCAAAATCAGCAAGACAATTGGGTACATCCTGCACCGAATTTATTTTGTTAAGTAAATTTGTCAATGCGGATTTTAGTTCAAACGGATTTAACTGTTTAAATTTTGGAGATGTCACTTATCTTGCCTTTCCCCAGAATGCATCCAGGATACGCTGAGCTTCTGTTGACGGCATTCTATCCTGTAATACCAGATACTGTACTGCTATCATTACGCATTCCGAACAAATGTTTACACCCGGTCCCTGTATCATTTTTATTACCTGAGTATTAGGGCGTCCGCAAAAACTGCAATATACTAGTTCTTTATCTCTTTGTTCTTCTTTATGAACTGCTTCGTCAGCGTGTTGTTTTTTCTTTGAACCCAAACTGACTACTTTATCATCTGACATATAATTCTCCTTTTTACTTCCCTATTGTAACTTAAATTAATGAAATTTGCCATATTTTTATTATTAAATTATAATTACGTTAACAAGAGCTTAACATGTTTTAGAAGAGGGATTATATGAAGAAAGTTTTATCTCTGGTTTGTATTCTTTTCGTAGCTGTTGCTTCAACTGCTTGTATCAATAATTTAGCGGTTCAGGACTTGAATAACAAAGCCCGGTCTTATATGGAAAAAGGTGATTACACTCAGGCTATTGAACGTTTAAAATCAAGTCTTGATTTAGATCCGTCAATATTTGAAACCCATTATAACCTTGCAATCGCATATACCAAAGCAGAAGATTATATTAACGCTGTCGAAGAATACAAAAAAGCTCTTGAGATTAAACCGAACAATGCGGATGTTTATTATTCACTTGCTACGGCAGAAAATAACCTTGCAGTTGATATGCAGCAGTTAAAAGTCAGAATGAATATTGATGATACTTTATTTACACCGCAATCACAAGATAATACGGTTGTTGATTTAACTGATAAACTTACCGACAAAGAACAAGCTTTTGTTTCTGAACTATATGACGGTGCGGTTGCTAATTATCAAAAATATCTTGAGTTAAACCAAAATGCTGAAGACAAAGCTGATGTCGAAACTCAGATTGAAAAAATCAATGAAGCAAGAAATCCTGATAAAGGACAACCTCAGGAATAATATGATTATTCCGTCACCCCCAGATATTGCATTTAATTTGCTTGGTTTGCCGGTATACTGGTACGGAGTAACAATGGCGTGTGCAATATTTACATCCATGGTGAGCGGAAATATCCTGTATAACAGGGTTAATTTTGATTTGGTAAAGGATGTTATTCTTGAATACGCACCGTTTATTATAATTTTCGGAATTGTTGGCGCGAGATTGTATTTTTGCATTCTGAACCCGCATTATTATTTTACCCATCCAATTGAAATTCTTGATATCAGACAAGGCGGATTGTCTATCCATGGTGCAATTATTGGCGGAGTTCTGAGTATGATTATTGCTTCAAAAAGAGCAAAAGTTCCATTGATGAATATTATGGATGCTCTTTCTTGTTCTACAATTCTCGGGCAATCTATCGGCAGATGGGGTAATTATTTTAACTCTGAAGCTTACGGACTACCTGTTGAAGGTCAAAAATGGGGGCTTTTAATTCCTGAAACCAGAAGAGTTTCTGCGTTTGCAGATTATTCACTCTTTCATCCGACTTTTCTTTATGAAAGTGTTTTAGATTTTGCGGCATTTTTTGTTTTGATGTTTATCTTGCTTAAATGGGGACGCAAATACAGAGGTTTGACTTTCTTTGCCTATTTAACAATATATTCTGTTATAAGATTTTTTATTGAACAAATCAGGGTTGACAGCGCCTTGAATGTGGGCAGTTTGCCGATTGCCGAAATTGTTTCTGCTGTGCTGTTTTTTGTCGGTTTAACAGGGGTTGCTGTTATATTATTTAGAAAATCAATTAAATAAACGAGTTATATTTTTCACTGCGGTTTTATAATTTAACTATGAAAAAATCCTGGAAACCTCAGCACAGAAGTTTATGGTATGCAAATCCGCTGCTATATATAGTTCTTATAATTATATCAATTGTTGTTTGTCTTATTTTGACATCTATATTTAAGTCAATTTTGTGTTTAGCACCGATAGCACTTTTTGCAGGCATGTGGTACTGGTGTGTTATGCAGTTAAATGTATATAAGGATTACGGATACAGCAAGTTAACAATTGATACGGACAGACGAATGATTATTTTTGATGATACCTGTGTAATACCGTTTAATTCTATTGCTGATGTTAAATTTAAAATTGAAGAAGTTCGGGATGTTTTTTCCTATGAACACGTTAATGAAGCTGATTACGAATCTCGAAGTTTTGGAAGAAATGCGGATTCCACATTATTCCGATTTTGTTCATCTATGAATATTACAACTCAAGACGGCAGAAATATTAAATTTTATATTGATTTTCCGAATGCGGCTAAAGATATTTTAAATAGCGTGAGAGCTTGTGGTATAAAAGTTTCAGCAAGTGCCGATTTTGATGCAAACGCAAGCGGACTTGTTGCTGTTGTATTTTTAGTTGTTCCTGTTATTATCTGGTCTCTTATTCAGTTTTTAATACGTTAACCAAAAGAAAAGACAGGCTGTTGACCTGTCATATTTATAAACTCAATTAATAATTTTCTCGTGTTATTTTTGAACCTCTGTTCTGATAATATCTTTTAATAACGCAATGACCGCCCCGACAACTGCACCTGTTGTTATAAAAAATGCTGTCGGACGAGCATGTTTTGTCATTAAATTATAAGCATCAATACATTGTTTTGCTGTTTTTTCGGCTACAATTGTAGATTCTTTACAGAGTCTTCTGAATTCCTTTACATAACCGGAATTTTGTTCTTGCAAACTTTTTATTGCACTGCGCATTTTTCCCGGTTTTACGTGTTCGCCTTCTTTCATTCCGCTGAACATTTTTACAAATGTATCTTCAGCCGGTGAAAGTGTAGATTTTTTTCTTATATCATCAAGATAATTTTCAGTTCTGAAACTGTATGCTGTTTTTTCATTATTAATTTTATCAATAACTTTAACATACTCAGGATTTTTGCGTTCCTGAGGAGTTAGAGGCTGCGCGTATTTCAATACAAAACCTGCTGTTGCTCCCACAGCGGCTCCTTGTGCCATTGGTATTAAACAACTGCGTCTTCTGTCATTACTATCTATTGCGTTTACCTTCATGCTCATATTGCAAAATCCTTCTACTAAAGTTTTGTAATACACTTATCCGTTAAGCTTTATGGAAAAGCTTAATTTTATATATGTAGAACTTGCACTTAAATATTTTATACAAATGCAGAAAATATTTTTGCATAAAACTGAGTAATCAAATTCTAATTTTTATGTATTATACCGCAAAGTTATTTTTTTGTCAATACTCTGATTAAATTTAAGAAAAGCATAACTAAAACAACGGCAAGGGTTAGGAAGAAATAGTATTTTATAGCATTGTGGCTTGCAAATAAACAAGCAAGTCCGCCTGCTAAAATAGCCGCACTGGTAAGTATTACCACAGTATTCTTTTGTGAAAATCCTGCATGAAGCAGTTTGTGGTGAATATGCTCTGCATCGGCAACAAATGGCGACTGTCCTTTACAAATTCTTCTTAGGCTTGCAAAAGTTATATCGATAATCGGCACTGCTAGTACGATAAACGGCAGTAAAATTGCAAGTGTTGCAACTTTCATTACACCAGTAATTGAGATTGTTGCAAGTAAAAATCCGGAAAACAATGCCCCGCTGTCTCCCATAAAGATTTTTGCAGGATTAAAATTAAATGTTAAAAATGCAAGCATTGAGCCTGCAAGTATAAACCCGATAAGTGCACTAATAGGGCTTGCCGGTGAAAGCGTAATTGCTAAAACTGCTAAAGTTATTGCGTTAACTGTCACAACAGAACCTGCTAGTCCGTCAACTCCGTCAATGAAGTTAAGTGCGTTTGAAATACCAACAATCCATAGTAATGTGATAGGGTAAGAAAACCAGCCTAAATCAATTCCGCCAAAAAATGGCACACTGTTTATCTGAACACCTAATAAGTAAACAATTGTTGCAATGCACACCTGTATAAGTAATTTGAATTTCGCTCCAAGCCCGTAAACATCATCAATCAAGCCTAAAAGGAACATTAACGAACTGCCCAAAAGTATTCCGGACATCAATGTTCCGTAAGGGTAATAGCTCATTAACACAAGGCATAAAAAGGTTAGCATTGAACTTGCCCAAATGGCAACCCCGCCTATTCTTGAAATAGGTTTTGTATGGATTTTTCTTTCATTTGGTACATCTACAAGTCCTTCTTTTTTTGAAAAGCTTATTACCATAGGAACTAAAAATACCCCGAAAATGTAGGCTATAACTGTTCCGATTATGTGCGCATGTGTTAACTTGATAATAATAATGTGTCTCCTTAGCTGTATAACGGGTGTTTTTTACATAATTTAAGAGATCTTTCTCTCAAATTGTTTAGTGCAATTTCATTATCTGACGAAAATACTGCAGATGCAATAATTTTTGCAACTTCAATCATATCGTCTTCTTTGAAGCCTCTTGTTGTAACTGCAGGGGTTCCCAATCTGATACCTGATGTTACAAACGGACTTTGCGGATCATTTGGAACAGTGTTTTTATTTGCAGTGATACCGACTCTTTCTAATACATTAGCAATATCTTTGCCTGTTTTGCCTGTTTTTCTCAAATCAAGTGTCATCAAATGATTTTCAGTCATGCCGCCGACTATATCCATGCCTTCATCCATTAACCCCTGAGCAAGAGCCTGCGCATTTTTAACAATTTGCTGTGCATAGTCTTTGAATTCCGGTTTAGATGCTTCTAATAGTGCAACCGCTTTTCCTGCGATAATGTGTTCCAGCGGTCCGCCCTGAAGTCCCGGGAATACTGCTTTATCAATAGCTGTTGCAAATTCTTCTTTGCACATAATAATTCCGCCGCGCGGTCCGCGAAGAGATTTGTGTGTTGTTGTTGTGACAAAGTCGCAGTAAGGCGCAGGTGAAGGGTGTACTCCGGCCGCAACAAGTCCTGCAATATGTGCAATGTCCGCTAATAATAAAGCTCCGACTTCATCTGCAATTTCTCTGAATTTTTTGAAATCAATAACTTTTGCATAGTTGCTAGCTCCGCAGATAATAAGTTTTGGCTTGTGGTCGATTGCCATTTTTCTTACATCTTCATAATCGATTTCACCGTTATCATTTATACCATAGCTTTTTACGTCATAATACAAGCCTGAAAAGTTTACCGGAGAACCGTGAGATAGGTGGCCGCCGTTTGATAAATCCATACTCAAAACTCTGTCGCCCGGTTTCATAGTCGCCATAAACACCGCCATATTTGCCTGCGCACCGCTGTGCGGCTGCACATTAGCATGATCCATTCCAAAAAGTTCACAAGCTCTTTTTTGGGCAATACTTTCAATCACGTCAATATGTTCACAACCGTTATAATATCTTTTGTTTGGTTTTCCTTCTGCGTATTTGTTGGTCAAAACGCTCCCGCAAGCTTCCATAACTGCTTCTGATGTGAAGTTTTCGCTTGCAATAAGTTCAATATTTTCCTGCTGGCGTTTAAGTTCTAATTCTATTTGTTCTGCGACCTGCGGGTCAACTTTTTTTATATGTTCTAAATTCATATCCGTTCTCCTTTTTATAAAATTATAAACTATGGAGAACGGATATCGCAAATTTGTTAATTATACTTAATGGTTATTTGTATTCTTGCATTGTTTTTATTGTAACTTCTGGGAATTCTTTTGATAACAAAATATATTCATTTTTTTTGTTATTTATTATGCAGGCTCCAGAATAACAAGACGCAGTTGTTTCGGTTAAATTAAAAATATCCTCATCATTTGGATTTGTAATTTTACAACCTTTTGTTAATTTTTCAGGGTCTAAACTATTTTTACGTGCTACTTGTTGAACTGTTTTTTGCGGATTAGTAATTGTGATTACTTTGTATTTTTCGTGGAGATTATTTTCAGTTATTCTTTTTTGTATATCTCTATGGAATTTTCCTGAGGCAGTTTTGTTCAAAGACCATTTTTCATAGCCATAGACAAATACTAATTCGTCAGAAGTATAGATTTCATTGAATAAGTTGTATTTTTGTGAATATTTTTTTATGTTTTTAGGCAATTTTTTTATGTTAACATAACTTATATCAAAGTTATCAATCAATAATTGTATATCATCAGCTGTAATTTTTTCAACTTCAGGCTTTGGTAATCGGCTCCAGTAAATATATCCTCCAATTAGAGCTATGATAAATAATATAATTATTATTGTTAATATAGCTTTCTTTTTCATTTTGTTTCTCCTTATTTAAACAGATACTTTTGTTTTAAAGATATGATTTTTGTATAGGATTGTTCGATTTTTGTTTGCAATTCATGATCTGTTATAGCTTTATTATAAACTTCTTCTATTATATCAATTGTTTTATTATCTGCAAATCTGTAAATAAAAATATTAATTCCTGCTTTTATTCCCATTATGCAGGCATCAACTTCTCCGAACTTTGCAACCCCTTTCATAACCATATCATCAGAGATTATTACTCCGTTGAAATTCAGCTTATTACGAAGATAATCAAGAGCAGTTTTACTTAAAGATGTCGGGATTTCTTCTTTTTCAAAACAGGTACAATGCAGATGCGCTGCCATAATCATATCAATTCCGTTTTCTATTGAAGCTTTGAACGGTTTGATATGAATTTGTTCCATTTTTGCAAGTGAAAGGTCTATTTTCGGTAGGGTCAGATGACTGTCTGCGTTTGCATCTCCGTGCCCAGGGTAGTGTTTCACGCATGGGATAATCCCGAATTCTTTGTAAGTCGCCGTTACGATTTTTTCTGCTTCAATTACATCGTTCGGATTTGATGAAAAAGCACGTTCTCCGATTATTGGGTTTTGCGGGTTTGTGTTTGTATCAATACAAGGTGCAAAGTTCAAGTTTATACCATATGAAACAAGCTCTTGCGCTATTTCTTGGGTTTGAGTTTCAACAAATTTTAAACCTTTTTCATAGGCAAATTTTGCGGATAGATATTTTTTACCATTATGAATATTTTCAGTACGTTCAACTCTGCCGCCTTCCTGATCGATTGATAGAAACGGAGAAATCTTTGCATAAGTTTTAATTTCTTCTGTCAAATTTTTAAATTGCGCAGGGTTTTGGATATCTTTGGTGAAAAAGATTACCCCGCCGAGTCCGTTTTTTAAGGCTGTTTTACAATATTCTCCGGTTCCGAGAATAAACATCTGATATAATTTTTCTTTTAGTTCTGTCATTTTATCCTTCGTGGATTAAGTTCCAAACTTCTGTCAGGTCAAGCAGATTACCTGATTTTATTACTTCCTGAATTTTTGTATTGATAGTTTTTAAATCATCCTTTGACGGTGTTTTCAACACTCGAGGAAGTTGTACATCCGATGTTGTTTTTGTGTTAACAAAACCGCAGTTAAGGGTCAGAAATTCTTTATATATTTCCAGAACTTTTATACAAAGCGGATTAATTTCGTAATCAACGCCAAGATAGTATTTAGCGTCTTTTTTTAGTTTATCATAAAATGCTATTGAATAATCAGCTTCTTCTACAGCTTCTTCTTTGTCATAAGTTCCGTCGATGCAAGGGTTTCCTTCGATTTGGATATTTTCGCCAAGGTTTTTTATATAAACTGCCCAGAGTAAACTTCCCATACAAAATCCCACATTGTTATCAACCATTTTTAAAAGCTGCGGGTAAAGCATTTTGAATTTCATCTTTTTTTGCCCGAAGTTTTTAAATTGGTTTACTCCGGCATAAATGTATTCGGAGCTTATTGATAAAATTGTTGTATGCTGAGCGTAGCCCGGGTCGAATAATACTGATTTTAAAGATGATTCTGTCATTTTTATAATACCTCTGATTTTTTATTTTTCTTTTTCAAAACTTTTTGCTGGTATTCTTCATCATAGAAAAATTTTGTGCCGTTGACGAAGCTTTTAACAACTCCTTTTGAGAAAACTCCTCTTGCTGACCAGTACGATGTGTGAGCAAACAAGGCTGACCTTTTTGACCATATAGAAGAGTTGTCATAAATGACACCTGTCGGATTTTCTATTTTTAAGTCTAATCTGTCTTCAAGCTGTTGCAGGGTTAAGTTTCTGCTTGACGGGAAGCCGAGCGGGTCTTCTCTAAAATTTACGGTAAGGAAATATATTCCGTTTTCAAGTATATATTTTGTCAGATATTTGTTATAAAAGTTCAGTTGATAATTAGGGTCTGCTATGTCTGAATAAAATAACGGTATAGGACTTGCGAAGTTAACAACTCCTTTTACTTTACCTTTTGGGGCACAATATTGACCGGTTGCATCATTTAGTTTTAGGTAATTTCCTTTCAGTTCTTCTGTATTTTGGTTTAAAACAAGATGTCCTGTGTTTGTCATAACCCCGATGTTGCCCTTATCATGAGTCAAAGCTGACAGGCATGTATCTGATTGAGGATTTTCTTTTATGAATGTCAATAAATCATCATCAGCATTTAAAGCTTTAAATATTTCTTCCGTTTTGATGTAAGGCAGTTTATACAGTAAGTACTGGTATGTAACAAATGTTCCCGCTGAATAACCGTACAGTATAACATTTTGCCCCTGTGATGCCTGTTCTTTTATTTTGTCGTTTAACTCATCAAGTATTGGGAGCATATTATGAGATTTTTGCACCCAGATTGCATCGTGCATAAATTGTGTTAACATGCTTCTCACCTCATAAGCAAGAGTTGAGCTTATTGCTTTTGAAATATTTAATCTGTCTTTTACAAAATCTAAGTCAGTTTTACTGTTATATCCCCAGAAAAATACCTGCGGCGTTTCTTCAATAACCAGTTTGTTATCATTAGACCATTTTTTGATTTGTTTATTTTTTTCAAACTGTTTTTTCATAACAGGATGAAGTTTATTAACTCCTTTTATGTACCAATCTTTCATTTTTTTGTCATTGTTATTAGAGCCGTTTATGTATAAAAATGTAAGGTTAGTATCCTGTGCTGGCGTCGAAATCTGAAAACAGATTAGTGCCAGAAGTGTTATAAAAATCTTTTTCATAATAAAAATTTTACCACAATTTGTTTATATGGTAAATTAAATTTATGAAAAATTTTTTGCTGGGATTACTGGATTGGGTATATAAAAAGAAGTGCTATTTTTGCAAAAGTTCAAAAGAATGTGTCAAAATGTGTTCAAAGTGTTTTGACGAATTGGAGTTTTTACCTGTTGGGGTTAACAGAACTTTTAGCGGAGTAAAAATTTATTGTGCGGGAGTTTACAATAAAAATTTGCAAAAAATGATTAGGGGTTTGAAATACCATGGTCAAAGGGATTTGGCATATTATCAAGCTAAATTTATGTATCAGTACTGGCAAAGGCTGGGTTTGGAAGGTGAATTTATAATTGTTCCCGTGCCGATTTTTCCGCAACGTAAAAAACAGAGAAAATATAACCATATGGAGCTTGTTGCACAAGAGCTTGCAAAGCTTACAGGGTATGAGGTTAATGTTGATTTAATTAAAAGGGTTAAGGATACAAAGCCGCAATATAAGCTTAATAAAGCTCAGCGTATGATGAATTTAACAAAAGCTTTTGAAGTTGACGGTAGTAAATATCCGCAAGGTCAACGGATTATGATTATAGATGATATTTGTACAACCGGCTCCACATTTGAAGAAATGATAAAAGAGTTTAATAATGTTGGTATTTATGATATAACTTGTTTTGCGACAACTACTCCGTGGGGACAGTGATGATAATTTCAGAATTTGCAAAATATTTGCAAGCACATAATGATGAACTTTTGACCCGTGACACTACGCCGATGAGGCTTTTGCACGAGTGGTTACGTACTGTTATTAATAAAAATCCTAAAAATAATATTGATAAAATTGTTCATAAAGAAATTTTATACTGTGAGAATGAAAACGGAGATTATCTTATTGTAGGGAAATCTGACAGTGGCAGAGTGCTTGTCTCTGCGCTTGTTAAATTTGCAAAAAGCTATGACAATTATAACCATGCAAAATGGATGGAAATGACTGAAAAAGCATATCGTAATCAGAATTAATTTATATCAACAACACTCACGCCATCGCCGCCTTCTGAGTCTTCGCCTGCTCTAAATTTAGCAACATAAGGCGATGTTTTCAAAAAGTCTCTTACTGATTGTTTTAATGCGCCGGTTCCGTGTCCGTGAATTATATAGACAGGTGTGAGGTTTGCTAAGCTTGCTTTGTCAAGATAATTTTCGACCTCATCAAGAGCTTCTTCTACTCTGTATCCTCTCAAATCAAGTGTTTGTGACATTTCGTAACGTTTAAGTTCGAATTTGTTAAAAGATGTTCCCGGAATTTTTACTTTGGCAGGTTCCTTATAGTTTTCATCAAGAACTGCAAGTTCATCTTTTTTAACTTTCATTTTCATTGCACCCATATCTACAGTAAGTCGTTTGCTTTTATCAGGCAGAGAGAGAATAGTTACTTTTTGGTGAAGGTTTTTAATCATTACAACATCGCCAACTACAACTTTATCCCAATCAATTTCAAGGTAACGGGTCTTATCAGAAACGCTTTCAATTTCATCTCTAAACCCTTCTTCAAGTTTTGCAAGACGTGAGTACGCGCGGCGTGCAATTTTTTCAGATTTTTCTTTCCTTAGTTCGTCAAGAATTTCTTTGATTTCTGCTCGGGCTTCCATCATTTCAAGGTCAAATTTATTTTTGATATTTTTAATTGTTTTTTTCTTATCTTTTTTAACCTGATTAAGATTTTCTTCGTATTCTTTTTTTATTTCAAGTGAAGTTTCTTTTAATTCTTGAGCCTCTTCAAGATTTTTGGAAAGTTCCTGATGAGTTTCCTGCAACTTTTCAACAACCGCAACGGTAGGATCTTTCTGGGTAACAAGGGTTGTTTTTGCTTTTTCTACTATATCCGTGTCTAACCCTAAATTTGCAGCAATAGATATTGCATTACTTAAACCCGGAATGCCGATAAGCAGTTTATATGTCGGTTTTAGGGTTTCCGTGTTAAATTCAACTGAAGCGTTTTTGAAAAAGCTGTTTGTATATTCAAGCGCTTTTAATTCTCCGTAGTGAGTCGTAATAACACTTGTGACCTGTTTTTGTGCAAGTTTGTCTAAAATCCCGCGCGCTAAAACCGCGCCTTCTACAGGGTCTGTGCCGGCACAAATTTCATCAAGTAAAACAAAACTTTCGTCTGTACTTTGTTTTAAGATTTCAATAATATTTGTCATGTGTGATGAGAAAGTCGAAAGACTTTGCATAATACTTTGAGAATCACCGATATCCGCGAAAACCTTTTTGAACGGATAAAGTTTTGCGTATGTGCAAGGTAGGAATAAACCTGCTTTTGCCATAAGAATAAACAGCCCGATTGTTTTTATAGTGACGGTTTTCCCGCCGGTGTTGGAACCTGTTATAATAACTGATTTGTAATCCTTGCCGATTTCAAAGTTATTTGCAACAACATCTTCTGTTACCTGCATTAATAGCGGGTGTTTCATGTTCTCAAAATAAATATATTTTTCATCGGTTAATTCAGGCTCTACTGCATGAATTTTTACGGCATATCTTGCCTTTGCAAAATGAAAATCAATTTCTGCCATAATTTTTTCGCAAAGTTCAAGCTCTGACATATATTCTTTGACTAAATTTGTCAGTTCAACAAGAATTCTAATGCATTCGGCGTGAATTTTGGATTTCACTTCGCGGACTTTATTGTTAAGCGGCACAAGCTGAGCCGGCTCAATATAGAAAGTCTTTGCCGATGATGAAACATCATGAATAATCCCTGGAACTTTTGTTTTATTGGATGCCATAACCTGAAAAACTATTCTGTCATCTCTTTGAGTATAAATATTTTCCTGCAAATATTTTGAGAAATTCGGGTTGTTCATCAGTGTTTGAATTTGGTCTCTAATATTTTGCTCGGTATCTTTTAACGATGAATAAAGACCTTTTAATTCAGGTGTTGCGTTTTGTCTTATGTTTAAATTTTCGTCAAAAGTTTCAAATATTCTGTCTTCAAGTTCTTTATCTGCGACAAGTTTTTCAGCTAAATTTTTTAGTAAAAAATCCTCTTCACAATATTCAATAATAAATCTTTTTAAAAGTCTTGATGACTTCAATGTTTTTGCAATATCGTGCAGTTCAACTTCAGTCAGGTAAGATACTGCCGCATTTGATTTGATTTTACCAATGGGAGCAATGAATTCTGTTGGGGTATCTTTTGCATAGTCAAGAATTTTTTTTGCTTCTCTTGTTAATTCAATTTGTTCTTTTATTTTATTTATGTCTGACAGTGCAGATGCACGCAGGCAAAGTGTTCTGCTCTGTTCAAATTTTGCAAATTTTGACAGTTCTTCTTTTACTTTATCAAACTCTAATGTATTACTGCTTTTTAATGTGATATCCATACTTATATATTATCACAAAATAATTATATTAAATCCGTCAGTTCAAAGCTCGGGTAAGTTTCGTCTGTGAATTCTTTTTGTGCATTCTGCAATGCATTTTTAAAAAGGTCGTTTATTTTTACTTCGTTTCCGCAGTCAAGGATTTTTATTTTCGGAATGTCTTTTAGAACTTCAAACCCTTGTTCACCAGAACCTATGTAAGGATCAATTGTACAGGTAAATTTTTGATTCGGGTTTAGGGGTTCTTGATTTTCATTGAGAAGCTTTTCGCCGTCAATTTCGATTTGCAAAAGTTTGTAGGTTTTGTTTTGCGGGTCTCCAATTCCTGTCAGGGTAATATTTTGGGAACATTGAACAAATCGTGAATTCCCGCGGTCGCGATACATTCTGTTCATTGTTGCGTTTTCAAAAACTTTTTTTAATTGTTCTGATGTAATTTCTATTTTTACAAGAGAGCAGTCCGCGCACATTACCTGCAAAAGGTCATAATTGGTTATTTCCGAGCTGTCGTTTTTGCGCAGCGGGTACATTGTGAAACCTGTTGAATGAAATGCAATATCTGTATTCCCTGCCTTTTTCATATTATCTGATATAAATGTTCCAAGAGGACAAGGGTCTGAATAGCATTTTGTTAAGTTTAATACACGTTTTGCAATCGGTTTTCTGAGCTGAGTTTTTTCTTCGTATTCTTTTATCGGCTGTTCAAGTTCAGTGATGAAATTCACCTCATCAATAGTGACTTCCCGAACATTTTTAATTTTATTGTCAAGGGACATTTTATACATTGAGCGCGCAAATGAGTACGGGTAAAATATATTGTTTTCGTAATCAGGTTCTATAGGTGAATGCTCGTGACCTCCGATAATTAAATCAATATTCCCTGCGATTTTATGCAAATTTTTGCTATACGGGTACCAGTGATGATTTAAAACGATTATTTTGTCATAATCTTCTTTAATCTCATCTATTAATGTTTTGTAGGTTTCCTCCGGCGGCAGAAGTTCATATCCGAATTTTTTTGCGCACGAATTGTTTAAACAAAATCCTGTAATAAGTATTTTTTCTCCGTTAATATTGAGTATTGTATAACGGGAAACCCAATCAGGATAAGAGTTTGTTTTAGTATTTTTCAGGTTTGCGCAAACAATATTTATACCTGCTGTTTCAAATTTTTTGATTGTGTTTTGAAGATATTCAAAATCATTTATTTTAAATCCGAAGTCGTTATTTCCTAATGTTATAACAATTTGCGCATTAGGTAAAAGTTGTTTTATTTTTATATAAGCATTAACGGATAAATCTTTATCATAAATTCCTTTAAACAAATCGCCTGCGTCAAGAATTATAAATTCCTTATCCGAATTTTGTTCAAAGTTATATATTCCGCTCAAAAGACGGCTTAAATTTCTGCTTTCCTGATGTGAGTCTGTGATTGCGTATATATTTGTACTCATTCTTATTCCCTTTACTACAAAATAGCAGAAGAATGTGTTATAATCAATGTTATGAATGACAAGTTGAAAGAAAGTTTAAAGCTTCTGCCTTCTCTTCCTGGGTGTTATATTTATTACAATGCGGAAGGCGAAATTATTTATGTCGGAAAAGCAAAAATCCTTAAACGCCGAGTAATGTCATATTTTAACCGTAAGCATCACGACAGTGTTAAGGTTAATGTGCTGGTTTCGCAGATTGATCGTTTGGAATATATTATTACAAATACGGAAGTAGAAGCTTTAATTCTTGAAAGTCATTTAATAAAAAAACACAAGCCTAAATACAATATTCTTTTAAAAGATGATAAAAAATATCCTTATTTTCTTATTACAAATGAGGATTTTCCTCGAATTTCAATTGTACGTAAAAAGAATATGAATGCAGAAAAAGGAAGATATTACGGTCCATATACAGATGTCCGCGCAATGCATTCAACTCTGGATTTTCTAAAAAAAATTTTCCCTTTGCGCCAGTGTAAAACTCCGAAGTTCACCTCAAGACCCTGTCTTTATTATCACATAGGTAAATGTCTTGCGCCCTGTCAAAATTTAGTAACAAGTGAGGAATACAAAGCAATTGTTCATCAAGCTGAATTATTTTTATCAGGCAAACAATCAGAGCTTATGAAACAGTTAATGGAGCAAATTCAAAAATATTCGGATGCCCAGCAGTATGAGAAAGCAGCGCGGCTTCGTGACAGTTATTTTGATTTGCAAAAAACTCTTGAAAAACAAAAAGTTGTTTATGAAAATACAAAACTAAATGAAGATGTTATTTCACTTGCCCATGAAGACGGGATTTTAGCCATTGTTATTATGATGATTAGAGAAGGAAGGCTCATTGATAAAAAGCATTTCACATATGACGTGGAAGAAGAAGATAAGACTGAATTTTTTGCGACATTTTTCAAAGAATATTACAATACTTTGTCTTTAGAATTTCCTGATAAAATTGTTTCAAACGAGCTTGAACAGGTCGGTGACAAGGCATTATACGAAGAATGGTTAAATATTATATCAGGTAAAAAAGTTAAAATCAGTTACGGAAAATCTGCTCAAGGAAAAGAACTCCAAACCCTCGCGGATAAGAATTGCCGTGTTGTTCTTGATAATGCAAAGCTTTCTAAAATGTCTAAAATTAATGAAGATTTTAATAATATAGGTTCATATTTGAAAGAGAAATTAAAACTGAATAATTTCCCTTATCGTATTGAATGTTATGATATTTCGCATATTCAGGGGACAAATACCGTTGCATCAATGGTGACATTTATCAATGGTTTGAGTAAAAAATCAGAATATAAAAAGTTTAAAATTAAAACAACAGAAGGTAAGCCTGATGACTTTTTATCAATGAAAGAGGTATTAACGCGAAGATTGACCCATCTTGGTGATAAAGGCTGGGATAAACCTGATTTAATCATCATTGACGGCGGTAAAGGACAGTTATCGAGCGTAATGCAGATAGTCAAAGAACTTGGAGTTAGCGACATTGATTTTGTCAGTTTAGCAAAACGACAAGAAGAGGTGTTTTTGCCAAATACCTCTCAGTCAATACTTTTGCCGCGAGAATCCAGCGCTTTATTCTTAATCCAGCGTATCAGGGATGAAGCTCACAGATTCGCAATAACATATCATAGGAAATTAAGATCTAAAAAAAGTATATCTTAAATCTACTCGAGTTCTTTTCTTGCTTCCAAATCTTCTTTTAATGTTTTTAAACGAGCATCACGTTTAAGAAATTCGTCTCTTTTTTGACGCTGTTCACGTTTAGATTTGTCAATACCGGTTGATGTCATATCGACATTAAGATTTGCATCTGCTGTTTCTGCGCGTCTCAATTTAACAATAGCTGCAGATTTTTTGTTTACTTCATCTTCTTCTTGAGCAGTAATTGCTTCTTTAATAATTTTCCAGTGATTTTCAAGCTCTTTTTTAATGTTTGTTCTGTCAGCCCATCTTTTGACATAGCCGTCTTCTGAGCCAAGTCCGCCTTCAAGTTTTTTGCCGTCATCTATAGAAAAACAAGCTTCTGAAATGCCAATAGAAACATAAAAATGCGGCTGTGGAACCTTTTTGGGATCCATAAAAACTTTTAAATTGTTATACTTGTATGCATAAGATTTTGTATCACCGTATTTATCTGCCAGAGAATTAATTAAAAACTCTGTCAGCGAATTGTCAAATTTTGAAATTGAATTTGCTTTTGGCATCTTTACTCCGTTTTTAATTATTTAAGCTGTGTATTGGTGCAGGTATTCTTCCGCCTCTATTAACGAAATTTGTCGAAGAAAGTTCATTTATTGGCATAACAGGTGCTTCGCCGAGCAGTCCGCCGTATGAAATGTAATCTCCAACTTTTTTGCCTGCGGCAGGGATAATCCTTACTGCGGTAGTTTTTTTGTTTATCATACCTATAGCCATTTCATCGGCTATAATTCCTGCGATTGTGCTTTCTGGAGTGTCACCCGGAATTGCTATCATATCGAGCCCTACAGAACAAACTGAAGTCATAGCTTCAAGTTTGTTAAATGTCAGGTAACCTTTTTCAGCGGCTTCAATCATACCTGCATCTTCCGATACCGGAATAAATGCGCCGGATAAACCGCCAACATGTGAACTTGCCATGATTCCGCCTTTTTTAACCGCATCATTAAGCATTGCAAGTGCGGCAGTTGTGCCGTGGGCTCCGGCATGTTCCAAGCCCATTGCCTGAAAAATACCAGCAACACTGTCGCCCGGTGCAGGTGTTGGCGCCAAAGAAAGGTCAATTACACCAAACGGAATATCAAGTCTTTTTGCAAGTTTTCTTCCTACAAGTTCTCCTGTGGATGTAATTTTATATGCTATTTCTTTTATTTTATTCGCAAGTTCGCTCATATCAGCATCTTTTGGTAATGCTTCTACAGCGGCTCTTACAACTCCCGGTCCCGAAACTCCTACATTAAGTGCACATTCCGGCTCACCCATTCCGCAGAATGCCCCTGCCATAAACGGGTTATCACCCGGAACATTACAAAATACTACGAGTTTTGCGGCTCCGATGCTGTCTTTTTCTTTTGTTAATTCAGCTGCTTTTTTAATGATTTCTGACATTTTCAAAACTGCATCCATGTTGATACCAGCTTTTGAAGATGCAAGATTAATTGATGAACATACACATTCGGTTGTTGCTAGTGCTTCAGGAATACTTTCAATTAGAAGTTTGTCTCCTTTTGTACAGCCTTTTTCAACAAGTGCCGAAAATCCGCCTATGAAATTTACACCGACTTCTTTTGCTGCTTTATCAAGTGTCTGTGCAATTCTTACATAATCCGGCTCTTTGCAGGCTTCTCCGATAATAGAAATCGGGGTGACCGCAATTCTTTTATTAATAATCGGTATTGAATACTCGTCTGCAAGTTCATCCGCGTATGCTACAAGATTTTTTGCATATTTTTTAATTTTGTTGTAAATATTGTCGCAGACTTTATCTATATCATCCGATATACAATCTCTCAAGCTCAGAGCCAGTGTAACTGTTCTGATATCCAGATTGTACAGTTTAATCATATTTATAGTTTCTATTATACTTCTTTCATCTATCATTTTTTCAATCCCAGAGCTGAGGAAACATCCCAGCTTTTCACTTTTATCTTTAATTCCACACGTCGGCTTTTGTCATAATCTTCCACGCCGTTAACCAGTATCGGTTCATTAAAACTTTTGCCTTCTACAACAATTTTTTTTCTGAATTCATCAGCATATTTTCTATTGTAACCTGTTGTAAAAATATATTCGGCAACAGCATTTGCTCTTTTTAAGCTCAAGTCCATATTGCGTAAAAACTGTTCATCTTTTGAGTTTACTCCCGCGAACATTTGTGAATCAGTGTGTCCTTGAACAATTATATTATCAATCTGTCCTGCAAGTTCTTTATCTGCAAAAATTGTATTTATATATATAGGCGCAAGTTTGTCAAGTAATTTTTTCCCTTCAGGAGTAAGAACATAGCTGTTAAGTTCAAATAATTCGCCGTCGGAAATTTTCAGGTCTCCTGTCATTTTATCAAGGTCAGCTTCTATCCCTGATTCTTTCATCCCTTCACCAATTTTTTCGGATACATCCATTTGAACTTGCTGTTGTTGAACGCTCTGCTGAGAAAAACCTGTCATGGCAAGTACGAACAAAGTGATGAAAACAATAGCAAGACCGAGCATTAAGTCTGCCATTGTGACCCAGAAAATATTTCCGCCGTCATCTTCCTTATTCTGTTTTCTAAACATCATTGCCATTTTATTTAAGCCTTTATTTATTAGAACAGTTCATCTACTTCATCAGATCTGCCGGATTTTGCGCTTTCTTTCAATTGTTTATTTAGCTGATTTAATCCGAAGATTAAGTTTTCCAAATATGGAATTAAGTTGCTTGCCATACTTGCGTTGAACGCAGTTTTGAATTTGTCGGGCATTCCTTCAATCAAGTTTGAAGAGTTGTTATTTTGAATTTTAGTTTCGCGTAACAATTCATACAAGAATTTTTCTGATGAAATGCTGGCGAACAAACTGCCCATTATTTCTTGAATTTTAGCAAGCGGAGTTTTACACATTCTTGTATAAACCAGACGTTCAATCATAAGGTAAATAAGAGAAGAACCTACTGCAACAACAGAAACCAGTGCCGCAGTCTGCATACTTCCCATGAAGTTTGAAACTGATTGAATTGTTTTTTCCTGAGTAGAAAAGTCAATTTTACCAAATGCAATTGCAATATTCAAGAACGTGAATAGCGGTCCGAAACCTGTTAAAACTGTCGGGATTGTTTGTATCATTTTGAAGTTACATTTGGTTGTAACAAGTGTATCTTCATTGAAGAAATATAACGGATCAACTGTAGTTTGAACATTTTGCACAGTTGATGATATATCTTGATATTTAACATTTCCTTCTGATTTTTTCAAAGCGACTGATTCTGAAAAAACAAGTGTGTTTTTGAACTCAGCCCACACCGCAGAAACGTACGGATTTGAAAGCATCCATGTATCTATTTCTTTAAATCGGAAGTTTAAATCATTCCGTTTAAAATTCTGCATAAACCGGACAAATATGTTCAAGTTTTTCCCGATCATTGCATACTTAGACCAGCAATATATTGTGGAAATTATAAATGTTGTTAATACTATTAAAATTGGTATATCTGTTATAATTTTCAGGAAATTCATACTTTCACCATCCTCTGACTGGTATTGTAGCATAATTTGCCGGTTAGAGCAAATTCTAATCCGAAATAAATTTTATAAATTCGTGTATATATTTGCCAATTAGTATCAGTACAAAGCTGATAACAATGTCATAAATTATTTTTAAGCCGCTTTGTGCTCCAATCCATCCTGTTACAAAAGGGACTCCTGCATGTTTAATGAGTGCAATAAATATCATATAAATTATTCCGAGCATATGTATGGTTAATACGCCGAGAACAGATGCTTTAATCATATTTGGAAATGAATAGCTTTTCTTTAATATGTTGCCTGCTATTACGACAGCAGGTATGTATCCTAAAATATATCCCAGTCCGAATTCCGCAAGGTATCTTATTCCGCCTCCGAGCGCGAAAATTGGCGCAATTGTTAAGCCGCAAAGAATATATAAAATGACACTTGTTACTGTCATTCTCTTGCCAAGAACAGATAAAATAAACATCAATACCGGAATTTGTGGAATAATATTAAAACAATATACAAAATCTTCACCTGTCAAAGATTTATTGGTAAATAAATCCGTAGGGATAATATAATGACGCAGACTTATGTTGATAAATGTAGAAGCAATTAACATTAGTATAGAGAATAAAATCAGTGCAATATTAATTACAGGAATTTTTATTTTCCTTTGTCTCTTATCCAGTCTTTTCATTTTAGGAATCATTGCTTCTTGTGTCATTTTATAATAATTTTTCCTTCAAGTTCTTTTGTTGTTTTTTCATATGGAATTTTAAATTCATCAAAAAAGATATTTTTTGTCCACATAATAAGCGCATCTTCGTTGTTATTCTGATAATATCCTTTGCGAGTGCCAAATGATGAAAATCCGTATTTTGTATAAAGATTAATTGCAGGTGTGTTGCTCACTCTTACTTCCAGAGTAATATATTTAACCATTCCCAGATAACAATCGTCAATAATTCTTTTTAATAAGGTTTCTCCATATTTTTTTCTTCTATGATCGGCTGAAATAGCAATATTTGTGATATGTGCCTCATCCAGAATATGCCACGTTCCGGCGTATCCTGCAAGCTCTCCTTGTTCATTAAAAAGAGAGTAATATTTTGCAAGTTCATTATTGATTTCGTTTAAAAAAGAATCTTTAGACCAGTGGTGATCTCCATAAGCCTTTTCTTCAATCGCAATAACCCCGTCGATATCTTCGGGGGTCATTCTCTTGATAACTACTGTCTCTAAATCTTTTTGCATAATTAATATAATATCATAAGGGTTAAGCTGTGTGCAAATTTTTTAATAATTTAAAAACTTGTCTGTGCTGTTTAATTAAATATTTGCACAATAGAAAACTTAATAAAAATTTACAAACATGCAAAAAGTTTAATTCTATAGGCATTATGGCATAATCCTTTAAATATCGGTTGTGTGGTATTTTTATAAAAACAAGCGATTGCCGATAGTGTTAAGATAGCTTAAAAACCCTTAGAAAATTGCTTGCAAACAAATATTTTGCAAGTATGATATAAAATGTCCGCATGTACATGCGACAAGTTTACCAAGCCGAAAATGAGGAATATATGGCAAAAGACGTAATAGAATTAGAAGGTACAATAGTCGAATCTATGCCGAATGCAATGTTCAAAGTAAAACTGGAAAATGAGCATGAAATTCTGGCACATATATCAGGTAAAATTAGAAAAAATTTCATAAGAATTTTACCGGGTGACAGGGTTAAGGTTGAAATGACCCCTTACGACCTGTCAAAAGGAAGAATAACCTTCAGATTAAAATAGAATCTCACGTACAAGACAATATAAAGGAAAAAACAATGAAAGTAAGATCATCAGTAAAGAAAATTTGCGATAAATGCAAATGTATCAAAAGAAAAGGCAGAATTGCCGTAATTTGCGAAAACCCAAAACACAAACAACGTCAAGGTTAATCGCATAAGATGACAAGATGCTGAACCTGCGGGCATAATCGGTAGGTGGTGAGGAAGGATTTATGCCTCATGCCAAAAAAAATCTAACACCCGGTGCAGATAAGGGGCAAAAGTAAATAGGGCGGTTGAGGTCAGGCGGAGGCGCCGTTGTCAATAAAAGCCCGTTAACTAAAACCTCGAAGCTGCACAAAAGCCAAGAAAAGGAGAAAATATAAAATGGCAAGATTAGTAGGGGTAGATTTACCTCGTAACAAAAGAATGGAAGTAGCTCTAACTTACATTTTCGGTATAGGACCGGCTAGAAGTAAAAAAATCTTAGAAGCTACAGGTATTTCACCAGACTTAAGAACAGACGATTTAACAGATGAAGATATTAAATTATTACGTAACGAACTCTCTAACTACCACATTGAAGGTGACTTGAGACGTGAAATTACAATGAACATTAAACGTTTACAAGAAATTGGTTCATTCAGAGGAATGCGCCACAAACGTAAACTTCCTTGCCGCGGTCAAAGAACAAAAACTAACGCAAGAACTCAACGCGGTAAGAAAACAGGACCTGTTTCTAAAAAGAAATAATTAAAGTCTAAGTATTATTAAACAAATTTAAGTAAAAAAAATAAAGGATAAAGAAATGGCAAGACCACAAAAAACTAAGAAAAAAGAAAAGAAAAATGTATTGCAAGGGGTTGTTCATATTCAATCTACTTTCAACAATACAATAGTAACTTCTACTGATACTCAAGGTAATGCTATTGCTTGGGCAACAGCTGGAGCATCAGGTTTTAAAGGTGCTAGAAAAGGTACTCCGTTCGCAGCTCAATCAGCAGCTGAAATGGTAGCTAAAAAATCAATTGACCAAGGTATGAAAAAAGTTGAAGTTCATATCAAAGGACCTGGTTCAGGCAGAGAAACTGCAATCAGAGCAATCCAAGCTGCAGGTTTAGAAATTACTCTTATCAAAGACGTAACTCCTATTCCTCACAACGGATGCCGTCCTCCTAAAAAACGCAGAGTGTAATCTGTGAGCCGGTGAGAGCCGGTATGCAAGTAAAGAAACGTAGAATCGCGGGGGCTTGCGTAATAGTCCAAAGCGCAAACCATAGATGCCCCGCACAAGGAAAAGGAGAAATTTTAAAAATGTCAAGATATACAGGACCAACTAATAAATTATTTAGAAATAAAAAAGTTAAAGATTTGTCAAACAGAAAATTAACTTCTTCTATGAGACAAACAGCTTCAGGACAACACGGTGCAGTTAGAAAAAAACTTTCTGAATACGCTGTTCACTTATCTGAAAAACAAAAAATCAGATTTACTTACTTAGTAAGTGAAAAACAATTCGTAAGATACTACAACGAAGCAGCAAGAAGAAAAGGCGTTACTGGTACAATCTTACTTCAATTATTAGAAACAAGATTAGATAACGTTCTATTCAGAGCTGGTTTCGGTATTACTCGTAAACAAACAAGACAAATCGTTAACCACGGTCACGTTCTTGTAAACGGTAAAAAGGTTGATATTCCGTCATACTTAGTTAAAGCGGGTGATGTAGTTACAGTTAAATCAAAAAGTGCAAAATACTTGAACGATGTAATCGGAATGATCGATATGGCTTGTGCTCCGGCTTGGATGACAATCGATAAAGATTCATTAAAAATTACATTTGACAGAATTCCTGAAAGAGAAGAATTAGATCCGGAAATCAAGGAACAACTTGTTATCGAATATTATTCAAAATAGGAATTGTAAGTAGATAAGCATTAGCTTAAATAACTAGCAATTATGTAGAATTTAACTAGGAGAATAAAATAATGGAATTAAAAATTAAATGTGTTAATACAGCAACCAGTTCTGATGGTTCACAATACGGCAAATTCGTAATTGAACCGTTGGAAAGAGGATTCGGTACTACTATCGGTAACTCTTTGAGACGTGTATTATTATCAAGTCTTGAAGGTACAGCTGTTACAAGTGCAAGAATCGAAGGTATTACTCACGAATATACAGCAATTCCGGGTGTTTTAGAAGACGTTATTGACGTTATGCTTAACCTTAAAGGTTTAGTTGTTAAAACTGATTCTAAAGAATCTCAACACTTAAGAATTGACGTGGATAAACCTGGTCCAGTATTAGCAAGCGATATACAGCTGCCAGCCGGAGTAAAAGTTGTTAACCCTGATTGGTTAATCTGTACCGTAGCTGATGGTGGTTCATTCCACGCTGATGTTATTGTTGACTCAGGCAAAGGTTATGTTCCGCATGATGTTCCAAGAGATGCTAAAGATGCTTCAATTGATGTGTTGCCTATTGATGCAACATTTATGCCAATCAAACGCGTAAGCTACAACGTAGAAAGCGCTCGTGTTGGTGATGCATTAGACTTCGACAAGTTAACTCTTGAAATTTGGTCTAACGGTTCAATTGATGTTCAAAATGCTCTTAGCCAGGCTTCTAACTTATTGATTGAACACTTTATGCAGATTGCTTCAATCACAGGTCAACCTGTAGCTGCTCCGACTATTCAAATTGAAGAAATCGAAAGCGTTGAAGAAGAAGCTCCTACAATGACAATTGAAGAATTGGAATTATCAGTAAGAGCTTACAACTGCTTGAAAAGAGCAAGCATCAATTCAATGGCAGAATTATTGAAAAAATCAGAACATGATTTATTAAATATTAAAAACTTCGGCAAAAAATCATCTGACGAAGTTATCGAAAGACTTCACCACTTTGGTTTAGACTTAGCTCCAAGCCCTGTGGAAGAAGAAGATTTAATCGGTTAATCCCGATTAATTGTTAGACAATACAATTAAGTTAAGTAAAGGATACAAAAAATGAGACACCAAACAAAAAAACATACGCTGGGAAAAGCGCAAGACCAAAGAAAGGCTCTTTTGCGTTCTTTAGCGACTGAACTTTTTGTACACGGTGAAATAACAACTACATTGGCTCGTGCGAAAGCATTGAAACCTTATGCAGAAAAAGTTATTTCTCTTGCAAAAAAAGGCGACTTGAACTCAATTCGTCAAGCTGCTAAATATATTTACAACAAAGAAACAGGTAAATATATGGATTTAGCTTCAGGTGAAGTATTTGAAGCTCCACAAGCTGATAAAAAATTAGCATCTCAAACAGTTTTGAGAAAATTATTTGTAATTATCGGCAAAAAATACTCAGAAAAGAAAGGTGGATACACAAGAATCTACCATTTACCGCCAAGACGCGGTGACGCTTCTGAAATGGCACTAATTCAATTGGTGTAATTCGGGATGCGATATGCAATTTCGGTTCAGTATATAGGAAAAAACTATTCTGGAAGCCAGATACAATTTGAAAACGGCAAAGAAATAGATGCTCCGACCATACAAGGTGAACTGGAAAAAGCACTTAGAACATTGATATTAAGCGGGCGTAAAGCCAAAAGCGATACTCCCGCAAAATATAATAAACGACCTATAAAGGCAATTTTTTCCGGCAGAACGGATAAAGGTGTTAATGCACTAGATCAGGCAGTTCATTTTGATACAGACGAAACGATTGTTGCTTCAAAGTTTCTCTATTCGATAAATGAAATCTTACCTGATGATATATCTGTCACTAACTTGCGGGAAGTTGATAAGTCGTTTCATGCTCAAAAGTCAGCCAAAAAACGTCATTACAGATTTGAATTTATAAACAGACGCTGTAAAAACGCTTTTGACGGAGACTTATTGAGGGTGAAATATCCGACAGATATTGGTAGGATGCAAAAATCCTTAAATTATTTACTCGGAGAACATGATTTTTCAAGCTTCAAAAGTTCCGGTACGCTAAACCCGAGCACAATTTGCTTTATATATGAAGCGAAAGTTTCAAAGGTCGGCGACAGAGTTACTATTGATATTGTAGGGAACAGATTTCTATACAATATGGTAAGAACAATTGTCGGAACCCTTTTAGAAATAGAAGGACACAATCTGGCACCTGAACATATGTTAAATGTTCTTGAAGCCAAAGACCGCCGAAAGGCTGGAATGACAGTTAGTCCGTATGGATTAACACTAATGAAAGTAATGTATTAAAATATAAATGGAGAAATGCGATGAAAACATATTCAGCAAAACCTCTTGAAGTTGAAAGAAAATGGTATGTAATCGATGCAGAAGGCGAAGTATTAGGTCGCTTAGCTGTAAGAGTTGCAAACATTTTAAGAGGCAAGAATAAACCTGAATACACTCCACACGTTGACACTGGCGATTTTGTAATCGTTATCAACGCTGATAAAGTGAAAGTTACAGGTAAAAAAGAAACTGACAAGATTTATTTACACCACACCGGATATCCGGGCGGATTGAAATCTGCAAGCTTCAAAGAATTGATGGAAAAAGACCCTAGAATTGTAATTGAACATGCTGTTCGCGGTATGTTGCAACACAACACTTTGGGTGCAGAACAATTCAACAAACTAAAAGTTTATGTAGGTTCTGAACATCCTCACGCAGCACAAAAACCGGTTGTATTACCGAAGGAGGCTAAATAATGGCAGATAAAGATATTATGGCTACAGGCCGCAGAAAGACCTCTATCGCAGTTGTAAAATTGGTTAAAGGAAGCGGCAGAATTTTCGTTAACGGTAAAAAATTAACTGACTACATCGGTAACAGACCTGCTATTGAAATGTTAGTATACAGACCGTTAGTATTAACTGAAACTCAAGACAGATTTGACGTTAGAGTCAAAGCTGTTGGCGGTGGTGTTGTATCACAATGCGGCGCTATCAGACACGGTATTTCAAGAGCTTTGGTTAAATCAAACGAAGAATTTAAAAATGTTCTTAAACTTGAAGGTCTATTAACAAGAGATCCGCGTGTTAAAGAACGTAAAAAATACGGTAGAAAAAGAGCTCGTAAGAGATTCCAATTCTCAAAACGTTAATCTTTTTCAAAATGCAAAAAAGCGGCTTAACCGAGCCGCTTTTTTATGTGTTAAGCTATAATAGTCTTAATTTTATTATCTTGAGTTTTGAAATCATATTGTTTTTCAGTAAATCCGGCGACCTCATCTTTTATGATAATTTTACCGCCTGTAAGCTTTCCGTTTTTATCATAGTAAATTTCTTGGGTGTATCTTACGTTTTGATATACAATTTTTCTTTTATCTAGTAAAAATGTGAATGTAAGTGTTTATAAGGGGTTTAAGGTTAATAAAACTTAATATATAATACTTCTGGCAGTAAAAAATATAAATAAAGAGTTTTAAATTGTAAACATGGGAATAAAGCACGAACTAGGTAAAAAAATAAAAAAAATGCGATTGTCCAGAGGTTATACACAGGAGAAGCTTGCTGAACTGATTGATATCTGTCAAAAATCATTAAGCAGTATTGAGGTTGGGGAAAATTTTGTAAAAGCTGAAACTCTGGATAAGATATTGATAGCATTTGATATTACTGCCGAAGAACTTTTTGCGACTAACCAATTTAAAAATCCACAAGAGTTGCTGCAAATGATAAATGCAAATATTGTACGAATTGGTGATGATGCTGAAAAACTTGAAATTATATACAACTTGACGAAAAGCTTGAGTGCTTAATAATTTTTTATTCAATAAAATCAGCTAGGATAACATTACTTACAAGAACACCTTGTGGTGTGAATGCATAACCTTTTGTGGTCTTTTTTATTAGGTTAATGTTCAAATATTTTTTTAGAATTTTGTTGTATTTTGCATCAAAATCTATATTATATTTTGAATTTATTTCGTTAATATCAATTCCGCACATTTTGCGCAGACCTAAAAATATTTCTTCTTCCAGTTTTTCTGATTGAGAGAGAAGTTTTTCATCGGAATGCTCAATAGGATTTTGAATGTAATTTTCTAGGCTATCTTTGTTTGAATATCTGGTACTATTTTTGTACCCGTGTGCGGCAACCCCGAAACCATAGTATTCGTCGTTGTTCCAATATGTCAGATTATGTTTCGATTCAAATCCGTGTTTGCAAAAGTTGCTGACTTCGTAGTGCTCAAACCCGAGCTTTGACAGTGTTTCAATTGCTCCGAGATACATATCCGCCTGCATATCGTCATCCGGAAGATTTGCGGGCAGATGGTTATAAAAGAAACAACCTTCTTCAAGTTTTAAGCCGTACAGAGAAATATGCTGAATACCCAAATCAACGGCTTGTTTTAAATCATTTTTAAACATTTCTTGTGTTTGATTTGGCAGTCCGTAGATAAAATCAAGACTTATGTTGTCAAATCCTGCATTTTGCAGTGTTTCCACAGCCTCTTCAACTTGTTTTGAGCTGTGGCGGCGGTTTATTTGTTTAAGGATTTCATCGTTAAAAGTCTGGCATCCCAGACTTACTCTGTTTATCCCGCAGTCTAAAAGTCTGCGTGCGTAGTCATAATTAACACCTTCCGGATTTAATTCTGTTGTAACTTCTGCATCAGGTGCAGGTTTTAACAATTTTAAAATTTGCATAAACTCATTTATTCCAAGGGTAGAAGGTGTTCCGCCGCCAAAGTAAATTGTTTTCAAAATTTCGCCGTCGTAAAAATTACTGATTTCTTTTTGTAATGCTTTTATATATTCAGTTTTTAATTCAAGTTTATTAAATGACACAAACGAGCAGTAGTGGCATTTAGATTTGCAAAACGGAATATGAATATATACACTTGTTGTCATAACCTGATTATATTATAAATTCAGAGTTATGCCTATAATATATTATGTTTACTTTTCATACCATTTACAGTATAATTTGTACAACGAGAGTTTAATATTTTTGAAAGGTTATTTTACATGAACAAAAGTCAATCAATGGGTATATATGTTATTTTAGCTATTGTTGTGATGGTTTTTATTTCTACGATTTTTATGAGTGGACCATCAACAAGTACTTCTGAAATTTCATATACAAATTTCTTACAAAAGTTAGAAAATAAAGAATTCAGCAAAATAGAAAAATACGAAGATATGATTATTGCAGTGCCGAAGGAACAGCCTGCGGCTAGGGATGAAAAGGCTGATGACGGTAAAAATCTTACCTCGCCATTCTTAAATCCTGATGCAAAAAGCTCTCATGCTCCTTTAACACAGTTTAAAGTTCAGGTTCCTGCTAATGATGAGGAGCTTATGACAAAGTTAAATTCTTCTGAGGCAGATATAACAGTAAAAAAAGCTCCTGAAACCAATCAACTTGCAGGTAATATCGGAACATTTATCATAATTTTGTTTGCGGTAATATCTCTTGGTTTGATGATAAAAGCAATTCAAGCAGGCGGTTCTCAGGCAATGTCATTTGGTAAAAGTAAAGCTAAAATGTTGTTAGACAGCAAAGTAAAAACAACTTTCAAAGATGTTGCAGGTATTGACGAAGAGAAAAAAGAACTTGAAGAAATCGTTGACTTTTTGAAAAACGGTGAAAAATATATGAAACTCGGGGCAAAAATTCCGAAAGGCGTTCTTCTTGTTGGACCTCCTGGAACAGGTAAAACCCTTATGGCAAAAGCTGTAGCTGGGGAAGCTAGTGTTCCGTTTTTCTCAATTTCAGGTTCAGACTTTGTGGAAATGTTTGTCGGTGTAGGTGCAAGCCGTGTAAGAGATTTATTTGAACAGGCTAAAAAACACCAGCCGTGTATTATATTTATTGATGAAATCGACGCGGTAGGACGTCAGCGCGGTGCAGGTTTAGGCGGCGGACACGATGAAAGAGAACAAACTCTTAACCAACTCCTTGTTGAAATGGACGGTTTTGATGTTAATACAAATATCATTGTTATTGCGGCAACAAACAGACCTGACATTTTGGATAATGCGCTTTTAAGACCGGGCAGATTTGACAGACAAATTTATATCAATGCTCCTGATGTTAAAGGTAGAGAGCAAATTTTAGAAGTGCATGCCAAAAATAAAAAATTAGATAAAGATGTTGACTTGAAAGTTCTTGCAAAAAGAACTCCTGGATTTACCGGTGCAGATTTGCAGAATTTGTTAAACGAATCAGCACTTCTTGCAGCTCGTAAAGGACAGGATAAAATCACAATGGCGGATATTGACTGCTCTATTGACCGTGTAATTGCCGGTGTTGAAAAGAAAAGCAGAGTTCTTACCGATGAAGATAAAGAGCTTACTTCTTATCACGAAGTCGGGCACGCTTTGATTGATAAACTTCTTCCTGATGCAAATGAACTTCATAAAGTTTCAATTATTCCGCGCGGAATGGCATTAGGTGTTACTTGGACAAGACCGAAAGACGAAAAAGTTCACGTAAGCAAAGCTAAATTACTTGCTAAAATTGCGGTATCTCTTGGCGGACGTGCGGCGGAAGAAATCGTTTACGGTAAAGACAGAGTAAGCACAGGTGCTTCTCAAGATTTGATTAACGTTACAGATATTGCACGTAAAATGGTTACTGCATGGGGTATGTCTGATAAACTTGGTAATATGGCATACGGTAAAAATCAGCAAAACGTATTTATGGGCAGAGATTTCGGACACCAGAGAGATTATTCCGAACAGGTTGCATACGAAATCGATCAGGAAATCAAAAATATTGTCGATGAACGCTATGAAACAGCAAAAAGACTTCTTCTTGAAAATCGTGATATGCTTGAAGCTATTTCAAGAGAACTATTAGACAAAGAAACAATCGACGAAAAAGAATTTGAACAAATTATGGACAGAGTGAAAAGTGGACGAGCTTAAGATTACAAAAAATTCAAAACTTTTTGCGCTTGTACTGAATATTTATAATCCGAAGGAAAATTTTGAAATTGTAAAAGATTATTTCAAATCCGAAAATCCTTCGGATTTAATAAATTCAGCACAGGAAAGCGGTTGTGATATTCTGGGGTTGAGGTTTAATATTCAAAATCTTGAGGAAACCCCTGATGCTGTTGAACTGTTACGCAAGGTTTTACCGCTTGTCACAAAACCTCTTATGGTCTGCGGAGTTGGGAAAAAAGAGCTTGATGAAAAGCTTTTGCCTGCATTGATAAAAGTTTTGGACAGGCAGTGTATAATTTCTTTTGCGGCGGAAGATGATTACAGGGCAATTGTTCCTGAGGCTGTTAATGTCGGACATTATGTAGTTTTAAAAACTCCTATTGATATAAATTTAGCAAAAGAACTGAATATTTTATCAATAGATTTGGGGCTTCAAAAAAATAAGATTATCATGAATACTGATATCGGCGGGCTTGGGTACGGATTTGAATACGGTTACAGTATGATGGAAAAAGTTAGACTTGAAGGTATTAAGGGCGATGAATATTTGGATTTACCGCTGTTATCAGATGCTTCAACCGAGTCTTTAAAAACAAAAGAAGCACGTGTTGACAGTTTTTCAGATAGCTGGGGGGATTTGCCCAAAAGAGCGGAAATGATTGAATTATCAGCCTGTGCAGGCGTACTTGCGGCGGGAGCTAATATTATTACTGTTAATTGTCCACAGAATATTAAACTTTTAAAAGGGTTGGTGTAAGCTATGGAAATGACAGGGTTACAGATTTTTAAATATCTGCCGGGCGGGCAAAAAAACGAACATGCTAATTGTAAAAAATGCGGCTGTCCGACCTGTATGGCATATGCTCTGAAGCTTGCAAAACAAAATATTGAACTCGACAAATGTCCGTTTATCCCGCAGGAACTCAGTGAAAAATATTCGCACAGCATAAAACATCCTCAAAAAACTATTGAAATTAATGAGCTGAAAATCGGCGGAGAAAATGTTCTTTACCGTCACGAAAAAACTTTTATAAATCGTACAGTTCTTGCTGTTGTTGTGGATTTTTCCAAGCCCGATTATGCGCAGCAGCTAAAGCGAATTTCAAACTTTGAGATAAAAGGTGTAAATGAAATTTTGAAAGTAGATTTGATTATTGGAATAAATTATTCAGCCGTTCCAAATTCCGAGGTACCGATAATTTCAATGGAAGAATATTCAAAATTGCCAATAACTACAATTAAAGATACTAATTTCCATAAAACTAAAAACGAACTGATAGAAACCAGAACCAAAGCAATTCAGGATAAAGATGATAATTATTCTGCGCCGGTTTGTATTTGGACTCCTGTTCAGCCTCTTGAAGAACTCTGCGCAAAAGCTTCATATTATATATGCAAATACGCTAATATGATTGTGTTTGAAGAGTTTGATGAGGCAATGTTTTCGACACTATTGAGATTGCGTCAAAATATTTTTACCGATCCACAAAAATCACTTCAGGTTGAAGCCGGGTTGTATGAATTCAACAGTCCTGATGAAAATTCTATAGTATTTTTAACAACAAATTTTGCACTGACATTTTTTGCTGTTGCAAATGAACTGGAAAGTCTGGATGTTTCATCTTTCTTAATTGTGATTCCTGCTGACGGGATGAGTGTTTTGACAGCGTGGTCCGCTGAAAAGTTTACAGCAAATATTGTAGCAAAAACTATAAAAGAATTTGATATTAGAAACAAATTTAAAACCCGAAAAATCATTATTCCGGGGCTTTTATCTCATACTATTGATGAGTTAAACGAAACGGTTTCTGATTTTGAATTTATTGTCGGGACTCATGAGGCGTCGGCAATCGGGGAATTTGTTAAAAACTTATAATAGTTCGTGCACCACAAGAACCACGATTTCACCTGGTTTGAGGGTTAATGAGACTTTTCCGTTTTTAACGTCCGGCATAGTTGATATTTTAATTGGCAAAACATTAAAACGCGGATTGTATTTTGGAATTTTTACGGTTGTTTTTATCGGGTTTTCGTAATCCAGATTACCTATTGTTATAACGCGTTTAACATTATTGCCGAAAGTGTATGCAAAAACTTTTGAATTTTTAGTTTTCAAAGGAGTAAACGTTCCTTCATTCAACACGGTATTAAGGCTTTTTTTGACGTTATTGCCAAGCAGAAAATCGTTTCTGATGGTTTCGTTATCCCCTCCGGGTTTTCTTGAATAGTTGAATATATCAATTTTCCCTCGGTGTGTAAAATATGTATCATCATCCGTATTTGTTGAAGGAGCAAGCTTATTTCCCATTTTGTAATTGTAATCATCTCCTGTCTGGAACCCGTCCACAAAATAGGAATCTACAGGCAAAGTTGCATTTAGCCATATAATCATCTCACTGAATTTAGGACCTTTAATGAGTATCGGACTAACTTCGTCGTGGGTTGTAAAGCTTCCTATAACGCTTTTTTTCTCTTTAAATTTTTTTGTTTCATTTAAAGTTGTCGAAATCTGTTTATACAAATCCTTAGATGTTTTCCAGTCTTTCAGGTCAAAAAATGCGCCGTAATATCCGTCAAATCCTGCTTCTAACAATTTGTCATAAGGTGTAAAAACAGCTTGCGGTGAAATTGCATCGTGCCAGTTTTCGGAAGACTCTGCAAGCCATAAAAATTCGGGATTTTTGCTCCTAGAATACTCAATTAAATTTTTCCAGAATAATGCGGTTTTTGAGTGTGCAACATCAGCTCTAATCCCGTCAACACCAAGGTTTATCATATATTTTACAAAATCTTTGTATAGGCTGTAAACATTCGGGTCAACTTTGTCTTCTGTGCCGACGGACAAAAGTCTTACATCTGTCCAATCAGATGGGATAACAGGTTCTCCGGACTGAGCACTCACAAATAGGTCAGGTCTGTGCAGATACAAATCGTATGAGGCACAAGCCGGAACATCTGCAATAATTCGGATATTCCTTTTGTGTGCTTCGTCTATAAATCTTTTTGCTTGTTCTTCTGCCGAAAGTTTGGAATTTTTATCTATCAAATCTGTATTAAGTGAATCAAAACCTGCCGCTGCATAGAGACTTCCTGCGGTGCCAAGAGCTTTTAGCTTTCCTGTCGGGGTTATAGGAAGCACATGAAGTGTGTTGACCCCAAGACTCTTTAATTCATCAAGTCTTTCAATCGCATTTAAGAAATTCCCGCGAACTTCACCGATTTCTTCTTGAATAAATCCATCTCCGTTAATATCTTGTGCATTCATAGAACGCATATTAACTTCCATTATGACAGCCTGATTATTTAAAAACAGTGTTCTTAAATCGTTTTTCCATAAAGTGTCGTTTGCACATGCAGGGGATGACAAGTATAGTGCAGAAACAAGCACTGCGGAACAAATGTTTTTAAATATTTTCATTGCAGCTCTCCGAGATTTTAATTTTGTTATTCAATTGGAATAATAAGTTCCTGATCAATATTAATTCTGTCGAGGTTAGACAAATTGTTGGCTTTAATAATTCTTTCAGCTCTTTCAGGAGTGTATGCACCATAGAAATGTTTAATAATACTTTCTCCTGTATCGCCGCTTTTAACAATGTATTTTTTAGCATTTTGTAAGTTTACTTCTGTTGACTGAACTTCAGATGACTGTTGTTGAATTTCTTCCGGAGTTTGAGTATCGGCTTCTGTCGGAACATTAACTTTTGCTTCTACTGTATCTTGAGCGGTTTCAGCTTGTTGTTCAAGAGTAGGTTCAACAGGTTTTTTAGCAAAAATGTTATGGATGCTGAAAATAGGTTTTTTCGGTAAGTTTGCGCTATCGTCAGATTTCATTGAAAAAACTCCAAAGCAAGCCATAACAATCAATGTTACGGCAACACCTGACACAAAACCTAATGAAACCTGTGCAACAGGTGAATTTGTATTAAATTGTGAGGATTTGAATGTCTGCCATAACAAATCAATTTCTTGAGATTTGTTAGCCGCTGCATTTTCTGAAGCTATTGCATCTTCAATTTCCTGCGGTCTGACATATTCTCCCGGAAGACCCGCTGTATCATTTTCTTTTGCAAGATTTTCTATAACTTCCATTGTTTCTCTTGATAGAGTTGATCTTCTGATTGTCGAACTTTTCATATAACTACCTCACCCAAAATTCTTTCTATACAACAATATTAGCATAAAAAAGGCAATATTCAATGAATTGTAAAGTTTTTCGGTTATAATAAAGCGCGGCAGAAAACATTTTCTGCCGCGCAACACTTATTTGAAATTCTTAATAAGAATTACTTAACAAGTTCTTTGAATTTTTTACCAGCTGAGAAAGCAGGAACTGTTTTAGCAGC
>CAROLD010000012.1 GCA_949035555.1 uncultured bacterium | reverse complement strand
TAAATGGCGGGAACGACGAGGCTCGAACTCGCGACCTCATGCGTGACAGGCATGCGCTCTAACCAAACTGAGCTACGCTCCCATTTATATTGGCTATGTTTTTATTATATATGCTGAAAAAAATTTTGCAAGAGTTTTTTATAAATTTTTTTTTTTACTGTCAAATGTTAATTTTTTGTTTATTTTTTTTAGATTTTAAAAAAACGATGTTATAACAATAATATGAAATAGATATAAATATATTTATTAGTAAAGGAGATAAAAAATTATGGCAAAAACAATTGGTATTGACTTGGGTACTACAAACTCAGTTGTTGCAGTTATGGAAGGTGGAAAACCGACTGTTATCGCTAACGCAGAAGGTTCAAGAACAACCCCTTCTATCGTTGGTTTTTCTAAAACAGGCGAAAGATTAGTCGGACAGTTAGCAAAACGTCAGGCTATCGTAAACCCTGATAAAACTATTGCTTCAATTAAAAGACACATGGGTGACAATTATAAAGTAAATATTGACGGAAAAGATTACACTCCGCAAGAAATTTCTTCAATGATTTTGAGAAAATTAGCTGATGATGCCAGCGCTTATCTTGGAGAAAAAGTAACTTCTGCTGTTATTACTGTTCCGGCATATTTCAACGATGCACAAAGACAGGCAACAAAAGATGCTGGTAAAATTGCAGGTTTAGATGTTCTTCGTATCGTAAACGAACCTACTGCAGCGGCTTTGGCTTACGGTCTTGAAAAAGAAAAAGCTGAAAAAGTTTTAGTATTCGACTTAGGCGGTGGTACATTCGACGTTTCAGTTCTTGAAATCGGTGACGGTGTTCACGAAGTATTATCAACATCAGGTGATACTCACTTAGGTGGTGACGACTTTGACCAAAAAGTTATGAATTGGATTTGTGAAGAATTCAAAAAACAAGAAGGCATTGATTTGACAGGTGACAAACAAGCTATGCAGCGTGTTAAAGAAGCTGCTGAAAAAGCTAAATGTGAATTGTCTTCTGTATTTGAAACAAATATCAACTTACCGTTCATCACTGCAGATGCAAATGGTCCTAAACACTTAGACTTGAACTTAACAAGAGCTAAATTTGAAGAATTATCTTATGACTTATTGGAAAGATGTAAAAAACCTGTTGAACAAGCTATTCAGGATGCAGGTATTTCTAAATCTGAAATCAACGAAGTTGTATTAGTCGGCGGATCTTCAAGAATTCCTGCTGTTCAAAAATTAGTTAAAGATTACACAGGTAAAGAACCTAACCAATCAGTTAACCCTGACGAAGTTGTTGCAGTTGGTGCAGCAGTTCAAGCAGGTGTACTTGCAGGTGAAGTTAAAGATATCGTATTGTTAGACGTAACTCCTCTAACACTTGGTATTGAAACATTAGGCGGTGTTATGACTCCGTTGGTTCCTCGTAACACTACAATTCCTGTTTCTAAATCTCAAGTGTTCTCAACTGCTGAAAACAACCAAACCGCTGTAGATATTCAAGTTCTTCAAGGTGAAAGACCAATGGCTAGAGATAACAAATCTTTAGGTATGTTCAGACTTGAAGGTATCGCACCAGCAATGCGCGGTATTCCTCAAATTGAAGTTACATTTGATATCGACGCTAACGGTATTGTAAATGTTTCTGCTAAAGATAAAGCTACTAATAAAGAACAAAAAATTACTATTACAAATTCTTCTAACCTTTCAGAAGATGATATTGATAAAATGGTAAAAGAAGCAGAAGCTAATGCAGCTGAAGATAAAAAGAAAAAAGAAGAAGCTGAAATTAAAAATAATGCTTCAAGCTTAATCGGTTCTGCTGATAGAATTGTAAAAGATTTCGAAGGCAAAATTGACGCAGCTGATAAAACTAAATTAGAAGAACAAAAAGCAGCATTGCAAAAAGCAATTGATGAAAATAAATCAACAGATGAATTGAAAAAATTATCTGAAGAATTACAGCAAACAATGTTCGGAATTTCACAAAAAGCATACGAAGCAGTACAAAAAGAAGGTGAAACTGCTCAAAGTGCAAATTCTGAAAGCGCATCATCTGACTCCTCATCAAACAATAATGATGACGATGTAATTGATGCAGAATATGTAAAAGAATAATAAATTCTTTAAATAACTAAAAAGGCGCGGATTGGAATTCCAATCCGCGCCTTTTTTATAGCCACTTGACCGTATTTTTCTAAAAAAATTATGATAAACTTATTAAGATATGGAAAAGAATATTAATAATATATTTATTAAACTATTAATTGGCGTAAGATTTTTATGGAATGTTTCAATGGGATTGCTTCTGAGCGTATTTTTAACATTTTCTGATGTTCTTCAAATCGAAAAAATTGTTTATTTATATATATTTAGTGGTTATTTTTTATTAGGGATATTTTTTATAATTGCGACATTCATATATTTAAAGGATGTTGATAAGGGATATTTTCAAATTAGCTATATTATAAGCAATCTAATTATATTATTATTGCCCTTATCAGTCTTGATAACGTAAATTGGAATATTAAAACTATGGTAAAATTATTTAAAACATTAAGATTATGTATCATTTATATTTTGTTATTATTATATATTCCTTTGACATGGTTTATATCAATGGTTATCGCATTTGTAGGTTCAATGGCAATTGATTATGAGGGAATAAAGGGAGTACTCCCATTTATAGGTGGCTTTTTAATCTTTTTTTTAGCAAATGTTATGTTTTATTTTGTATTAAGAAAGCTATATTATTGGTCAAATAAAGAATAATTATTCGGGGATTTAATAGAATGGCAAAAATATTTGGTAAAATATTGGATTTTTTTAAAGAATGGTATGTGGATATTATTTTGATATTATTGTTTATTATGATAGCTGGTGCGCCTATTTTTATAGTATTAATGTGCATATTTGATCCAAATCCCTGGCATATGTAACGCATAAATAAGGAATACGATATGAAAGAAAACATTAAAAACTTTTTAAGATTTTTAGAGAAATGGCATATTGACATTGTTTTTGGGATTTTAATCCTCTTATCAACTATTATTATTCCCATTATTTTAATAGTATTATTTGTATTCCTAGCTTTTAATGAAATGGAAAATTTTCATCTGTATTTTTAAAATATAAAAAGCCGACAAGGATATATCCTTGTCGGCATGTCTTGCATAAGTTACCAGTTTTTCCAAATATATTCGGGTGTTTTGATAATTATTATTTCATAATAGTTTCTAATAGTTCCTAATTCTTGTGCCATACTTGCAATTTGTACTTTCCAATCAGGATCAAATTTATTAAAATCATACGTATCCATGAATACAGTGCAAAGATTACCACTTTCCTCAATATATGTATATACAAAGTCAGCATGTCCTAATGCCTTTGACAAATTTGAACTGCTTGTGAAGCGTGTACTGCCGCCTTTTACAACTTCTTTGTTTAACAATTTACCTTTGTTCTCTTGGAAGTGTTTCTTTAATTCCGGCGAACCTGCTATTTCTTTTGCCAGATTACTGTGCGATTGATATATATATCCTAAAGCATCATTTGTTCCCATTTGCCCCTGAACTTTTTGACGGACAATATTTTGTAACTCTTGGGACGGTAAATTATTGATACTATATACAAGAGTTCCATTTTTTGAAACGTCTGCTTTACTCCAGTTAAAATCATTTGTTGCAGCCTTCCACATTTTAGCTGCATCAGGCATTGAATTATTTCTATTGTAATATACCATACCGGCATCTACAACATATTTAGGTATATTGTTAGTTCTAAAAATTCGATTCCATCCATTGCTAAAGTTATGCGCAACACTTGGCAATGTAAAATCTTTATAGAATTTGTGACTTCTAATAGGATTTTCCTTATGAGTCTTTTCTACAATTTCATCAAAGTTTGTATTCAGTTGTTCAAGATCATTCACTACACTGTCTATACCGTGCTGTGGTAAACTGTAGTTGATTTTTGCAAGCAGGTCTGAATTTTCGCGTGTCAAACGTCTCAAATCTATATAATTTTTGTATGCACGAGTGTAATCTTGTTTATTCTTGGTATTGGTTAAATAATCCAGAACCAAATTCTGTCTGATAATTGCTTTTTGTTGACCTTGTTCAATTTCGGACAATGCGGTTTGAAGCTTTGCTACAGTCACGTTTTTTTGCTTAATGTTTTTTGTCAGCTCTGCTAAAACTCCTGCCGCTGCTTTAATCCCTTCCAACACTTGTACGGTTTTCTCTTTTGAGGACGAATTTTTATGGTTTTCACTATCGCCGTTTTTTTCAGCTGAGCCTTTTTGAGTTCCTGTATCTTCAGAATTTCCTTGATCAGATGGATAGTCTGTTTTTTCAACTCGTCCTTGAATTACATCAGGAACCTCCTCTTTTGGAAACGGTAGAAAATCTACATCTAAAGGTCCTTCTGGAACTTGAATATCGCTCATGTTAGACCTTGAACTTCCTCCTCGATAATGTTCCTTAACTTCTGTTCCGTCGCTTTTGGTATAAGCGTTAACGTGGACTAATTTGTTTTGATTTTCAGTCATTTTTCTTCCTTTCTATATTTTTACATACAACAAAAAACACCTGATTTCGTAAAATCAGGTATCTATAAATGGGCATAGTTCACCTATAATACTGAGCAAACAGCTTTGTCATCGAAAGAGGTTATGCTCTTTAGGGATTTTTATTTTCCCCGGACGTGAACCTTAACTCATTGCACTATTTTATCAAATTTTATTCGACTATGTAATGCCCAAGTGGCTCTAATATTTTATGGATTATGTTATAATAAGTGATAGAATAATTTAAGGTAGGTTTATATGAATAATGAAGTTTTAAAAAATTTGTCTTACGGTGTTTATGTTGTAACCTCATTGTGCGGCGAAACCCCTACAGGATGTGTCGCTAACAGTTTAATTCAAGTTACTTATAACACTATTGCCGTAAGTATTCATCACGACAATTACACCAATAATTGTATAGAAACATCGAAAAAATTTGCCGTATCTATTTTAGGAGAAGATATTGATAATAAAGTTATTGGAACTTTCGGGTATCGCTCTGCACGTGATGTTGATAAGTTTAAAGATATTGCGACTGATACGGTTGATGGTTTAAGAGTAATTAAGGATGCTGTAGGATATCTGGTTTGTGATGTTATTGATAAATTGGAAACCGAAACTCATACGATTTTCTTAGGTAAAATTAAAGACGGCGAAATGCTTCATAAGGCAACTCCAATGACTTATGCGTATTTTCATGCCGAAAGAAAAGGGAAAAGCCCGAAAAATGCACCAACATTTATTGACCCAAAATCAGAATAAACTTTGACTAATATTTAATAAATAATATAATAGTGTTGAAAGGGATAGTATGGATAAGAAAATATTGTCAAATTTTGCATTATTTTTTACTGCTTTAATCTGGGGAGTTTCTTTTGTTGCCCAGAAAGCAGGCATGGAGTATGTCGGACCATTCAGCTTTAATTTTGCAAGAAGTATTTTGGGCGGATTGAGTTTAATTCCATTAATATTTTTTGTTAAATTTACAACTGAAGATAAACGTTCAAAGAGTTTAAAACACAAACAGCATGTTCTTTTGGCAAAAGCGGGATTATGTTGCGGTGCGGCATTATTTACTGCAATGAGTATTCAACAGTACAGTATGATTTCTGCAAGTGCGGGTAAAGCCGGTTTTATCTCTTCTCTTTATATAATTTTTGTCCCTCTTATTTCGATGTTTTTCGGAACTAAGCTTGAACGCAATATTAAAATTAGTGTAGCAATTGCTCTTTGCGGACTGTATTTATTGTGTTTTAAAGGCGGATTTTCAGGATTTGATTTTTACGACGGTTTATTGTTAATCGGTGCATTTTTCTACGGGGTGCATATACTTGTTGTTAATTATTTTTCACGCCATGTTAATCCTGTCAAAATGTCTTGTTTGCAATTTTTTGTAGTGGGAATTTTATCACTGCCTTTGATGTTAATTTTTGAGGAACCAACAATGGCAGGCTTTTTAGGTGCAAAAACCCCTATTTTGTACGCGGGAATTTTAACCTGCGGAGTTGCTTATACTTTGCAAATTTTTGGGCAAAAACATACAGCCCCGACTGTTGCATCTCTTATATTATGTTTGGAATCGGTATTTGCAGTTGCCGGAGGAAGTTTATTACTGCATGAAATAATGACATTAAGAGAACTTTGGGGCTGTGTGTTTATGATAACGGCTGTTATACTTTCTCAAGTTCAGTTGAAAACTATGAAGAAAGGGCTTCAACTATTTTCTCAGCCAGCAGTAGAGAAGATTGAGGATTTTGACCGGTAATAATTTTTTCATCAACGCAAACATGCTCTGACCAGGGCTCAGCATCTTCAAATCGCGCGCCTAGTTCTCTTATTCTTGTTTCTAATAAAAACGGAACAGCTTCGTCTGTTTTTGAAATATGTTCTTCTTTGTTGGTTAAAGAGGTAATCTTTTTATCTTTCAATATTGAATTTCCGTCTTTATCTTTGGCAAGTAATAAACCTGCAGGTCCGTGGCAAATTGCACTGATAATTTTATTATTTTCGTAAAAATATTCAACAACTTCTTTCAAACGTTCATCATTAGCAAGGTCAAACATCGGTCCATGCCCGCCGGGCAAGAATAATGCGTCATAATCCTTGTAGTTAACATCATAAAGCGGAGTTGTAGTTCTAAGAATTTTGATACATTCATCCCATTCCATCGGATTTGAACATGACATACTTTTTTCGTCAACAGGTGAAAGACCGCCGAGCGGACTTGCTGTAGTTATTTCATAACCTGTAGCTTTAAATACCAGATATGGCACTGCGAATTCTTCTAAATAAACACCTGTATCTTTGATTGCATTGGGATCAGGATTATCATTTCCCGAGTAGTTTGTTGTTACGATTAAAATTTTCATAATAAAAACTCCTTTTTACAAAGGAGTTTACGGTAAATTATTAAATTCTACATTGCCATTATGGAGATAATCTTGCAAGATTATCTATAAATAACATTTGCGTTCTTGCCCTTCAACTCCTGCATAGAGTTCAACAAATTGTTTAGCAGGACTTACATCAATTTTTTGCAGAAGAACTTCTTCAATTTGGAAAAATCCCACATCTCCTGACATTTCAATATCAATTTTTATAGGTTTTCTTTCACCTTTGTGAATTCCAATACGATTGATAGCATTTGCAGAATACTTATGGATATCTCCGACACGCGGAGTTGTGTTTATAGCCATAGGAATTCGTGCTCTGCCTTTTGTCATATCACAGCCGTCAGCGATTAATAAAATACCTGCTTCAACTGAATGTATTTTTCTGGAGGACATGTGACCTATAATTGCTTCTGTTGCAACTGCTCGGATAATTACGCGTTTGTGTAAATCATTCGGGAACATGTGCATCAATGTTCTTTCAATAATTGGCTGAGCAAGAAGAGATGACATTTCTTCGTGACCTTGTCTTCCGATAGACATACCCAAATCGTGCATTAAACCCGCAAGAATTAATGCACACATACTATCTTCAAATGAACCCATTTCTTCATTTTCAAGAGATGTTTTAATACCTGCTTCATGTAAAATATTAAGCATTTTTATAGCATTACCTACAACCTGTCTCATATGCACCGGTCCGTGGTCGTTATAGCCTAAACGTCTTATGGAAACATTATTTGCATATTCCTGCATTTCCTGCAATTCTTCATCTGCAAATAAATATCTTACAAGTTCTAAGCATACGGGGTTATTTTTTAATCTGTTTTGAATTTTTGTTTCTGTAGAAAGCTCTTTTACTGATTTCATTGTATCCTTCTTTCTAATTGCTTACTATATACATGATAACGCATAAATTACTAAAAGTTAAGCCCATGTGAGGAATTTTTTGTTTTTATTATATAATCAGTTTATGAACGATTATAAGTATTATTTGGATAACGGAATTTATAATTTCCAGATAGGAAATTTCAAAGGTGCAGTTGATTTTATAAACAAATCACTGGAATTAAAAAATGATTGGGCTGTACCTTATTTTTACCGAGGTGCAGCATATCACGCAATGGATGAATTTAATGAAGCAATGCTGGATTATACAAAAGCTCTTCAGATTGATGACAAGATGGCGGATGCTTATTATAATCGTGCCAAAATAATTCTTTCACGAAAAGATATTGACAATCCTAATATAGAAAAAGCTGTAACCGATTTAGAAAAAGCGTTGGAGTTAGATCCTAACTTTGCAGAAGCATTATATGCAATAGCTGCAGCCTGGAAAAAGCTGGAAAATTATCACAAATCGTTAGAATATCTTGAAAGATTACTTAAAATTCAGCCTGATGCAATTCATGCAAAAGCTTTCAAAAAATTAATTCTGCAAAAATATATAATATAATGTTATAGAATGGCGTTATTGTGAAAAAGATTTTGATTTGCTTAGTATTAATGTTATGTAATCCGCTTCTTGTGTCTGCGCAGGATGAAGTTGAACTGCAATTTAGTGAAGAATTTAAAAGACTGGTGATAAATGATACGCATGGCAGTGTTCCAAACAATTTAGAATTGCCACAGGAAACTCAAATTATTACTCCGCAAATTTTGCAGGATTCAAACTCTGTTGACACACATTCAAGATTTTTTAACGGAATAAGCCAAACCGCAAGAAGCATCTATAATTTGCAGGTGGAACAGCTTGATGCGCCAAAACCTTTATTATCGGAAGCGTTGACAAAACATTACGAACACGGACTTCTTGAGAGTTTTCATACATGGGGTGTTGTTCAGTCAAATTTTGATACAATAATGACTGAAGGTGAAAACGGTTATACCAAATTCAATCCTGCACTTGTGAATGTCTTATTTGACGGAAAGTTTAAAGGAGGCAAAGAAGGTTTCCGTTTAATGCTTGACCCTTCTCATCAGCACAACAGACCTTTTATGCAGCAGATTGTGCAGGATGCATATTTTGAAACTAAAAGAATTCCGCATCATACAATTATGTTTGGAAATTCCAGAACAGGAACAGGTTATGAAGGAGCACAATCCCCTTATACCCTGCCATTTATTAATCGTTCACAAATTTCCCGTAATCTTGCAAATATTAGAAAAGTAGGTTTGAGAGTTAAAGGGTGTTACCCGATTGTTGAATATGATTTTGGCGGATACAGTTCTGATACGTTTTTTACGGAATTCATGCCGGGGGTGGAATTTGACGGCTGGGTTAATCTAAAACCACTGGCAAAAACTAACGGAAAATATGGAAATTTAACAACCGGCGGAGGTATTGTTTCAGGCACAAGAAATTCTGTTGACTATTTTGTAGGCGGAGCCTATGTAGGGTATGAATATAAAAAATTCTGGACTCGTATGGAATACGCGGTTTCTGACGGTTCAAACGGCGGCTCGGGTTTAACGACAAAACGCCGTCAAGGCTGGTATGTTACTCTTGGCTATCACATTACAAAAAGCTTGAACTGCTTGCAAGATATGATGAATTTGACCCTGACAAAACTATCAGCCATAATAATCAGCGTGAATACACCGCCGGCATGAATTATTATATAAAAGGTCAGGCATTGAAATTGATTTTAAACTATATTTACTGTCAAAATCAGGTAAAAGCTGACAGTCATAGGATTTTAACAGGTTTTCAATTGGCTTTATAATTTATGACTAACAATAGCATAAATATCGTTAAATACAACCAGCACCATAAATATAATTAAAAGTAAGAAAAAGAATGAACTAACTTTATTTATGGTTTCTTCATCAACAGGTTTTCCTCTCAACTGTTCAATAAGTAAGAACATAAAATGTCCGCCGTCTAATGCCGGTATTGGCAGGAAATTGACCAGAGCTAAGTCTAGTGAAATCATTGCGGTTAACAATAATCCTGAGAAGAATCCGCTGTTTTGAATTACATCGCCTCCGATTTTTGTGATAACAACAATTCCGTGAAGGTCTTTTACAGGGATTTTACCTGTAAATAACTGCCACAAGCCATAAACAAGAATATAAGTTTGTTCCCACAGATAAGAAAAGCTTCCTTTAATTGCAGATCCTAAATTTTTAGTAGGAACTAAAACCTGACGTGCTTCGATTGCAACCCCAATCATTCCTTTATTGTTAGGATAAATTGTTTTTAATTCAACTTCTTTACCATTACGTACAACTGTAATATTTAAAGGTCTATAATTATCAGAAATTGCATATGCTATATCTGTCAGTGTTGCTGTTCCGTCCGAGGTATAAGCTGTTTTTCCTTTTAAATCGTCTCTAAGTTTTGTTTGAGATTCGTTCAGGTTAATTTGGTTATCTTTATATAATTTATAACCTTTTAATGCTTCATCATCAATTTTTAATGCAGGTTCTTCCGTAATATGAGGAAGAGCAACTACAGTAAGGTTTTTAATAGTTTCATCAGCTTTAATGTCAGGGTTTAATTTTTGTAATTGTTCAAGGTTTTTTTGAGCAAATTCCTTATCAATTTTGCCATCAAATTGTTTGCTGTTTTGGGCATACAATGTTAAACCATAGCTTGACGGGATATCCGAACCATTAATTTTAATAACTCTGTCGCCTTCCTGCATTCCGCTTGTCCATACAGATTCGCTTTTCGCAGCCGCAATTTTATTTATATAAACTTCATAATTGCCAGACGGTAATTTACCCCAGACAAGGGCGGTTATAAGCACAAGGAAAAATGCTGTAATAATATTTGCAATTACACCTGCTGAAATTACTATCATTCTTTGCCAAACAGGTTTGTTTATAAATCTGTCTTTGGAATCCGCAGGCAAATCAGAGTCTTTTTCATCGTCAGGAAAAGATACATAACCCCCAAGCAAAAATGCATGTACTACGACTTCTACGTCACCGACTTTCTTACTCCACAATGTTGGTCCGATCGGAAGCCCGAAACCAAATTTTGACACTTTGATTTTGAATAATCTTGCCGCAAAAAAGTGTCCTGCTTCGTGTACAAGAACTAAAAAACTGAGTAATAAAATCATTATAATAATTGACATAAAAATCCTTTAAATTATTTTCTATACCGGTGCTGAATTGGGCGCTATATTTTACCCCTTTACCCCTTGAATTGTTTTAAGAAACGGACATCATTGTTGAAGAACAATCTGATATCATCAACAGCATATTTGAGCATAGCAAGTCTTTCAACGCCCATACCAAAAGCAAAACCTGAATATACATCAGGGTCAATACCAACTCCGCGTAATACATTCGGGTCAACCATACCAGAACCTAAAATTTCCAGCCATCCTGTTCCGGAACAAGTTCTGCAACCTTTTCCGCCGCACATAATACATTGAACGTCAACTTCTGCTGACGGCTCTGTGAACGGGAAGAAACTGCTTCTGAATCTTGTCGGACGGCTTTCACCAAAATAAATTCTGATAAATTCATTCAGTACACCTTTTAAATCGCCGAAGGTGATATTTTTATCAACATAAAGTCCTTCTATTTGGTGGAAAAAGTTATTTTTTCTTGAGTTTACGTTTTCATTTCTATATACTCTTCCAGGTGCAATAATTCTGATAGGCGGATTTTTACCTTCCATTGCGTGAATTTGTGAGCCTGATGTCTGGCTGCGTAATACAACATTTTTTGCAATATTAGTATAGAAAGTATCCTGCATATCACGTGCAGGGTGATCTTTTGGCACATTCAGCATATCAAAGTTGTAGTATTCGGTTTCAACTTCGGGACCAAATTCGTCAGGTACAATTGAAAATCCTAAACTCTGGAATATTGAACAAATTTCGTTTGTTGTTGAAGTCAAAGGATGAACGTGACCTCTTGGAATATATTGTCCAGGAAGAGTTACGTCAATTCTTTCTTTTTGTAATTTGTCATTCAATTCCTTTTCATAGAACAATTGGAATTTTTCTTTTATTGAAGACTCTAATTTTTGTGTAATTTCATTCGCTAGTGAACCCACAATCTTTTTATCTTCTACAGAAAGGTCTTTCAAACCTTTTTTTATTTCGTTAAATTCACCTTTACGGCTCAAATATTTGAATTTAACATCTTCTAAGTCTTTTACTGTTTCGGCTTTTTCAATATCAGCCGCCGCATTTGAATATATTTTTTCCAGTTGTTCCTTCATTTTTATACCTCTATATTATAAAATTTCATTGTATTTTTTTTCGTAAGCTATTGTTGTTTTTGGACCGTGTCCGGGATAAACTTCAGTTGAATCAGGAAGATTAAACAAAACCTCTTTAACACTGTGAGAAAGTTTTTTAAAATCTCCGCCCGGAAGATCATATCTGCCGACACTTCTTTGGAATAAAGTGTCGCCTGAGAATAATTTCCCGTCAACTAAATAGCACATTCCGCCTTCAGTATGTCCCGGAGTTGCAATAGCTTTTATTTTATGTTTTCCAAAAGTAAACTCATCTCCGTCTTTTACGAAATGATTGATAGTTTTGATATCAGGCGCATTTAAACCTGTAAACATAAAAATCATTTTTGGAGTAGTTTCAACTTGCACCATATCATCTTGAGAAACATATGTATCAACATCAAACTTATTTTTAAATACATCAACACCCATTATATGGTCAAAATGCCCGTGGGTCAGTAAAATATATTTAAGTTTAATTCCGAGATTTTTTATTTCTTCAAGAACCTGCGGTCTTGCATCCGAGCAGTCAATCATCACAGCTTCTTGTGACTCTTCGTCGATCAGCAGATAATTATTTGCATCAATCGGACCTTCTACAAATGTTTTTAAAATCATTAAATTTATACCTGTTTTTGTACGAGTTCAAAAATTTCTTTGCACTGAGAGAATACTTTCTCTGCATCATTGAGAGAAACCATATTTGGTCCGTCACATAACGCTTTGTCAGGTTCCGGATGGACTTCGAAAAATAAAACTCTTGCTCCGACAGCCATAGCCGCCTTCGCAAGCATCGGTACAAATCTGCGGTCGCCGCCTGAAGAGGTTCCGTTTGCACCCGGTAATTGGACACTGTGAGTTGCGTCAAATACTACAGGATAGCCGAATTGATGCATAATCGGTATTCCTCGGAAATCTACAACAAGATTGTTATACCCGAAAGATGTTCCCCTATCGGTTAACAAAATATTTGAATTCCCTGAATCCTCAACTTTTTTAACAAGACTCTTCATCTGGTCAGGTGCAAGAAACTGTCCTTTTTTGATATTAACGATTTTTCCGGTTTTTGCAGCTGCAACCAACAAATCAGTCTGACGGCACAAAAATGCAGGAATTTGTAAAATATCTGCAACCTCAGCCGCTTTTTCTGCTTGTTCAGGTGTGTGAATATCCGTTACAATTGGCAAATCATACTTATCTTTAACTTCTTTCAGCATCACAAGACCCTCTTCAAGCCCCGGACCACGGAATGAAGTTATTGATGAACGGTTTGCCTTATCAAAAGATGACTTGAATACAAAATTTATGCCAAGTCTGTTTGTAATTTCTTTCAAACCTTTTGCTGTTTCTTCTAAAATTTCTCTGCTTTCAATAGCACAAGGACCGGCTAGAATAGTTAATTTATCCCCGCCAATCTCAAAATCCCTTAATTTAATTCTCTTAATATTTTCCATAAAAAAATTATATGAAAAATACATTAAATTTACAAGGGGGTCCTCGCCGGACTGGGTACCTTGCCACCAATTGTATTAAGTGTCGTAAAATTATTCACAAAATTCCTCGGATAAATATTGCATCCAACAATGTTTATTTCATTCGTGATTTAAGCCCGAATTTAACTAATTTATTGATTATATCCTGTGGCAAATATGAAAGTAGTTCCGCAAATTTTGCATCTCTACCAAGAGTATATGAAGCTTTCGGATTCTTTTTATAGGCTATTTTATGAATAAATTTTGCAGCATCTTCTACTTTTAAGCCTTTATTTGTATTTTTCAAAGCATTATTTTTCATAAAATTCATTTCTGCTTCGTAACCTTCACAGTTGTTCAATAATTTTTCATTTGCTTCAACTGATTTTTTCCAAATCGGTGTTGAAATTACTCCCGGTTTAATTGAAATAACTTTTATATTTCGATGATTTTCAATAGCAAAAGCATTAAAGAATATATCCAAGGCTCTTTTTGAGGCGCAGTAAGGGCTAATGAAAGGAAAGTGTCCAAAACTTGACATTGAACTGATATTTATAATTCTTCCATTTTCCAGTATATTAGCAAGATTTTGTGTAAGTTCCAGATGAGAAAATGTGTTTACATCAAACTGTTCCCTAAGTTTTTCAACACAAATTTTTTCAATTGGTCCGGCAACAACACAACCAGCTGTATTTATTAGTATGTCAATTTTATCGGTTTTTGATTTAATAAATTCTGTAGCATTTTTGATTGAATTACGGTCTGTCATGTCAATATAAAAGTATTCAATATTATTCTGTGGATTGATTAAATCTTTATTTCTGTATCCTGCAAATATTTTACAATCTTCAGTCAATGCGAATAATTTTACCAGTTCTTTTCCCAGTCCTGATGTGGATCCTGTTATTACTATTGTTTTCATTTTAGATATCTCCTTTAAAAAAGGACTTTGTGTTGCCAAAGTCCTTTAAATTTATATAATATCATTGGTGGCTCCATTTACCTCTACATACCCATGTATGATGCGAACAATGGTAAGTAAAGTGCCGCAGCAAGGATAAGAACGATAGTACCAATTACAACCAACATTATCGGTTCAATCATTTTTGTCATAATATCAATGATTGTATCTAACTGTTTGTCAATATAGTTAGTTGCCTGTCCTAGCATATCACCCAAACGACCTGATTGTTCACCTGTTGCAATCATAAATAAAATCATTTTAGGCATTGTACGTGTAGAACGTAATGCAGCTGATAAGTGCTGACCTTGTTGAACTTTTACTGTAGCTTCTTCAACTCTTGTTTCCAAAGTATGGTTTGTTAACGTTAAATTTGACAGATATAAACATTCCAAAATCGGAACACCCGCATCGTACGCAACCTGCATAACCGCAATAAAGTTTGCAAAGTTTGAATATTGAATTAAGTCAGTTAAAACAGGCACTTTTAATACTAATTCATCAATCTTCCATTTACTTGGTTTCCAGCGGAATAAGAAGTTAATAAATGCACCAACAAGTGCAAAGCCTATTGGAATTGCATACCAGTTCTTTTTCATCCATAACCCTGCCTGCATTAATATTCTGGTAATCAATGGCAGCTGCATACCCATTGAATCGAACATCTCTTTAAATACAGGGAATACGAATACCAACATGACAATAACAATAAATACTGCAAGTAGTACAACGAATATCGGATACATTAATGTACCAATAACTTTTGATTTGATAGCCTGTTGTTTATTCAAAAGTTCTAACAAACGATCTAATGTTTTTTCCAATTCACCAGAATCTTCACCGGCTCTAACCAGACCGATATAAACTTGACCGAACTGTTCCGGAAACTTAGCAACTGTACCAGCAAATGTTCCGCCGTTCATAATCTGTCGTCTTAATTCTGTTGCAACTTGTCTGATTTTTAATTTAGCTGCATCATTTTCAATGAACAGTAATGATTCAATAATCGGAATACCTGCCGCCGCAAGGATTTGAAGTGTTGAAGTAAAATCAATTTGATCTGCAAGACCAAGTTTTGGCATCTTACCTGTCGGTTTTTTCTTCTCATCCTTTTTTACAGTTTTTTCTTCTTCAATATTGGTTGGTGTAAAACCAAGACGACGTACCGCTGCACGGGCTTCGCGCAGATCATCTGCCTCAACTTTACCTTTTACAAGTTCATTAGTTCCTTCTTTTATTGCTGTATAAGTAAATACTGTCATTCCTACCCCTATTCGCCTGCCATACCTAAGACTCTGACAAATTCTTCAATAGTTGTCTGTCCTTTAATAATATGCTTATAGCAAGATTTATGTAATGTCATCATTCCGTTTTCAACTGCACTATCTTCGATTTCCAAATCGTGAGCGCCTTGGGCTATAAGTTTTTTGATTTCTTTTGTTATCATCATGATTTCATATACGCCCAAACGACCTTTGTACCCCTGGAAGCCGCATTTGTTACAACCTTTGGCTCTGTATATTGGCGTTTCCATGATTTTTTTGATTTCTTCTTCGTCACGGGTTACCATCATAGCTTCTTCTCTTGTGCAATGATATTCTTCTTTACAATCATCACAAAGTTTTCTAACAAGACGCTGAGCGATTACGCCTGACAATGTTGAAGATACAAGATAATCTTTTGCGCCCATTTCAATCAAACGTGTTACGGTTGCCGCAGCTGAGTTAGTGTGGACGGTGCTTAATACTAAGTGACCTGTCAATGCTGCTGAAATCGCAATTTCTAATGTTTCGTAGTCACGAATTTCACCGACAAGGATAATATCAGGGTCCTGACGGAGGATAGCTCTCATACAAGACGCAAATGTAATACCTGCTTTTGCGTTGATTTGTGACTGGTTAATACCTTCAAGCTTAATTTCTATCGGGTCTTCAATCGTTGTGATGTTTACAGATTCATCATTTAAACTTTTTAATACAGAATATAAAGTTGTAGTTTTACCTGAACCTGTTGGACCGGAGGTTAAAATGATACCGTTTGGACAAGATACCATCTGTTTTACCTTATCAATATCGCCGTCATGAGCACCGATAAGCTTAATTTCTCTGTCATTAGATGCAAGAGAAACCGCCGGCGCCAAGATACGGATACAAACCTTTTCTTTGCCTGATACAGGAAGTGTGTTAATACGGAAGTCGTATGAACAATCTCTGTAAGAAATTGAGAAGGTACCATCCTGAGGTCGTCTGTTTTCTGCAATGTTCATTCTTGCCATTACCTTGAAACGGGCAATTACAGAGGTTTCAACTTTTGCAGGAACATCAAGAACTTTTTGCAGCATACCATCTTTTCTGTATCTTACAATATAACCTGATAATCTTGGTTCGATGTGAATATCGGAAACTTTGTTATCGATACCGTTAGTAATAATTTGGTTTACAAACTTAGCAACAGAACCTGTTGAATCTTGAAGTTCAGCATCAACTTGTTCCCAAAGAGTTGCTTCTTCTTCAGATTCAAGAGTTTCTTCTTTAATTTGTTCAATGATTTCATCAGTTTGTCTTTTCTGCTCTGAGAAGAATGTATTAATGGCACTCTTGAACTCATAGTGCGTCATCAAAATCTGTTTCGGATTTTGACCTGTCAAATAGATTATTTCTTTTAATACATCCTGTTTTAATGGTTTAGTAACCCCTATAACAAGAGTTTTACCATCTGAGGATATTGGTATTACCGAATTTGCTTTGATAAAGTCTTCCGGTAATATATTAACGAAATTCTTCTGGTCAACTAATTGATCGGCAGAAACTATATCATAACCGGTTTGAGAATGTAATACATCTTTCAATTGATCCAGAGTAATTGCACCCATTTCAAATAACATTGAACCAATAGGTATTTGTTTACGTTTAGACTCAGCAAGAGCCTTCATCAATTGAACTTCGGTCAAAATACCTTTAGCAACAAGCATTTCACCAAGCTTGCCGTGCGGACTACCTTGTGAGTGTACCGCCCCCGGTGCCGGTTTTGCTTCTTCTGATGTGGTTTGAGCAATGTTTTCAGGTGAAATAAAACATCCCAGCAATTCTTTCAAATCATCCTCTCCAACAAGCATAAATTTAATTGACTGCTGGAATGTTTTTTTCAATAATTCATTGATTTCATCTTTATTTGAACTTTTCGATACTGCAACAAAAAGGAAATTATCTTTCACACTAATTGGAACGAACAGATGTCTGCCCATTGAGCTTTTATCAATACTGTCAAGTATCTTTTTATCTATGCTGTTTTTAAGTCTTAAAATTAGTGCGTTCATTTATCTTTGTATTACTTTTCTCTACAATATCTTAGTGTCTAAATTTAATAAAATCCATTAGAAAGATTATAATGTTGTATCGTCACCTACAGCATCCTCAGTATCAACAACGATTTGAGGAGTAATCATCATAACCATTTCTTCTTTTCTTTTGTTGGTTGTTGTACTTCTGAAGAACATACCAATTACAGGTAAATCACCTAAGAACGGAATTTTTGAAACCCCTTTGTTTTCTGTTTCTTGAATCATACCACCGATAACAAGAGTTTCTCCATCTTTAATTCTTATACCTTTCAAGTTAAGATTTCTTCTTTGTAGTAATGTTGCTGCGATATCACGTTCGCCCGGAACTTCACCAGGTGTAGTAATTTGTTCTGCAATTGTTGCATAATTAGGTTTAACATCAAGAGTTACATAACCATCCGGTGAAATGAACGGTGTAATTTCTACGCTGATACCGTTGTCATTTTTAATCTCGTATTCTTTTTGAACTTGTGCAGAACCGGTTGATGAGCCGTTATCCAAGTATTCGGTTGTTACTTTTGCTACATAGTCTGAGGTTAAGTCGATTTTAGATTTTTGACCAGATGTAACTAAAATTCTTGGATTAGCAAGTACTCTACCTTTTTGGTTTTCAACTAAATAGTTTACAGCATATACTAATTGAGGAGAACCGCTCCATTTTTCTACATAACCGGCATCTTTATAGTATCCAGGTTTTCCGTTTTCACCTTCTTCCCATTCTCCACGGTAGTGGTAACCGTGACCTGCAAAGAATACAGGATATACGCTGTCTGTTGCAAAACCTTTACCGCCGCCTGCATTAAATGAGAAGTTTTTGCTCATGAACTGCCAGGTGTTGTCAAATGTTTTACTACCGGATTCTGACAATGAAATAATTTGGACTTCCAAATACGCTTGAGGAGTTTTCTTGTCATTAGCCGCAATATAATCTCTAATCATCTCAATTTGAGTTTGAGAACCGCCGATAACCTGAATAGTTCCAAGTGTTGGGAAGTACGATACTGATAAGTTTTTCAAAGGTAATCCCATCATATCATCGCCAGCAGGACCTGCCGCATCAATTGAGCAAACTAATTTACCGCCGCCGACAGAAATGTTTCCTCCGCCAGAAGAGTCTCCTCCTCCGCCGCCTTCATCTCCACCGCCTTCGTCATCGCCGCCTTCATCGGATGCGAAACCTGTAGGAATACCTGCCGCAAAACCTGCCGGAGCATCACTTGAAGATGATGCTGAAGAAGATGATGAGCTTCCTCCGCCACCTCCGGAGTTTTCATTAGCCGCTGTTGACGGTAATAATGAAGAACAAATCATATTAGCCATTTCCGCCGGAGTTGTATGATTAACTTTGAAGGTTGTTACTTCCGGTTTTTTATCAAATTGGTCAACAATTCTTCTAGCTAAATTTGCATCATTTGCAGTACCCATAACAATCAATTCGTTTGTTGCCGGATTTGTTGTTACAACCGGTTTTGTTGACATTCCGGGATTGATTCCGTTTTTGTTAAATATATTAGTGTTTAAGAATGATGCAAGAGCAGCTGCACTAACATATCTTACAGGGATTAAAGTCATTGATTTTTGTGCTAAAGACAAAGATTCATCTTTTGTAGAAATGACTAGAGTATTTGCCTGAATATCATAGAACAAATTATTAGTTGTAACTACAAGATTTAAAGCTTCTGATAAAGGAATATCAACTAAATCCATTGTTACAGTACCTTCTTGAATACCTGGAGAGAAAATAATATTCATACCAGCCTGATCTGCAAACATTCTAAGAACTTGTTTTACATCTGCATCACGTAAACTTAAATTTACAACAGAATCCGCATTTGCAATTTGTACTTCCGAACCCATTGATAAAGCTGAGGTATTTTGAGTTGCTCTAATCATAGGTCTTGCGGTTGCATCGTCGTAACCATAATAACCATCTACTGCTAATGCAGCTGACATAGAGTTAGTTAAGGCAAATGCACCTAACATAACGCTTGCGATAATTTTTTGTCTGATTTTATTTTTCATATCTGCTCCTGCTTATACTTTCTTTAAATTAACCTTTTCTACCACCAAATCTGTTTTTCAGATTATATAAATCATTTTTTGAGCTGTTTAAATCTTCTCTTGAGAATAATTCTCCGATACTTGCTGAATATACGTTAGAACCAAGTGTTACGGTAATTAATGAAGGATTGATTTGAACAACTTTGTATTCTTGACCGATAATTTTATCACCTTGTCTTACCAGATAATCTTTATTATCAACGTTGATAATTGCTGACGGATTAGTTTGGTTATACATAATACCCACAACTTTTGTTCTGGTAATTTTTGCCGCAGCAGATGATGCAGACGCCAAAGATGTCGGTGGAACCGGTAAGTTAAAACTGTAAGGACTGATGTCGTCTTGTTCTCTAATGACAACATCTTTAAGTTTTTTAACTTCTGCAATACCAGCATTAAATGCATTTGCTTCAGCTATAGCTGCATTTCTTGCATCTTCAAACGCTTGAATTTCATCAGAAGGCATAAATGGATCAGATCTTCCGATAGTTGCTACATCGTAAGAAACCATGCTGCTTGCTTTGTCCGCGTCAACATCAAGATTAACCTTGCTGTCAGAAGGTACATTCACTTCTTTTGGCGCTGTTGTAACGTCTGCAATTGGTGCAGGAGGTATTTCTTCTTCTTTAGCTCCGCCTAAATTTTGCAAAAATCCGCATCCGCCGGCTACAATCCCGACAGAAAATACAACCGCTAAAAGCGCCAAAACGCATTTTCCGCGTTTGCTAAATGTGTTGTTTATCCAACTCTCTTTCCTATAGTAATTTGTGTTCACGTTATTCCCACCCATCTTAAGTCTTTATATTTACATTATATTAAAGCTCTATTTTTTGAGTATCAGCTGTTTGATGTATATTCCACAGCTCCTCTCATAATAAATATAACATAATCTTCATATTTGGGCAAAAAATATAACACAAATACTATATTTGGAGTATTTGTGTCCTAAAAGGTTGCTATTATTGTGTTTTATATTGTTAACAATTTGTAAAATGTCATCATTGTGACAAAATTTCAATCTAAGGATTGAGGGCTATTAATGTCTAATACTTAACCTTTCAATAGCTCTTACAAATCTTACTATTTTTGCTTCCGTATCGCAGGTAATTGAGTCAACCAGAATAGTTTTGCAGCCTAAGTATTTACCACATAATATATCTGTCAGCGGTCTGTCTCCGACTAAGACGCATTCAGATTGCTGCAGATTATGTTCTTGTAAAAATGCTTTTACTGCATTTGTACGGGGTTTTCCTGCATTAAATAATAATGGAAAATTCGAAATTTGTTTAACTTTATTAATATATTCTTCATTTTTGTTGTTAGAAACAACGGCTATAAAAAAATCTTTACGAACTTCATTGAGCCAATTTAAAATTTCATCAGAGTAAACTCCTGATTTTGAAGCCATAAGTGTACTGTCTAAATCAAAAAGCATTGCTTTTATTCCAGCTTTTTTTAGTTCATTCAGGTTAATATCAAAAATTCGTTTAAGATTATAATCAGGTTTAAGAAACATGCTCTTTTACTCCAACTGTACGTGCTAATGCAACTGAATAATCCAGCGGTTCTTTGTCAAATTTAAGGTAAACATCTGCATTTGTGTTTGCAAGTTCCATTGATTCGCCTTTTTCGTTAAGGATTTCAGTTATTTTTGTTACAAACTGTTCTTTCGGTGTAATGATTTCAACTTCATCTCCTAGAAGAACTTTATTTTTTACTTTTACGAAATAGAAATTATCATCAGAATTTGAGGCAAAGTCTATTTCGTTATGTTTTTTCTTTCCATGGAATTCAAATAAGAAATCTGCACCTGCAAGTCCTTTTGAAATGTCGTAGCTGTAGCTGTCAGATTTGTTTTCACCAAGAGCAAAACCTGTTGTGTAGCCTCTGTTGCCGACTTTTTTCAACTCAAGAAAATATTTTGATAAATCAGCATCAGGATTTGCTAAAATTTCATCAATGGCGGCTCTATATGTTTTTGCAACCGCAGAAACATAATAAAGACTTTTTGTTCTGCCTTCAACTTTAAATGAATCAACACCCGCATCAATCATTTGTTTTAAATATTCAACAAGACACAAATCTTTCGGGCTTAAAATGTGAGAACCTCTGGCATCTTGGTTGATTTCGTAGTATTGTCCTGGTCTTGTTTCTTCGACAAGCTTATAGCTCCAGCGGCAAGGTTGTGAGCAATTGCCGGAATTGGCTTTTCGTTCGCCGTTTGTAAAGTAATCGCTTAATAAACATCTGCCTGAAAATGAAACGCATTGTGAACCATGAACAAAGCATTCGATTTCCATATCCGGAACTTTATTTTTAATCTCGGTTATTTCAGGAATAGACAGTTCTCGAGCCAGCACAACCCTTGATGCTCCCATATCCTGCCAAAATTTTACGCATTCATAATTTAAAATATTTGTTTGTGTACTTATATGCAGTTCCGTATCCGGCATATATTTTTTTAGCAGTCTTAAAATCCCGAAGTCGCTTACAAGTATTGCATCAGGATTTGCATCTTTTATCTTTTCAATACAGGATTCAAGATTTTTAATATCATTATTAAACGCAAATATATTAAGAGTTAAATAAGCTTTAGCTCCGAGTTTGTGAGCTAAATCAACAGCTTGTTTAAGGTTTTCAAGTGTTATAATCTCGCCTTTTCTCATTGCACGCAGGCTAAAATCCACAACTCCTAAATATACTGCATTTGCACCATATTTTACGGCATATTCCAACTTTTCCAAATTGCCCGCAGGCATTAATAATTCAATATTTCGCATAAGTCAATGATAAGCTAAACTAAATTAATAATCAACCAAACAGGTGATGTCGTTTTTTGATAAATATGGAAAATAGAATATATACACAAAACGAGTTTATTTGGAGAACATAAATGAGAACTATTACAAATGCAACAAGCACCCTCAAAGAAATCTGGTCATATCAGCACCCTGTTATGCATACATGGTTCTTATTCAGCGCGGCTTCTTTAGGCTGTATGTTCACCTTATTGTTTTTCGTTTTTTAATAAGGCATAAAAATATTACAAATACCCCAAAATATAACAAGAACTTTTAAAGTTCTTGTTTTTAGTTTTTAGAAGCAATAAATTTTCTGATTTTGAATATCATAACCGAACAAAGCAGAGCTGCTGCAGTTACAAGTCCAATCCAGAAACCTTTAAGCTGTAATCCGAAGTGGAATGCCAGCATATAACCCAGCGGAATTGATACACACCAGTATGCTAAAAAGTTTGCGAGTAATATAACTTCTGTTTGTCTGATACCTTTGAAAATTCCTGCAAGTGAAATTTGAAGTCCGTCAAGAATTTGAAATATTGATAAAATATACATTACAGGAACTGCTATTTTTAATAATGTATCATCTGTTGTGAAAATTTTAACAAGCGGGTGAGCAAATGTTGAGAATACAACAGCACTGCACATCATAAACAGAACAGACATTGATGTACCAATATAGGAATATTTTTTCAAATCTTCATACTCTTCTGCACCGTTTGCAAAACCGACCTTAACAGCAATTGCGTTTGAGATTGCAAAAGGTATCATAAAAGATATCGTAGTGAGAGTACATACGAGGTTTTGAGCTGCTGCGTAAATACCTGAGACTCTGCCCATAAATATTGCAATACTGTTAAACGCAACGAATTCTACAAGTACAGCCAGAGATATCGGCATTCCTATTTTTATCATATTTTTATAGTAAGTGTTTTCCGCGTAATTTTTAAAGGTCATGTTAATAAAACAATATATTAATAATGCAAATCCCATAAAGTAACGAACGAGCAAACTTGCAATAGCAAGACCTATTACTCCTAGTGACGGTATTGGTCCCCAACCGAAAACAAATATCAAATTCAACGCAACATTTAAGAAAACACAAAACATTGTAATAGCGTTAGGAAACATTACAATCTCGTATGCCTGTAAAAATTCTTTTAAACAAGCATGTAAATATGCTCCGAAGGTACTTAATGCTGTAATCAGCATATAATCCTGGATAGGGTTTACAAGCTTTTCTTCAAATCCCATTTTTGGAATAATCGGCACAAATGCAACGATAGCAAGGGATGTTATAAGCGCAAGCAGCATGGAAAATCTTATTGACGGATAAAAGTATTTTTTGATAGATTTACCCTGACCTCTGTAATTTGATAAAAGCGGTGATATACTTGAAATTAACCCTATTCCAAATGTAAAAATACAATTGACAATTGCTGTTGCAATACTAATTGCTGCAAAAGTATCAGTGGAATGTCTTCCTGCAATAACAACATCCCCAACCCCAATCAAAATAAACCCTAGGTTACCGATGATAATCGGGGCGGCTATATTCATAAGCTCTTTTATATAATATTTTAGATTTTTTTCACACATAATATAATGATATCATGAAAAAACTCTGCAATATTGAGATTACATTCCAACAGGAGGCTGAGTCTGAGATGGGCGCCCTCCAATCAAAGCATTACCTAGGATAAATCCGATAACTGCACCCCAACCCAGATTTGTCCACCGAATGCGAGATAATGCTTTTGATGATACTATATCAGCTAGTTCTTCAGATTTTTTAAAGTTTTTGAAGTTATTAGCAAAATATTCTTTCATTGTTTTTACAGCATCTTTATCTGTGATTGATTTTTTTAAATCTCTGCATTTATCGCTGATTGCGTCCAGAGTTTCGGCAACTCCGTGTTCGCTTAGAAATACTTTTGTTTCCGGAGTAACTTTGTTTTTGGCAACTTCGTCAGCAGAATCGTTCAATCTTTCAATGATATCTTCTGTTAAGTTCTTTTGTACGTTATATGCTGTCCTGACAAATCTGTTCTTGTTTATGGGTAGATGATAAGCACTCATACCGATTATTCCAAGTGCAGTACCGGCGCCAATAGATTTTGAATTGTTGTTCTGAGACGGGATATTCATTACCATATTAAAATACTCCTTTTATCCCTAATAAAACTCCTAAAAAATAAATTTGCTATGAAAAAGGGGCAAATATTTGCCCCTTTTTTTGTTGAATTTAACCTTGAGCGGTTATGTAGCTTAATAATGTTCGAACCCCTGCTCCGGTTGCGCCTTTGCAGAATTCTTTTTGGGGTTTATCTAACATTGCAGTTCCTGCAATATCTAAGTGTGCCCATTTAATGTTATCAGTTACAAATTCTTTCAGGAACATGCCTGCGGCTGATGCTCCGCCGTATCTTGTGCCTGTATTTTTCATATCTGCAACATCACTGTTCATGTTATCTCTATATTCCTGCCACATAGGAAGCTGCCAGAATTTTTCTCCTGTATAACTTCCTGTTTCGATAATATCTTTAACAAATTCGTCATTATTACCCATAATACCGGATGCTGCAGACCCGAGTGCGACCATGCAAGCGCCTGTTAATGTTGCAATATCTATAACTTCGTCAACTCCGAGTTCACAAGCGTAACAAAGAGCGTCTGCCAGTGTTAATCTGCCTTCAGCATCTGTGTTGTCAACTTCGATTGTTTTGCCATTTTTAGCCGTTACAATGTCTCCTGGTTTATAAGAGTTTCCTGACGGCATATTTTCACAAGCCGCTACAATCCCGTGTACTTCAACTTCAGGACGAAGTTTCGCAAGTGCTTGCATAACTGCAATAACACAAGCGGATCCTGACATGTCATCTTTCATGTTTAACATTGATGCTGCCGGTTTGATATCAAGTCCTCCGCTATCAAAACATAAACCTTTTCCGATAATTGCAATACGTTTTTTAGGGTTTTGCGGAATATATTTCATGTGGATAAATTTAGGAGGTTGAACACTTCCTTGCGCAACGGCAAGATATGCACCCATGCCAAATTCTCTGATTTTATCTTCATCATAAACTGATGTTTCTATGCCTTCTAAATTTTGTGCAATTTCTGCAAGTTTTGAAGGAGTTGCGAATGCCGCAGGTTCGTTGGAAAGATTTCTTGCGAGTTTTAATGCATTTGCAACGACTTTTGATGCTTCAATAGCATCAGAAAGAACATTTGATAAATAAATTTCAGAAATTCTGTGACCTTTTTTATTTTTATATTTATCGAAGTGGTAGTTTGCAATTGATGTGCCCATCACAACAGCCGGTCCAAACCCGTAATCTGTTGTAAAATCAAATGCAATAGATGTTGCTTTAAGTTCGGCACATTTTTTTACTGCTTTTGCCGCATTTTCTCGAATAACATTGTTATCAAGCTCATTTTCGTTACCTAAGCCTAGTGCCAAGATATATTCTGACGGATATTCTTTTTGTGTGTGGATTACAAAAATCTGACCTGCTTTTCCCGTAAAGCTTTCAGGGGCAAATCTATTTACAAGCGGGTTAGATGTTTCTTTTCCTTCAAACTTATTAATGATTAAAACATCACAAATTACGTCTTTTGTGTTTTCAACAATTTTAATTTCCATATAATACTCTCCTTTACGGGGTAAATTATAGCACCAATACGTAATTTTCGAACTGGTACAGATGTAGGAAATTATTCGGTTTTTTGCGAATTAAGTGATTGGATTGCATAAGAACGCAGGTCATACGCTTGAGTATTTTTTTCATCTTTTTTTAACACGATATTCAAATCATCAATCGCAGCAAGATACATTTTTAATTTGCAAAAAATCATAGCTCTTGTTAAATAATTTTCAGGATCTTCAGCATCAAGCTCGATTGCTTTCGTTAAATCGTCTTGAGCTTTTTTCAGATCTCCGTTTGAGCGGTAAATTAATTCTCCTCGATCCGCATAATAGTTTGCATTAGTGGGGTTAATTTCAATTGCTTTAGTATAATCATCAATTGCAGAAACATAATGATCAAGTTTTGTTGCTGCTAGTCCTCTGTCATAGTATGCTAAATCATTTTTCGGATTTACTTCAATTTCTTTAGTAAAATCGAGAATTGCATCTTCGTATTTTTGCATTCCGAGTTTAGCAAGTCCTCTGTTATAATAAGCTCTTTTAAAGTTTTTGTTCAATTCAATAACTTTTGAATAATCCTCAATTGCGCCTTTATAATCTTTTAAATAATACTTGGCAACTCCACGGTTGTTATAAGCTTCTATGCTGTTCGGGTTAAGTTCAATAACTTTTGAATAGTCTTCTATAGCACCTTTTGGGTCATTATTGTATCTTTTTGCAATTCCGCGGTTGTAGTATGCTGTTTCGTTTGTATTGTCAATTTCAATAACTTTTGAGAAATCCTCAATAGCTTCATTATATTTATTAATTAATACTTCAGTTGTTCCACGATTGAGATATGCGTTAATGTTTTGTGGATTAACTTCCAATTCTTTTGTGTAATCTTCTATTACTTCGTCATACGCTTTCAGATTAGCTTTAGCAATTCCGCGGTTGTAATATGTGTTTTCTCTGTTGGGGTCAATTTCCAACGCAGTGGTATAATCTTTAATAGCTTCTTTGTAGTCTCCTTTTAAATATTTAGCATTTGCGCGTTTTGTGTATGTTTCAGCATTCAGTGGGTTGATTTCAATTGCTTTATTTAAATATTCAATACTCATATCATACAATTTCATATCAAATGCCGCAGATGCAGTATTTAAAAGCTTTAATTCTTTTTTTTGTTTGAATGTCATTTTAGCGGCATAAGCAGGGGTAAGACATACTGTCCCGCCTGCTAAAAGTGATATTAGTAGTGCGCTTGTAAGGATTTTCTTTTTCATAATAAATACCAAAATTGCAACCTTAAAAATTACAACATATGTTAAGAATATTACAAACTTGCCCGAAAGTCAAATTTAACAAAGCATAACGGTTAAAAGCCCTGATTATATCAGGGCTTAAATGGTTTTATTGTTCCACTTCAAATTTAAAATCATTGACCCAGACATCAAACCCGCCTTCCATTAGCATAACAGGAAAGTCGTAATCTGTTAAAATCAGGCAGGCATTATCTCCAAGATGACATTGCTGATTATAGCAGTATATTATCGTTATCTCATCTTTTGATAATTTATCAAGATTATTTGATAGTTCATCCTTTGGTATAGAGATTGCACCTGGGATGTGTCCGATATTATAATCTGCTTCAAGTCTGACATCAACAACTTTAACCCCGCCTTTTTCCATAAAATTTTTCAATTCAACAGGTCCGAGGGTATATGCCAGACGTCTTAAAAAATAGTTTCTTGCTGAAACGCTGTCGTTGCGTAATTCTTTAATTTTTTCGTTCATAATAATATATCCTTTCTTTATTATAAAGAAAGGATATATTATATTTTTAAAAACAACCTCCGTAATCGGGGTAATTGCTTCTGTTAAGTTTTCGGGGTAAATGAAAGAGTTAAGTCTATCTTTCTGGTGAAATCCACTATGCCATATAAGGGATGTGGATATATTTAGATTCGGTGTGAGCTTCGTGTCTTCTTGGGGTAACTAATATATTATAAGCCTTTACAATATTGTAGCCTATAGCTTTTAACGGGTTAGATTGTACAGAGTCAGCTTTCTGAGTGATGTACATATCTTTTTCAAAATTGATTTTAGCGCTTGGATTTTTATCAAGTGACATCAAACCAACTTTTGAATTAATGTTATTAAGGTTTCCTTCTTTAAAAGAAATATATTTTTTATTATTAAAGTTTACAGGATTTATAGTTAACATCTCGTGTCCTCCTTTGTTATTAAGTGTTCATTTAACACTTCATTTAACACTTTCACTATAAACTATAAAGTTTTATTTGTCAACCCTTATTGTGAAGTTTTGTAAAGAGTTCTGAAATACTGGAATAATGCGCGTTATGGCATAAAGTGTAAAAAATGCACTTATTGTTGCGTTTTAGTACTATTTACTTAGTAAAAAATTCTCCAAAGGTCTGTAGAAAAATTATTAATTATAACCTGAGTGTCTAGTATATATAGCCGAGGAGGGTAATTGTTGAATGTTTTATTTCAGGGTTTACTATAATTAATCTTTTTCATACTTCCAGCTATTCTTAATTCCAATGAGGGCGAAAGCCCTCTTTTTTTTTTAGCCCGAGCGGAGGCAGGAATGAAGTGAGAGACGAACACGCGTCGACAAGATGTTGAGTCTTGGAGCAAGTGTGAGCGGTCATGTTTATTGCGATGGCATGTCCTTGCAGAATCGGGGTTATCAAATAAAATAAAGAAAATATAAAGATTGTAAAATTTACACTTGATTTCCACATGACTTTGCTGTAAAATGTAATTGTGATAAAAATCACAAATTAACTAGATGCACATTAATATTAAATAATATAGAATGCTGTGTTATAAAAAGGAGACAATTATGGCAACAAAAAGCAAAAAAACAGTTGAAAACTTAGAAAAGGCTTTAAACACAGAGCCGACTCTTGTTGACAACGCTGAACAATTAGAGCTTTTAATCGAAAGAGTAAGAAAAGCTCAAAAACTTTATGCAACTTTTTCACAAGAACAAGTTGACAAAATTTTTAAAGCTGCTGCTACAGCTGCTGATAAAGCCCGTATTCCTCTTGCAAGAATGGCTGTTACTGAAACAGGCATGGGTATTTTAGAAGATAAAATTATCAAAAACCACTTTGCATCAGAATACATTTACAACAAACACAAAAATGCAAAAACTTGCGGAATTATTAAAGAAGACAAAGCAAACGGAACAAAAATCGTTGCAGAACCTCTTGGTGTTTTAGCAGGTATTATTCCTACAACTAACCCTACTTCAACTGCAATCTTTAAATCCCTGATTGCTTTGAAAACCAGAAACGCAATTATCTTCTCACCACACCCTAGAGCAAAAGAATGTACAATTGCAGCTGCAAAATTAGTTTTGGAAGCCGCAGTAAAAGCCGGTGCACCTGAAGATATTATTGGATGGATTGATGTTCCTTCAATTGATTTATCAAGCCAATTGATGCATCACCCTCACATTGATTGTATTTTAGCAACAGGCGGTCCTGGTATGGTTAAAGCCGCATACTCATCAGGCAACCCTGCTTTAGGTGTTGGCCCGGGTAACACTTCAGCTGTAATTGACGAAACTGCTGATATTAAAATGGCTGTTTCTTCAATCCTTATGTCAAAAACTTTTGATAATGGTATGATTTGTGCATCAGAACAATCAGTTATCGTAGTTGACAGTGTATATGAAGAAGTTAAAAAAGAATTTGAATACAGAGGTGCATACCTTGTAAATGAAGCTGAACAGAAGAAAATGATTGATCTTCCGTTTATCGACCCTAAACGCGGTACTGCTCATCCTGACATCGTTGGTCAAACAGCTCACAGAATTGCGGAACTTTCAGGATTTGAAGTTCCTGAAAATGCTAAAGTTCTTTTAGCTGAAAGACCTGTTGTTGATTGGGAAGATCCGTTCTCAAGAGAAAAACTTTCTCCAATCCTTTCTATGTATAGAGCAAAAGATTTTGAAGAAGCATCAGAAATGGCTTATGAACTTGTTTCAAAAGGCGGTGCAGGCCACACTTCAGTTCTTTACACAGATGCTCGTCACAGCGAAAGAATTGATACTTACGCTAAAAAGATGCCTTCTTGCAGAGTTTTAATCAACTCACCATCATCTCAAGGCGGTATCGGTGACTTATACAACTTCAAGTTAGAACCATCATTAACACTTGGCTGCGGTTCTTGGGGCGGCAACGCTGTTTCAGGTAACGTAGGTGTTGAACACTTATTGAACTACAAAACAGTTGCTGAAAGGAGAGAAAACATGTTATGGTTTAAAGTTCCGCCAAAAGTTTACTTCAAAAGAGGTGCTATTGACCTTGCTCTTCGTGAACTTGAAGGTAAAAAACGTGCATTTATTGTAACTGACAGATTCTTATTCAACTCAGGAGCTGTTGATGCAATCGTTAACGTATTGGATGAAATCGGTATTGATCACCAAATCTTCTTTGATGTAAAACCTGATCCAACCCTTTCAACAATCAATCAGGCTATGGAAATTATCAGGCCATATGAACCTGATGTAATCATTTCATTAGGTGGCGGTTCTCCAATGGACGCAGCAAAAATTATGTGGTTATTATATGAACAACCTGATACAAACTTTGAAGATATCGCAATGAGATTTATGGATATTAGAAAAAGAATTTGTCGTATTCCTGATTTGGGTAAAAAAGCAACTATGGTTGCTATTCCAACAACTTCAGGTACAGGTTCTGAAGTTACACCGTTTGCAATTATTACAGACGATGAAACTCACGTTAAATACGCAATCGCTGATTATGCTTTAACTCCAAATATGGCAATTGTTGACCCTAACTTTGTTGACGGTATGCCAAAAGGCTTAACAGCAGCATCAGGTATTGACGCATTAGTTCACGCAATTGAAGCATATGTTTCTTGTATGGCTACAAACTTTACAAATTCAAACGCTTTAGAAGCAACTAAATTAGTATTCAGATACTTAGAAAGATCTTGGTCAGAAGGTGCTAACGATCCTATCGCAAGAGAAAAAATGCACTATGCCGCAACTATTGCAGGTATGGCATTTGCTAACTCATTCTTAGGATTGTGCCACTCTATGGCTCACAAATTAGGTGCTATGTTTAATGTTCCTCACGGTGTTGCTAACGCATTGTTAATCAGGCAGGTTATCAAATACAACGCTGTTGAAGCTCCTAAAAAACAAGCAACATTCCCTCAATACAAATTCCCTAACGCAAAGGCTAAATATGGTCAAATCGCTGATGAATTAGGTTTGGGCGGTAAAAATGACGACGAAAAAGTCGAATTGTTACTTGAAGCAATTGATAAATTAATGAAATCTATCAATCTTCCAAATTCAATCAAAGACTTCGGTGTAACAGAAGAACAATTCTACGCTAAGTTAGATGAAATGGTTGAATTAGCATTCGACGATCAATGTACAGGTGCTAACCCTGTTTATCCGATAATGTCAGATATGAAACAAATTTATATCGATGCATTTGAAGGTGTTGTAAGGGATTATTACTCTGTAAATAAATAGTTGAATAAACTTTTAACAAAGGGCGGACTGATTTCAGTCCGCCCTTTGTTGTAATAATAGTTTGCACATGCTTCAAGGTAGCTTGTGATTTTAAGAAATATTACCCCTGATCGCACTCCTGCTTGCATTTTAATTTTCTGCATACTATAATAAAATCAGCCGAAAGTTATAGGCTTTGGTATGCCTGTAATTTTTTAGTCACTACTTTAAATTAAAAAAAGGAGAAGAAAATGCCAAAATTAAAAACACACAGATCAGCTGCAAAACGTTACAAAGTAACTGCAACTGGTAAAATTATGAAAAGACAAGCAGGTATAGGCCACTTGCTCCAACACAAATCATCTTCAAGAAAACGCAGAATTTTCAAGATGGTTGAAGTTTCTGAGTCACATGTAGCACTGGTATCTAAAGAGTTACCATACAAGAAGTATTCAAGATAGGAGCATAGAAAATGAGAATTAAACGTGGTAACGCTGGTGTTAAAAGACACAAGAAAATATTAAAACTTGCTAAAGGTTTTATCGGTGCTAGAAGCAGAATTTTTAAAGTTGCTAATATCGCTGTAATGAAAGCCTTAAAATACGCTTACAGAGACAGACGTACTACAAAACGTAATATGAGAAGATTATGGATTGTAAGAATCAATGTGGCTGTTAGAGAACGCGGTATGAGCTATTCAAGATTTGTTAACGCTTGTAAAAAAGCTAACATCGTTGTGAATAGAAAAATGCTTGCTGACTTAGCAGTTAGAGATCCGGAAGCGTTTAACGTAATTTTTGAAACTATTTCTAAATAGTTTTGATTACAAAATTAAAGGAGCGGGTTATCTTTGATAACCCGCTCCTTTTTATGATGTCGCGTCATTCCGCATTTTATGTCCCTACTAGTGTCCTTTATATAATTTTTTGAAATAATCTTCATCTGTTGCAGCAAAGTATGCACAAGAAAAACCGTTCATATTTGTTTGCCCAACTGAACATCCCGGATTAACTGATTGAATACAGCAATATTTTTCAGGATGTTCACTGAATTTTTTATCGGTTTCAGGAGCGCCTACAGGATAAAGCCCATCTTTAGTGACCTGAAACATAAATAAGTCATAACCAACGATGTTTGGATTATTATTGTATCCGTTAATATCAACAACCAGCCATATATTATGATCTGAGCCGTAAGTACAGCCTTTACAGTTTTCAATACCAACCATCATACCGTTTGTTAAAACAAAACCGCCATCATCCAAAATATCAGTATTAGCATTCCCTGAAACTAAAGCTTTATAAGAAGCTCCATTTCTCGGACATACACTGGTGTTAGCCGCAGAGCTTGTTCCACCGCAGTCTTGTGACATTTTGTTATATTTTTTAAACTCAGGATAAAAAGTTTTTGTAGGATATTTATCAGGGTCAATAGATACATCATCTGCATCCATATCTGTTATTGCTTTCGCCATTAGTGAATATGCAGTATTAAACTGTGCCTGCGCTTTTGCGGCTTTCTGGCCAAGGACTAAGGATGGCATAACAAGCACTGCAACAACCCCGATTACAGCCAATGCAATTAAAATTTCACCAAGAGTGAAACCAAAACTCTTTTTTATCATAATAAAACTATTCCTCGTTAATTCTTAATCTTATTATAACATGTTTTTCAAATGACCTCAAGATTAATTTTTACATAATATAATAATGTGCTATGATGAAATAGAGAGAAAATCGGAGAAAAAAATAATGGAATTAAAGAATTTAAGAAAAGAAAATGAGCTTATAGATTTATTTTGTTGTCTGGCAGAAATCCCATCTCCATCGCTGCAAGAAGAAGCTGTAATCGAATGGGTTTGTAAATATTGTGCAGAAAACAGTTTGCAATATGAACTTGATGATTATAAGAATATATATATCACGGTTCCTCCTACTGACAGTACAAAAGAGTCTGTTTTGCTGTCTGCACATTTAGATGTTATAGGAGATAATTCTCCTGTAATTCCTTTCCTTGACGGAGATTTAATCAAGGCACAAGGCAGAACCCTTGGTGCAGACGACAAAGCTGGTGTAGCAAATGCATTGTATTTTGCAAAGGCGCTTAGTAAACGTGCTGATTTGAAGCATGGCGGGCTTGAAATTCACTTTACCCGTGATGAAGAAAATTCTATGACAGGTATAAAGAATACGGATTTTTCGAGAATTAATTCAAAATATGTGCTTGTTTTAGATAGTGACGCGTTAGGACAATGCCTGGTATCCGGAGCAAGCTATGTTATGGTTGATTTGAAACTTAGTGCGCCAAAAGGCGGACACTCCGGAAATGATATAGGTGATACCACGCGAGAAAATGCCGCAAAACTTATTGCTGATTTAGTTTCAGAAATGCCGCAGGGTGTATTCTACAGCGAAGACGGCAAAGTTGTTACTTCGTGCAATTTGGGCGGAATTTCAGCAGGAGATTTGAATGTTACAAATGTTATAAATACTGAAGGTAGAGCAACATATTCTATTAGAAGTTCAAGAAAAGATAAAGAAAATGAACTAATACATATGATGAGCGAAATTGTCAGTGATTTTAATGAAAGATATAAAGGAACTGCGGCTGCTGAAATTACATTTACTGAAAAAATGCCAATGTTTGAGAAAAATGAAGATGAATATCTTCCGATTTTATTTGAAACTGCGGCTAAAAAAGCAGGTGTAGAACCTGAAATTTCGTCTTTCCATGCAGGTGCAGAAACTCATATTTATGCAAACAAATGTAATGCAAAGGGTGAAAATTTTTCACCATATTTAATCGGTCTTGCTACTGTTTGTAATATGCATTCGGCAAGGGAATACGTAGATTACAAAACTATGCTAAAAGGGCAGGAATTATTGAATAGCTTTTTTGAAGCTTTTAATAAGTAATATATTTTAATAGGGCGGAACTTTTAATAATATTCTGAATTTAATTCAGAATGACAAAATATCTGCCCTATTATCATTATTCCGGTTCTTTTAGAATTTTTTCATATTTATCAAGTTTATCTATGATATTTTGAACATGTTCATCGTTTTTATCAGATATATGTTCGCTCGGGCTACCGGAGTTGTGAGCTTGATTTACAGAGTCAATATCTGATTTAGCTTGAACTGCCATTTTTAGAACTTCAGGCATATTTAGTGCTGTTGGCTTCTCGCTTGATAAATTTTTGTAATACGTGTCTTCATAATTGCGGTTCAATCTTAATTTCCAGTTTGTATCATTCTCAATGCCGCCAAGATTGTATGTTTTATCAATTCCAAAGAAGTCCGCAAATGAAATTTGAATTTTTTTACAAGTTAAGAATAATTCTGCAAATTTTGCCTTAACTCTTGCGTTATCGTCATTGTCAATTTTTTTGCAAAAAGCGTCGCGGTATTGAGCTCGTTTAGGATTTGAGTTCAGAAATCCTGCAAGGTAGAAAATATTCCAGGCATCATGATTTTTTACCCAGCTCTTCTTTATCATTTGGGTTGCCGGCTCTGAATCGTGTGAACCTATAAGCCCCCAGTTATTCGGAGTGTTTGCATTTTGTCCTCTTTTCCATTCGAGCTGTGTAATTCCTGGCAGATTATTTCTCTCGTGATAAATTTTATTATAAATTTCCGTATCTGTGCATAAATCTTCCCAAACAGGTGAATTCTTATCAATTCCGTGTTCTTCAAGAGTTGGAAGAATTATTTTATTCAACACTTTTTGATAATTCTTATAAGGGTCAATATGCGGCATTGCAGAAATATTGTTTGCTTTAAATCTCTTTAAATCAACATTTCCGTCATATAAAAATACCGAATTTTTGTCATAAATATATGGATCAACTAAACCCAAAGCATGGTCAATTCTTACGTTATCAAAGTCTTCAAGTGCGGCTTCAAGTTTATTTTTTAGGTAAATTCCCGCGGGTCCTAAGCTGTCGTTAGAATTAAATAATTTTTTAGGGTCAAGCACAGGAATTTGCCATAACTGCGGACCGTTTTTTCCGCCATACGGACAGCCCATTTCATAATCTTTTAGGAACAAATCCTGATTTGCCCAAGCATCTGATTTTGCAAAACCAACAAGTAAATCACTTATGTATTTGAAATCGTTTTCTTTTCTGAATTTTGAGTTTTCTTTTATTTGTTTATTAATTATAAACTGTCCGAATATATAATCTCCAAAATCTCCGTTTGAGCGGTTAACAATTTTTTTAGCACGCTCAATTGCTTCAGGGTCATAAGAATTTAAGCGTGCTGAAAGATTTTGGTCTATTTCATCCCATTTTGAATAGTCATCGTTCGCGTACATTTTTGACAGAACATCAAATAATGCTTCTTTATAAAGCACATCCCCTTTTTTTGCTTTAAACTGTTCAAATTCTTCGTTTAATGCGAGGGCTTGTGGATTGCATTCTTTGACTTTTGCTTTGAAATTTTTATTTGCTATTTTTATGCAATATTTATAATTTGCGAATGCATCCGCAAAATTAGAATATGAATAATTTTTTTCAGAATTTTCGCTAGTATTGAAAACAGAATCAATAGCGGCTAGGGATAGAATATTTGCATACTTATCAGTAGTGAGAGCTTTCAAATCCGTGAAAAGATAATTTTTGGTGAAAACAGTTGATTTATAAGGTGATATATTTTGCGCATCAGAAATCATGCCGATAGGTCCTAGCTGATTAGAATTGAAACCATGAAGAATTTCAAACGGTATAAACTTAGCGGCAGTTGCTCCGTAAGGTGAGCCAACTCCTAAATCTTTTTTCGTTTCCGGAAAGCATGTCCCATGGATGATCATGGCTAGTTCTTCTGTTCCAAGATAATCAAGTGCAGGTTGAATAGCATTAGCTCTATAATCCTGTTCTTCCGCTTTGGTAAGTCGTCTTTTGAAATTTAATGCAGAGTTATTAACTGTTGATATTCTGTTTACGAACATATCTTGAAGATATCCCTTTCGTTTTTTATCATAATATAAATACTCAAAAATTTAAAATATTGCTATTTATTTATTACAAACTTTAAATATTTGCATAAAATAAATTTTTGGATAAAATAGGATTATAATATGATTAGGGATTAGGTCTGAGGTGTTTATATGAAGTATGAAAATGTCTTTTCATTATTGGAAGAAATTACTATTAATTATGGCGAAAAAGTTTCTCTTGGGATGAAATCAAGATGGGGTTGGAATGAGTTTACCTATAAAGGTTTAGGATTATTGTCGCGAAGGCTGGCATCTTTTCTGATTAATGATGTTGAGGTTACTAAAGGTGAAAAGCTTGCGATCCTGTCAGAGTCAAAACCGGAATACGGTGCATGTGTTTTTGGATCCGTACTTGCTGGATTAACAACTGTTCCGCTTGATAATAAGCTTACGATATTTGAACTTACATCAATTTTATCAAACTGTGAACCTGCTGTTATTCTTGTTTCAAGCGCATATATAGAAAAAGCAAAAGAATTAAAAAGTAAAGTTCCGTCAATTAAACATATTATTTTAATGGACGCATCTGTTCATGAAAGCGAGCTTATTCCAAGTTTATATTCGCTTCCTGAAAATTATAATGCAAAGTGGAGACGTCGTCCGTTGAGTGCTACAGCGTTTTTAATTTATACTTCAGGTACAACCGGTGCACCAAAAGGTGTTGAGGTTACATTTAAAAATATGCTTGCTCAAATGCATGATTTAAGAATGGCCTTGAAAGAAATTATACATTTTGGTGATGTAAGAGCTCTTTCTATTTTACCAATGAATCATCTTTTTGAGCTTACTGTAGGATTCTTTATCTTTCTGCATCACGGATATTCAATTTATTATCCGCAAAGCTTAAAACCTAAAGATATTCTGGAAATTATGGCAGAAAAGAAAATTAGATTTATGATTACTGTTCCTGCATTCTTGAAGCTGTTAAAAGCTTCAATTGAAACTGAAGTTAATAAAAAATCACCATTCATTCAATTTATGTTTAAACTAAACTTAAAAATAGCTAAATTTCTGCCAATGAATATGAGAAAATCTTTATTTAAACAAATAAATGCTAAATTTGGCGGTGAATTCTACGGCTGTATTTCTGGCGGAGCACCATTGGACAGCTCAGTAGGCGAATTCTTTGAACTGTTAGGTATAAAAGTTCATCAAGGATACGGATTGTCTGAGACAAGCCCTGTTGTTGCTGTAAATCGCGGTAAATATCAGGATATGAAATCTGTCGGACCTGCGCTTAATTCTTTTAAAGTAAAAATTGATGAAACAACAGGTGAGCTGATGCTTAAAGGTCCGTCTGTTATGAAAGGATATTACAAGCGCGAAGATTTAACCGCAGATGTTATAACTCCTGACGGCTGGCTGCATACAGGAGATATTGCAAGACTTGATAAAAATAATCTTATTCACATTACGGGTAGAATTAAGAATATGATTGTTCTATCAGGAGGTAAAAAAGTATTTCCGGAAGAAATAGAAGCTGTATTAGAGCAAAGCAAAAATTTTGCAGAAGTCTGTGTTACAGGCATGAAAAGAACTTTTGGAGAAAAAGACGGATGTGAAGAAATTGCCGCAATAATCGTTCCAAAAGCTGATTTTGCCGCTAATTTTGATGATTTTGAAAAGTTGGAAATGGAAATTTCGAGTGAGGTTAAACATCTGTGCACTCAACTTGCTCCATATAAACGTCCGATTAAAATTATTGTTAGAAAAGAAAATCTGCCGCGTACTACAACAAATAAACTGAAACGTCTTGAAATTAAAGAGTTGATTTGCGCTCAGGCTAGTTAATATTTTAAGGCGGTATATTAGAATTAAAATACCGCCTTAATTTTATATTTTATTCATTGGATTCCAACTGTCTTTAAGGTTATTTTTTATCAAATTCCTGTAAAAGTTTTCCTTATAATCAAGGATTTCAAGCTGTTTTTTGAGTTCATTCATTTGTTCTTGAGCTTTCTTTTTTGTTTCCAGAATAATTTCATAACGCTCTTTTATTGTGGAATCCCCAATTATGCATAAATCAATATAACGCTTTATTGATTTATTATCAGTGCCGACTGAGCGGAGACATTTTACAATTTTAACCCACTCCAAATCATTATCCGAAAATTGTCGGATGTTGTTGGCATCACGGGTTACGAACGGGAAAAATCCGATCTTAGACCAAAAGCGTAATGTATGTTCAGAAACATCCATTTTTTCTGCGACTTCTTTTATAGTGTACATAAATTTTTCTCCATAGACAGAGCGCAGTGCAACAGCACTGCGCCCGTATTATTATAATAATCTTTCAACATCTTCTGCTATAAGTTCTTTTGTCAGTCTGTATCGTTTATACAAATCTTCCAAAGGCACTCTGTCTGTAAATTCTTTTTTACCGCCGTAGTTCAAAACTTTCATATCTGAATTTCCGTAAAATCTTGAGATTTTTTCACCGAAGCCGCCGTCCAATTGACCATCTTCAAGTGTAATTACGATACTATGATTTTGTTTTAAGTCTTCAAGAAGCTCTTCGTCAATGCCTGTTGTGAAAATCGGATTAATTACTGTTGCATCAAATCCGAATTTTGCTTTAAGTTCTTCTTTGACTTCATGCGCAAGTGCTAAGAAATTGCCAAGTCCTAAAATTGCTGCTTTTTCGCCTTTTGTGACAAGTTTAAACTTATTCAGTTTTGAGTAATCTGTGGTGTCTTTTTCTCCTGTAGAAACCCAAACATTTGGGACTCTTATTGCAACAGGGTGTTCGGTTTGATTATTTGCCCATTCAAGCATTGCAAGATATTCCTCTTTTGTTACGGGAGAAAGATAGACCATATTCGGGATGTTGCTGATGAGCGGAATATCAAATGAGCAAAGATGTGTGGCATCAGCCCCTGATAGTCCTCCCCAGTATATAAGCATGGTAATCGGGGAATTATTTAATGCCAAATCTTGAGACATCTGGTCGTAACTTCTTTGAATAAATGAACTCATTACACAAAATATCGGTTTAGCACCGCATTTTGCAAGAGCAGAGGAATAAGCAACCGCGTGTTCTTCTGCGATGCCGACATCAGAATATTGTTTTCCCAGTTCTGCTCTGTAATCTTTTGTAAAACCAAATACTCCGGGAGTTCCTGCATTTATTGTAACAACGGTTTTATCTTCTTTTGCTTTATTTAAGATAAAATCTTTTGTGACTGAATTGTAGTCTTCAACTTCTACTGTTTTATCAGAAGGTTTTTCATCAAGCGCTCCCGGTAAAATCCAGTGAAAAGCTTCTTTGTTTTCTACAGCCTGAGCAAGCCCATGACCTTTTTCCGTAACCATATGAACAACAGTCGGGCGGTTGGTGTCTTTTACTTGTTTTAATACTTCTATCATTTTCTCAATGTTGTTGCCTTCCGGAGCGTAATAATAATCAAAGCCGAATGATTTAAAGAAATTGCATTCTGCTTCTCCGTTTGTTTCGCGTAAAAGTTTTAAATTATCATAAAGACCGCCGTGGTTTTCTGCGATAGACATATCATTGTCATTTACGATAATAATAATATTGCTATCTAGTGATGCGGCATTATCAAGTCCTTCTAACGCTTCTCCGCCTGATAGTGAACCGTCACCAATTAGGGCAATTACATTACCGGTCTCGCCTTTTAAATCTCTTGCTTTTGCAACTCCGCAAGCCAAACTTACAGATGTTGAGGTGTGTCCTATTTTGAATAAATCGTGTTCACTTTCTTCCGGTGCGGTATAACCGGTATAGACATGGTATTTTTCTGGGTCGGTAAATCCTTCTTTTCTTCCTGTCAAAATTTTATGCGGGTAGCACTGGTGTGAAACATCAAATACAATCTTATCAACAGGTGAATTAAATACATAATGCATAGCAATTGCAGCTTCTACAATACCTAAATTCGGCCCCATGTGTCCGCCTGTTGTATTTACTTTTTTTATAATAAGTTCGCGTATTTCAGCTGCGAGCGTTTTCATCTCTTCCTGTGATAATTTTTTTAAATCGTCAGGTGTGTTTACTTTATCAAGTATCATAAATCCTCCTTTTTTAGATAACCTACTTATATAAAATATCACATTAGAGTAACTCTCAGTCAAGGGGTTGGGGTAAATATTGCTACCAATTATGTTAACACTTGCGGAATAGTTGTAGAGAAGAGGGTAAATATTGCACCTAACAATATAGTTTTATGCTATAATAATCCCATAAATAAAAGGAGCTTTATATGGAAAATAATGTTATTTTTACACGCCGTTCAATCAGACGATTTGAAAATAAACCTGTTGAATCTGAAAAAATCGAAAGAATTTTAAAAGCAGGTATGCAGTCTCCGTCTGCGCATAATCAACAGCCGTGGGAATTTTTGGTTGTAGCTGATACTGATAAAAGAGAAGCTTTATCAAAAATGAGTCCATGGGCAGGCATGGTTGCAAATGCCCCTGTGGCGATTGTTGTGGTTGGTAATCCAAATCCTGTTTCCGAAAAATTTCTTCCGCAAGATTTGGGAGCTTGTACTCAGAATATTTTACTTCAAATTGCAAATGAAGGACTTGGCGGATGCTGGATGGGCTTTTATCCTGATATGGATCGTGTAAACAGTATTAGAGAATATTTTAATATGCCGCAGGATAGAATTCCTTTTTCCGTTATCGCGCTTGGATATAGTCAGGATGAAAACAGATTTATTGATAGAAGCGATATGTCAAAAGTTCACTATAATCAATGGTAATATATGCAAAAACAAGAGCTGTCAGAGTTATTTGAGTTAGATTGTGCAAATTTCGGGTTTTCACAGGATTTGCTTAATTCTTGCGACTGCGTAATTCTTAATGCTTTAAATGACAATATTTCTCAAGAAGTTATTGATGTTTATCGCAAGTTTCAGCCAATGAAGCCGGAGGCTCCTGACAGTATGAAAATGAAACTGTTTTCGACTATTCGAAGTTTTGCGCAGGAACAGAGTACAAAAAAGCATTTTCTTGATGCGCTAGTTTTATACCGGTTTTTGATTGTTAAATCCGAAATCCCTGCACAAGATTATTTTTCTGTTGCTGAAATTTTTGAAAACATCTTACAATACAAATTAGCGGACGAATTCTTAACCATATACAGCAGAAAAGAACAGAATAAGCCGTTGTTGTGTTTGACTTTGGGCAACTTTTACAATCTTACCCGTAAAGATTATAAAACTGCAATAAAATACTACGAAAAATATCTTGAAATTGATGAAACAAAATCCGTTATATATACAATTGTTTCAAACCTTTATTCAAAAACTTTCGGGGATGAAAGTCTTGAACAACAGATAAATTATTTAGAAAAGGCTTATAAATTGAAACCGCATGACAGGACAATTTTGCATGGGCTTGCCTTTAATCATGAAAAATTTGGAAATAAAGAGTGCGCAAAGTATTTTTATCAGGAACTTTTGAAAAATAATCCGACAGATAATGATTATTACAACTACGGTGCATTTTTGATAAGCTTTGGTGATTTTCTTGAAGGACATAACTATTTCAGAGCACGTTCAACGAATATAGACCTGCCAAATAAATGGGATTTAGAGTCAGATATTTCTGAAAAAACTCTTCTTATTCACTATGAAGAAGGGTTTGGTGATACTATTATGTACTGTCGTTTTGTTCCGTTTATGAAAAATTTTGCAAAAAAGATTATTTTTGTAGTTCAAGAGGAGCTTCTTGATTTAATAAAGAATTCTTCTGAGGTTAGTAAAGGTATTGAGGTTAGAGCCGATGTGCCTGAATATGATTATTATATGCGGCTTTTGGATACCCCTTATGTATTAAAAACAACGGTTGATACTCTGCCTTTTTTAGATAAATATTTGAATGTTAATGCAAAATATATTGAGAGTGCAGGACAAAATTTAAAAGTAGGTATTGCTTATCACGGTGATAATTGTGCAAATTATCATGGCAGAGATTTGGATTTGGCTAAATTTAATATTTTAACAGGAATAGATGGTGTTGATTTTTATTCTCTCCAGTATGGTGAAGACAGTCAAAATCCTAAAATTATACCGCTTGGCAAAACTTTTAAAAATTTTATCGATACGGCATCTGCTGTTAAAAGCATGGATTTAGTTATAACTACGGACAACGTTATACTCAATCTTGCGGGGGCACTTGGAGTTAAAACAATAGGTTTATTTAACAAGCAAACTAATTACAGATGGTTCAAACTTGACGGAAACGATGTGGGATGGTACAACTCGGTTAAACCTTTGCAGGTTGATGTTCAGGATGATTGGAACCCTGTTTTTCAAAGGATTATTTCAGAATTAAAACAAGCTTAATTGTTCAGAATTATCCTCTTTTTTATATTCTTTGTCAAATTTACTTAGTTTGAGTAAATCTTCTTTTATCTTTTCCAGAAATTCTGAAGTCGGAAGGTTTTGTAAAGTTCCAAGCCAGCGTCGTTTTTGTGCATGAGATAAAAACAGACGTTCTTTAGCCCTTGTCATTCCAACATATAAAAGCCGTCTTTCTTCTTCCATTTCTTCTTTGGTTTTTGCTCGGTAAAGCGGAAGAATACCGTTTTCTAAGCCGACAATAAATACACATTTGAACTCAAGTCCTTTTGAAGCGTGTAGTGTCATGAGAGTAATTCTGTCAGCTCTTTTATCAAGAGTGTCTGCTTCTGTCAACAATGAAACTTGGTGAATAAATTCATTAATATTGTCGGATTTTTGTGCTAACTCAGAAATGTATTTTAAAATGTAATCTTCAATAGTTTCTTTGTATTCAGCGGAAAGTTTTTCAATTTGTGCATTTAAATCCTCATCGGAAATTAATTTATTCAAGAATTCTCTGAATATTTTTTTATCAATAAGCAAGTCGTTTGAGAGATTTACATAAGGCATTCCGGTTCTTTTTAGCGCATCAATTATCGGAGGAAGCTGAGTTGATGTGCGGTAGAGTATTGCGAAATCTGAGAATGAATAATTATAATCTTCTCCTGAAGTTCTTTCAGAATCAATTGAAAAGAAATTGTGTCCGCCGATAAGTCTTTCAATTGTACTTGCCGCAAATTCAGCTTCTGCCTTATCAGTCGGCGCGGTGTGGATTGTAATTTTTTCGTGCGGTTTATCGTAAACAGATACAATATTAAACGAATTTATCATCTGGTTTGATGCATCAACAATACTGTTTGTAGAGCGGTAATTGTTTTTTAAGTTAATTATTTGAGCGTTTGGATAATCAGCTGTAAAATTGTTGAAAAATTTTGCATCTCCGCCGCGGAATCCGTAAATTGCCTGATTAGGGTCGCCTATTACAAATATATTTCCTGTCTCAGGAACCAGCAATCTTATAAGTTTATACTGGTTTTCATCAATGTCTTGATATTCATCAACTGATACGTATTTAAAACCTTCGCGGTATTTGTTTAAAATAGCATCATTTTCTGATAAAAGTTTTACTGTGAAGGTTATTAAATCGTCAAAAGAAAGCGCGTTTTCAAGCAGTTGTAAATCCTTGCACATTTCTTTTTCTTTCTCGCTCATTACGATAAAGTTTTCATCAACCCCTGCAAGTTGGTAATTTTCTTTTAAAATCGAGTAGCATAATGCGTGAAAGGTTGAAATATTTATCAAATCAGCACCGCTTTTTAAGAGCTTTGAAAGTCTTTCATGCATTTCGTTTGCGGCGCGGCGTGTAAATGTTATTGCAAGGCAGTTTTGCGGTGCGACATTTTGTTCGTTTATCAAATATGCAATACGATTTGTTAATACTGTTGTTTTACCTGAACCGGGACCTGCAATAATAAGAAGCTTTGGTGAAGGATTTTCTACGGCGGCTTGCTGGAATTCATCTAACCCGTATTTTTTATTATGTGTTTTGGCTTCTTTTTGAAGAGGTTTTATTTCAACTTGCTCATATTTGGGCGTTTTTTTTGCTGTAGCCGGTAAATCCAGTTTTAATTTAAGGTTTATTGCCCCTTTTTTGACAAGTTCATTATCCTCAAATAATCTGATAACACCATATTCTCCGTCGTAACCGGCATGTTTAATAACTTTGCCAGCGCGCAGTCTGGTTATTGCTTCCCCCAGAAGAGTTGATTGTTTTGAGATTTCATCAGTCGGAATATCTTGTAGTATTGCGAGTTCAGAGCCGAATTTGTTTATCATTTTTTCGTATTCCATTGTTACTGATTTGCTGGAAGGTCCTACCTGCATGATTTCCGAAATTATTTCCTGCAGCGGAACCAGACTATATACATTCCCCGCAGTTTCTGGAGGTGTAATTATTTCTGTTCTATCAGAAAGTTCGTTTACTCTATATGAAACACCTATGGTCATAGGTTTTCCGCAAACAGGGCAAATTCCGCCGAGTTTTTTCGTCTCTTCAGGTGTCAGGCAGACATTGCATTTGCGGTGTCCGTCTTCGTGGTATTTGCCTTCTTCCGGAAAGAATTCGACAGTTCCTTCGTATCCGTCGCCTGTTTTTAGTGCATTCATTATGCTGTAATAATCAGGTGCTTTATTGAATACGGTTGCTTCTCTTGCAAGTTTTGAGGGTGAGTGCGCATCAGAATTTGATACAAGTCTGAATTTGTCGAGCTTTGATACGTGCCAGTTCATTTCAGGGTCTGAGGACAGTCCTGTTTCTACTGCAAAAATGTGTTCCGCTAAGTCTCCATAACAATCTTCAATACTGTCAAATCCTGATTTTGAACCTAATACTGAAAACCATGGGGTCCAAATGTGGGCAGGAATTATATAAGAATTCTCACCTGATTCAAGTACAGTTTCAAGCAGATTTCTTGAATCCAAACCTAGTATCGGTCTGCCGTCAGATTTAATATTTCCAATCGCATCCAGCTTTTGTCTGAAATTTTGTGCCGCATCTAAATCAGGTACAAAACAAACATGGTGAACTTTTCTGGTTTTGTCCCATTTTTTATAAATTGTAGAGATTTCGACGGATAAAATAAATTTCACAGGAGTTTCACCCTTAAAAATTTCTTTCTCAATTTCAGGGCGAAGTCTGAATGTTCCGTCATCAGACGGGACAAGTTTTTCTTGAATTTCGGCAAACCAAGCAGGATGTGTAAAATCACCTGTTGAAATTAAGCTTAATCCTTTTTTCTTAGCCCAAATGGCAAGTTCTTCAAGATTACAGCTTTTGCTAGTCGCTCTTGAATATTTCGAATGGATATGTAAATCCGTATAATATAACATATTTTGACTCCATGAATTTATTATATTTTAGCATAAAAAAAAGCTATGTACTGAGGTGCATAGCTGTTGATTAGGGATATGTGTATCTTAGTCTCTAAGGAGTATATTGTTATGTTACCATTTTCAAAAATTTTGTAATCATACAAACTAATGAGATTTCTATTTTTAATTCTACATCTTCTTGTTGATTGCCCATGAAATATTAACGATTTTGCAATGTATTTTACTAAATATGAATTTTTGTTATAATGTTAAATATAGAATTATGAAGGGAGAAAAGGTATGAAAAAAGTTTTCACATTAGCTCTTGGGTTAATAATTGCGGTTGCAGCAGGTTTATCTTGTGTTTTTGCAGCTGAATATGCTAAGTTTTCAAAAGGATTTATAAATAATTTTAAGGATTGCGATGCCTATGAAGAAACAACAGTTTCTGAGTATCAAGGAGAAACCTTCACTACAACTCGAAAAATTATAGGCTGGCGAAACGGTATGTGTAAATATGAAGAAACGATTAAATCTAAAGATAGTCGATATAAACTTAATTGTACATTGCCTTCTATTCAAGTCGATGAGATTTATGAAGCAATGAAAGATAAGTCTAAAGAAGCCAAAAGATATGAACTTGAAACTTTTATCGAAACTAAAGAAAAAAATGGTGCAACCAAATATGTTTCCGTTGGAACCCAGACGATAAAAGGTAATAAAGCCTATATTGTATGGACAAAATATCAAAATAATCCATATTTCTGTAAGCCTCAAAAATTATAATAATTTAAAGGCGCCGGTTGAATTTCAACCGGCGCCTTTTTATATGTATGATGCAGTTATGATTGTTTAGCTTCTTTAGCTTCTTTTTTGTGGCTAAGGTATTTGTCGCCAATCCAGTTTGCAACCGGAGTGACTGCAACCGGTGAAATAAATCTGTAGATTGTACCAAATACAAGAAGTGACTTAAGTACACCCATACCTTTGATTTTCTTTGCAAGGTTAGGGTTGTGGAAGCCGCTCTTTTCATCTTTGAACATATCAATAAGACCTTTTTTCTTGAACGGATTGCCCAGAGCTTTTGCTTCAGCTTCTAACTTTTTGTTGTATTCAGCAAGTTTTTCCATTAAGTTAGGTTCACCTGATCTGCTGATAGCATATTTATTAGTTAATTTTGTCCATTTTTTATTAAGTGCACCGTCAACAAGATAAGATCCTATAGTAGATGCAACAAAAGTCAATCCTTGGTTAATAGCAAGGGTTTTCTTTCTATCTTCATCCATTTGATTATTTCTTAATGTTTGAGTCATATACATTCCTGAAATAATAACAGAACCTAAAACTTGCATGTGGTTTACGATTTTATCAAGGTTTTCAGTTTTCTTAGAAAGGTATTCTGCAAATTTTGATTCGTAAAGTTTAGCTGTATAGTTTTTTGCAAGCCAATCAGTGAATTTATCCATTGCATTAGTGAAAGGTGAAAGCAATTTTGATTTGGTCGGAACCGGAACTGTACCGCTAAATGAAGGTTTGCTGTATGACATTCCGGCTCTTCTGTTATTGCTGTATGGATTGTTATATGCTTGATTATTAAATCTGTTTGTTTGTAATGTTACGTTCATTATTTTACACCTCCTGCAAATTTATCCATCTCCGGTTTTTGCATTGATTGAGCTGCCGGAGTTGTATTTTCTTGCGATTGTTGAGGAGCATCTTTCTTTTTGCCTTTTTCTATTCCGAAAACGTATTTCAAAATAGGTGGAATAAGAGCTACTGTAAGCATTGCTTTTGCAATACCAAAGAATAAAACATCAGGTGCCATTTTGAAGATTCTTGAAATATTATCGAAAGCTTTAGAATCTCCCAAATGTGCTAAATCTTTAACTCCATAAATTTGTTTAGATTTGTCTGTTAAAAATTTACCGGATTTATTCTTTGCACTGTCCAAAACTTTTTCAGCTGCTATGCCGATAGGGTACATTACAATACTTGAAAATCCGAAACCTATAAGCCCTGAAGCTATAGAGTGTCCGGAAGCGTAAATTTTGTCTTCTTTGTTTTTCTTACCAGGTAAAGACATGATTGCAATTGGTCTAAATACACCTGCTAAAACCAGAGCTACGAGGTTTTGAGCGATGACTGTGTGCTTTTCGCAAAGTTTTAAGATTTTATCTAAAGTTCCTTCAGAAACTTTAGCGGCAGCTCCGTTCAAACCCGTAAAGCTACCGCTATAATATCCTCTATTCACTTTTTCTCTGTTACACACTGCCACACTCGTACTCTTTTCTCTGTTCTCAATGCCGTACTTCGAGTTAGGCTTGAGCATGAGTCCTGTGGGATAATTTTTAATTGAGTCTATGTTCATTTCGCACCATTTAAATTAATTAACTGCTGTACACTTATTCTAAATCAAACAATAAAAATTTTTGTCACATGTTTACGAAAATGTTACAATTTAATTTTTATATAATGACGTTCGAGATATAATTTCACATCCAGAACATCGTGTGCCTGCAACATTTACTCCTATAAATATTAAAATAGAAGGCGCAACTGATTATCCGCGTAATTTAAATATTGTTATAGAAAAACTTAAAAAGGCAGGAATAAAATTTTTTGAAAAAAAATAATAAAACAAATAAGCGCGGAATTCAATTCCGCGCTTATTTGTTTAGATAGTAATTTCTGTTTTTATATTCCCTACAGATTTCGTATTTTTAAAATCTGAGTTTAAAGAAGGAATAATTATACAATCAGTGAGTTCAGAACCTGTTTTTATTTCAGCACCGTCTAGAACAATACAATTTTCAAGTTTAATATATTCTCCGAGTTTGCAGTTGTCTCCGACAACAGAATTCCCTATAAATCTGACTGTTTCGGGTATTTTAGTGTTTCCGCAGATGTAGGAGCCTAAATTTGTTTCTTTTACTTTTGAATGTTTGATATTACAAATACCGTTAAATACATCCTGAATGGATTGTTTATATTGGGAAATTGTGCCGATATCATTCCAGTATTCATTTACTTCAAATGTATTTATCAATTTTTCGTCAAGTAATTGCGGAAAAACATTTTTTGCGAAGTCGTAGAATGTATTTTCCGGAATGTAGTCAAATATTTTGTAGTTAAATATGTAAATCCCTGTGTTTATGCAGTTGCTTTTTGCCTCTTCAATTGAAGGTTTTTCCTGAAATTCGGTAATATATCCGTTTTCATCAGTTACAACAACGCCGAAGTGTGAAACTTTTTCATGAGCAATCTGTTTTATCCCGATAGTTGCAACCGCGCCGGATTTTTTGTGAATTTCAACACCTTTTTTTATGTCGGCATTTGTTAAAACATCTCCTGACATAACAATAAAATCTTCCCCTTCATCAAAGAAAAACTGGCATTTTTTGACTCCGCCCGCAGTTCCTGAAAGTTCGGTTTCTTTTATGTAATTAAAGTGTATTCCTAATTTATTTTTTGAATATCTGTCAATAATCTGTTCTGAAAGATAGTAAGTATTAGAAATTACATCTTTCACCCCTAAATCAGCAAGCTGAGTGAGGATAATATCCATAATCGGAGTATTCATAACAGGGATCAACGGTTTTGGCACCATCAAAGTCAGAGGTTCTAGTCTGGAACCCATGCCTGCTGCCATAATCATTGCTTTTAAATTTTTCCCTGCCATAAGATATCCCTTTTCATTTGTTTTTAGAATTATACTACCATGGATATTGTTTGTCCATTACCCAGTTATTATTTTTTAACAAAGCGCCGCAAGCTGAACCTGTTCCAAGTCCTAAAGAATCTGTCGGAGCCTTTTTGTTGCATGCTTCATAAAATTCTTTTGAAATCAATTCATCATAATCATATACATCCTGTGGAATTCCGCATTTATCATAGCCGCCTGTGTGAAGACCGTTATTGACTAATTTTTTATAAACGGATTTGTCGCAAATGTCAGGTTTAAGTTCATTATTATAAAATGAAAATACAAATATATCTTTGCCAAGTCTGTTAGAACCGGCTTTACCATTGATATCAACAATCATATTTATAAGCCCGTCTTTATTTTTAGAAAAGCCAAGAACTGATTTATTTGCAAGAATAATACTGTATGTTGACGGGTTTTGTATTTTTCTGTTTTTTAAATCTTTGTAGTATGGTGTATGCCAGCACTGATGCTGGTCTTTTTCGCACATACTGTTAATCTGCATATAGGGAGTAAAATAGGTTTTAGCAAAATCTTCGGCACTTAAGTTTGTATTATAAACATTCATAGTTTCGGAAGTCGTCAGTGTGTACATTTTATGTCCTTGTTGCAGTGCCGCAAACACAACTTTGTATGTGTTAACAGCAAGTCTTTTCTGGTAAGACGTATAAAATGGTGCCGCAATGAGTGCAAACAGCACAAGAATAACAATTTCCATTATTAGTGCGGTTTGTGATGCAGTAATTTCACCATTTCTTTTTTTTAACATAAATTTACTCCCTACTTAGTATATCAATTATATCCTGTTTTGACAATGATGGATTAATTTTTTTTATACATGTTATTTCTTCTGTGGATACTTTTTCATTAAAAATTTCTTCAATAAGGTTTTCGTCGAAATTGTATAAAATAGAGCCGTGCTGTAATATATACCCGGCTTTTCTGCACTGAGCAGAACCAATGAGTTTTTTACCGTTAAAGCATAGATCTGCGCCGGTTGAGATTAACATACAGTAATCAAAACCAGTTTTTACAGGTTTTGATTCGCCAAAAGATAAATCAATTCCTATAGTTTTAAATTTATCAATAAGAATTTGTGAAATCTCTTTGTATGAAGAAACTACATGTTCTCCGTTTTTGAGGTAAGAAACAGGGCAGATAAAGCTGTAAGTGATTTCATCATCGTGTAAAAGTGCTCTGCCGCCAGTTAAACGTCTTACAACATCAATCCCTTTAGATTTTAAAACTTTGGTATCTATAAAATTATCATTCTGATTTCTGCCCAGAGACACGCACGCAGGTGCCCACCCATACAAACGGAATATCGGATAATTAAGTTTTTCGTTGATTGCAGAATTCAACAATTCTTCATCAATTTTCATGTTTTCTGCGCCGGGAAGCACGCTGTATGGTATGAAATTCATCATTATAAATTAGTATCTCCCCAGTTATGGATAGAATACCCTCTTCCGTCAAGGGATGGAACAGGGATTGCATCAAGCGGTGCAAAATTATATCTTTGATTATTTTCTTCTACTCTTGTCCGGGGAATTATAGGATCTAACGGTGCAAATTCTGTATTTTGAAATTGTTTTTGTGTATTGTTATTTACATTTATAGTGTTTTTGTCTTGTCCGTGTAAGAAAATAAATCCTTTTGTTGGATTTTTTTCTTTCTTTTCTTTAACAGGTTTCTCTTTTTTTATTTTTTCTTTTTTAACCTTTTGTTTTTTTGCAGGTTTTTCATCATCTTCTTCAATTGAAGCCGCGGCAGAAACTTTGATATCTGGTGGGATAATTTCGTTATCTTCGGTTAAATTTTCTGATTTTGTATCAAGCGGTCTTAGTTCAGGCAGCTTTTGTAAATTTTCATCTTTAACCTCTTCGGCATTATCTGTTTCAAGATTTTTTGTATAAATTTCTACTGTTTTAATTGTTTCGTTATATTCTTCTTCTGTTTCTTTATTTTGAGC